>NZ_JBVJMF010000025.1:0-131363 GCF_055584345.1 Streptomyces sp. NPDC104106
GCCCAGGGCGATGACCCGCAGCCCTCCTTCGGGAAGGGGCGGGGCGGCTTTCAGCTCGGGGTGCGGATGACTCATACGCTGACGGTACCCGGAGAACGGGACAGGGTGATCCAACGGTCGGCAACCGTCTCATCTGCCCGCTGCCCCGGCCCCGGGACAGGAGGGCATCCGCAGCCGCGGCGACCGCCGCTGGTGCCGGGGTGGCTTCGCGGGTCGCGCGGGCGGTGAGGACCCCGCCCGCGATCACGCAAGAGGAGCAGGGCGAACCGACGGCCCGGGCATGCGCTCACGGCCGCTGAAGTACCGAGGCCGAACGTGATGTCGGCCTTCGGGGGCCGGGTCTGACTCCTGGTATCGGTGACCAGGGCGTCTTGCTCACGCTGTGTCGACCGTCGGCCGGGGATGGTGCGTTGCTGGTACCGGGCCGGCCGGGTGTGTCTCGACAGGGGTTTGCCGACCGGGCGTCGTCACGGTTCTGACCGTCCGCGCGGTCCGGTGCCGACGACGCGATGAACCGTCGGGTCGGAAGGCGGACGAGCATGACCGGTACGTCCCCTGCCCGGCGTCCCCGCCGACGTCGGACGACGGGGGAGGTGGTCCTTGGAGTGGAGAGGCGCCGGGACGATCGTGTGGCTGCCGGGCTCTCTCTGGGGGGCAGTGATCAGCATCGAGGTGTTCGCGGACACCGCGGCCGGATACGGCGAATTGCGCCGTCCGGACCGACCGTCGCCGGCACGCCACGTCGGATCGCTCGACGCCCAGAACGGGCCCGGGCGCTGCTGAGCGGGCGGGCACGCGTGCCCAGGCGAACTCAGTCGATGGACCGGTGCAGCCGTACCTGTGCACGGCTCGCCGGCGAAGAGGCGGTGCTGCGGGTCACCCGCATCACCCCGTGCCTACTGGCCCAGAGAATCGGGTAACTCACCCAGGAGATCCGGGACTTGGGGGACCGACTGACCTGACTCGCGGAACACTGCGCCCCGCAGCTGCTCACTGGGTGGGAGACAACCCGGAACGCCTGGGCAGTGAGGCGTCCCTTCGCCGCGCTGTGCGGGGTAAGCCCCGTCGAGCGTTCCTCGGGCGGTCGACAGTGCCGGCGCCCTGGGAAGTCAGCAACGGGTCGGTGTGAGTCCTCAAACACCCTGCGACAGCTGACCGCACATGCCAAACGTTGTAGCCTCCGAACATCGCCCTTGACCTGCAAAAAGCAGGCAGGGAGCAGACAGACCGGGAGTTTCTTCGTGTTTCGTACAATGTTCAAGTCCAAGATCCACCGAGCCACCGTCACGCAGGCCGACCTGCACTACGTGGGATCGGTGACCATCGACGCCGACCTCCTCGACGCCGCGGACCTGCTGCCCGGGGAGCTGGTGCACATCGTCGACATCACCAACGGCGCCCGGCTGGAGACGTACGTCATCGAGGGCGAGCGCGGCTCCGGGGTCATCGGGATCAACGGGGCGGCCGCTCATCTGGTGCACCCCGGTGACCTCGTGATCATCATCAGTTACGCTCAGGTCAGCGACGCCGAGGCACGGCAGCTGCGGCCTCGGGTGGTCCACGTCGACGGCGGCAACCGGATCGTGTCCCTCGGTGCCGACCCGTCCGAACCGGTCCCCGGCTCGGACCAGCAGCGCAGCCCGCAGGCCCGCCCGGCCTGACGGCGGCGCCCGACCAGGCCGTACCGGACCAGGAGCGTGTGAGCCCGTGAGCGAGACCGAGATCCGCGACGACCGGGCGGCGGGCCGCCTGGAGGCCGTCGGCGACGGCGAGGTCGTCGGCCGTATCGAGTACTTCGTGCTGGAGTCGCCCCGGCGCGCCCTGGTCCCCGTCCACACCATCGTCGAGCCCGCCCACGAGGGCAAGGGCATCGCCGGTTCGCTCGCCCGCGAGCTGTACGCCCTCGCCGAGCGCGAGGGCGTACCGGTTGCCCCCTTGTGCCCGTACGTCGTCAAGTGGGCCGAACGCCACCCCGAGGTCGCCCCGCCGGCCGCCCCGGAACTGCTGTCGGCCGCGAAGCACTGGCTGCGGGACCATCCCGGCCAGTTCTGAGCGCCCGGCTCGCCCTGCCGGGTGAGTGAGCGACGGGCTGGGGGGAAGGCGGGGGAATGAGTCCACAGTCAGCAGAGCGGGCGACGTCCCGTGACCGCCCGGAGGACATCATGACCACCCCGGATCCCTATCCCACCCCCGTACCGCCCCCGCCGCCACCCCCCGCCCCCACCCCGCCGGAGCCGGGCCCCCAGCCCCCGTCACCGCCGCCACCCCCGGCGCCGGGACCGCCGGAGCCGTCACCGTCCCCGGTCCCCCCGGGCCCTGAGCCGGTACCGAACCCGGAGCCGGGTCCCCCGCTCACCTGAGAGCACCGGGCCGGAGACCAGGGGCGCGGGGAGCGGCGCGAGCGGCCACGACGAACCCGCGGCCGCGAACGCACCCCTGCCCCCGCCCCTTCAGGCCCACCGAGAACTACGGGCGGACACGGAACCGGCGGGCCACGGCGAACTACGCCGACACCTCGCTGCGGTCCCCGCCCCACAGCGTGTGGAACGACCCCTCCCGGTCCACCCGCCGGTACGTGTGCGCCCCGAAGAAGTCCCGCTGCCCCTGCGTCAGCGCCGCCGGCAGGCGCGAGGCCCGCAGCGCGTCGTAGTAGGCCAGCGCCGCCGAGAAACCGGGCGTGGGGACGCCCTGGCGCACCCCCGAGATCACCACCTCGCGCCAGTCGTCCTGCGCCCCCGCGATCTCGCGGGCGAACGTCTCGTCCGACAGCAGGCTCGGCAGGTCGGCGCGGGCGTCGTACGCGGCGCGGATGCGGTCCAGGAAGGCCGCCCGGATGATGCAGCCGCCCCGCCAGATCGAGGCGATGCGGCCCAGGTCGATGTCCCAGCCGTACTCCTCGCTGCCCGCCGTGATCTCGTGGAAGCCCTGCGTGTACGACACGATCTTGGAGGCGTACAGGGCCTGCTCCACCCGGTCGGCGAAGGCCGCCGCCTCCTGCTTGCCCAGCGGCGCCGCCTTCGGGCCGGCCAGCCCCCGCGAGGCCTCGCGGAGCTTCGCGTGCCCGGACAGCGAGCGCGCGAAGACCGCCTCGGCGATGCCGGACACCGGGACGCCGAGGTCCAGCGCGATCTGCACCGTCCAGCGGCCGGTGCCCTTCTGCTCGGCCTGGTCGACCACCACGTCCACGAACGGCCGGCCGGTCGCCGCGTCCACGTGGGACAGCACCTCGGCCGTGATCTCGATCAGGTACGAGTCGAGACGGCCGGTGTTCCACGTACGGAAGATCTCCGCGATCTCGGCGGGGGAGTACCCGGCGACCTCGCGCAGCAGCTGGTAGGCCTCGCCGATCAGCTGCATGTCGGCGTACTCGATGCCGTTGTGGACCATCTTCACGAAGTGCCCGGCGCCGTCCGGACCCACGTGCGTGACGCACGGCGCGCCGTCCTTCGCCTTCGCGGAGATCTTCTCCAGCATCGGGCCCAGCGAGTCGTACGACTCCTTCGGGCCGCCCGGCATGATGCTCGGCCCGTGCAGTGCGCCCTCCTCGCCGCCGGAGACGCCCATGCCGACGAAGTGGATGCCCTGCTCGCGCAGCGCCTTCTCACGGCGGCGGGTGTCCGCGAAGTGGGCGTTGCCGCCGTCGATGATCATGTCGCCGGGCTCCAGCAGCGGCGCGAACTCCCGGATCACCGCGTCCGTCGGCTCACCGGCCTTGACCATGACGACCAGGCGCCGCGGGCGTTCCAGCGCGGCCACGAACTCCTCGGCGGTCTCGGCGGCGATGAAGTCGCCCTCGCCCCCGAACTCCTCCACCAGTGCCTTGGTGCGCGCCACCGTACGGTTGTGCGCGGCGACGGTGTACCCGTTGCGGGCGAAGTTCCGGGCGAGGTTGCGCCCCATGACCGCGAGGCCCGTGACACCGATCTGCGCTGAAGTACTCATGCCGCCTGCTCCCTGGTTGCCTCGTGACTACGGCTCCGACAGTACGGGTCCTCGCCCATCCTGACGTGCCGTCCCGGCGAGCGCACATCAGACCCGCCGGGCTTGAGTACGCGCCGACGGCCCCTGCGGCCTCAGTCTTCCGCGGGTCAGGTCAAGGCCGGGCCGTTCCCGGCCACTTGGGCGCCGCGCGAGGCCGGTTTTCCGTCTTGTCATGGCCGGTTCGGCGCGCTTAGTTTTGCCCCTCCTGACGCATGCCGAGGGGAATTCGGACATGGCCGTACGCGGCCGGCATCGCCGGTACCAGCCGAACAGGATCAACCGCGCCTCACTCACCGTCACGGCGAGCGGCGCCGGACTCGCGATCCCGCTGGTCGCCGCCGGCACCGCCGACGCGGCCGACGCGGCCACCTGGAACAAGGTCGCCGCCTGCGAATCCAGCGGCGACTGGAGCATCAACACGGGCAACGGCTACTACGGCGGGCTGCAGTTCACCCAGTCCACCTGGGAGGCGTACGGCGGCGCGCGGTACGCCTCGCGCGCCGACCTCGCCACCCGGGACCAGCAGATCGCCGTCGCCGAGCGGGTGCTCGGTGCCCAGGGGCCCGGCGCCTGGCCGGTCTGCTCGGTGCGGGCCGGGCTGGAACGGGGGGACGGCGGGCCCGGTACGCGTACCGACAGTGCCGCGACCCGGCCGGCGAAGGCCGAGGGGAGCGCGAAGAAGACCTCCGTGCGGGACGTACGGCCGCAGACCACCCCGCAGTCGCGGGCCGGGCGTGCCGAGATGTACACCGTGGTGCACGGCGACACGCTCTCCGGCATCGCCGAGGACCACCACGTCCGCGGCGGCTGGCGCACGCTCTACGCCGGCAACCGTACGACGATCGGCGCCGACCCGGATCTCATCCTGCCGGGGCAGCGGCTCAGCCTGCGCGGCGGATCCACCGTCGAGCCCAAGGCTCCTAAGCGCAAGGCGCCTTCGGGGCACACGCCCGCCCCGCACCGGACGAGGACCACGAGCCGCACGCTCGTCGCCCCCGTCGACGCCCCCATCGGTACCGGCTACCGGGTGGCGGGCGCGCACTGGTCGAAGGGCTACCACACCGGCGTCGACTTCCTCGTGCCGACCGGGACCTCGGTCAAGGCCGTGGAGGCCGGGCAGGTGGTGGCCGCGGGATGGGGCGGTTCCTACGGCTACCAGGTGGAGATCCGGCACGCCGACGGCCGCTACAGCCAGTACGCCCACCTGTCGGCGATCTCCGTGCGGATCGGGCAGGACGTCACCGCCGGCCAGCGCATCGGCCGTTCGGGAGCCACCGGGAACGTCACCGGTCCGCACCTGCACTTCGAGGTGCGGACCGGACCGGACTTCGGTTCGGACATCGACCCGCTGGCCTATCTGCGGGCCGGCGGCGTCAAGGTCTGACGCCGGTACGGTCCAGGCCCGGGGCCGGCAGCGGTACGAGGACGCCGCCGGGCAGCGCGGAGTACGGCACCGCGAGCACCCGGCCGGCGGGCGGCTCGCCGCGCCCGCCGCCCGCCGCGCCGCCGCCCGCGGAACCTCCGCTCATCCCACGGCCGCCCCTCGCCGGCGGGAAGTCCCCGCCGGCAGCGGGCGGCAGAAGGCCGCCCCCGGCCCCGGGCAGGAGGCCGTGGTCGGGGGCGGGGAGGAGGCGGTCGCCGGCGCGGGGTATGAGGCTGTGGTCGGGGGTGGGCGGGAGGCCGTCGTCGGCACTGGGCAGGAGGCCGTGGTCCGAGGCGGGTATGAGGCTCTGGTTCGCGTCGGACAGGAGGCGGTCGCCGGCCCCGGGCAGGAGGCCACCGTCCGCGGTCGGTGTGAGGGGGCCGTCCGGGGACGGCACAGGCCTGCCGTCCCCGGTTGGGTCGGCGCCGTGCTCCTGAGCCGGCGTCAGCAGGTCCGGCGCTACCGGCTCGTCGGCCGCGCCCTCGTCCGGGGCGGGCCCCGGCGCCTGCGGCTCGGCCGGTGCCGGCCCCCGCTGCTGGGGCAGGCCGGGCAGCGCCTCGGCCCGCGCGGCGGCCGGGTCCGCGCCCGGCGCCGCGGGCGTACCGGTGTGCTCGATCCGCTCGGTCGTCAGCATGACCAGCCCGCCCGCCGCCACCACCCCGCAGCTGACGGCCAGTCCGGTGCCCACGTCGCCGTAGCGGAACGTCTCGCCGAACATCAGGATGCCGACGGCGGCGGCCAGCACCGGGTTGACCACGGTCTGCGTGGACAGCGGGGCGGCGAGCCCGGCGCCCTGGTAGGAGACCTGCGACAGCGCGACACCGGCGACCGCGCACACCCCTATCGCGGCGAGCCACGGCAGGTCGGCCGCTTCGAGACCATGGGTCCAGTCCTCGGCGACCGTCTTGGTGAACACCGAGGACATGCCGAACGCGATGCCGGAGGCCGCGGCGAGCAGCACGCTGCGCACCGCCGGATGCCGCTGCGCGGTCAGTCCCGCCACCGTCAGCGCCGCGACCGCGCCGCCGGTGACGAGCGCGACCGCGATCCGCTGGGCCGCGCCGAGGGAGTGGGGGTCGGAGGAGCCGACCAGGGACAGCAGACCGGCGAGGCCCACCGTGGCCATGACGGCGCCGCGCCAGGCGGCCGCCCCGGCCCTGCGGCCGACGAACAGCGCCGCCATGGGCAGCGCGAAGACGATGGTCAGCGCACCGAGCGGCTGGACGAGGCTGAGCGGCCCGTAGGCCAGCGCCACGACGTGCAGCACGCCCCCGAGACCGTTGAGCGCCAGCGCCCCCCACCAACTCGGGCGGCGCAGCGGCATGTACGCACTGCGGGGAGAGGACACCGCGACCTGCTCCTGCACGATCGCGCCGCCCGCGTAGGCGAGGGCGGACACGACCGACAACAGCACGGACAGCGCGAGGGCGCTCATCGGCGTCTCCTTCGCGGAGTGCGGGGGCGCGCAGCCCGGTGCGACGTACGGTCGGCTTCCATTCCGAACACTCTGCCGGTCCGCGCTGTTCCCGTCGTCGTCCCTGAGCACGCAATGCGTCCTACTGCCGATGGAGTACGGCGCCGACCCGATCATCCTTGGGACGGGTGCCCCCTGGTACTACTGCCTGTCGTGGACCTCGACCCCCGGCTCGCCGCCCTCCGCCCGCTCGGCGGCTTCTTCGTCCTGCACACCGCCGCGGCGGCGGCGCCGACCCTCGCGGAGGCCTACGCGACGGCGCCGCCGGACCGCCAGGACGACCCCCTGGCCGCGCGGGTCGCCGTGGTCGCGCGGCGGCTGCGCGTCCCCGAACCACGGGTCGCCGCCTCCCTCGCCCACCAGGGGCTGGCCGCCCGGCTGTGGTCGGCGGCCCTCGGCTGCGCGGTCCTGTACGGCCGGCTGCCCGACCTCGCTCCCCGGCGCTTGCGCTGGGATCCCCTGGGGTCCGCCCCCGACGACCTGTGGCTGACCGGCGTACACCCGCTGCCCGGTGCCCCCGACCTGGCCGCCGCCGTGCTGCACGGGCACCTGGAACCGCTGGGGGAGGCCCTGACGGACCGTTACGGGGTCGCGGCCGGGCTGCTGTGGGGCAACGCGGGCTCCGCGCTCGCGGGCGCGGCCCGGCAGCTGGACCGCTGGGCGCGGGCGCAGGGCCGTACCGACCTGGCGGCACGGGCCCGCGCCATCACCGACGACCTCTTCGCCCACCCGTTGCTGCGCACCACCGGCACCGGCACGGCCGCCGGCTTCCGCCGCCGCAGCTGCTGCCTCTACTACCGCGTGCCGGGCGGCGGGGTCTGCGGCGACTGCTGCTTCACCCGTCCGCCGCGCGCTTCGCGCCCTTCGCGCTCTTCCCCAGGGGCCGTATCCGGGCGACCATGAGGGGACCTGTCGCCGGTACGAGGGGGTTGTCGGGTGCGAGTGGGACTGCTGACCCGGGAGTACCCCCCGGACGTGTACGGTGGCGCCGGGGTCCATGTGGAGTTCCTGGCGCGCGAGTTGACCTCCCTGGTGGACCTGGAGGTGCACTGCTGGGGCGAGGGCCGCGGGGTGGGCGTCGTACGCCACCGGCCCTGGTCCGCGCTCGACGGCGCCAACGACGCGCTGCGCACCTTCTCCGTGGACCTGGCGATGGCCGCCGCGCTGGCGGGCCGCGAACTCGTGCACTCCCACACCTGGTACGCGGGCCTCGCCGGCCATGTCGCCAAGCTGCTGCACGGCATCCCGCACGTGGTCACCGCCCACTCGCTGGAGCCGCTGCGCCCCTGGAAGGCGGAGCAGCTGGGCGGCGGGTACGCCCTGTCGGGCTGGGCCGAGCGCACCGCCGTCGAGGCCGCCGACGCGGTCGTCGCCGTGTCGGGCGCGATGCGCGAGGACATCCTCACCCACTATCCCGCGCTGGACGCGGCGCGGGTCCACGTCGTGCACAACGGCATCGACACCCGCCTGTACCGCCCGGACCACGGCACCGACGCCCTCCTGCGGCACGGCATCGACCCCGCCCGCCCCTACGTCCTGTTCGTCGGCCGGATCACCCGGCAGAAGGGCGTGCCCCACCTGCTGCGCGCCGTACGGGAGATCGACCCGGGCGCGCAGGTCGTGCTGTGCGCCGGGGCACCCGACACCCCGGAGACCGACCGCGAGTTCCGGGAGCTGTTCGAGGCGCTGAGCCGGTCCCGCGCGGGCGTCTTCTGGATCCCGCGGATGCTGCCGCGCGCGGAGGTCGTCCAACTCCTCACCGGCGCCGCCGTGTTCGTCTGCCCGTCGGTGTACGAACCCCTCGGCATCGTCAACCTGGAGGCGATGGCGTGCGGCACACCGGTGGTGGCCTCCCGGGTCGGGGGCATCCCGGAAGTGGTGGACCACGGCCGTACCGGCCTGCTGGTGGACGTGGACGACGGCTTCGAGGCGGGCCTCGCCCGGGCGCTGGACAGCATCCTCGGCGATCCGGCGGCGGCCCGGCGGATGGGCGGGGCGGGGCGGGAGCGGGCGGTGGGGGAGTTCGGCTGGGACGCGGTCGCCCGGCGCACCGTCGCCCTGTACGAGGAGGTACTCAAGGGGGCTTAGCCCGCGCGACCTTGGGGCAGCCATGGTTCTACCAGGGTGAGGGGAGCGGCCATGCGTCGTGGAGGGCCTTCCGTACTCGGGATCGTGCTGGCGGGCGGCGAGGGAAAGCGTCTGATGCCGCTCACCGCCGACCGCGCCAAACCCGCGGTCACCTTCGGCGGCACCTACCGCCTCGTCGACTTCGTCCTGTCCAACCTCGTCAACGCCGACGTGCTGCGCATCTGTGTGCTGACCCAGTACAAGTCGCACTCGCTGGACCGGCACATCACCACCACCTGGCGGATGTCCAGCCTGCTCGGCAACTACGTCACGCCGGTCCCGGCCCAGCAGCGCCTCGGCCCGCGCTGGTACCTGGGCAGCGCCGACGCGATCCTGCAGTCCCTGAACCTCGTGCACGACGAACAGCCCGAGTACGTCGCGGTCTTCGGCGCCGACCACGTCTACCGCATGGACCCGCGGCAGATGCTAGCCCAGCACATCGACGGCGGGGCCGGGGTGACGGTCGCCGGCATCCGGGTGCCGCGCGCGCAGTCCTCCGCCTTCGGGGTGATCACGCCCGGCACGGACGGCCGTACGATCCGGCGCTTCCTGGAGAAGCCCGCCGACCCGCCGGGCCTCCCGGACGACCCGGAGACCGTCTTCGCCTCCATGGGCAACTACGTGTTCACCACCAAGGCCCTCGTCGAGGCGCTGCACCGGGACGCCGAGGACGGGCAGTCCGTGCACGACATGGGCGGCTCGATCCTGCCCCAGCTCACCACGCGCGGCGAGGCGCAGCTGTACGACTTCGGCGACAACCACGTGCCCGGCGAGACCAGCCGCGACCAGGGCTACTGGCGGGACGTCGGCACCCTGGACGCCTACTACGAGGCGCACATGGACCTCATCGCCGAGCGTCCCGCCTTCAACCTCTACAACCGGCAGTGGCCGATCTACACCCACTCCGGCCAGCTCTCCCCGGCCCGCTTCAGCGCGGGCGGCATCGCGAGCGAGTCCATCATCAGCGCCGGGTGCCTGATCCGCGGCCAGGTCACCCGGTCCGTGCTGTCCCCGGGGGTGCGGGTCGACCCCGGGGCCGTGGTGCAGGGCTCGGTGCTGCACGACAACGTGCGGGTCGGCCGGGGCGCGGTGGTTCGCGGCGCCGTCCTGGACAAGAACGTGGAGGTCCCGCCCGGTGCGACGATCGGCGTCAACCCGGAGCGGGACGCGGAGTTGTACACGGTGTCGGCGGGTGGGGTGATCGCGCTGGGGAAGGGCCGACGGGTGTCGTGACGGGCCCGCCGCCCGGCGCACACCGCGTCAGGCGGCGTGCACGCGCGACGCGTTCCGAGTGAATTTCCTCCGGTTGCCCGGGTTTGCGTTGTCCGCCCCTCAGGATGCAGGGAACGACGTCGAACCTGCGGAGGTCATCGGACATGAGAGGGACCCGGCGCACACGGCTGTGCCTGGCCGGGGTGATGGCAGCGTCCGCGCTGATCACCACCCCCGCCTCGGGCGCCGCCGGGCGGACCGACGGCCACCTCACCGACCTGGTCAACCCCTTCATCGGGAGCCAGGACGAGGGCAACACCTTCCCCGGCGCGGCCGTGCCCTTCGGCATGGTGCAGCTGTCCCCGGACACCGGGCACTTCGCCGGATACGACTACACACACAGCCGCCTCCGCGGCTTCTCCCTGGTCCACCTCTCGGGCGTCGGCTGCGGCATCGGCGGCGACCTGCCCGTGCTGCCGACCGCCGGTGACGTCACGCAGACGGACTACACGCAGTACGCCGCCGCCTTCTCCCACCGGGACGAGGCGGCGCGCCCCGGCTACTACCGCGTGGGCCTCGCCTCCGGCATCCGCGCCGAGCTGACCGCGACCGAGCGCACCGGTGTGCAGCGCTACACGTTCCCGGCCACCGACAAGGCCAACGTCCTGCTGAACGCGGCCCAGTCGCTGCACAAGACGGTCTCCTCCGCCGTCGAGATCCTCGACGACCACACCGTGCGCACCGAGATCACCGGCCGCGGGTTCTGCCGGGACACCGCCCCCTACACCGTCTACACCATCACCCGGTTCAGCCGGCCCTTCACCGCCTACGGCACCTGGGACGGCAGGACCGTCACCCCCGGCTCCCGCAGCGGACGCGGCGGCGCCTACGTCCGCTTCGACACCCGCCGGGACCGCACGGTCGAGGCGACCACGGCCCTGTCGTACGTCGACGCGCGCGGCGCCGCGGGCAACCTCGCCGCCGAGGGCGGCCGGTCCTTCGACGCCGTGCGCGAGCGAGCACGCGAGGCGTGGGAGCGGCGCCTCGCCGCCGTGCGCGTGAGGGGCGGCACGGACACCCGGCGCCGTACCTTCTACTCCTCGCTGTACCGGTCGTTCCTCGCGCCGAACATCGGCGGCGACGCCGACGGCCGCTACACCGGCTGGGACCGCCGCGTCCACCGCGCCGAGGGGTTCACGTACTACCAGAACTGGTCGCTGTGGGACACCTACCGCACCCAGGTGCAGCTCCTCGCCCTGCTCGCCCCGGGCGAGGCGCGGGACATGGCCCGCTCGCTGGTCGCGGTCGACGAGGACGGCGGCTGGCTGCCCAAATGGGGCTACGGCCCGGTCGAGACGAACGTCATGAGCGGCGACCCGGTCACCCCGTTCCTGACCGCCGCCTACCAGACGGGCCTGCTCAGGGGCTTCGAGGAGCGGGCCTACCGGGCACTGCGGAAGAACGCCGACCGGGTGCCCCCCGCCGACTACCCGGGCATCGGCCGGGAGGCCAACGCCGACTACCTCGCGCACGGCTTCGCCCCCTACATCTGGAACCGCCCCCTGGCCAAGATGGGCGACTCCGACTACCACCACGGGGCCTCCGTCACCCTGGAGTACGCGCTCGCCGACGCCATGCTGGCCCAGATGGCCCGGGGCCTCGGCCATGACGCCGACGCCGCCCGGTACGCCGCCCGCGCGGAGAACTACCGCAACATCTTCGACCCCTCGACCGGCTTCTTCCGCGCCCGCGACGCCGCCGGCGCCTTCACCGGCTCGGCCGACCCGGCCAAGGGCACCGGCTTCCACGAGGGCACCGCCTGGCAGTACCAGTGGCTCGTGCCGCAGGACGTCCCCGGCATGGTCAGGCTCATCGGCGGCGAGCGCGCGGCCAACGCCCGCCTGGACTCCTTCTTCGCCTACGACCGGCTGCTCGCCGACCCCGCGCGGACCGCGCGCGAGGTGTGGGTGCACGGGGACGCTTACAACTACTACAACGCCGACAAGTACAACCCGATGAACGAACCCGACCTCATCGCGCCGTACACCTACCTCGCCACCGGCCAGCCCTGGAAGACCACCGACGTGGTGCACGCCGCGCTGACCCTGTTCACCGACGGACCCGCCGGCATCACCGGCAACGACGACCTGGGCACGATGTCCGCCTGGGACGTGCTGTCGTCCATCGGCCTGTTCCCGATCCAGCCCGGCTACGGAACCTGGGGCCTGTCCACCCCCGTCTTCGACCGGGTCGACCTCGGCCTGGACCGGCGCTACTGGCCGAGCGGCCAGCTGACGATCGCGGCGCCCGGCACCTCGGCGACCGACCGCTACATCCAGTCCGTGCGTACCGACGGGCACGCGCACCGGCAGACCTATGTGACGAACGACGCGCTGCGCTCGATGCGCTCCCTCGCGTTCACGGTCGGCCCGCGCCCGTCGGAGTGGGGTACGTCACCCGAGGCGGCGCAGCCCGTCCTGAGGTGATCGGGCGTATCCCGTGGTCCCGCCCCTGATCGAGGGGCGGGACTTAATCTAGCGTTAACTGAGCGTAGCCTGATCGTACTTGACCGTAATCAGGTGGCGGGGATTCACTGCGAATGACTGCGATTGACCGCACATGCACCCGTCGTCGACGCGTGAGGCAAACCCTTGACTTCCGATCTGCTCGCTCCCCTCGATCTGGCGTTCTGGAACATCGAGTCCGACCGGCACCCGATGCACCTCGGTGCGCTCGGCGTCTTCGGCGCGCACTCGCCCACCGCCGGCGCCCACGCGGCCGACCTGCTGGCCGCCCGCGCCGCCGCCGTGCCCGGACTCCGCCTGCGCATCCGCGACGTGTGGCAGCCCCTCGCCTTCGGCGGCGCCGCCCGCGAGACCGACCCCGACTTCGACCCGCTGAACCACGTCCGGCTGCACGCCCCGACCGCCGACTTCCACGCCGACGCGGGCCGGCTGATGGAACGTCCGCTGGAGCGGGGCAGGCCGCCGTGGGAGGCGCACGTCCTGCCCGGCGAGGACGGTCTGTCCTTCGCGGTGCTGTTCAAGTTCCACCACGCCCTCGCCGACGGGCTGCGGGCGCTCAAGCTCGCCGCCGGCGTCCTGGACCCGCTGGACCTGCCCGAACGGGCACCGCGCGCCATCGAACCGCCCCGCGGACTGCTGCCCGACGTGCGCCGGCTGCCGGGGATGGTCCCCGGGCTGGTCCGGGCCGCCCTGTCCGACGCGGGCCGCGCCCTGGACATCGGCGCCTCCCTCGCCCGCTCCACGCTCGGGATGCGGCCCTGCTCCGCGCTCAGCTCCGCGCCGAGCGGCACGCGCCGCATCGCCGGGGTGGTCGTCGACATCGACGACGTGCACCGCGTGCGCAAAACCGCGGGCGGCACGGTCAACGACGTCCTCATCGCCGTCGTCGCGGGAGCCCTGCGCCGCTGGCTGGAGGAGCGCGGCGAGTCCACGAAGGGCGTGGCGCCCCGCGCCCTGATCCCCGTCTCCCGGCGCCGCCCGCGCACCGCCCACCCGCAGGGCAACCGGCTCTCCGGCTATCTGATACCGCTCCCCGTGGGCGAGCCCGACCCCCTCGGCCGGCTGGACACCGTGCGCACCGCGATGGTCCGCAACAAGGACGCGGGGTCCGACCGGGGCGCCGGCGCGGTCGCCCTGCTCGCCGACCACGTCCCGGCCCTCGGCCACCGACTCGGCGGCCCGCTGGTCGGCCAGGCGGCCCGACTGTGGTTCGACATCCTGGTCACCAGCGTGCCGATGCCGAGCCTGGGCCTGCGGCTCGGCGGCCACGACCTGACCGAGGTCTACCCCCTGGCCCCGCTCGCTCCCGGCCAGTCGCTGGCGGTGGCGATCTCGACGTACCGCGGCCGCGTGCACTACGGCCTGGTCGCCGACGCGCGGGCCGTACCGGACCTGGACCGGTTCGCGCACGCGGTGTCGGCCGAGATCCAGGCCCTGCTCACCGCCTGCGCGCTATAAGGGGCTGAGATCCGCGGCCGGCTGCAGGGCGGGCGGGGCGACTGGGGAGCCGGTCGCTTGTCCACGCGGGTTGGTGCGCGGCGCAGGGCTGGTGGCTCGTGCGGGTGGGCTGGTGACGGTGCGGACGGGCGCTCGCCCGCACGGGTGGGCTGGTGACGGGGAGGACGGGACGCTCGCCCCGCCCGCCGGCCCGCCCGTGGGGCTTGCCCCGGCCTGCCCGTCGGCCTGCCCGCGCTCGCTCGTGGCTCCCTGCCCGCGCCCGCCCGCCCCGGCCTGCCCGTCGGCCTGCCCGCGCTCGCTCGTGGCTCCCTGCCCGCACCCGCCCGCCCCGGCCCGCCCCGGCCTGCCCGTCGGCCTGCCCGCGCTCGCTCGTGGCTCCCTGCCCGCACCCGCCCGCACCGGCCCGCCCGCCGGCCCGCCCCGGCCCGTCCGCCGGCCTGCCCACACCCGCCCGCGCGGCCCCCTGCCACACCCGCCCGCGCGGCCCCCTGCCACACCCGCCCGCGGGGCCTGCCCGCACTAGCACGCCGGGCCTGCCCGCACTCGCCCGCGGGGCCCGCCCCACCGGGCCGCGGGCTAGCCCTCATCGGCCCCGGGCCCGTTCCCGGCTGGGGTTGTTCATGGGGCCCGGCCAGGGGGTTGCGGGTGCTGGGGCGATCGGGTTTGGCGGCTGGGCGGGGTGCTCCGTAAAATTCCCCGTTCGAAAGCGAGCGCGAGTCGGCGCGCCGCACGGGTGATCAGGGAAGCGGCGGCGCGATGACGGTGACAGAGGACGGCTCCATGGCCGCCACGGCCACGGACGAGGTGGTCTACGGGCCGGGGATCGACCCCGAGCGGCTGGCCGTCTGCCTGAGCGTGCTCGAAGAACTCGACCAACTGGAGGTCGACCACCCGGACGCGATCAAGGTGCGCCGGGCCACCTCGCACATCTACCGCACGGTCAAGCAGCGCCGCCGCCAGGAGCGCCGCGCCGCCAAGACGGCACACGACCGCGCCGTCACCGAGGCCACCGCGACCGGCTCCGCCGAGCGCATCGACGACGAGACCGAGGGCCTGCTGCCCACCTCCAAGGTCGGCGAAGGCAGGATCGCGGGCATACTCCAGCGCCCCCGCTCCTGCTACACCTGCAAGACCCGCTACGTCGAGGTCGACTACTTCTACCACCAGCTCTGTCCGGACTGCGCCCGCACGAACCGGGCCAAGCGCGACGTCCGCGCCGACCTCGCCGGCAAGCGCGCCCTGCTCACCGGCGGCCGCGCCAAGATCGGCATGTACATCGCGCTGCGCCTGCTGCGCGACGGCGCCCACACCACCGTCACCACGCGCTTCCCCAAGGACGCCATCCGCCGGTTCACGGCGATGGAGGACTCGGCCGACTGGATCCACCGCCTGGAGGTCGTCGGCATCGACCTGCGCGACCCGGCGCAGGCCGTGGCCCTCGCCGACCAGGTCGCCGAGGCCGGGCCGCTCGACATCCTGATCAACAACGCCACCCAGACCGTGCGCCGCCTGCCCTCCGCCTACGCGGCCCTGGTCGAGGGCGAGAGCGCTCCGCTGCCCGCCGGCGAGCTGCCCGCCCACTCGGTGATCGGCGCCTTCAACTCAGGCGCGGTCGACGGCATCGCCGCGCTGCCCGTCGGCACCAGCGGCCTGGACGCGCAGAAGGTCGCCGACCTCGCGCTCGTCGCGGGCAACGCCAGCATCGCCCGCCATGTCGAGGGCACCGCCATCGACGCCGGCGGCCTGGTCCCCGACGTGGTCGACACCAACACCTGGGTGCAGACCATCGAGCAGATCTCCCCGGTGGAACTGCTGGAGACCCAGCTGTGCAACTACACCGCGCCGTTCATCCTCATCAGCAAGCTGCGCCCGGCCATGGCCGACGCCGCGAGGAAGGCGGCCAGCGGGCGTGCCTACGTCGTCAACGTCTCGGCGATGGAGGGTGTCTTCGACCGCGGCTACAAGGGTGCCGGGCACCCCAACACCAACGCCGCGAAGGCGGCCATGAACATGGTCACGCGCACCAGCGCCCAGGAGATGTTCGACACCGACGGCATCCTCATGACCTCCGTCGACACCGGCTGGATCACCGACGAGCGCCCGCACTACGACAAGCTGCGCCTCGCCGAGGCCGGCTTCCACGCCCCGCTCGACCTGGTCGACGGCGCCGCCCGCGTCTACGACCCGATCGTGCGCGGCGAGGCGGGCGAGGACCTGTACGGCGTCTTCCTGAAGGACTACGCGCCCGGCAAGTGGTGACACGGGGCGCGGGCCGGCGGACGGCCGGCGCGAGTGGCCCCGCCGGTACGGCGGGGCCGGTCCGTGTCGCGCCGCCTACCTCCCGGGCCCCTCGCGCAACCGCGCGTGGACGGCGTACGGCCCCGCCCCGGGCGCCGCGGCCCGCACCCGTGTCCCGCCGTCCACCAGCAGATCCGCGCCGGTGACCCAGTCCGCCGCGTCGGACACCAGCCACACCACCGCCCGCGCCACGTCCGCCGGCTCCCCGATCCGCCCGAGCGGCAGCCCCGCGGCCGCCTCCCGCTCGCCCGGCTCCCACACGAACCGTGCCATCTCGGTGCGCACGAGCCCGGGCGAGACGGAGTTCACCCGTACACGGGGCGCGAGTTCGCCCGCGAGCTGCCCGGTGAGATGGAGCAGCGCCGCCTTGGTGGTGCCGTACGCCCCGACGTTCGGGCCCACGTGACCGGCGCCCTCGGTGCACACGTTCACGACCGCCCCGCCGTGCTCGCGCATCCAGGCCCGCCACGCACACCGCACCAGCCGCAGCGGTGCCTCGACGTTCACGGCGAACGCCTGCCGCCACGGGTCCGGATCGGTCTCCATCAGCGGGCCGTACGGCTGGTTCGTCGCCGCGTTGTTGACGAGGACGTCGAGCCGCCCGAACTCGCGCAGCACCAGCTCCGTCAGCGCCTCCGGATGCCCGGGCGCGGCCACGTCCCCGGCGAGCCCGATGCCGCCCAGCTCGGCGGCCGTGTGCCGTACCTCGGCCGCGTCCCGCGCGGTCACGCACACCGAGGCCCCCGCGGCCGCCAGCGCCTCGGCCACCGCCCGCCCGATGCCGCGGGTCCCGCCGGTGACGACGGCCGCCCTGCCCCCCAGTCCGTGCGGTCCGTACGACGACGTCATCGCCGTACCGTCTCATGACGGACCGTCAGAGACCAGGGATGCGACGGGTCCGGTCCGGTCAGTCGACCACGCCGAGCCGCGAGTGCCGCGCCGCGACCAGTTCCAGTACCGTGCGCCAGTCCTCCAGCACGCCCGCGTCGAAGCCCGCCGTGCGGCCCTCCTCGTCGGCGAGGCGCAGTCGCTGCACGTCGTCCTCGGCGGCGGGACCCGCGTCCCCGCGCACCAACCGGAACACCCGCTCCCCGAGCAGGGCCCGCACCGCCTCGGCCGCGCTGCGGGCCCCGCCCGCCGCGTCGGCCGGGCACAGCACCGGAGCGATCCCGTGCACCAGCCCCGCCACCTGGAGCTCCTTGTCGGCGGGGCGGCTGCGGCGCAGCAGCGCCGCGGTCCGCAGCGCATGCTGGTGCCGGCCGGCGTACAGCAGATCCATCAGCTCCTCGACGCTGCGCAGCTCCATGCGTCAGTCCTTCCGCGAGACAGCCGTTGCCCGCACGGCAGCAGATCATGGCCAGCTTGCGCGCCGGCCAACGGCACTTGAACCGTGCGGCCTCGCGAAGTAGCCCGAGTGGGTGAATCGCGGTGTGGGGTGAGGGATGCGCGGCGTGGCAAATAGCGGCATATTGAGGGTCATTGGGGTGCCGCGCGACGCATAGGCGTTACAGGTTGTTTGCACTCCCTATCGAGCGGACGTGCGCTCATTTGGTTAATCTGGAGGGGACGGGCAGCAGGACCGGGTGCCACCCACACCCACCGTCCGTACGCACCGACGCCACCGCGTCCGAACTGGCCTTCCATCCAGACCCGAGCGGGCGTCGAGCGCCGGAGCGCAGGCTCTTCGGCAGGCCCCCGAGGGTGACCCGACACATAAGGAGTGCGCGGTGACACCGGAGAAGACGAATCGCGATCAGCGTCCCGAGGACAATACGGAGCGCGGGAGCCGGCGCCCCGGCGAACTCGGCAGCCTCGACGTGTGGGCCCGCTCGGCCCCGATCCGCCTCGCGGGCTACGAGGACGACCTCGCCGAGCCGCACATCCTGCCCAGCGTCGACTGAGGCCGGGCGGGTCCGTTCGCGATCGCCGTACGCATGGGCGTGGCCGCCGGTGCCGATCTGGCAGACTCGCGCCCATGCTGATCAGACGAGCCGCGGCCGAGGACTGGCCGCGGATCTGGCCCTTCTGGCACGAGATCGTCGCCGCCGCGGAGACCTACGCCTGGGATCCGCAGACGAGCGAGGAGGATGCCCGCGCGCTGTGGATGGGTCCCGCCAAGCGCGTGTACGTCGCCGAGGACCCCGCCGCAGAGGTGGTCGGCTCGGCCTACCTCACCCCCAACTACGGCGGCCCCGCCGCCCGGGTGGCCAACGCCGGCTTCATGGTCGACCCCGCGCGCACGGGCGAGGGCGTCGGCCGCGCCCTGGCCGAACACGTCCTGGCCGAGGCCCGCGCCCACGGCTACCGCGCGATGGTCTTCAACGCCGTCGTCGAGACGAATCCCGCGGTCGCCCTGTGGACCTCCCTCGGCTTCCGCGTCCTCGGCACGGTCCCGCAGGCCTACGACCATCCCCGGCACGGCCGGGTGGGACTGCACATCATGTACCGGTCGCTGGAGTAGCCGCGGTTCACACGCCGGCCGGCGGTGCCGTGCGCTGCCACGGCCGCCGCCGCTCCAGCTCCCGCGCCAGCCCCAGCAGTACCTCCTCGGAGCCCGGGAGCCCGACGAGCTGCACCGCGCAGGGAGCGCCCGAGGGCAGCGTGCCGAACGGGACCGACATCGCCGGCCACCCGGTCAGGTTCCAGGGCGGGGTGAAGGGCGAGTACGCGGTGTTGGCGAGGACGTTGCGCAGCCAGCCGCGCTCGTGCCACGGGCCGGTCCGGGGGGAGCGGCGGGCCAGGGCCGGGGTCAGAAGCACGTCGTGCGCGGTGAAGAAGGGGGCCAGCCGGGCGCGCAGCCGCTCACGGTCGCGGCCGGTGCCGACGGGGCCGGTGAACCGCCGGCCCAGCGCCGCGTGCACCCGGGTCCGCCGGGCGAGCCGCGCCGCGTCCAGGCCCGCGGCGTCCACCGCCGTCCCCGCCGTCCAGTGCCGCAGCGCGGTCACCCCGAGTGACGGCGGGTACGGCGGCTCGGCGCGCCGTACCTGGTGCCCGCCGCGGGCCAGCACCCCGGCCGCCTCGCGGACGGCGGTCGTATACGACCGGTGCACGCTCACCCCGGGCAGCGGGCTGCGCAGGGCCACGGCGATCCGCAGGGATGCGGGTTCCGGCGCCCGGGGGAGCGGGCCGTCCGCGAGGACGTCCAGCATCAGCCGCAGATCCTCGACCGTCGTGGCCAGCGGGCCGTTCTCCGCCATGCCGAACCAGTCGCCGTCGCCGATCCCGGCCGGCACCACCCCGTGGCCGGGCTTCAGCGTGACCAGACCGCAGTTGGCCGCCGGGATGCGCAGCGAGCCCATGCCGTCGTTGCCGAGTGCGAGCGGCACCAGCCCGGCGGCCACCGCGGCCGCGCTGCCGCCGGAGGAGCCGCCCGCCGTGCGGGAGAGGTCCCACGGATTGCGGGTCGTGCCGTACACGCCCTCCGTCGTGCCGAAGACGCACAGTTCGGGCACGTTCGTCAGGCCCACCACCACCGCGCCGGCCGCGCGCAGCCGGGCCACCGTGACGTGATCCGCGCCGGCCGGGGCGTCGGGGGTGGCGGCCGAGCCGCAGCGGGAGGACTCGCCGCGCACCGCGAGGTTGTCCTTCACGGCCAACGGCACGCCCGCGAGCGGCAGTTCGGCGAGATCCGGCCGCGCGGCCACCTCGTCGGCCTCGGTGAGCGCCGCCTCGGCCCGCACCGTGCGGAACGCCCCGATGCGTCCGTCGAGCCGCTCGATCCGCGCGAGGTGCTCGGCCACCACCTCCCGGGGCGTGACCTCCTTCGCGCGTACGGCGGCGGCGATCTCTGCGGCGGTCCGGCCGGCCCACTCGGTCACGGGCGCACACTCCTCGGCGTCGACTGTCGGCTACTCGTCGGTACGACGCTACGCCACACGTCAAGAGCGAGTATCGGATGATCCATCAGTCATCCAACCACTGGCGATAAGTCAAGCCTCGCGAGGCCCTGTTGACAGGGTTCCGACCCCCGCTCAATCATCAGTCATCCGATGAATCGGCAGTACTTGGGAGCCGCTCATGAGTACGTTCCCCAGACGCCATGTGCTGGCCGCGGCGGCGGGCGCGACCGCGGCGACCGCACTTCCCCTCACCACCGCGCCGCCGGCGCGGGCCGCGGCACGCCCGTCACCCTGGGCCGCCGTCCCCGACCCCGTGCCCGTCCCGCTGGACGCCCACTGCGACAACGACGGCATCGACACCGCCTCCGCACGCGGCGGCGACTTCGACGGATCGGGCTACACCTTCCCCGGCGAGGAACTGCCCGCCGGCCCTGTCGAGGTCGACGGCGTGCCCTTCCTCTTCCCCGCCTCGACCGCCGGCGCCAAGAACAACGTCGTCGCCCTCGGCCAGCGCCTCGACCTGCCCAGGGGCCGGTACCTCTCGGCCTTCTTCCTCACCGCCGCCGCCTACGGCGACGCCTCCGCGACGGCCACCGTCCACTACGCCGACGGCACGACCACCAGCGCCGGCCTGGGCGGCGCCGACTGGTACGCGACGGGCGGTCCGCTGGCGGCGCCGTACCGCTACCGGCCGGACGGCGGAAGGGACGAGCACGCCGTCGGCATCGGTGTCGCCGAGGTCTGGCTCGATCCCCGCCGCGAGGCCGTCGCCGTCACGCTCCCCGCCCTCGGCCCGGCCGAGGCGGGCAAGACCTCCCTGCACGTCTTCGCCCTCACCCTCCAACCGGCCGCCCAGGGAAGGGCGTTGGCCCTGCGCGCCCCGCACTCCACGCCCTCGCTGCTCGAACCGTCGGGCGCGCAGAGCGTGGAGGCGACCGTCGTGAACGCGGGCACGCTCCCCGTCCTGGCCGCCGACGCCGTCTCGGTCACGGTCGAAGCCCCGGGCGCCCGCACCGTCCAGCCCGCCCGCGTCCGCCGCCTCGACCCCGGCGAGCAGGCCCGCGTCCGCATCGGCATCCGCAACCGCCCCGGTACCGCGCCCGGCACCCACCGGGACGGTACGGTCACGGTCACCGGCCGGGGTGCCCGAGCCGCCGCGGCGCAGACCTCGTTGACCCTCGGCACCGCCGACTACGCCCCCACCGAGGCCTCCCTCGCCGCCCACCAGGCGCCCTACTGGTTCCAGGGCGCCAAGTTCGGCGTCTTCATCCACTGGGGCGTCTACTCCGTGCCCGCCTGGTCGCCGGTCGGCAAGGAGTACGCCGAGTGGTACTGGGACCACATGCAGGACCCGACGGGCGCCGTGTACGCCCACCACCGGGACACCTACGGCGAGGACTTCGCCTACGACGACTTCATCCCCCGCTTCACCGCGGAGAGGTTCGATCCGCGCGCCTGGGTGGAGCTGTTCCGCGACGCGGGTGCCCAGTACCACGTGCTGACCTCCAAGCACCACGAGGGCTTCGCGCTGTGGGACACCAAGGTCTCCGACCGCAACTCGGTGCGGATGGGCCCCAGGCGGGACCTGGTCGGGGAACTCTTCGAGGCGAGCCGCCGCTACGCCCCCGAGCTGCACCGGGGCCTGTACTTCTCGATGCCGGAGTGGTTCAACCCCGACCACCCCTGGATGGGCCACGCCCCGCGCAACCCGTACACGCTCGCCCCCGTGCCGTACACCGGATACACCGCGGGCAAGGACTACGTCCACGACTACCAGGCCCCGCAGCTCCTTGAGCTGATCCACGGCTACGACCCGGAGATCATCTGGTGCGACATCGGCGGCGCCAACGACAGCCTCCACGTACTCGCCGAGTACTTCGACCACGCCAAGAACCGGGCCCGCCCGATCGACGTGACCGTCAACAACCGCTCGGGCATCGCCTTCCACGACTTCACGACCCCCGAGTACACGACGTACGCCCACACCGTCGTCGCCAAGTGGGAGGCCAGCCGGGGCCTGGACCCCTTCAGCTACGGCTACAACCGGGCCACGCCCGACTCCGCGTACATGACCGCCGAGGAGGTCGTGCGCACCCTGGTCGACATCGTCTCGAAGAACGGCAACTTCCTCCTCGACATCGGCCCGCGCGCGGACGGCACGATCCCCGGGATCATGCAGACCCGGCTGCGCGAGACGGGCCAGTGGCTGAAGGTCAACGGCGAGGCGGTGTACGGCACCGCCTACTGGTCGCGGACGGCCCAGCTCGGAGACGACCTGCGCTTCACGGTCCGTCCGGACGAGGCCTTCTACATCCACTGCCTCGCCGATCCCGGCGCGCGGCTGACCGTGGCCGCGCCGGTGCCCGTGCGGCCCGGCGACAAGGTGACGATGCTCGGCCACGACCGACCGCTGACCTGGACCGTCCGGGGCGGCTCGCTGGTGGTCGACGTACCGCTGCAGGCCCGCAGGGCGGGCCGGTACGTGTGGGTGTTCAAGGTGGAGTGGCGTAGCTGAGCGCGCGAGAACCCGCCCCGGTACGGGCAGCGGCGCCGGCGGCTGAGGGTCACGGCCGCCCGGTCGGCCGCGCGGGTCGCGGAGTTCGGGCCGTACCGCTCACGCCTCTGAGCCGCGTCGGCCCGTGAGACCGGCCGCGGCCGATGCGCGACCGACGCGTGGGCGGTCGCCGGCCCGTCACGGTGCTTCTCGCGCGCCGCCCGCCGCCGCTCCCGTGCTGCCCCGCCCCGTCAGCCGCGGCACCGGCACCCCGACCGGCCGGGCCGGGGCGCCGTCCAGCAGGGCCAGGAGCTCGCGGGCGGCCGTGCGGCCGAACTCGGCGCTGTCGCGGGAGAGGGCGGAGAGCCGGGGGGTGACCATGCGGCACAGGGCCGAGTCCTCCCAGGAGACCACCGAGACGTCCTGCGGGACACGGAAACCCAGGTCGGCGGCCGCCGCGAGGCCCGCCACGGCCATCACGTCGTTGTCGTAGATCAGCGCCGTGGGGGCGGGGGAGCCGCCCAGCACCCGGCGGGTCACCGCGGCGCCCTCCGTGTCCGAGTAGTCGGTGGTGACCGAGCGGACCTCGGTCAGCCCGCGCCGCTCGGCCTCCGCGCGCAGCGTGGCGGTACGGCGCCGGGTGTGGGCCAGGTCGGGCAGGCCGGCGATGTGCACGATCCGGCGGTGCCCCAGCGCCGTCAGCTCGTCCACCACGGAGGCCATCGCGCCCCCGTCGTCCGCCCAGACCGTGGACAGCCCCGGATGGCGGACGTCCGGCGCGCCGCCGATCACCACGGCGGGCAGGCCCAGTTCGTCCAGCAGATCGGGGCGGGGGTCCTCGGCGCGCGGATCGACCACCAGCACCCCGTCCACCCGGTGCTCCGCCCACCACCGGCGGTAGACCGCGCACTCGTCGGTCACGTCCTCGGCCACCTGGAAGAGCAGACCCAGGTGGCGTTCGGCGAGCACCTCCTGGATGCCGGAGACCAACTGCAGGAAGAACGAGTCGACGCCGAGGGTGTGCGCGGGGCGGGCCAGGACGAAGCCGACCGTCGCCGCGCCCTCGCCGGACAGCGCGCGGGCCGCCGTACTCGGCCGCCAGCCCAGCTGTTCGGCGACCCGGCGGACCCGCGCGCGGGTGGCCTCGGAGACGCCGGGGCGGTCGTTCAGCGCGAAGGAGACGGCGCTCTCGGAGACCCCGGCCTGGCGGGCGATGTCCTTCATCGTGGGCCGGCGGGCGGGGGACCGTTTGCTCGGCGGCATCTTCCTCCCTCCTTCCGGGCAAGTTGACTAATGCGCTTGAGTGTCAAGACCCTAAAGCGCATTAGCCATTGACCGCAAGCTCGTTGGTTCGGCGTCTGTGGCCTGCACTGATGAATCACTGATTTCTTTAGTCCGAGTGAATGCATTGACTTTCTCAGAACGGCGCGTGCAAGGTCTCTCACGCCGCCAACAGCCCGACACAGCAAGGGAGTCGTGTCACCGTGCCCATGTCTCGCAGAGCCCTCGCCGCCGCTGCCGTCGCCCTGATCCTGCCGCTGAGCGCCTGCGGCTCGCGCGGCGACGGCGGCGGCTCCACCGACGCCTCGGGAAAGGTCGAGGGCGACATCACCTTCCAGACCTGGAACCTGCGCGCCAACTTCCAGCCGTACTTCAACGGACTGATCGCCGACTTCGAGAAGAAGTACCCCGGCACCCATGTGAAATGGATCGACCAACCGGCCGAGGGCTACGCCGACAAGCTCAGCGCCGACGCCGCCGGCGGCACCCTGCCCGACGTCGTCAACGTCTCCCCGGACCTGGTCGCCCCCCTCGCCAGGGCCGGGCTGGCGATGGACCTCGACAAGGCCGCCGGGACGTACCGGTCCGAGTACCTGGACGGGGCCTGGGCCGGCCATCGGATACCGGGCATGAGCGGCACCTACGCCTTTCCCTGGTACCTGAACACCGGCCCCCTCTTCTACAACAAGTCCCTGTTCACCAAGGCCGGACTGAACCCCGACCAGCCGCCCAGGACGTACGGCGAACTCTTCGCCGACGCGCTGCGGATGGCGGCAAGGAGCGGCGGCAAGGTCGCCACCCTCGCCAACGTGCCCACCATCGAGGACTTCGGCCGCTACGGCGTCCCGCTGATGAACCAGCAGGGCACCGCGTTCGCCTTCGACAACGCCAAGGGCGTCGAACTGCTCACCAGATACAAGGAGTTGTACGACGCCAAGGCCCTCGACCCGCAGGCGCTGACCGCGACCCCGGAGTCCTCCGGCAAGAAGTTCCTCACCGGCGCCGTCGCCATGAACCCGGGCAGCGCCCTCGACCTCGACAACTTCAAGAAGAACGCGCCCGGCCTCTACAGGAACATCGGCATCACCGACCAGATCACCAGCACCGGGCACGTCAACATGTACGTCATGGGCGTGATGGTCAACTCCCGCACCAGGCACACCCCGGCCGCCGTCGCCTTCGCGCACTTCGTCACCGACGCGCGGAACCAGATGTCCTTCGCCAGGAAGGTCGCCATCTTCCCCAGTACCGCCGGTTCCCTGGACGACCCCTACTTCACCAAGGAGGACGGCACCGACGAGGCACGGGTGCGGATCGCCGCCGCCAAGTCCCTGAAGAACGCGGTCAATTACACGCCCGTGCTGTTCAGCGACCAGATGAAGACCGCGCTGCGCAACGAGGTCGCCAAGGCGCTGCAGGGCAAGGAGAGCCCTCGGCAGGCCCTCGACAACGCCGTCAAGGCCGCCGACCGGCTCCTCCGGCAGGGCTGACCGGCCATGGCCGCCCCCGCCGCACCGACCCGGATCAGACGCCAACTACCGCTCAGTCCCTGGCTCTTCGCCGCACCCGGGTTGCTCGTCACCGGCGCCTTCGTGCTCTACCCCTTCGTCTCCACCCTGGTCAACTCCTTCACCGACCGCCGCACCCTGCTGCCGGGCCGCTTCGTGGGCCTCGCCAACTTCCGCGAGCTGCTCCACGACGACATGTTCTGGACCGGCCTGCGCAACAGCACGCTGTACATCCTCGGTGTCGTCCCCGCCCTGGTCGTCCTGCCCCTGCTGCTGGCGCTGCTGGTGCAGAAGAACATCCCCGGCATCACCTTCTTCCGCTCCGCCTTCTACACCCCGGTCGTCGCCTCCATCGTGGTCGTCGGACTGATCTGGGTGTGGCTGCTGGACGAACGCGGCCTGGTCAACTCGCTGCTGGAGGGCGTCGGCATCGGCCGGGTCGGCTTCCTCAGCGACCAGTGGCTCCTCCTGCTGAGCGCCATGGCGGTCACGGTGTGGAAGGGCCTCGGCTACTACATGATCATCTACCTCGCGGCGCTCGCGAACGTACCCCGCGAACTGCACGAGGCCGCAGCCGTGGACGGCGCCGGACCGGTACGCCGCTTCCTCACGGTCACCGTGCCCGCCGTGCGCTCCACCATGGTGCTGGTCGCCGCGCTGTCCTCGGTCGCCGCGTTCAAGGTGTTCTCCGAGGTGTACCTGATGGCGGGCCCGGACGGCGGCCCGGCCGGCGAGGACACCACCCTCGTCATGCTCGTCCAGCGCACCGGCACCGGCCTGACCGGCCGTGTCGGCTACGCCTCCGCCCTGTCCGTCGTCGTCTTCGCCGTCACCGTCGCGCTCATGCTCCTCGTCCTGCGCGCCGACCGCCGGGAGGAGCGTTGAGCGCCCTGGACCGGACACGGCCGCGGCAGCGGACCGCCGCCCCGCGGAGCACGCCGCGCGCCACCGACGAGCACGGCCGCCGTATCCGCGGCGCGGAACTCCTGTGGCGCTACCTGCTCCTGCTCGCCGTCCTCGCCCTGACCGTCGGCCCCTTCCTGTGGCAGCTGTCCACCTCCCTCAAGGGGCCCACCGAGGACATCTACAGCTCGCCGCCGAGCCTGCTGCCCGCCCACCCCACCCTGCACAACTACACACGGGTCGCCGACACCATCCCGGTCTGGGACTACGCCCTGAACTCCCTGAAGGTCGCCACCGCCAACGTCGTGACCAACTGCGTCGGTTCGGCCCTCGCCGGATACGCCCTGGCCCGCCTGCGCTACCGCGGCCGGCGCGTGACCACGCTGGTGTTCGTGCTGGCGATGCTCGTCCCCGTCGAGGGCATCGTCATCGCCCAGTTCACCACCATGCGCGAACTCGGCCTGAACAACACCCTCGTGGGGGTCGTCCTGCCCGGCGCGGTCGGCGCCATGAACGTGCTGCTGATGCGGGGCGCCTTCCGCAACCTGCCGTACGAGATCGAGGAGGCGGCCTACGTCGACGGCGCCAACGTCTGGCAGCGGTTCCTGCGGGTCGCGCTGCCCTCGGCGAAGGGAACGGTGGCGGTCGTGGCGATCTTCGCCTTCATGGGCGCCTGGGACGACTTCCTGTGGCCGCTGATCGTCCTGAGCGACCCGTCCAGGTTCACGCTCACCATCGGCCTCAACTACCTGCACGGCACCTTCGCCAACGACGAGCGGCTCGTCGCCGCCGGCACCGTGATCGCCGTGGCCCCGCTCATCGCCCTCTTCGCCTGCCTGCAGCGGTACTTCTTCCGCGGCGTGGGCGAGGGCGCCGTCAAGGGCTGAACCACGTCATCGACCGCCTCGCCAAGGACCCCCATGCCTTCTGCCGTCCGCTTCGGCGTCAACTACACACCGAGCGAAGGGTGGTTCCACCACTGGCTCGACTTCGACCTCGACTCCGTGCGCGCCGACCTCGACGCTCTCGCCGCGCTCGGCCTCGACCACATCCGCGTCTTCCCGCTGTGGCCCTACTTCCAGCCCAACCGCGCCCTGATCCGCCCGCGCGCCGTCGAACAGCTCGTGGCCCTCGCCGACGCCGCCGCCGAACGCGGCCTGGACGTCAACGTCGACGGCCTGCAGGGACACCTGAGCAGCTTCGACTTCCTGCCCGCCTGGACCCGCACCTGGCACCGGCGCAACCTCTTCACCGACCCGGACGTGATCGACGGCCAGGCCGCCTATCTGCGCACCCTGGCCGCCGCCCTCGCCGGCCACCCCGCCTTCCTCGGCATGACGGTCGGCAACGAGGTCAACCAGTTCGCCGCGGCCCCCCACCCCGACCCCGACCGCGTCACGGCGGACGAGGCCGAGCGCTGGCTCGCGCGGATGCTGGCCGCCTGCGCCGAGGGCGCCCCCGGCCGGATCCATCTGCACGCCTCCTACGACGCCGCCTGGTACCAGGACGACCAGCCCTTCACCCCCGGCCACTCCGCCCGGCTCGGTGACGTCACCGCCGTGCACTCCTGGGTGTTCAACGGCACCGCGCAGCGGTACGGCCGTACCTCCGTGCCCACCGAACACCATGCCGCGTACCTGGTGGAGCTGAGCAAGGCGTGGGCCGGCACACCGCACCGGCCCGCGTGGCTGCAGGAGGTCGGCGCGCCGGCCCCGCTCGTGCCCCCCGAGCACGCCGCCGCCTTCGCGGAGACGACCCTCACCCACGTCCTGGACTGCCCCGACCTGTGGGGCGTCACCTGGTGGTGCTCCTACGACGTCTCCCGTGACCTCGCCGACTTCCCCGGACTCGAGTACGGGCTCGGGCTGTTGACCAACGAGCGCCGGCCCAAGGACATCGCGCGCGTGCTGGCCGAGGCGGCACACCGGCCACACCCGGCCCCCGCCACCCGCACCACCGCCCTCGTCGTACCCGCCGATCCGGCCCGGCGCTCCCGCTGCGCCCCCGGCGGCCCCGTCTTCGACGCCTTCTTCCGGCTCGTCGCCGACGGCGCCCGCCCCACCACCGTCCTCGACACCCGCGCCGCCGACCCGGCCCACCTCGCCGCCCGCGGGATCACCGAGGTCGTCACCGTCGACCAGGTCCTGCTCACCCCGCACGGAGGGACCCGCCCGTGAACCCCAGCAGACGCACCGTCCTGATCGCGGGCGCCGCGGCCGCACTCACCCCGGCCCTGCCCGCCGTCGCGGCGGGCCCCCGGCCCACCGCCGCCGCGACCGCGCCGTACGCCTCCTACTGGTACCCCGACTCCCTCCCCGCCGGCAGCCCCGGCCCCGGCATCACCTGGCGCAGCCTGGCCTCCTGGCGCGCGGCCGACGACCCCGACCTCGCGTTCAACGCCGCGTCCGTGCCGCTCGCCACCCGCTTCACCCCGACCCCCGCGAACACCACCGCCCGCTCCGGCCAGGCCCGCGTCCAGGCCCTGGTGTCCTTCGGCCCCACCTCCGCCAACCCCTCCCAGGGCTCCGCCACCGCCGACACCTACGCCCTCACCCACTGGGCCTACCTCGACGAACTGGTCTTCTGGGGCGGCTCGGCCGGCGAGGGCCTGATCCTCGCCCCGAACGCGCCCGTCGTGGACGCCGCCCACCGGCACGGCGTCCCGGTCCTCGGCAACATCTTCCTGCCGCCGACCGCGTACGGCGGACAGCTCCAGTGGACCCGGGACCTGGTCCGCAAGGACGCCTCCGGGCACTGCCCGCTCGCCGCGCAGCTCGTCGCGGTCGCGTCGGCGTACGGCTTCGACGGCTGGTTCGTCAACGCCGAGACGGGCGGCGGGAACAGCGCGCTCGGCCGGGCCATGCTGGACTTCGTCACGGAGCTGAAGAGCCTCGCCTCCGGGCGGGGACAGCGGGTGACCTGGTACGACGCGATGACCGTGGACGGCACGGTCGGCTGGCAGGGCGCCCTGGACAGCCGGAACGAGGCGTTCTTCCAGGCCGCCGACGACATGTTCGTGGACTTCCGCTGGAGCGCCGCCACGCTCGCCTCGTCGGCCGCCGAGGCCGACCGGCTGGGCCGTAGCCGCTACGAGGTGTGGGCGGGCGTCGACGTCGAGTCCGGCGGCACCGGCACGGCCGTGGACTGGGACGCGATGGTGCCCGCCGGCACACCGCACGTGACCTCGGTCGGCTTCTACCGGCCGGAGTGGACCCACGACCACCTGCCCGCCGGCCAGCGCACGCCCGGCGACTTCCACGCGGCCGACGACCGGTTCTGGACCGGGCGGTCCCTGGATCCCGCCCACCCCGACCCGGGCGATCCCTGGCGGGCGCCGGCGGTGTCGGTCGCCGACCGGTCCACGGTGACCGCGCTGCCGTTCGCGAGCGTGTTCAACACCGGGCACGGACTGCGGTGGTACGAGAACGGGGCCGTCACCTCGGGCACGCCCTGGAACCACCTCGGGCTCCAGGACCGGCTGCCGTCCCGGCGCTGGGCGGTGCGCACGGCCGGCGCCAGACCGGTGGTCTCCTTCGACTTCGCCGACGCGTGGCGGGGCGGGAGCAGTGTGCTGGTGGCCGGTGAACCGGATCAACCCGTGGTGCTGGATCTGTACGCGACCCGGCTGCCGATCGGCGTGAACACCGTTGTCCAGCTGACGTTCCGGACCGACGCGGGGAAGGTGGAGGTGGAGCTGGCGGCGGCGACGGCCGAACCGGTCGAGCCCGGGACGGCACCGCCGTACACCTATCTGGCTGTGAATCCGGTCAACAGGGGCGGCAGGCGCCACCGGGGCAGGCGTGTGAAGTGGGTCAACGGGTGGCAGACGGTGACGATTCCGCTCACGGGGCTGACCGGCACCCTCCACGCCCTCGGCGTCCGCCTCACCGCCGCCACACCCGCGACGCCGGTGCGCTGGCGGCTCGGCGGCCTCGCCGTGCGGGACACCGCCTCCGCCCCGGCCGCCCCCTCGAACGCCCGAGTCACCGCGGCGAGCGGGGGGGACCTCCGTCTCGCCTGGCACGCCGCCCCCGGCCCCGTACGCCACTACGAACTGCACCGCCTCCTGGCCGACGGCACCCGCCGCTTCCTCGTCGGCACCTGCCAGCGCGCCTGCTTCCTCACCGGCCTCGGGCCCGAACAGGGCGAGGCCGCCGCACGATTCGAACTGCGCGCGGTGGGGGAGCTGTACAACGCCTCGACCCCCGTGACCGTGACCCACCCCTGGTAACCACCCGGACCCCCGCAGGGAGCATCCCGCATGCATGACGACCGCACTCTGGTGGAAGCCCGCCTGAAGCGCGTGCTGGACGAGCGCGTCCGGCCGGCCGTGTACCCCGAGTCCGTGCCGCTGGACGTGGCCGTGTGGCACGCGCCCGGCGAGCCCGTACCGGTCGCGGAGGGGCTGGCCGTCGAGCCCGAGCCGATCGAGGTGGGCGCCCGCTGGGGCGCTCCCTGGGGCACGAGCTGGTTCCGGGTGACCGGTACGGTGCCCGAGGCGTGGGCCGGCCGGACCGTCGAGGCGCTGCTCGATCTCGGCTTCGACGAGAACATGCCCGGCTTCCAGTGCGAGGGCCTGGTCCACCGCGGTGACGGCACCCCCGTGAAGGGCCTCAACCCGCGCAACCAGTGGGTGCGGATCGCGGCCCCGGCGGCGGGCGGCGAGGAGGTGGTCCTGCACATCGAGGCCGCCTCCAACCCGGTCATCCTCGACTACCACCCCTTCCTGCCCACCAGGCTCGGCGACAAGGAGACCGCCGGCAGCGCACCGCAGTACACGCTCACCCGCATGGACCTCGCCGTCTTCGACGAGACCGTGTGGCAGCTGGTGATGGACCTGGAAGTGCTGGGCGAGCTGATGGCCGAGCTGCCCGTGGACTCCGCGCGCCGCCACGACATCCTGCGCGCCGTCGAGCGCGCCCTGGACGCCGTCGACCTGCAGGACGTGAACGGCACGGCCGGCCGGGCCCGTTCCCGGCTCGCCGGCGTGCTCGCGGCGCCCGCGGTGCCGTCCGCGCACCGGATCAGCGCCGTCGGGCACGCGCACATCGACTCGGCGTGGCTGTGGCCGCTGCGCGAGACGGTCCGCAAGGTGGCCCGGACCGCGTCCAACATGACCGCGCTGATCGAGGACGAGCCGGAGTTCGTGTTCGCCATGTCCCAGGCGCAGCAGTGGGCATGGGTGAAGGAGCACCGGCCCGAAGTGTGGGACCGGGTGAAGAAGGCCGTGGCGCAGGGGCGGTTCGTGCCGGCCGGCGGGATGTGGGTGGAGTCGGACACCAACATGCCCGGATCCGAGGCGATGGCCCGGCAGTTCGTGCACGGCAAGCGGTTCTTCCTGGACGAGTTCGGCATCGAGAACGAGGAGGCGTGGCTGCCGGACACCTTCGGCTTCGCCGCCGGGCTGCCGCAGATCATCAAGGCGGCCGGCTCCAAGTGGCTGCTCACCCAGAAGATCTCCTGGTCGCAGACGAACACGTTCCCGCACCACACCTTCTGGTGGGAGGGCATCGACGGCACCCGGATCTTCACCCACTTCCCGCCCGTCGACACCTACAACTGCTCCATGAAGGGCGCCGAGATCGCCCACGCGGCACGCAACTTCAAGGACAAGGGCAGGGCCCGGCACTCCCTCGCCCCCACCGGCTGGGGCGACGGGGGCGGCGGCACCACCCGCGAGATGGTCGCCAAGGCGGCCCGCCTGCGGGATCTGGAGGGCTCCGCGACCGTCGTCTGGGAGACACCCCGCGCGTTCTTCGAGAAGGCGCAGGCCGAGTACCCCGAACCGCCCGTCTGGACCGGCGAGTTGTACCTCGAACTGCACCGCGCCACCCTCACCAGTCAGGCCCGGACCAAGCAGGGCAACCGGCGCGCCGAGCACCTGCTGCGGGAGGCCGAGCTGTGGGCGGCGACGGCCGCCGTCCGCACCGGATTCCCCTATCCCCACGAGGAGTTGGACCGCGTCTGGAAGACCGTCCTGCTGCACCAGTTCCACGACATCCTGCCCGGCTCGTCCATCGCCTGGGTGCACCGGGAGGCACGGGCGACCTACGAGCGGATCGCGGCGGAGCTGAACGGCGTCATCGGCGCGGCCCAGCGTGCCCTGGCGGGGGAGGGGACCAGGGAACTCGTGTTCAACTCGGCACCGCACAGCCGGGACGGCGTGCCCGCCGGAGGCGCCGGGGCGCCCCGCCTCCCGCGGGGAACCACCGTGTCACCCCGCGCCGCGGGCGGACACGTCCTCGGCAACGGCCTGCTCCGCGTCGAGGTCGACGGCCGCGGCCTGGTCGTCTCCGTGTACGACATCGACGCCGACCGCGAGACCATCGCCCCCGGGGCGGCCGCCAACCTCCTCCAGCTCCACCCCGACTTCCCGAACATGTGGGACGCCTGGGACGTCGACGCGTTCTACCGCAACACGGTCACGGACCTCACGGACGCCGAGTCCGTCACGGCAGGGGAGGACGGCGCGTCCGTACGGGTCGTCCGCGCCTTCGGCGACTCGCGCGTCACCCAGGTGCTGTCCCTGCCGCCCGGCGAGCGACGGCTGGTGATCGACACCGAGGTCGACTGGCACGAGACGGAGAAGTTCCTGAAACTGGCCTTCCCGCTCGACCTGCACGCCGAACGGTACGCGTCCGAGACGCAGTTCGGGCACGCCTACCGGCCGACCCACACCAACACCTCCTGGGAGGCGGCCAGATTCGAGGCCTGCAACCACCGCTTCGTGCACCTGGAGGAGCCTGGCTGGGGCGTCGCGGTCGTCAACGACTCGACCTACGGCCACGACGTCACGCGTACGGTGCGCACCGACGGCGACCACGGCACGACCACGACCGTCCGGGTGTCCCTCCTGCGTGCCCCGCGCTTCCCGGACCCGGAGACCGACCAGGGCGTCCACCGCTTCCGGCACGCACTGGTGCCCGGGGCGCGGATCGGGGACGCGGTCCGCGAGGGCTGGCGCGTCAACCTGCCCGCACGCACGGTCACCGGCGCCCACGGCGTCGCCCCCCTCGTCACGGTCGACGACGACGCCGTGGTCGTCACGGCGGTCAAGCTCGCCGACGACGGCAGCGGGGACGTCGTGGTCCGCTTCCACGAGGCCCACGGCGGCCGGGCCCGTGCCACCCTCACCGCGGGCTTCGAGGTCGCGGACGTCACGGCGACGGACCTGCTGGAACGGCCCCTGCCCGACACACCCGCGCCGCACCGCGACGCAGACCGGATCACGGTACGGCTGCGGCCGTTCCAGCTGATGACGCTCCGGCTGCGGCGCGCCTGAGCCGGGGCACCGCCCGCGTCAGTCCGCCGGGGGCGACGCGGGCGGTGCCGGATCGCCGCCGGACGGGTGCGCGTAGCGCAGCGGCGGCCGCGGGTCCAGGTCCTGCCGCCACATCCCGCCGAGCGCCTCGTTGGCACGTACCTCCTGGGTCATGTCGGCGGGCAGCGGGAGGTGCAGCGCGCTCAGCGGATCGAAGCGGTGCAGGTCGAGGGCCGCCTCGACGTACTGCCCGCAGCCGATGGCCGCGTGGACGGCGGCCACGTAGGCGGGCCGGGGCAGCGCGGCGAGCAGCGGGGCCAGGAGCAGCCACCGGCCGGACCGCCGCAGCATCCACCCCGTCGGCGGTACGCACAGCGCGGCGGTGAAGCCCAGCCGCGCGGCCGCGTCCATCGCGGCGCGCTGCCCGGACACCGTGGCGGCGATCCGTTCGCCCAGCAGGGGTTCGAGACGGGTCCAGAACACCGGCGCGTCCATCCCGTACCGCGATCCCGCCCGGGACTCGGCGGCGGTGAGCGCGTTGCCCAGGGCCGTGGGCCGCAGCAGGTGCGGGTGGTCGACGGGGTAGCGCAGCCGCTGCACCCAGCCGGGCCGAGACACAACGGCACTACTCCCCGAGCCGCGCCCGCAGCCACTCCTCCACCTCGCCGACGTGTGCGGCCGCCGCGGCCCTGGCCGCCTCCGGGTCCCGGGCCGCGAGGGCGCGGTGGATCGCGGCGTGCTCGCGCCGCGTCCGGGCGAAGGCCCCTTCCTCCTGGTATCCCCGCCACACCCGGGCCCGGAAGGTGCGCGACGACAGCCCCTCCAGGATCGCCGCCATGGTCTCGTTGCCCGCCGCCACCGCGATCTCGCGGTGGAAGGCGAGGTCGTGGGCGAGGATCTCCTCGGGGTCGTCGGTGGCGTTCATCGCCGCCAGGTGCCCTTCCACGGCGGCCAGTTGCTCGCCGGTGATGCGTGCCGCGGCCAGCGCGGTCGCCGTCGACTCCAGGATCCGGCGCACTTCCAGCAGCTCCACCAGCCGCGGTCCCCGGGACAGGTCCGCGACCACGCCGAAGGTCTCCAGCAGATCGCCGGCCTCCAGCGCGGTGACGTAGATGCCGGAGCCGTGCCGGGCCTCCAGGACGCCCATCACGGTCAGGGCGCGGACCGCCTCCCGCATCGAGCTGCGGGAGATGCCCAAGCGGACCGCCAGGTCCCGCTCGGTGGGCAGCCGCTGGCCCGGCTCCAGCCGGCCCTCGGCGATCATCGCCTTGATCTCCTCGATGGCCCGCTGGGTCACCGTGCCCTTCTGCGGGGCTTCCTCGTCCACGCCGCTCCTGCCTCCCGGGGTCCGCCGCAGTCTAGCCAGCCGAGTGGTCCGACCACTATGGCCCATTCGCTCGAATTTCCCGTGCACCGGGGTGTTGTTCCGGCTTATTGGTCTGATAAGTATGCGGGCATCCGCTCGAACACGCTCGGCACCACGCTCCGCACCACCCTCGACACCACCTCGACCACCCTCGACGAGGAGCCGCGAGATGCCCGCCAGCACAGTGAGGAAGCGCAAGCGGTCACGGATCACCGGCGCGGCGGCCCTGGCCGCCGGCGCCGCACTCCTGCTCGCCGCCTGCGGCAGCACCAAGGACACCGCGAGTGCGGGCGGCGGCACCGGCACCGGCGAGGTGGGGGTGGTCCTGCCGCTGCTGACCTCGCCGTTCTGGCAGTCGTACAACGACTACGTGCCCAAGATGGCCAAGGCCGAGGGCGTCGAGGTGCTCAAGACGGTCAACTCCAACAGCGACCCCTCGCAGCAGATCACCGACATCGACAACGAACTCACCCAGGGCGTCAAGGGCCTGGTGGTCGCCCCGCTGGACAGCGCCGCCGTCCAGGCCGGGCTCGACCAGGCCGAGCGCAAGGGCGTCCCCGTGGTCGCCGTCGACGTCGCGCCCGACAAGGGCAAGGTCGCCATGGTGGTGCGCGCCGACAACGTGGCGTACGGCCAGAAGGCCTGCGACTACCTCGGACAGCACATCACCGGCGGTAAGGTCGTGCAGGTCATGGGCGACCTCGCCTCGGTCAACGGCCGCGACCGCTCCGAGGCCTTCCGCTCCTGCGTGAAGAAGAAGTACCCGAAGCTCACGGTCCTGGAGATCCCCGCCAAGTGGGAGTCCGACACCGCGGCCGCCAAGCTGGACACCCTGCTGAACGCCGACCCCGACGTCAAGGGCATCTACCTCCAGGCCGGCGGCGTCTACCTCGCCCCCACCCTGCAGACCCTGAAGTCCAAGCACATGCTCAAGGCCGCCGGAACACCGGGGCACATCGCCATCGTCTCCAACGACGGCATCCCGCAGGAGTTCGACGCCATCCGCAAGGGCCAGATCGACGCCACGGTCTCCCAGCCCGCCGACGCCTACGCGAAGTACGGCCTGTACTACATCAAGGCGGCGATGGCCGGGAAGACGTTCCGGCCGGGCCCGACCGACCACGGCTCCACGATCGTCAGGCTGCTCAGCGGCATCCTGGAGGACCAGCTGCCCGCACCGCTGGTCACCAAGGCGAACGTCGACGACCCCACGCTGTGGGGCAACACGGTCCGATGAGCACACCGCTGGTCGAGGCCGAGGGCATCGTCAAACGGTACGGGCCCACCGTCGCCCTCGCCGACGGACGCCTCACCGTCCTGCCCGGCGAGTCGCACGCCCTGGTCGGCCGCAACGGCGCCGGCAAGTCCACCCTCGTCAACGTCCTCACCGGCCTGCAGGCCCCGGACGAGGGCACGGTCCGCTTCGACGGCGAGGTCGCGCCGCCGCTCGCCGACCGGGACGCCTGGCGCCGCAAGGTCGCCTGCGTCTACCAGAAGCCGACCGTCGTCCCCGAACTGACCGTCGCCGAGAACCTGTTCCTGGGCCGCCAGCCCACCGGCCGCGGTCTCATCAGCTGGCGCCGGCTGCGCCGCGCCGCCGCCGACCTCCTCGCCACCTGGGACGTGCGCGTCGACCCCGAGGCCCGCACGGCCGACCTCTCGGTCGAGGACCGGCACATGGTCGAGATAGCACGGGCGTTGAGCGTCGGCGCCCGGTTCATCGTGCTGGACGAACCCACCGCCCAGCTCGACAACCGGGAGATCGAGCGGCTGTTCACGAGAATGCGCTCCCTTCAGGACTCCGGTGTCACCTTCCTGTTCATCTCGCACCACCTCCAGGAGGTGTACGAGGTCTGCCAGACCGTCACCGTGCTGCGTGACGCCCGCTGGATCACCACCGCCCCGGTCGCCGACCTGCCGAAGGCGGCCCTGGTGGAAGCGATGGCGGGTGATGTCGTCGGCGAACGGGCCGTGCGGGTGGGGGGCGTCGACGACGGCGCGGCCGTCCTGCTGGAGGCGCGCGGGCTCACCTCGACGGCGTACGACCGGATCGACCTCACCGTCCGGCGCGGCGAGGTCGTCGGACTCGCCGGCTCCAGCGGCAGCGGCAAGACCGAACTCGCCGAGTCCTTCGCCGGGTTGCACACCCCGACCGGCGGCACCGCCCGACTGGACGGCGAGCTGCTGCCGTTCGGCGACGTACGCGCCGCCCTGCGGGCCGGGGTGGGCTGCGTCCCGCGCGACCGGCACGAGCAGGGCCTGGTGCCCGGCATGAGCATCGGTGACAACGCCACCCTCAGCGTCCTGGACCGGCTCGGCCGGGCCGGCTTCGTCGCCACCGACGCACGGCGCCGCTTCGCCGCCGACCTGATCGACCGGCTCGACATCCACGCCGAAGGCCCCGACCAGCCCGTGTCCGACCTGTCCGGCGGCAACGCGCAGATGGTCGTCATGGCCCGCGCCCTCGCCTCCGACCCTCGCCTGCTCGTCCTGATCAACCCCACCGCGGGCGTAGACGTGAAGTCAAAGGAGTCGCTGCTCGCGCGCATGGACAGCGCCCGTGAGGACGGCACCGCCGTCCTCGTCGTCTCCGACGAACTCGACGACCTGCGCCGCTGCGACCGGGTCCTCGTCCTCTTCCACGGCCGTGTCGTCGCCGAGCACCCGGCCGGCTGGCGCGACCACGAGCTGATCGCCTCCATCGAAGGAGTTGACCATGGCTGAGACCCGGGCGGCCCCCCCGCTCGCGCCCCCGAAGACCCCGGACACGCGGCCCGCCAGGACCGTACTGCTGCGCCGCGCCCGCGAACTCGCCCTCGTCCCCGCCCTGTTGCTGCTCATGGTGCTCGGCACCGTGGTCAACGACTCCTTCCTGACCGAGCGGAACCTCATCTCCATCCTCGGCGCCTCCGCCGCGCTCGCCATGGTCGTGCTCGCCGAGTCCCTCGTCCTGATCACCGGCAAGTTCGACCTGTCCCTGGAGTCGGTCGTCGGCATCGCCCCGGCCGTCGGCGCCCTGCTGGTGCTGCCCGCGGGCCAGTCCGGCTGGGGCACCGGGTTGCCCGCCGGGCTCGCCCTCCTCGCGATTCCCCTGGTCGGCGCGGCCATCGGCGCCTTCAACGGCGTCCTCGTCGTGAAGTTCCGGCTCAACGCCTTCATCGTCACCCTCGCCATGCTCATCGTGCTGCGCGGCCTGCTGGTCGGCGCCACCAAGGGCAAGACGCTGTTCGGCATGCCCGACAGCTTCTACTCGGCGGCCACCACCACCTTCCTCAACGTGCCGCTGTCCGTGTGGCTCGCCGCGGCCGCCTTCGCCGTCACCGGGTTCCTGCTGAAGTACCACCGCACCGGCCGCGCCCTCTACGCGATCGGCGGCAACGCGGACGCCGCCCGCGCGGCCGGCGTCCGCGTGGACCGGGTCATGCTCGGCGTCTACGTCGTCGCGGGCGTCCTCGCCTCGGTCGGCGGCCTGCTCCAGACCGGCTACGTCGGCGCGATCAGCGCCAACCAGGGCCAGAACATGATCTTCACCGTGTTCGCCGCCGCGGTGATCGGCGGCATCAGCCTGGACGGCGGCAGGGGCACCATGTTCGGCGCCCTGACCGGCGTCCTGCTGCTGGGCGTCGTGCAGAACCTGCTCACCCTCGCCCAGGTCCCGTCGTTCTGGATCCAGGCCATCTACGGCGGCATCATCCTCGTCGCCCTCGTGATCGCCCGCGTGACGACGGGCCGCGCCCAGGACTGACCGGACGCCAACCACCCGCCCACCGAAAGGACTTCAGTGTCCCAGGCCCCCGCCCGCATCACCGCGCTCGACACCCACGACATCCGTTTCCCCACCTCGCGCCGCCTGGACGGCTCCGACGCGATGAACCCGGACCCGGACTACTCGGCGGCCTACGTCGTGCTGCGCACCGACGCCGGCGACGGACTGGAGGGACACGGATTCGCCTTCACCATCGGGCGGGGCAACGACGTCCAGGTCGCCGCGATCGACGCGCTGCGGGACCATGTGCTCGGCCGGGACGTGGCGCGGCTGTGCGCCGACCCGGGCGCGCTCTTCCGGGACCTGATCGGCGACAGCCAGCTGCGCTGGCTCGGCCCCGAGAAGGGCGTGATGCACATGGCGATCGGGGCCGTCGTCAACGCCGTCTGGGACCTCGCCGCCCGGCGGGCCGGCACACCGCTGTGGCAGGTGCTCGCCGACGCCGAGCCCGAGTGGCTCGTGACGCAGATCGACTTCCGGTACCTCACCGACGCACTCACCCCCGAGGAGGCCCTGGACCTGCTCAGGCGCGGCAGACAGGGGGCCGCAGAGCGCCGCGCCCGGCTCCTGGAGCGCGGCTTCCCCGCCTACACCACCTCGCCGGGCTGGCTGGGCTACGACGACGACAAGCTGGGCCGGCTCGCCGCGCAGGCCGTCGCCGACGGCTTCACCCAGATCAAGCTGAAGGTCGGCGCCGACCTCGACGACGACATCCGGCGTTGCCGGGTCGCCCGCGCCGTCATCGGACCGGACGTACGCCTCGTCATGGACGCCAACCAGCGCTGGAACGTGGACGAGGCCATCCGCTGGACCCGGGCCCTCGCCGAGTTCGACCCCTACTGGATCGAGGAGCCCACCAGCCCCGACGACGTCCTCGGCCACGCCGCGATCCGCCGGGCGGTGGCCCCGGTGAAGGTCGCCACCGGCGAACACGTGCACAACCGGATCATGTTCAAGCAACTCCTCCAGGCGGGCGCCGTCGACATCGTGCAGATCGACGCGGCCCGCGTCGCCGGCGTCAACGAGAACCTCGCCGTCCTGCTGCTCGCCGCCAAGTTCGGTGTGCCGGTCTGTCCGCACGCCGGCGGGGTCGGGCTGTGCGAACTCGTCCAGCACCTCTCGATGTTCGACTACCTGGCCGTCTCGGGCACGTCCGAGGACCGGGTCATCGAGTACGTCGACCACCTCCACGACCACTTCGTCACCCCGGTCGTCATCCGCGACGGCCACTACACCGCCCCCACCGCCCCCGGCTTCTCCGCCGCCCTGCGCCCGGAGTCCGTCGCGCGGTACACCTTCCCCGGCGGCAGCTACTGGGCCGCCGCCCCCGACACACAGACCGACACGCAGACCGACACGCAGACCGACACACAGAAGGGACAGGCCGCATGAGCGAGTTCGCGGGCCTGAGGGCCCTGGTCACCGGCGGCGCCTCCGGTATCGGCCGGGCCACCGCCGACCTCCTCGCCGCCCGGGGCGCCCAGGTCGCCGTCCTCGACCGGGACACCACCGGCGTCGACAAGCCGCTGCGGGCCTACCGGGCTGACGTCACCGACGACGCCTCGGTGCGTACGGCCCTCCAGCGCGCCGCCGAGGACATGGGCGGCCTGGACATCCTGGTCAACAACGCCGGCATCGGCTCCCAGGGCACGGTCGAGGACAACGACGACACCGAGTGGCGGCACGTCTTCGACGTCAACGTCCTCGGCATCGTCCGCGCCGCCCGCGCCGCCCTGCCGTACCTGCGCCGCTCCGCGCACGCGGCGATCGTCAACACCTGCTCCGTCGCGGCGACCGCCGGGCTGCCCCGGCGCGCCCTGTACAGCGCCACCAAGGGGGCCGTGTACTCCCTGACCCTCGCCATGGCCGCCGACCACGTCCGCGAGGGCATCAGGGTCAACTGCGTCAACCCCGGGACGGTGGACACCCCGTGGGTCGGCCGCCTGCTCGACGCGGCCCCCGACCCGGCCGCCGAACGCGCTGCCCTGGAGGCCCGCCAGCCCACCGGCCGGCTCGTCGCGCCCGTCGAAGTCGCCTCGGCCATCGCCTACCTGGCCGGCCCCCTCGCCGGTGCCACCACCGGCACCGCGCTCGCCGTCGACGGCGGCATGCAGGGCCTGCGGCCGCGCCCCGAGGGCCGGTGAGGACGCTCGGCCGCAGCGGCGTCGAGGTCACCCCACTCGGCTTCGGCGCCGCACCGATCGGCAACCTCTACGCCCCGCTGGACGACGACCAGGCCCGCGCGGCGGTCGAGGCCGCCTGGCAGCGCGGCGTCCGCTACTTCGACACGGCCCCGCACTACGGCCTCGGCCTGTCCGAACGCCGCCTCGGCGCCGCTCTGCGCACGTACGACCGTGCCCGCTACGCCCTGTCCACCAAGGTCGGCCGCCGCCTCGAACCCGCCGACGACGGGGGAGACGACCTGCCGAACGGCTTCGCCGTACCCGCGACCCACCGGCGTGTGTGGGACTTCAGCGCCGACGGCGTCCGCCGCTCCCTGGAGGCGAGCCTCGTCCGCCTCGGCCTGGACCGCGTCGACGTCGTGTACCTGCACGACGCCGACGACCACGCCGAACAGGCCTTCCGCGAGGGCTATCCGGCCCTGGAGAAGCTGCGCGAGGAGGGCGTGGTGGGCGCGATCGGCGCCGGGATGAACCAGACGCCGGTGCTCACCCGGTTCGTCCGCGACACCGACGTGGACGTGGTCCTGTGCGCGGGCCGGTACACCCTGCTCGACCAGAGCGCCGCCGCCGAGCTGCTGCCGGCCGCCGCCGAGCGCGGGGTGTCGGTCGTCCTCGGCGGCGTCTTCAACTCCGGCCTGCTGGCCGACCCGCACCCCGGCTCGACGTACGACTACGCGCGCGTTCCACGGCGGTTGCTGGACCGGGCCCTGCGGATGAAGGCCGTCGCCGAACGGCACGGCACCACCCTGCGTGCCGCCGCGCTCGCCTTCTGCGCCGCCCACCCGGCCGTCGCCTGCGTGCTGACCGGGCCCCGCTCGGCCGCCGAAGTCCACGACGGCGCCGACCAGTTCACCGCCGGGGTCCCGGCAGCCCTCTGGCAGGAGCTGCGCGAGTCGGGCCTGCTGCCCGCAGGGGAGGGACCGTCATGACCGTCGACGCCCACCACCACGTCTGGGACCTCTCGGTACGGGACCAGGACAAACCCGCGTTCTCGACACCACCGCCACCCGCGTCTACGGCCTCTGAGCCACCCCCGCCAGCCGTGTCGGCGGCAGGTACTCGCGCACGTACGTCCGCTCCCAGCACGCGCCCGTCCGCCGCAACTCCCGCCAGGTGGTGTAGCGGTAACGGAAGAGCCGGGCCCGGACGAAGCGAGGCGCGGTGTCCGGGGGGAAGGGCGAGCGGCGCAGCAGACGCAGGGTGGCACGGTCGTTCTCCAGCAGCCGCTCCACGAGTCCGCCGAACCAGTCGCCGGCGTAGGCGGGGGACAGCGCCGCGAACCACATCAGCCAGTCCAGTCGCAGATGGTACGGCGCGAACTGGCGCGGCCAGTGCCGGACGTCCCCGGGCTTGCCCCGGAACTCGTACTCCCGCCAGTCCGAGTCCTCACGCGGCACGTCGTCCAGCGTGCCCTCGACCACCACCTCGTAGCGCACCCGGCTGACGCTGCCGAACGCCCCGTAGGTGTTCACCAGGTGCAGCGGGTCGAAGGAGCGGTTCATGATCTGGCGGCGGGAGATCATGTTCACCACCGGGCGGTAGCTCAGGAAGAGCAGGAGCGCGGCGAGCGCGAGCACCAGGACCTCGTACCACAGCGACGCCGACGGCACGGACGGCGCGGAGGCGGGGATCCGCAGCGCCGACAGGGCCAGCACGATGGTGATCCAGTTCAGCCAGGAGAAGTTGCCGGACAGCACCAGCCACAGCTGGGTGACGATCATCAGGGCGGCGGCGGCCGAGGCGATCGGCTGCGGGGTGAACAGCAGCACCGGGACGACCAGTTGGGTGACGTGGTTCGCGGCGACCTCCACCCGGTGCAGGGGTTTGGGCAGATGGTGGAAGAACCAGCTCAGCGGGCCCGGCATCGGCTGCGTCTCGTGGTGGTAGTACAGGCAGGTCAGCTTCCGCCAGCAGGCGTCTCCGCGAAGCTTGATCAGCCCGGCGCCGAACTCCACCCGGAACAGGATCCAGCGCAGCAGGAACAGCACCACGACCGGCGGTGCCACCTCGTCGTTGCCGAGGAACGCGGCCAGGAAGCCCGTCTCCAGCAGCAGCGACTCCCAGCCGAACGCGTACCAGGTCTGGCCCACGTTGACGACCGACAGGTACAGCGCCCACGGCACCAGCCACAGCAGGATCCCGGCCCACAGCGGCAGCAGGGAGTCCGCCCCGGCGAGCAGGGCCGCCGACACCGCGCAGCCCGCCCAGGCGCAAGCCGCGAAGAAGCGGTCCGAGTAGTGCAGTTGGAACAGGCTCGGGGCCCGTTTGAAGGGGGCCAGCGCCACGAAGCGGGGGATCGGGAGCATGCCGCGCTCGCCCAGCAGGGGGCGGAACTGCCGGGCCGCCGCCAGGAAGGCGACCAGGTACAGCGTGGCCAGAGCCCGCTGGAGTACCAGCCGGCTCAGCCAGTAGTCGGGAGCGGTGAACCAGTTCACGGCTGCGCGCCCTTCGTCGCGGCCACAGCGCCGGGGGCCGTCTCCATCATGACCGCCCTCGAGTTGCCAGCCAAACGCCTGCGATGCAGACAATAGAGGTGAAGTCACCCATAGTGATGCGGAGTGTACGGTGCGGATACCCACCGGATCCATCGTCACGGCCCTGGCGCTCTCGGCCACGCTCCTCGTGGCGGGCTGCGTCCGCCCTGGCGACAAGGTGGCCCCGATGGACGCGGAGGTCTACCTCCAGCCCGCCGCCTCCCAGGGACCCGACCCCTTCACCGCCTCCACGGCCACCGAACCGACCGCCCACACCCGCCCGGACAGCGCCGACCCGACCGTCCCCCCCGACCTGCTCGCCACCGCCCCGACCCCGTCCCCCGGCACGGGTGCGGGTACCGGTGCTGCTGCGGCTGTGCGCCCGGGCGGGGGTGCTGCGGGCTCGCGGCTGGCCGCCGGGGCGAGGGGCATGGGGCCGGCCGTGTCCGCCGGGGTGCGTGGGGGTGGTCCGGCGCTGTCCGCCGGGGAGCACGGGGGCGGTCCCACCGCGGCCGTTCGAACCGGCGGTGCCGAGCCGGCCGCCACCGCCGGCGCGGATCCCCATGCGGGCGCCGGCACTGCCGCGGGGCGGGACCCCGGCTCCGGAACCGCGCCCGCCGCCTCCACGGTCCCCCGCACGCCCAGCCCGCTCCCTCCTGCCGTCTCCGCCGTCCCCCAGGTGGACGCCACCGGGCCCACCGTGGCCGGGTCCCCCTGGCCGGCGCCGGTCGCCGGGCTGGCCGTCCCGCCGCTGCGGGCGATGCGCTCCCTGTCCGGCGGGACCCCCGGCCTCTACAGCGGCACCGCGCACGTCGCCGGCTGTGACGTCGAGCGGCAGATCGGCTATCTGACGGCGGACCGGAACCGCGGTGCGGCCTTCGCACGCGGGGCCGGGATCGGCCCGGCGGCCGTCCCCCGCTATCTGCGCGGCCTGACCCCGGTCGTCCTGCGCGCCGACACCCGCGTCACCAACCACGCCTACCGCTCCGGGCGGGCGGCCGCCTACCAGGCCGTGCTCCAGGCCGGCACCGCCGTCCTCGTGGACAACCGGGGCGTGCCCCGCGTGCGCTGCGCCTGCGGCAACCCGCTGGGGCCACCGGCGCCGGGCCACGGCGGCCTCGGCGCCCGCGGCAACGCATGGTCCGGCTACCGGCCGGACCTGGTCATCACGGTGACCCCCGCCCCGCACGCCGTCGCCGCCCTCACGCTCGTCGACGCCCGGACCCGCACCTGGATCCAGCGCCGGGTCGGTCACGACGTCCGCCGCGACCACGTCGTACCCGCCCCCGCCGGAGCCGGCACCCTGCCCCCGGCCCAGCCCACCCCGAACGACACCGCCCCGACGGGCCGCCCGCCCTCGTACAGCCTGCTGCCCAGCCAGGACCCCCACACCGCCGCTCCCGCCGGCACGGCCGCGCCGGGTCGCCGTACCGCACCCCCGGGCCGCCCCACTCCCACCCCGGCCCCGGGGCACCCCCTGCCGCAGTCCACGCCGTCCCTGGGCCTCACCCTCGACCCACCCGGGACCGGCCCGCCCCGCACCACCGACGACGGCCCTCCCGGCCCCGGCGAACCCGGCGGCTGAGCGCCACGCTCACCGCCCGCCCCCGGGCGCCGCCGGGGACGGCGCGGCCCACCCCGCCCGCGCGGGCCGCCGAAGCTTCCGATCCGGTCGAAGAATCCGCCGAATCCTGGCAAGGTGGCCCCATGGCTGATCGGGGTGCGAGTGCCCTGTCACTCCCGGCGAACTGGCCCGCAGACCCGGACCCGATCCTGGCGCTCAACCGCATGGGCACCTTCGACTGGGACCTGGACAAGGGCCTGCTCCACATGGACGCCCGGGCCCATGAGGTGTTCGACCTGCTGCCCGGGGAGTTCGACGGACGCCCCGAGTCCCTGAGCAGGCGGGTGCCGCCACCGGAATCCGCCCGGCTGGACGCGGTGATCGCCCAGGCCATCAAGGACGGCAGCGAGAACTACGGCGCCTACTTCCGCATCCGCCGCCGCGACGGCACGTCGCGCTGGACCCACACCCAGGGCTACATCCGCCGCGACACCACCGGCCGCCCGCGCCGGGTCGTCGGCATCGTCCGCGACGCCACCGAGGAACTCGCCGACAGCACCGCCCGCAGCCTGCCCCAGGACGAGGCGTTCCGCCGGCAGACCAACACCGTCCAGGTCGTCTCCGCCGCCCTCGCCCACGCCCGCACCGTCCAGGACGTCATCGACGTGCTGAAGGACACCCACGGCGTACGCAACCTCGGCGCGGCCAGCCTCGTGATGGGCCTGGTGGAGGCCGGCCGGATCCGGCTCGTCGCCGAGGGCCCCGCCTCCGCCTCCGTGCCCGGCACCCGCGTCACCCGCATCGACGAGCCGTACCCGATGGGCGAGGTGGTGCGCACGCTGCTGCCGCGGTTCATCGAGTCCCCCGAGGAGTTCGCCGAGGGCTACCCCATCCTGTGGCCGCACCTCACCGGGCTGCGCATCACCTCGGCCGCCTACCTGCCGCTGATCGCCCAGGCCCGCCCGCTCGGCGCGATGGGCCTGCTCTACAACGACCGGCGCGGCTTCTCCACCGAGGAGCGCGCCGTCCTGGTCGCGCTCGGCAGCAGCATCGCCCAGAGCCTGCAGCGGGCCATGCTCTACGAGCAGGAGAAGGACCTCGCCCAGAGCCTGCAGCAGGCCATGCTGCCGCGCACCATCCCCAGCGTGCGCGGCGCCGACATCGCCGTCCGCTACCGTGCCGCCACCGCCGGGGGCACCTTCGGCCGGGACATCGGCGGCGACTGGTACGACCTGATCCCGCTGCCCGGCGGCCGGGTCGGCGCGGTCATCGGCGACGTCCAGGGCCACGACACGCACGCGGCCGCCGTGATGGGCCAGCTGCGGATCGTGCTGCGCGCGTACGCCGCCGAGGGCCACACCCCGGCCACCGTGATGGCGCGCGCCTCCGTCTTCCTCCACGAACTGGACACCGACCGCTTCGCCACCTGCCTGTACGCCGAGGCCGACCTCGCCACGGGCGTCGTCCAGGCGGTGCGTGCCGGGCACATCGACCCGCTGATCCGCGACAGCGACGGCACCTGCCACCGGGTCCCCGTCCAGGGCGGGCTGCCGCTCGGGCTGTCCGCCGAGTTCGGCCGGCTGGAGTACCCCGTCTCCACCCTCGAACTCGCCCCCGGGCACACCCTGCTGCTGTGCACCGACGGCCTCGTCGAGCAGCCCGGCGCCGATCTCGGCGACGGGCTGCGCGGCCTCGTCCGCCTCGTCGCCGAGGGCCCGGACGACGTGCGGGACCTCGCCGACCGGCTGATCCAGATGGCCGACGAGCGCGGCGGCGACGACGACGTGGCGCTGCTCCTGCTGCGCCGCCGCGCCCCCGAGGCCCCGCGGGCCGGCAGCCGGCTCCAGCAGCACGTGGCCCCGGGCGACCCCGAGGCGCTGGTCCACGCCCGGCACATGATCCGCGCCGCGGTCCGCGCCTGGGGCGCCCTCGACCGGACCGACGACATCGAACTCGTCGCCGACGAGCTGATCACCAACACCCTGCTGCACACCGAGGGCTCCGCGATCGTCACCCTGCGCGTGCTGAACGGCAGCGACCACCGGCTGCGCATCGAGGTCGAGGACTCCTCCAGCGCCCTGCCGCGCCGCCGCGACGCGGGGCAGGAGGGCGTCTCCGGCCGGGGCCTGTTCCTGGTGGACCGGCTCGCCGACGTCTGGGGCGTGGAGGCGCGGGGCGGCGGCAAGGCGGTCTGGTGCGAGTTCGTGCTGTCCGGGCGCGCCTGACCGCGCCGGGCCCGGATGGCACCCTGGAGCTATGCCGGAACTGCCCGAGGTCGAAGCGCTCAGGGACTTCCTGACCGAGAACCTGGTCGGCCACCAGGTCGTACGGGTGCTGCCCGCCGCGATCAGCGTCCTGAAGACGTACGACCCGCCGGCCGACGCGTTCGAGGGCAGCGAGGTCACCGCCGTGCACCGGCACGGGAAGTTCCTCGACATCGCCGGGGACACCGGCCTGCACCTGGTCACCCATCTGGCCCGCGCGGGCTGGCTGCAGTGGAAGGACCGGCTGCCCGACGGCCCGCCCAGGCCGGGCAAGGGCCCGCTCGCGCTGCGCGTCGCGCTGGAGAACGGCGCGGGTTTCGACCTCACGGAGGCCGGCACGCAAAAGCGCCTCGCGGTGTACGTCGTCCGCGATCCGCGGCAGGTCGAGGGCATCGCCCGGCTCGGCCCGGACCCGCTCGCCGACGACTTCGACGAGCAGCGCTTCGCCGCGCTGCTCACCAGCGAGAGGCGCCGGCTCAAGGGCGCCCTGCGCGACCAGTCCCTGATCGCGGGCGTCGGCAACGCCTACAGCGACGAGATCCTGCACGCCGCGAAGATGTCCCCGTTCAAGCTCGCCTCCTCGCTGACGCAGGAGGAGACCCGGCAGCTCTACGAGGCGCTGCGCACCACGCTCACCGATGCGGTCGAGCGGTCCCGGGGGCTGGCCGCCGGGCGGCTCAAGGCGGAGAAGAAGAGCGGGCTGCGCGTCCACGGCCGCACCGGCGAGCCCTGCCCGGTGTGCGGCGACACCATCCGCGAGGTCTCCTTCAGCGACTCCTCGCTGCAGTACTGCCCCACCTGCCAGACGGCCGGCAAACCCCTGGCCGACCGCCGCCTCTCCCGCCTCCTGAAGTAACCGCACCGCCGGCCCGGGCCAGCCCCCGCCCCCCTGGCGCCCGCCGCCTTCGGCCCGCAGACGGTCGGGGTTCGGCTCGTGGTGCTCGTGCTCCGGCGTGTGCGCGTTGTCGGGTCGTGTGGCGTTCGAGGTTCGGCTCGTGGCGCCCGCGCCCTTCGGCGCCCGTGTCCGTCCGCCCCGGCCGCTCACGTTCCGCCCCTGGCGTGTCAGCCGTCGAGCGTCCCGCTCCCGACGCCCTCGGCATCCGGCACCTCGCCCGTCCGGCGCCTACGGCCTGAAGGGCACACCGGCCTCTTCGGCGTCGCGGCCCTGTGACGTCCCGATCTCGCGTGTCGCGCCCGCGAGCCCTCGCCCCACCGCCTCTCACTCCGTCGGTGCCTTGACGCTGACCAGGGGTTGGCCGTCCGCCGTGCGGATGTCGTAGCGGGCGATCTGGGCCGGGTGCAGGGGGGAGGAGCCGAGGCCGGTGAAGGTGTGGGAGCCGGGGCCGGACTCGGTCCAGGTGCCGGCGGTCTGTTCGGAGCCGTCCCGGCCCACGACCACGAACCGGCAGGTGTGCGAGCCGGTGCGGTCCTCGACCCGCAGCAGCAGCCGGCTGCCACTGTCCCCGTCGTCGGTCGTCACCTCGGCCCACACCCCCGTCCTCGGATCGGTCGCCGCGGTGACGCGCGCGGCCGGTTCGGCATGGCCGGTGAAGGCCACGAGCCCCGGCCCGGCCACGGCCAGCACCACGCAGGCGGCCAGGCCGTACAGAACCCGCCGCCGGCGTACCCGCCGCCGGTGCGCGACCTCGCCGAGCAGCCGCTCCAGCAGCCGGGGGCCGGGCTGCGCCATGGGGTGCACAAAGCGCGGCGTGGCCCGGCGGTACAGCATCAACTGCCGTGCGGAAGGGCCGAATTCGGTCACCTGTGCCGCGCACTGAGGGCACTCCATGAGGTGGTCCTCGAAGCGGAAGGCGTCCGCCTCGTCCAGCACGCCGAGCGCGTACGCGCCGACATCGCGATGCCTTTCCTGGGACCTCATGCGAATCCTCGTGCCGATGGGTGGGGGTGGCGTTACTCCTTGCTCCCACCCGTACGCAGCCGACAGCCGAATCACTCAAGCCGCCCACAGAATCCCGGAGAGGAGATTCGGAGCGGCCCGGCCCGCGGATTGGTGCGTTCGGAAAAAAAGTCCGCCGCCCCGAGGCCGCCGCCGCGGCGAGGTCCGCGGGAGGACACCGGGCGGGTCAGAACAGGTGGATCGCCAGGTGTCCGAGCGGCAGCCCGAGCCGCCAGGCCGGGGTCCACACCTTCGGCCCGTCGTCCTCGCCGACCACCGCCGCGCCGCCCGGCACCGCGTCCAGGTCCGGCGCCAGCAGCTCGGTCTCCTCCAGCCATCGCCAGGCCTGCGCCGCGAGCGCGAGATCGGGCGAGGGCCTGCCGGTACCGGCGGCATGGGCGGTCAGCTCGGCCATGCGCGCGCGCACCCACTCCTGCCACGGCTGGTCGTACGCCGTGAGCGACAGCCAGTTCTCCAGCTGGGAGATCACCCGGATGCCGGACAGCTCCCCGTCGGTGTCGGACAGGAAGACGGTCAGCGCCAGCGCGTCCCGGCCGGCCCGGAACTCGAAGGACGTCGGCGGCATGAGGTCGCCGGTGCGCAGCAGTTCGTCGGCGATGTACTCGGCGTACAACCAGGCCATGGGGACGGCCAGTTCACCGCCGCCGGTGCCGTCCGTGCTCTCGTGCCCTCTGTGCAGCATCCCTTCCTGCCCTTCCTCCGGTGCGGGCGCGTGGTCCGGGCCCCGGCGGGCCGCGGCCCGCCCCCGCCCGAACGCGGATGAGGACAGCCCATTGCCCCGACGGGGGCCACAGCAAGGCGCTTTGCCGAGGTTTGACCCGGCTTCCGGTTTCAGTGCAGGCCGGCCGCGTAACCCGGCAGGACCCGGCGCAGCGCACGCAGCGCGTAGTACGCGCGGGACTTCACGGTACCGGGTGGTACGCCCAGGGTCCGCGCCGCTTCCGCCACACTGGCCCCACGGAAGTACACGAGTACGAGGACGTCACGGTGCTCCGGCGTGAGTGTCTTCACAGCCTCGCGCACGTCGAGTGTCTCGGCGGCCCGCTCGGCGTGGTCGGCGGTCACCCGCGCGGTCTCGGGGACCTCGCCGCCGGCCTCGGGGGGCCGTGCCTGCCGGGCCCTGCGGGCGTCGATCGCGAGCCGCCGGGCGACGGTCAGCAGCCAGGGCCGTACCGACTCGAAGCCGTCGGCGTGCAGTGCCTCCGGATGCTGCCAGGCGCGCACCAGGGTCTCCTGGACGAGGTCCTCGGCGCGCTGCCGGTCCCCGTCGCAGAGCCGGAGCAGCAGGGCGAAGAGGGGTCCGCCGTGCTCGCGCTGGAGCGCGGCCAGTTCGTGCTCGGCGGTCGTCGTCCCACGGCCCGGTGCTGCCGGCCCGTGGGTGAGTGGGGTTGCGGCCGTCATGGCCGTATGCCAGCGCACGCCGGCGGCCCGGGGACAGGGGGCGGGGGCGGCCGTGCGGCGGACGGTCGATCGCGTCGGCGAGCGGTCGGACGGCGCCGGATGGGCTAAGGAGAACGCCTGGTCTGTTTATCCGGTGCATCAGCTTCGTACCCATATGCCCGTCACGGCTTGTCGGTAAATACGACATTCATGGGGTGAGCTGATGCTCGGACGCAGACAACAGGCGGCGCTGGCCCTCACCGCCGTCCTCACGGCCGCGGCCGCCTGCTCGAACCACCTACGGCAGCAGGACGGGCGCCCGGGACCCGCGGGCTCCGCCGCCCGCGGCTTCACCCTCGTCGCCTCCGGTGACGTCCTGCCGCACACCTCCGTCATCGACCGGGCGGCCTTCGACGCCGGTGAGCGCGGCTACGACTTCGGCCCCATGCTCGCCGGCGTCAAACCCGTCGTCTCCCGCGCCGATCTGGCGCTGTGTCACATGGAGACCGTGTACGGCGCGCACGGCGACTACTCCGGCTACCCCGCCTTCAAGTCGCCGCCGCAGATCGCCCGGGGCCTGGCCGCGACCGGCTACGACGGCTGCTCCACCGCCTCCAACCACGCCCTGGACGACGGCGCCGACGGCATCCGGCGCACTCTCGACGCCATGGACGCGGCCGGTCTGCAACACGCCGGCACCGCCCGCAGCGCGGCCGAGGCCCGCACGGTCACGATCCTCAGGGCGGGCCCGGCCAGGGTCGCGCACCTGTCGTACACCTTCGGCACCGACGGCAACCCGCTGCCGGCCGGCGAGCCCTGGGCCGTCAACCTCATCGACGGGCAGCGGATGGTCGACGACGCCCGCGCCGCCCGGCGGGCCGGAGCCGACGTCGTCGTGGTCTCGGTGCACTGGGGCACCGAGTGGCAGGACGAGCCGGACGAGCAGCAGCTCGGGCTGGCCCGGTGGCTCACCGCCGCCACCACCGCCGGCCGCCCGGACATCGACCTGATCCTCGGCACCCACGCCCATGTCCCGCAGGCGTACGAGAAGGTCAACGGCACCTGGGTGATCTACGGCATGGGCGACCAGATCGCCGGCGAGATGGACAACCGCCGGGGCGTGCGGGACCCGCGCGGCAACGAGTCCACCCTCGGCCGCTTCACCTTCGCACCGCCCGCGCGGCCGGGCGAGCGCTGGCAGGTCACCAAGGCCGAGTTCATCCCGCAGTGGTACGACACCGACGCCGGCCGCGTGGTCGACCTGGGCCGGGCCATCGCCGACGGCGCCGAGCTGGAGGCGGTGCGCGACCGCATCCGGGACGTGGTGCTCAGCCGCGGCGCCGCCGAGGACGGCCTGGCCATGGCGGAGTGAGCCGCCGGCGTTCAGGGTGCGGGCGGGCGCTCGGCCAGTGCCGAGTGCTTGGCGGAGTAGCCGAAGTAGATGACGCAGCCGATCACGAACCACACCGCGAACCGCACCCACGTCTGCCACTGCAGGAACGTGATCAGCCAGATCGAGAACACGACACCCAGCGCGGGCACCACGGGCATCCCCGGGGCGCGGAAGGCGCGCGGCAGGTCCGGCTGCCGGTAGCGCAGCACGATCACCGCCGTGCACACCACCACGAACGCCAGCAGGATGCCGATGTTGGTCAGCTCCGCCGCCGAGCCGATCGGCACGAACCCGGCGATGGCGGCCGAGCCCGCCCCGACGATCCAGGTCACCCGGGTCGGCACGTGCCGGGTCGGGTGGGTCTTGGCGAACCACCTCGGCAGCAGTCCGTCGCGGGACATGGAGAACCACACCCGGGTCACGCCCAGCATGAAGGTGAACATCACGGTGAGGATGCCGATGATGGCGCCCACCGCGATCACGTCCGCCAGCGCGTTCAGGCCCACCGACTTGAACGCCGTCGCGAAGCCGCTCTCCTTGTTGATGTGCCGGTAGTTCTGCATGCCGGTCAGCACCAGGCAGGCCGCCACGTACAGCACCATCGAGATCGCCAGCGAGTAGATGATCGCCTTCGGCATGTGCCGCTGCGCGTCCTTCGACTCCTCCGCCGCCGTCGACATCGCGTCGTAGCCGAACACCGCGAAGAACACCGTCGCCGCGCCGGTGAAGGCGCCGCTGACGCCGTACGGGAAGAACGGGTGGTAGTTCGCGCTGTCGATGTGGAACACGCCGACCCCGATCACCAGCAGCACCACCAGTACCTTCAGCCCGACGACGAAGGTCTCGAAGCGGGCCGCGCTGCGCATGCCCAGGTTCAGCAGCCAGGCGATCAGCAGACACAGGACCGCCGCGAACAGGTCGACCCGGTGCCCGGACCCGGTGCCGGGCGCCCCCAGCATCCAGTGCGGCAGGTCCGCGCCCATCTCCTGGACCAGGAAGCCGAAATAGCCCGAGATGCCGATCGCCACCACCGCCACGATCGCGGTGTACTCCAGCAGCAGGTCCCAGCCGATGAACCAGCCCGCGAACTCGCCGAGCACCGCGTAGCCGTAGGTGTACGCGGAGCCCGCCTTCGGGATCAGCCCGGCGAACTCGGCGTACGACAGCGCCGCACAGGCACTCGCCACACCGGCGATCAGGAACGACACCAGCACCGCGGGGCCCGCCGTGCCGTTGGCCACCGTGCCGGCCAGGGTGAAGATGCCGGCGCCGATGATGCCGCCCACGCCGATCGCGGTGAGCTGCCACAGCCCCAGCGACCGGTCCAGCCGGGCGCCCTCGCGGACCTCCGTGTCCTCGATGTGCTCGATGGGTTTGCGGCGGAGAATCCCCTCGCCTGCACGGAGCCTGTCCATGGGCCTCACCTCTTCACCGACGGCGAACGGCTGACGGCGGATCATGATGGCCCAGCCCGGACCCGTACGGAAGACGCCACGCAAGCGCTCCCGGACCGCCGCCGCTTCCACGACCCAGCGGTACAACCAGTGGTTGTGCCGCTTGCCCTTCCCGTTGTTTGCGCCCGGACCGCAGCACCGGCTTTCATGTCCCCGGTCAACGGGAGGTTGTGCATGAAGCTGGGTCGGCGGTTCGGATGGCTGTGGGGAGCCTACGCGGTCAGCACGTTCGGCACCTGGCTCGCCTTCGACGCCTTCTCGGTGATCGCCGTCCTCGTGCTGCACGCCGGTCCCGTCCAGGTCTCCGTGCTCGCCTCCGCCGGCGTGGCCGTCGGCGCCGTGGCCGCCGTGCCCCTCGGGCCGTGGGTGGAGTTCCACCGCAAGCGACCCGTGATGATCACCGCCGACCTCGTACGCGGCGCCGCGCTGCTCACGCTGCCCGCCGCACATGCGCTCGGGATGCTGACCTTCGCACAGCTGCTCGTCGTCTCGGTGATCGTCGCGGCGGCCGACATCGCCTTCACCGCCGCCTCCGGCGCCCACCTCAAGGCCCTCGTCGCACCCGCCGACCTGCTCACCGCCACCAGCCGGTTCGAGTCCACCAACTGGACCGCCACCGTGCTCGGCCCGCCGCTCGGCGGCGCCGCGATCGGCCTGCTCGGGCCGCTGACGACCGTGGCCGCCGACGCCGCCAGCTATCTGCTGTCCGCCCTCGGCATCCGCGCCATCGGCACCGGCGAGCCCCGCCCCCGGCGCACCGCCGCGCCCCGCGCCGGCGACCTGCTCGACGGCTGGCGGCACCTGCTCACCAGCCCCGACCTGCGCCCGCTGTTCCTCAACTCGCTCACCAACAACGCCCTGATCATGGCCGTGGTGCCGGTGCTCTCCGTCCTCATGCTCGGGCACCTGGGCTTCAGCACCCTGCAGTACGGTCTCGCCTTCGCCGTGCCCAGCCTCGGCGGACTCCTCGGCTCCCGGCTGGCCCGCCCGCTCGCCACCCGCTACGGCCGCCGCCGGATCCTGCTCACCACCGGCGTGCTGCGCGCCCTGTGGCCGATCGGGCTCGCCCTCGTCCGCCCCGGTCTGCCCGGTCTGCTCGTCGTGATGGTGACCGAGGCCGGCCTGATCACCTGCTCGGGCGTCTTCGGTCCCGTCCTCGCCGCCGAGCGCCTGGAGCTGACCCCGGCCGACCGCGTGGCCCGCACCCTCGCCGCCTGGTCCGTCACCGGCAAGGCCGTCACCGCCGCCGTCACCGCCCTGTGGGGCCTGCTGGCCGCCGCCACGAGCCCCCGCACGGCCATCGCCACCGCCGGAGTGCTGCTCCTCGCCACCCCGCTGCTGCTGTGGCGCCCCGCGCCGTCTACGGAACGACCGTCACCGGCCAGCGCCCGGCCTTCACCAGCCGCACCGCCACCGAGCCGATGATCCGGTGCCCGGCCTGCTCCGATGCGCCCACCACCACGGCGTCCGCCGTCAGCTCGTCGGCCGCCTTCACCAGCCCGGTGTAGGGGTCGCCGCGGAAGGTGTGGAACTCCCAGCGCACCTCGAATATCCCCTTGACCCGCTCCGCCGCCTCCCGGATCTGCGTCACCAGATCCTCGGCGATCTCGTCGGTCGTCTCCGCCACCGGCGCGCCCAGCGCCGCCCCGGCCGCGAGCACCGGCTGCACGTACACCACGGCCAGCAGCGCGTGCTGGCGCCGGGCCAGCCCGCCCGCGTAGGCGGCGGCGCGCATCGAGGAGTCGGATCCGTCCACCCCCACCACGATGACCTTCGGCCCGTCCGTGCCCCGCTCGAACCGGGGGGCGTGCGGCTGCGACTGCTGCTCGTGCTGTTCCGTCACGGCCGTGAGGCTATCGGAACCGGTCCCTCCCGATAAGACACGGGGTCGTAGCGCGGCAGGACAGCGGCGGTCCACGCCCCGGCACCCGGCTCTCGACGGGCGAGTCGCCCGGCCCCTTCCTACAGTCGGAACCATGACCGCGAGCGCGGAGCCCGCCGCACGCAGCGACCCCGCGGCACCGGCACGCCCGCCCTCCGGCGGGCGCTTCGGCTGGGTGCCCGAGGCCTTCGCGACCCTCTTCGGCGCGCTCGGCCTGCTGTGCGCCCTGCTCGCGCTCATCGAACCGCTGCGGCGCGTGTTCCGCCCGGTCGCGCACGCCCTCGGCGTGGTCCTCGTGCCCATCAGCGCCAACCTCGCCTACGCCGTCTTCCTGTTCCTGCTGGCCGGCGCGACCGCCGCCCGCAAGAAGGCCGCCTGGTGGCTGGTCGTCGTCTACCTCGGTCTGCTCGTCCTCAGCGACGCGCTCGCCGTGGCCGTCGGCATGTACAGCGAGGCGCTGCTGTCCCTCGTGGTGTCCGTCCTGCTGCTGCTCCTGCTCGTCGTGGCCCGCCACGAGTTCTACGCCGCCTCCCGCCGCGCCGCCGTACGCCGGGCCCTCGGCGTGCTGGCGGCCGGGCTCGTCGTGGCCGTCCTGCTCGGCTGGGGCCTGGTGCTGCTGTTCCCGGGCACCCTCCCGGCGAGCCAGCACCTGGCCTGGGCGGCCGACCGGGTGTGCGGCGGACTGGTCACCGAGGGCTCCTTCGGGGGCCGCCCGCCGCGCCAGGTGAGTTTCCTCCTCGGCCTGTTCGGCGCGCTCGCCCTGCTCAACGCCGCCGCCACGCTGTTCCGCTCCCAGCGCCTGGAGGCCGCCCTGCACGACGACGAGGAGGCCCGCATCCGCGCCCTCCTCGCGGCCTACGGCGAGCGCGACTCCCTCGGCTACTTCGCCACCCGCCGGGACAAGGCCGTCGTCTTCTCGCCCAGCGGCAAGGCCGCCGTCACCTACCGCGTCGAGGCCGGGGTGTGCCTGGCCAGCGGCGACCCCGTCGGCGACATGGAGGCCTGGCCGCACGCCATCGCCGCCTGGCTGGACCTCGCCCGCCGCTACGCCTGGGCGCCCGCCGTGATGGGCGCCTCCGAGGACGGCGCCCGCGCCTACGCCCGCGCCGGGCTCGGCGCCCTCCAGCTCGGCGACGAGGCGATCGTGCACATCGCCTCCTTCGACCTGGACGGCCGGGAGATGCGCGTCACCCGGCAGGCCGTGCGCCGCGTCCGCCGCACCGGCGCCACCTGCCGCATCCGCCGCCACGCGAGCCTGACCGAACGGGAGATGGAAGAGATCGTCGACAAGGCCGACGCCTGGCGCGACACCGAGACCGAGCGCGGCTTCTCCATGGCCCTGGACCGCCTCGGCGACCCCGCCGACGGCGACTGCCTGCTCGTGGAGGCCCTCGGCGAGGACGGCCGGCTCCTCGCCCTGCTCTCCTTCGTGCCCTGGGGACGCGACGGCGTCTCCCTGGACCTGATGCGCCGGGACCGCGCCGCCCCCAACGGGGTCATGGAGTTCATGGTCGCCGAGCTGTGCGCCGCCGCCCCCAAGCTGGGCGTGCGCAGGATCTCGCTGAACTTCGCCGTCTTCCGCTCGGTCTTCGAGGAGGGCGCCCGCATCGGCGCCGGACCCGTGCTCAGGCTCTGGCGCCGCCTGCTGCTGTTCTTCTCGCGCTGGTGGCAACTGGAGGCCCTGTACCGCTCCAACGCCAAGTACCACCCCGAGTGGTACCCGCGCTTCATCTGCTATGGCGACACCGCCTCCCTCGCCCGCATCGGCCTCGCCTCCGGCATCGCCGAAGGGTTCGTCCCCGTACCGTCGCTGCGCAAGCTCTGGGGCAAGGGGCGCCCGCGCAACGGGCAGCGGCCCGCCAGCACCCAGGGGCTGCCGCCACTGACGGCGCTCGGCCCCGCCCGCGACCAGGCCGCGGCCGCCGGCGCGGGCCTGCCCGACCAGATCCGCGTCCGCCGCCGCACCCTCGACCGGCTGCGCGCCGCCGGCACCGACCCCTACCCGGTCGGCGTCCCCGCCCCCACCCACGCCCTCGCCGACGTGCCCGAGGGCGCGGACGTCACCGTGGCCGGCCGGATCATGCTTGTCCGCGACTTCGGCGGCATCGTCTTCGCCGTCCTGCGCGACTGGTCCGGCGACCACCAGATCGCCCTCACCCGCGACGGCTGCGGCCCCGCCGCCCTGGACCGCTTCACCGCCGACGCCGACATCGGCGACCACATCACCGCCACCGGCCACGCCGGCCGCAGCGACAAGGGCGAGCCCACCGTCTTCCTCACCTCCTGGCAGCTCACCGGCAAGTGCCTGCGCCCGCTGCCCGACAAACGGCGCGGCCTCGCCGACCCCGAGGCCAAGGTCCGCCGCCGCTATCTCGACCTCGCCACCAGCCCCGCCGCCCGCGCGGTGATCCGGGCCCGCTCGGCCGTCGTACAGGCCCTGCGCCAGGGCCTGCTGGACCGCGGCTACGTCGAGGTGGAGACCCCGATGCTCCAGCAGATCCACGGCGGCGCCAACGCCCGCCCCTTCACCACCCACATCAACGCCTACGACCTCGACCTGTACCTGCGCATCGCCCCCGAGCTGTATCTGAAACGGCTGTGCGTCGGCGGCCTGGAGAGGGTCTTCGAGCTGGGCCGCACCTTCCGCAACGAGGGCGTCTCCTACAAGCACAACCCCGAGTTCACGATGCTGGAGGCCTACCAGGCGCACGCCGACTACACGGTGATGCTCGACCTCACCCGCGAGCTGATCCAGGCCGCGGCCGTCGCCGCCTTCGGCTCCGCCGTGGCCCGCCGGGACGGGCAGGAGTACGACATCTCCGGTGCCTGGCCGGTCAGGACCGTGTACGGAGCGCTCTCCGAGGCACTGGGCGAGGAGATCGGACCCGGCACCGAACTGCTGCGGCTGCACCGGCTGTGCGACCGCACCGGCGTGCCGTACACCGCCGACGACACCCCCGCCGACATCGCCCTGGAGATGTACGAGCGGCTCGTCGAGGAACACACCCGGCTGCCCACGTTCTACAAGGACTTCCCGACCGGCGTCTCCCCGCTGACCCGCCCGCACCGCACCGACCCCCGGCTCGCCGAACGCTGGGACCTCGTCGCCTTCGGCACCGAACTCGGCACCGCCTACTCCGAGTTGACCGACCCGGTGGAGCAGCGCCGACGGCTCACGGAGCAGTCGCTGCGGGCCGCGGGCGGCGACCCGGAGGCGATGGAACTCGACGAGGACTTCCTTCAGGCCCTGGAGTACGCGATGCCCCCGACCGGCGGTCTCGGCCTCGGCGTCGACCGGCTCGTCATGTTCCTCACCGGGCTGACGATCCGGGAGACCCTGCCGTTCCCGTTGGTGCGACGCCGCTGACCGCCGGCTGCGGGCCGGACGCCCGCACGGCGGCGCGGGGCAGGGCCAGCAGGGCGATCACCGCGGCGGTCAGGCACAGCGCCGTACCCAGGCGGAAGCACTGCCCGACCTCGTGCGCGAGGACGGCCTTGTACTCCCTCAGCCCGCCGAGCGTGCGCGTGGTCGTGCCCCGCTCGGCGACCGTGAGGATGCCGATGAACAGGGACGCGCCCAGACCGGCGCCCAACTGCCGGGAGGAGTTCAGCTCCTGGGGGAGCGCGCCGCTGCCCTGGCGCGCGAAACCGGCCGGCAGGGCCAGCACCCCGCAGCCGAACGCGATCAGCAGCAGCGGCAGTTGCACCGCGCCGAAGCCGTAGCCCGCTCCCGGCAGGCTCAGCAGCACGAAGCCGCCGGCCGCCACCACGCACGCCCCGGCCACCGTGCCCGCGAGCCCCACGCGGGCGGCGAGGACGGTCAGCACCGCACACCCCAGAACCACCCCGGCGACGGCGGGCAGCAGGGCCCAGCCCACCTGCATCGGGGAGAGGTCACCGAGCATCTGCAGGGCGATCGTGAGGAGGAACACCGCCCCGGCCAGGCTCGCGGCCAGCAGCGCCACCACCGTGTAGGCGCCGAACGCGGCCCGCTCCCGGCGCAGCCGGGCCGGCAGCGCCGGCATCCGCTCGCCGCGGCCCAGCCAGCCGAGCACGGACGGCAGCAGCGCGGCCCCCACGGCGATGAGGATGACCGTCGTCACGGACACGCTCCGGTCCCCGAGCCAGTCCGCGAACCAGGCCAGGAACCCCAGCGGCACGACGGCCAGCGCGGCGCCGCCCACCCGGGCACGCGCGTCGGGCGCGGGCGCGGTCTCGGCCAGCGCCACCGGGGTCAGCGCCAGGAGCACCAGCCCGGCCACCGCCTGCACCCAGAACACGGTGTTCTCCGTGTCGACCGTGTCCAGCAGCATGGTGCACGGCAGCAGCACGGCCGGGCCGGCGCAGGCGACCACCGCGAAGTGCACGTTCAGCGCCCGGTCCCGCTCCGGGCCCGCGGGGTGCGCGGCGTCGATCAGCGCCAGCGCCCCGGCCGTGATCACCGCCGCCGCCACGCCCTGCACCGCCCGCGAGGCCAGCAGCACGGCGGCGCCCGGCGACAGCGCGGGCGCCGCCGCGGCGACGCTCGACAGCGCGAACCCGGCCATCAGCACCATCCGGTGCCCGAACGCCCGACCGAGCGCCCCCGCGAGCACCGGCAGCGCGGCGAAACACACGCTGTACGCGGACAGCAGCCAGGTCAGTCCCGAGAACGACAGATTCCGCTCGTGCTGGATCAGCGGCAGCCCCACCGCGAAGACCGCGGTGTCGAAGACGACCAGGATCTGCGCGACCGCCAGCAGCACCACGGCCGGCGCACCGCGCCGCGCCCCGTTCTCTCCCCCGTACGACATCCCGGCTCGCCCCCGTGTCCCTTGTCCGACCGCCCTGTGGCGGACTGAATGGCTATCAGAACGCCGCGGCGGGTTCCACATCGGCCCCGGCGCTGGTCCGACCGGGTGCTTTCCCGCCGCCGCACCGGTGCCGTCGTGGTGCGCCGGAGCCTCGTGGGGCGAGGGATGAGTCATGCAGAAGGATCAGTTCTTCACGCGTCGCCGGATGCTCCTCGCCGGCGCCGCCGCACTGGGCGCCGCGGGTACCGCCGGAGCCGTCCTCGCGGGCGGCGCCGGGGAGACCGCCCCGACGGCAGCCGCCCCCGCTCCCGGCCCGCAGGCCCGTCAGGCGCTCAAGCCTTCCGCCTTCCGGCTCCAGCCGCTCACCGGTGACGGCCCGCCGCGTACCGCGCCGCGCAGGCTGAAGGCCCGTACGGAACCCCTCTTCAAGATCTCCGGGCGCGGCCGGCACATGATGCTGACCTTCGACGACGGCCCGAACCCGGAGTACACCCCGCACATCCTGGACACCCTCGCCAAGTACGACGTGCGGGCCATGTTCTTCGTGTGCGGCGAGTGCGTGGTCGTGAACAAGGAACTGGTGGCCCGGATGGCCGACGAGGGCCATGTCGTCGGCAACCACACCTGGACCCATCCGCTGCTGACCTCCCTCAACCGCTCCGAGATCCGCGACGAGATGGTGAGGACCAGCGACGCCGTCGAGGAGGCCTACGGCGAGCGCCCGCAGTGGTTCCGGGCCCCGTACGGCGCCTGGAACCGGGCCGCGTTCGAACTGGGCGCCGAGATGGGCATGGAACCGATGGCCTGGACGGTGGACACCACCGACTGGATGACACCGGGCACCGCCACCATCGTCGACCGGGTCGAGAGCGGCGCCGCCCCCGGCGTCGTGGTGCTCTCCCACGACGCCGGGGGCGACCGCTCGCAGACCGTCCACGCCATCCGTGAATGGCTGCCCTATCTCATCGACTCCGGATATCACCTGACCGTGCCGAACCGGCGCGTGTGAGCGATTCCCCGGCCCCGACGGGCACTTCGCCCGCCCGGCCGCGGCACTGGCGGTCCGCTGTCAGTTCACCGCGACCAGGCGGGCGAAGACGACGACATTCCCCTCGTAGCCGTTCCGCTTCGAGAATCCGCCGCCACAGGTGATGACCCGGAGTTCCGGAGCCCCCTTCGAGGCGTAGACGCGGTCGCTCGGGAAATCGGCCTTCGAGAACACCTCGATGCCGTAGATCTCGAACACCGCCGTCTTTCCGTCCTTGCGCAGGACCTCGACCCGGTTCCCCTTCTTCAGGGCCCCGAGTCCGTAGAAGACGGCGGGGCCCTTCTGATTGTCGACGTGCCCGACGATGACCGCGGTGCCCTTCTCGCCGGGGGAGACCGCACCGGTGAACCAGCCCGCGAGGCCGGGGTCGTCCGGCGGGGGCGCGCCGATCCAGCCGTCCGCGTCCAGGCCGACCGGCGTCACCGGCGCGTCCACCCCGATTGCGGGGATCCGTACCCGGTCGGCGGCGGAGAACGCGAGCGGTGCCGGAGCGGCGGCGAAGGTGCCCGCGGACGTACGGCTGTCCGGGACCGCCGCCACCGAGTCGGGCTGCGGTGGGCCGATGTCGAACTGCCCCGAACCGTTCCGGATGAGGGCCAGGCCGGTCAGCAGTACGAGCGCCATCACGCCCCACGGGGCACGCTTTTCCCGCCGCTCCTCCTCGGCGAGTTCGGACAGTCCGGACGCAGACATTCGCCATCCCCTCTCCACGCGGCCGCCGCCGCGTGCGTCGTGCATGGGAAAACGCTAAGTCCCGCGGGGGGCACGGGCGACGGGGTGAGCGGCGAACGGGTGGCTCACGGCGGGTGCGGTGCGCCATCCGAGTTGCCGTTCCCAGGATTTTTCGGACGGTCTGTGACCTGCGGAAATATCTGATTGTGTGCTTTCCGCCCGGTGTGTTGCCTCACCAGGACGGACCATTCTCGACATGCGGGCGTGTTCCCGGGGTTCGAGGGTCGTGCGCGGGAGGTGTTTTCTCGCCGATCGACCGGGGTCCGGACCCGGGCGCCTCCCGCGGAGGATCACATGCGAAACAAACGTGCCCTCGCGGCCGCGTGCGCCGCGGTCGCCGTGCTCGGATTCGCCGCCCCCGTGGCCGTCGCGGACGGCATGGGCAACGGCAACGGCGGCAACGTCGACAACCACGGTCACTTCACCGACGCCCGCCACGACCGCGAGCGGGAGGACCGCGACCGGGGAATCGGGGACCGAGGCCGAGACCGGGACGACGGCGGGCGGGATCAGCGCCGTGGGGACGACTCCGGCCGGGGCGACGACCACTGGCACGGCGACCGGGGCCACGACGGCGGCGACCGGGGCGACCGCGGCTACGGGGGCGACCGAGAGGCCCGGAGCGACGACGGAGGCGACCGGGGCGACCGGGGCGACCGGGGCGACCGGGGTGACGGTGGCGACCGGGGCGACAGCGGCGTGCGCCACATCGCCGCCGCACCGAGAGCGATCGTGAACGGCGCCCGGCTCACCGTCACCGTGGACGGCTGCCGCGGTGGCGTCATGTCCTCACCGGTCTTCCCCACCACCGAACTCAACCCGTTCCACGACGACACGGCTCGGGGAACCACCCTCATCGACCACGACGCCCGCCCCGGCCGGTACGACATCATGGCCCGCTGCGACGGCAGGAGCCTGACCCGCCTGGGGGCGTTCACCGTGCTCGGCGGTGTCCACGGCGGTCTCGGCGGCAGTGTCACCACCGGTGCCACACCGGCCGACATGGCGATCGGTGGCGGCCTCGTGAGCTCGGCCGTGATCGCGGGCGGGGTGTTCTGGCTGCGCCGCCGGAAGGAGAAGCGGATCTGACGCCGGCGGCGCGGACCGGTGGGGGAGCGGGCGGTCGGTGAGGGTCAGGCCCCGTCGTCCTGGGCGCGGCGGCGCGCGTAGTGGTACGCCGTGCCGAGGGAGCCGGTGATCAGGGCCGCGCCCAGGCCGATCTCCTTGGCGTCGAACCCGCCGATGCTGCCGCCCGCACCGGCCCGCACCCCGTGCGTCGCCGGCGAGAACGGCTGCTCGTAGCGCTGGTTCCCGCGCTGATCGCCCTGCTGGTCCCCGCGCTGGTACCCCTGCTGGTCACCCCGCTGGTCGCCCCAGGAGTGGCCACCACTGGAGTGACCGTCACTCGTGCGGCCATCACTCGTGCGGCCATCACTCGTGCGGCCATCAGTCGTGCGGCCATCACTCGTGCGGCCATCAGTCGTGCGGCCATCACTCGTGCGGCCGTCACCGGAGTGATCGTCTCCGGCGACGGCGGACGGTGCGACGAGAGCGAGGGCCAGGACGCCGGCGCCCAGCAGAGCGGCCGAAGCGACGCGTATCGCGCGCATGGTGTTTCCTCCGGTCCCCGAGGAGCAGCTGCGGACTTCGTTCCGCTGGGCCAGGCATGCACCTCGATGAAACGAACGCTAGGAACGGTCGCACACCCGCGCGATCGGAGTAGCGCGAACGGGGTACGGGTGTGCGCCGTCCGGGGAAATCCGCCGGCGTGTCCGGGGCTACTTCGGCAGACCCGGGAACAGGTTCGTGAACGGTTCCGCGGTCACCGCGATGCCCCGGCTGAAGGGGGCGTCGAAGTCCCAGATGAGGAACAGCATGAAGGCGATGGTCGCGGAGAACAGCCCGGCCAGCACCAGTTCGCGCCTGGTACGCCGGATCTGGAGCGCGAACACCATCCCGACGGTGACCAACGCGCCGGTGAGCAGTCCCCACCACACCACCGGCGGCATGGTGGCCCCGGTGGAGTCGGCGCGGGCGTTGCGCGCCTGGTCGGCTGCGGTCATCTGGTCCAGCAGCGGCTGGTAGGACTGCGCCTCGAAGTCGCTCTTCGGGTGGTAGTCGGTGACGTCCTGGCGGACCTTCTGGAGCAGCGCGGTACCGCGGTCCGTGACGCTCTCCTGGTGCGCCATCGTCTTCCACTCGTGGTCGACGACGTAGGACACGTACGTGTCGACGTCGCCGCGGACGCGGTCACGTACGTCCGGCGGGTAGACCCGGACCCGCTCCGAGATCTCGTGCAGGGCCTGGGCCTCGTTCTGCACGTAGTTCTCCGCGGAGCTGCGGGCCTCCCACACGCCCGCGATGGCCAGGCCCAGGACGATGGCGTACACGACGCCGATCCACATCGTCATGTACTCGATGACGTCCGGGGTCTCGCTGGGGTCCTCGTCCTCGGGAGCCCGCCTGTTGCGCAGGAAGGTGACGATCACCACGATGACACAGGCGCCCAGCATCGCGAGGACGAGAACAAGCCAATCCGGCAACGGATACCTCCAGGGGTGAGCGGGCCGGCGCGTCAGCGCGGGCGCAGGGCCGCGACGGCGACGATCGCGGGGACGGTGATGAGCAGCACGTAGACGACCGGCGGGGTGGTGCTCGGCGCCGTACGGCTGACGGGGTGCGGGCGGTAGGCGGGGTAGCTCACCGGCTTCACCGAGGGCTTCGGCGCGGGCTTCGGTGGGGGCGTGGGCTTGGGCACCGGTGCCGGCGTGGGCGTGGGTCTCGGTACCGGCCGGGGGGCCGGGGCAGGCGGTGCGGGCCGGGCCGGGGGCTTCGGCCGCGGGGTGGGCTTCGGAACCGGCGTCGGCGTCGGACGCGGCCGGGGCGTCGGCTTGGGCGGTGGAGGAGGCGGCGGTGGCGGTGGTGGGGTGGGTGTCGGCGTGGGCGGGCACGGCGGCGGGGGCGGCTGCGGGCAGGGCGGGATCGGCCAGTGATCGCCGTCACCGGCCCACGCCACCGCCACCGTGCCGTCCGGTCCCGTGGAGGCGTACGCGCAGGCGTCGGCCGACGCGCTGCCGGCCGGCCAGCCCACCAGGGTCCAGCCCAGCGTCAGCACGGCCAACGCCCTGACGGCGGGCGCGCATCGGGTCACTTCGTGTCCATGCACGACGACGATGATCGGATGTGAAAACCGCAAGTACGCCGTAGTGCGCCTGGATTGATCCGAAGGGGGGATATCTCGTGATCAGTGGTTTGACGCGCTGATATGCGCAGTTGGCGTGAAACATGCGCCCGCGTGCGCCTCCGGTCCACAGGAGCCGGAAAGAAATTCCCGTCCCCGTTGAACACGCAGGGCCCCGCGGTCCGTACCCATGGCCGTGCGGCGGCGCGTCAGGGCGCTGCAACAACCAGGCGAAAATGGGGAGTTGACGATGAAGACCTCCTGGCGGACCGTCTCACTGGCGGCGACAGCCGTCTCGGTGCTGGCGCTGACGACGGCGTGCGGTCAGGACAACAGCACCACTCCGGCCTCCGCGGCCCAGAACGTCGGTGCCACCGCGCCCGCGGGCAGCCCCACCACCGGCGCCGGCACGGGCAACGGCTACGGCGCCGACGGCAACCAGAGTTCCGCCTCCCCGGCCCAGGCCGCCCCCGCCGGCAAGCTCTCCGTGGCCGCCAACCCCGACCTGGGCAACGTCCTCACCGACGGCTCCGGCCTCACCCTCTACCGGTTCGACAAGGACACCGCGAACCCGCCCAAGTCGAACTGCGCGGGCAACTGCGCCACCACCTGGCCGCCGGTGCCCGCGAACGACGCCACCGCCGGCGCGGGCGTCGACAAGGCGCTGCTCGGCTCGGTCACCCGCCCCGACGGCACCAAGCAGCTCACCGTCGGCGGCTGGCCCGTGTACCGCTACGTGAAGGACGTCAACGCCGGCGACGTCAACGGCCAGGGCGTGGGCGGCACGTGGTACGCGGCGGCGCCCAACGGCAAGAAGGCCTCCCTGGGCTCGCTGCCCGGCCTGTCCGTCCGCAAGGACCCCAAGCTCGGCGACATCATCGTCGACAAGAACGGCAGGACCGTCTACCGCTTCCTGAAGGACAAGGCCTGGCCCAAGGTCATCTCGAACTGCACCGGAGCCTGCCTGGAGAAGTGGCCGGCCGTCGCCCCGGTCAAGGCCGACGACACGCAGGGCGTCAAGAAGAAGGGGCTGATGGGCTTCACCCGTCCCGACGGTACGCGGCAGATGACGGTCAACTGCTGGCCGATCTACACCTTCTCCGGGGACAAGGCCCCCGGTGACACCAACGGTCAGGGCGTGGGCGGCACGTGGTACGCCGTCGCGCCCGACGGCAAGCCGGTCGGCGCACCGGGCAAGTAGATCACCTCCCCAGGGTCGATCGTCCCGCCCGGCCCGGAGCGCCACCGTGGTCCGCCCCCTCCGAACCGCACGGAGGGGGCGGACCGTTGTGCTGTGCGCGGGCGTCCCGGGCCCGAGCCGGCCGTCACCGAGCGGGGGCGTCCGGGCACATGCCGCAGGCAGTGACCGGGAACGGATGGTCAATTTCCGGTTCTGCTCGCCCCTTTGGCGGGCGATCAGTAGCCTCAGCTCGAACACCGGATCGCCTACCCCTGTCGTCCACGCCTTGGAGAGATACATGGAGCGTCCCGCCTGGGCCCCACGGAGCATCGACATCTCGGTGCCGAGCGTCTCGCGGATCTACGACTTCTACCTGGGCGGTTCGCACAATTTCGAGGTCGACCGGGAAGCGGCGCGCAAGGCCATGGCGTTCCTGCCGGGCCTGCCCAAGATCATGCAGGCCAACCGGGCGTTCATGCGCCGGGCGGTGCGCTTCGCGGCCGCGGAGGGCCTCACCCAGTTCCTCGACGTCGGCTCCGGCATCCCGACGTTCGGCAACGTCCACGAGGTGGCCCAGGCGGCCGCCCCGGGCGCGCGCGTGGTCTACGTCGACCACGACCCGGTCGCCGTCGCGCACAGCCAGGCGGTGCTCGCGGGCAACGCGGACGCGGACGTCGTCGCGGCGGACCTCCGCAAGCCGCAGGAGATCCTCGCGAGCCCCGAGGTGGAGCGGCTGATCGACCTGAAGCGGCCGGTGGCCCTCCTGCTCGTTGCCATACTGCACTTCGTGGAAGACGCGGACGACCCCTACGGCGCGGTGGCCGGACTGCGCGAGGCGCTGGCCCCGGGCAGCATGCTGATCCTCACCCATGCCTCGTACGAGGGAATCCCGCTGCCCGCCGAGCGGGCCGAGGGGGCGGTGGACGTATACAAGGACATTCGCAACCCGCTGATCATGCGCTCGCGCGAGGAGATCGCGCGGTTCTTCGAGGGGTACGACATGGTGGAACCCGGACTGGTGCAGATGCCGCTCTGGCGCCCGGAAGCCGCGCCGGAGGACGAGGATCCCTTCGCCTTCTCCGGGTTCGCCGGCGTGGGGCGCGCGGCGTGAACGCGGAGCCGGACGGGCCGGAGGGCAGACTGCGCCGGTTCGCGACGATCTGGAGCCGGGCCGTCTACCCGGTGACCTCCACGTCGCTGACCCGCGTCGAGTTCGAGGAGCGACTGCTGCCGCTCGCGCGCCGGTTGAGCGAGCTGCTGCGGGCGCACAGTTTCGACGCCGACGGCGCGAAGGCGGTCGGCGCCGCCCTGGTGGCCGCGCACTGCACCGACCCCGAGGCGCTCACCCGCACCCTCGACTGCGTCGACGCCTATCTGGTGCTGTACTGCGGCGAGGAGGGCGCCGAGGTCCCGCAGGACGCGCCGCGGCTGCGCTCCTCCCGGCTGCAGCACGCGATGGCCGCCGGGTACGCCCAGGAGCTGCGCGAACGCACGCTCGCCGAGCAGGAGTCCATCGCCCAGGCCGCGCTCCGGGCCCAGGGTGTCGTCGCTCAGGCGCTGCACGCCAGCGAGGCCCGCTTCCGCGCGGTCTTCGAGGGTGCCGCGATAGGGATCGGCATCGCCGACCTCGACGGCAACGTCCTCCAGGTCAACGAGGCGCTGCTGCGCATGTTCGGCCTGTCCTCGCAGACCCTGCGCGGCCGCCGGGTGCAGGACTGGGTGCACCCCGAGGACGCCCCGCAGACCTGGAAGCTGTACGAGGAACTGGTGCGCGGGGAGCGCGAGCACTACCACCTGGAGAAGGCGTTCAACCGCCACGACGGCACGGTCCTGTGGACCAACCTGACCGTCTCCCTGCTCCGTGACGCCGACGGCGCCCCGCAGTACCAGCTCGCCCTCATGGAGGACACCACCGAGCGCCGTCTGCTCAACCTCCGGCTGCGCTACGAGGCGACGCACGACGCCCTCACCGGCCTGCCCAACCGCACCCTGTTCTTCGAACGGCTGGAAAAGGCCCTCGCCGCCGGCGAGGGCCAGCGCTTCGGCCTGTGCTACCTGGATCTGGACGGCTTCAAGACCATCAACGACAGCCTCGGGCACGCGGCCGGTGACCGGCTGCTGGTGGAGGTCGCCGACCGGCTCCAGTCCTGCGCGACCGCGCCCGGCGAGATGGTCGCCCGGCTCGGCGGCGACGAGTTCGTGGCCCTGATCACCGGTCCCGGCACCGAGCGCACGGTGGACGACCTCGCCGAGCGCATCATGAACGCCCTGGTGACGCCCATCAGCATCGACGGCCGGGACCTGATGGTGCGCGGCAGCCTCGGCATCGTCGAGGGCCCGGCCGGCGAACGCACCGCCGCCGAGGTCCTGCGCAGCGCCGACATCACCATGTACCGGGCGAAGTCGGCGGGCGGCAACCGCTCCGAACTGGCCGACCCGGAGGCCGACGCCCGCGCCATCACCCGCCACGGCCTGACCACCGCCCTCCCCACAGCCCTGGAGCGCGGCGAGTTCTTCATCGAGTACCAGCCACTGGTCCACCTCGGCGACGGCAGCGTGCGCGGCGCCGAGGCCCTGGTGCGCTGGCTGCATCCGCAGCACGGCGTCCTCGGCCCCGACCGGTTCATCCCGCTCGCCGAGCACACCGGCCTGATCGTGCCGCTCGGCCGCTGGGTGCTGGAGGAGTCCATCCGGCAGGCCCGCGCCTGGCGCGAACGGTACGGCGAGCAGACGGCGGCCGGGCCGCTGCGCATCAACGTCAACCTGTCGCCGTGCCAGCTCAGCCACCCCGGACTGGTGCAGGACACGGTCGACATCCTGGAGCGGGCGGGAGTCACACCGGACGCCCTGTGCCTGGAAGTCACCGAGTCCGCGCTCATCGGCGCCGACGACGACCTGCTCAAACCCCTGCGCCGGCTGGCCGAGATGGGCGTCGACATCGCCCTGGACGACTTCGGCACGGGCTACTCGAACCTGGCGAACCTGCGCCGCCTGCCGGTGCGGGTCCTCAAGCTGGACCGCTCCTTCACCCAGGGCATGCAGCAGTTCCCCGCCGACCCGGTCGACCTCAAGATCGTCGAGGGCATCGTCACGCTCGCCCACAGCCTCGACCTCGCCGTCACCGTCGAGGGCGTCGAAACCGGCGCCCAGGCCGAGCAGTTGCGCGTCCTCGGCTGCGACACGGCCCAGGGCTGGTACTACGCCCGCCCGGGCCCGCCGGAGCGGCTGCACGACCTGGCGCTGGTGGACGCGACGGGCTGAGCGGCAGGACCCGGTCCGGCCGCCCCTACCGCTCCAGCAACATCCGCTGCAACTCCCGCGCGGCCCGCGGCGGAGCCACGTCACTGCGATGCGCCAGCGCGATCGCCCGGTGCAGCCCGGGCCTGGCCAGCGGGGTCACCCTCAGCCCCCGCCCGGTCCGCGCCGCGACCATGCGGGGCACGACCGCGACGCCCAGCCCGGCCCGGACGAACCCCAGCACCGCGTCCATCTCACCCCCCTCGACGGCGAAATCCGGCTCGAACCCGGCGGAGCGGCACGCGGCGACCGTCAGCTCCCGCAGGTCGTACCCGTGCCGGAACATCACCAGCCGCTCACGCTCCAGATCGGCGATGTCCACGACCCGCCCGCCCCGGCCGGGTGCCGGCGCCTCCGGTGAGGACACCACCACCAGCTCCTCCCGCAGCAGCTCCACCGTCGTCAGCGCGGGCGCGGGCGTCGGCAGCGGCAGCACGACCAGCGCGAGATCGAGCGCACCGCGCGCCAGCTCCCGCACCAGGTCGTGCGAGCCGCTCTCCTCGATCAGCAGCTGGATGCCGGGATAACGGTCGTGGAAGGCGCGCAGCACATCCGGCAGCAGGCCGGTGCACAGACTCGGCGTCGCCCCCAGCCGCACCCGCCCCCGGCGCAGCTGCACCAGCTCCAGCACCTCATGGCGGGCCGTGTCCGCGTCGGCGAGGATCCGCCGGGCCAGCGGCAGCAGCGCCTCGCCGGCGTCGGTGAGCGTGATGTTGCCCCGGGCGCGCAGGAACAGATCCGCGCCCAGCTCCCGCTCCAGCGCCTTGATCTGCTGTGACAGCGACGGCTGGGCGACGTGCACCAGCTCGGCGGCCCGGGTGAAGTGCCGGGTCTCGGCGACGGCGACGAAGTACTGGAGCTGCTGGAACTGCATCCGGCAAGCATAGCGGCCACCATAGGAACAGGCTATGGAAACGAGCCATACCATGTCTTGGACCGATCGGGTCTTCCAGCCCTAGCGTGCTGTGCCATGGCACTGGCAACGCGGACGGACCGACGGCCGTCCATGGCACGCACGATGTGGGGCTCCTCCGTCGGCAAGAAGACCGTGATGGCCGTCAGCGGCCTGATCATGCTGGCGTACCTGGTCGTCCACATGATCGGCAACCTGAAGATCTACTTCGGCGCCGGCGAGTTCGACCACTACGCCCACTGGCTGCGCACCATCGGCGAACCCTTCATGCACTACGAGTGGACGCTCTGGCTCATCCGGGTCGTCCTCGTCGTCGCCGTGGTCGCCCACGCCACGTCCGCGTACCAGCTCAGCCGCCGGGACATCAAGGCCCGGCCCAGCACGTACGTGCACCGCAAGGCGCGGGCGAGCTACGCCACCCGCACGATGCGCTGGGGCGGGATCATCCTCGGCCTCTTCGTGATCTGGCACATCCTCGACCTGACCACCGGCACCGTGCACCCGGGCCACTTCGAGCACGGGCACCCGTACCAGAACGTCGTCGCCGACTTCTCCCACTGGTACAGCAACGTCATCTACATCGTCGCGATGCTCGCGCTCGGCCTGCACATCCGGCACGGGTTCTGGAGCGCCGCACAGACCCTCGGCGTCGGCAGCCGCACCCGCGACCGCGCCCTGAAGACCATCGCCAACGTCCTCGCGCTGCTGCTCACGGCCGGTTTCATCGCCGTACCCGTGGGCGTCATGACCGGAGTGGTGAGCTGACATGACCGACTACCTGAACTACACGACCGGGGAACCGGCCGTCGACACCAAGGCCCCCTCCGGCCCGATCCACGAGCGCTGGGACAAGCGCCGCTTCGAGGCCAAGCTCGTCAACCCCGCCAACCGGCGCAAGCACACCGTCATCGTCGTCGGCACCGGGCTGGCCGGCGGCTCCGCGGGCGCCACCCTGGCCGAACAGGGCTACCACGTCGTCCAGTTCTGCTACCAGGACTCCCCGCGCCGCGCCCACTCCATCGCCGCGCAAGGCGGCATCAACGCGGCGAAGAACTACCGCAACGACGGCGACTCGATCCACCGGCTGTTCTACGACACCGTCAAGGGCGGCGACTTCCGCGCCCGCGAGTCCAACGTCCACCGCCTCGCGCAGATCTCGGTCGAGATCATCGACCAGTGCGTGGCCCAGGGCGTGCCCTTCGCCCGCGAGTACGGCGGCCTGCTCGACACCCGTTCCTTCGGCGGCGTCCAGGTCTCGCGCACCTTCTACGCCCGCGGCCAGACGGGCCAGCAGCTCCTCCTCGGCGCCTACCAGGCCCTCAGCAGGCAGATCGCCGCGGGCAACGTGGAGATGCACCCGCGCACCGAGATGCTGGACCTGATCGTCGTGGACGGCCGGGCTCGCGGCATCGTGGCCCGTGACCTCGTCACCGGCAAGATCGCCACGTACTTCGCGGACGCGGTGGTGCTGGCCTCCGGCGGTTACGGCAACGTCTTCTACCTCTCCACCAACGCCATGAACTCCAACGCGACCGCCGTGTGGCGGGCGCACCGGCGCGGCGCCTACTTCGCCAATCCCTGCTTCACCCAGATCCACCCCACCTGCATCCCGCGCACCGGCGACCACCAGTCCAAGCTGACCCTGATGAGCGAGTCGCTGCGTAACGACGGCCGGATCTGGGTGCCCAGGGCCAAGGGCGACACCCGCCCGCCGCACCAGATCCCCGAGGACGAGCGCGACTACTACCTGGAGCGCATCTACCCGTCCTTCGGCAACCTCGTCCCGCGCGACATCGCCTCCCGCGCCGCGAAGAACGTCTGCGACGAGGGCAGGGGCGTCGGCCCCGGCGGCCAGGGCGTCTACCTGGACTTCGCCGACGCCATCCAGCGCATGGGCCGGGGGGCGGTCGAGGCGAAGTACGGCAACCTCTTCGACATGTACCAGCGGATCACCGACGAGGATCCGTACGAGGTGCCGATGCGGATCTACCCGGCCGTGCACTACACGATGGGCGGACTGTGGGTCGACTACGACCTCCAGACCACCCTCCCCGGCCTGTTCGCGATCGGCGAGGCCAACTTCTCCGACCACGGCGCCAACCGGCTGGGCGCCTCGGCGCTGATGCAGGGCCTGGCCGACGGCTACTTCGTACTGCCGGCCACCATCAACGACTACCTCGCCCGCAACCCGCACCAGGAGCGGGTGAGCGCCGAACACCCCGCTGTGCAGGAGGTGCTGGCCGAGACCGAGGACCGGCTGAACCTGCTGCTGTCCGTCGACGGCGACCGTACCCCGGACTCCTTCCACCGCGAACTCGGCGAACTCATGTGGGAGTTCTGCGGCATGGCCCGCACCGACGCCGGACTGCGCAAGGCCCTGGAGCGCATCCCGCAGATCCGCGAGGAGTTCTGGCGGCGCATCAAGGTGCCCGGCACCGGCGAGGAGTTCAACCAGTCGCTGGAGAAGGCCAACCGCATCGTCGACTACCTGGAGCTGGCCGAGCTGATGTGCCTCGACGCGCTGCACCGTGCCGAGTCCTGCGGCGGTCACTTCCGCGAGGAGTCCCAGACCCCCGACGGCGAAGCCGCCCGCAGGGACGACGAGTTCGGCTACGCGGCCGCCTGGGAGTTCACCGGCACCGGCGAAGCTCCCGTCCTGCACAAGGAAGACCTGGTCTTCGAGTACGTCCACCCCACCCAGCGGAGCTACGCATGAAGCTCACCCTGCGCGTCTGGCGGCAGAAGAACGCCGACGCCGACGGAGCGATGTCCACGTACGAGGTGGACGGCATCTCGTCCGACATGTCCTTCCTGGAGATGATGGACGTCCTCAACGAACAGCTCATCCTGTCCGGCGAGGACCCGGTCGCCTTCGACCACGACTGCCGCGAGGGCATCTGCGGCGCCTGTTCCCTCGTGATCAACGGCGACGCGCACGGCCCGGAGCGCACCACCACCTGCCAGCTGCACATGCGGTCCTTCCGGGACGGCGACACGATCGACATCGAGCCGTGGCGGGCCGCCGCCTTCCCGGTGATCAAGGACCTGGTCGTCGACCGGTCCGCGTTCGACCGGATCATCCAGGCCGGCGGCTACATCACCGCACCCACCGGATCCGCGCCCGAGGCCCACGCCACACCGGTGCCGAAGGCCGACGCCGACTCCGCCTTCGAGCACGCCGAGTGCATCGGCTGCGGGGCGTGCGTCGCCGCCTGCCCCAACGGCGCGGCGATGCTGTTCACCTCCGCCAAGGTCAACCACCTCAATGTGCTGCCCCAGGGCGCGCCCGAGCGGGAGACCCGGGTGCTGGACATGGTGGCGCAGATGGACGCCGAGGGGTTCGGCGGCTGCACGCTGACGGGTGAGTGCGCGACGGCCTGCCCGAAGGGCATCCCGCTGGTGTCGATCACCGGCATGAACCGGGAGTGGCTGCGCGCCACCCGGAAGGCGGGCAAGCGGTAGCGCCGCCGAACAGCGCAGGACGTTCGCCGAAGGGGGCGGACGGGCGGGGCCGGGAGTGGTGCTCATCCCCGGCCCCGTCTGGTTTTCCTTGATCGCGGGAAACCGGCGTTCAGCAATCCCACATCCGCTCTCCTGGCCCCGGTCACGCGCACGCCAACCGGCGTCGGAAGAACAGGAGCGACGGGCCGTACACGCCGAGCCCGCCGCCGCTGTCGCCGAACCGGCCCGTGACCAGGAGTGAGCCATGACCGGCGTATCCACCCTCGACCGTCCCCCACAGCCCGAGGCGCCCGCCCGCTACACCGTCACCCTCGCCCGTGACGAGGACGACGTGCGCGCCGCCCAGCGGCTGCGGCACGACGTCTTCGCCGGGGAACTGGGAGCCCTGCTCGCCACCCCGCAGCCGGGCCTCGACGTCGACGCCTTCGACGCCTACTGCGACCACCTGCTGGTCCGCGACACCGCGACCGGCCAGGTCGTCGGCACCTACCGGCTGCTGCCGCCGGAGCGCGCCGCGGTCGCGGGCCGGCTCTACTCGGAGGGCGAGTTCGCCCTGGGCGCGCTCGACGCCATCCGGCCCTCGCTGGTCGAGGTCGGCCGCTCCTGCGTGCACCCCGACCACCGCGACGGCGCCGTGATCAGCCTGATCTGGGCCGGAATCGCCCGCTACATGGTCGACCGCGGACACGACTGGCTCGCGGGCTGCTGCTCGGTGCCGCTCGCCGACGGCGGGGTGCTCGCGAGCGCCACCTGGGAGCGGGTGCGGGCCAAGCACCTCGCTCCCGAGGAGTTCCGGGTACGGCCGCTGCTGCCCTGGGTCCCGAGCACCGGGACCCCGGCCGGCCACCGCGAGCTGCCCGCGCTGCTGCGCGGCTACCTCCGCCTCGGCGCCTGGGTCTGCGGCGAACCCGCCCACGACCCCGACTTCGGGGTCGCCGACCTGTACGTCCTGCTGTCGATGCGCCGGGTCAACGCGCGCTATCTGCGGCACTTCCTCTCGCTCGTACCGGCCTGATGAGCGTCTGGCTGCCCACCGCGCCCTGCACCCCGGGCGCCTGTGTGGAACCGGCCCGCGGCACGGCCGCCGTACCCCGGGCCGTGCTGCGCCTGGCCGCCGTCGCGGCCCTGCTGCTGGCGGGGATCGCGCTGTCCCCACTCGGTGGGAGGATCCCCGCCGAGTGGGTCAGACGGTGGTGCCGGGCGCTGGTGCGGGCCATCGGGGTGCGGCTGCGCGTCACCGGCGCCCCCGTTCCGGCCGGCGGTGTGCTGCTCGTCGCCAACCATGTCTCGTGGCTGGACATCCCGCTGCTCACCGTCGTACGCCCCGCCCGCATGCTCGCCAAGACCGAGATACGGCAGTGGCCGGTGGCGGGCGCGCTGGCGGCGCGCGGCGGGGCGCTGTTCATCGAGCGGGACCGGCTGCGCGCCCTGCCCGGGACGGTAGAGCGGATCGCCGGGGCGCTGCGCGCGGGCGCGGCCGTGACCGCCTTCCCCGAGGGCAGCACCTGGTGCGGGCGGGCGCACGGCCGCTTCCGCCGGGCGGTGTTCCAGGCCGCGCTCGACGCGGGCGTGCCCGTCCAGCCGGTCAGCCTGCGCTACCGGCAGGAGGGCGGCGCCGCGGGCACGGCGGCGGCGTTCGTCGGCGAGGACACCCTGCTCGCCTCCCTGTGGCGGGTGGCCCGCGCCCGGGGCCTGGTGGCCGAGGTGGAGACACGGCCGCTGATCGCGCCGGGCGCCTGCTGCGACCGCCGCGCCCTGGCCCGTGCGGCCCAGCCCGTGGGCCCCGGACCGACCTGGACCCATCAGGCCCTGCTCACCGGCCGGCCGGCGGCGGTGACCGGCGCCCGGCACTGACCGGCCGACGGCGCTACACCGGCCGTACGACCGGTTCCGCGGAGTCGAAGGGCGTCCAGCGCCGCGCAGCTTCCCGGCGGCGAACGCGGCGGTCCCGGGGACGAGGAGGAACCGGACCGGGGTGCCGTCGTCGAGGTCCGTTGCGTGTTCGGACGAGACCGCCACGGCCTCATCATCGTCAGGGACCGGCGACGGACCGCACCGGCGGCCCAACTCGGCTCGCGCATCGATGCCTCGGGCATGCGTCGGCCGCGCTCAGGGCAGCACCCGCGCCAGGTACGGCGCCGTCGCGCTGCCCGCGGCCCGCGCCACCGACTCCGGCGGTCCCGATGCCACGATCCGCCCGCCCCGGTCGCCCCCGCCGGGGCCCAGGTCGAGCACCCAGTCCGCGTCCGCGACCACCGTCATGTCGTGCTCGACCACCACGACCGTGTGCCCGGCGTCGACCAGGCCGTGCAGCCGGTCCATCAGCACCTCGACATCGGCCGGATGGAGCCCGGTGGTGGGCTCGTCCAGCAGGTACAGGGTGTGGCCGCGCCGGCCGCGCTGCAGTTCGCTCGCCAGCTTGATCCGCTGGGCCTCGCCGCCGGACAGCTCGGTCGCCGGCTGCCCGAGCCGCAGATAGCCGAGGCCGACGTCGAGCAGGGTGCCGAGACTCCGGGCGGCGGCCGGGGTGTCGGCGAAGAACTCCGCCGCCGCCTCCACGGTCAGGTCGAGCACCTCGGCGATGTTCCGCCCCCGGTACGTCACCTGGAGCGTGTCGGGCCGGTAGCGGGCGCCGCCGCACTGCGGGCAGGGGGCGTACGCGCTCGGCAGGAACAGCAGCTCGACGCTGACGAACCCCTCGCCCTGACAGGTCTCGCAGCGGCCACCGGCCACGTTGAAGGAGAACCGCCCGACGCCGTACCCGCGCGCCCGCGCCTCCTCGGTGCCGGCGAACACCTTGCGGACGACGTCGAACAGGCCGGTGTACGTGGCGAGGTTGGAGCGCGGGGTGCGGCCGATCGGCCTCTGGTCGACCCGGACCAGCCGCCCGACGCCCTCCAGTTCCGGCGTCAGCTCGCCGATCAGCGTGGACTTCCCGGAGCCGGAGACCCCCGTGACGGCGGTGAAGGCGCCGAGCGGGAACGCGGCGGTCACCTCCCGCAGGTTGTGCCGGGTCACCGGTCCGATCGTCAACCAGCCGCGCGGCGAACGCACTTCGCGCGCCGGACCCGGGGACTCGTCGAAGAGGAACGCCGCCGTCGCCGACTCCTCCACCGACGCCAGTTCGGCGGGCGGCCCGCTGTACAGCACGCGCCCGCCGTGCTCGCCCGCGCCGGGGCCGACGTCCACGAGCCAGTCGGCGCGGCGCACCACCTCCAGATGGTGCTCCACGACGAACACCGAGTTGCCCGCCGCCTTCAGCCGCTCCAGCACCCTCAGCAGCGCCTCCGTGTCCGCCGGGTGCAGTCCGGCGGACGGCTCGTCCAGGACGTACACCACGCCGAACAGCCCCGAGCGCAACTGCGTCGCCAGCCGCAGCCGTTGCAGCTCGCCCGCCGAGAGGGTCGGGGCGGCGCGGTCCAGGCTGAGGTAGCCGAGGCCGAGTTCGACCACCGGTGCGATCCGGGCCTTCAGGTCCGCGGTGAGCACCCGGGCGGTCTCGTCCCGGCCGGCCGGCAGTCCGGCCAGGTCGGTCAGCGGCAGCGCGGCCAGCTCGGCGACGGTCCGGCCGTCGAAGGTCACCGCGAGCGCCTCCGGCCGCAGCCGGCTGCCCCCGCACGTCTGGCACGGCGTGCTCGCCAGGAAGCGCTCGGCCTTCGCGCGCAGCGTCGGGGACTTGGTGTCCGAGAAGGTCTTCAGCACATACCGGCGGGCGCTCATGTACGTGCCCTGGTACGGCCGTTGGATGCGGTCGGCGTCCCGGACCGGGTGCACGGTGACGACCGGCTGCTCGTCGGTGAACAGGATCCACTCCCGCTCTCGCGCGGGCAGTTCGCGCCAGGGCCGGTCCACGTCGTGGCCGAGCGTGTCCAGGATGTCGCGCAGGTTCTTGCCCTGCCAGGCCCCCGGCCACGCGGCGATCGCCCCCTCGCGCACGGACAGGGACGGGTCCGGGACGAGCAGTTCCTCGGTCGTCTCGTGCACCTGGCCGAGCCCGTGGCACGCGGGGCACGCACCGGCCGCCGTGTTCGGCGAGAACGCGTCGGAGTCCAGCCGCTCGGCGCCCGGGGGGTACGTACCGGCGCGCGAGAACAGCATGCGCAGGGAGTTGGAGAGGTGGGTGACCGTGCCCACCGAGGAGCGGGAGGTCGGGGCCGCGCGGCGCTGCTGGAGCGACACCGCGGGCGGCAGCCCGCTGATCTCGCCGACCCTGGGCGCCCCGACCTGGTGGATCAGCCGGCGCGCGTACGGAGCGACCGACTCGAAGTAGCGCCGCTGTGCCTCGGCGTAGATCGTGCCGAACGCAAGGGAGGACTTCCCCGAGCCGGACACGCCGGTGAACACGGCCAGTACGTCCCGTGGGATGTCCACGTCGACGCCCTTGAGGTTGTGCTCGCGGGCGCCGCGGACGCGGACGTAAGGGTCATGTGAGTGGTGCATGGACGGGCAACTCTATCCGTGCCCGCGCGCGGCTACTGCGGAGGGTTGTCCCGGTCCTGGGGACGGGTGCCGAACTCGTCCCGGATCTTGTCCTGCGCGGTGTCCACCTGCGACTGGTACTTGTTCCCGGTGCGCTGGTCGACGTAGTCGCCACCCTTGTCGATGCCCTTGTCGGCCATGCCCTCATGACCCTTGAGCATGCCCTTGATCTTGTCCATGAAGGACATGGCAGCCCTCCTCGTCGATTGAGGCTTCCCCTCCCAGGGTCACCGGCGCGGGCCGCGTTCGCATCTCGGGGCCTGGCCGGCCCGGCGCGAACAGCGCGGCGAGCCGCCGGTAGGAGTCCAGCAGGCCGGTGCGGTCGTAGGAGCTGGTGGTGACCAGGACCTCGTCGGCCCCCGTCTCCTCCAGCACCGTCTCCAGCTCGTGGACGACCTGCTCGGCGGTGCCGGTGATGTGCCCGGCGAGCCCGGCCTCGTAGAAACCGCGCTCCTTGGCGGTCATCGGGCGGGCCTCGGTCTCCTCGGCGGGGGCGAGCGGCGGGAAGGTGCCGTGGGTGCGGGAGTACGCCATCGACCACGCCTCCGGCACCAGCAGCCGCCGCGCCTCCTCCTCGCTCCCGGCGACCGCGATCGTGCCGGAGACCACGACGTACGGGCCGGCGGCCCAGGGGGAGGGGCGGAAGTCCGAGCGGTACCGGTCGATGCCGCGCAGCATCTTCTCGCGGTTGCGCAGATCCCCGATGACCACGGGCAGCCCCGCGCGGGCCGCGATCCGCGCTCCCTCGCCCATGGCCAGCACGAACGGCGGCACCCGCAGCCCCTCGGACGGGCGGGCACGCACCCCGGTCGGCGAGGTGCCCTCGAACCAGCCGAGCAGCTCGCCGAGCTGCGCCGCGAAGTCCTCGGCGTCCTCCTTGTCCCGGCCGAGCGCCCTGCGCACCCCGTCGGTGAAGCCGACGGACCGCCCGAGCCCCATGTCGATCCGGCCGGGGAAGAGGGCCTCCAGGACGCCGAACTGCTCGGCTACCACGAGGGGTTGGTGGTTCGGGAGCATCACCCCGCCGGTGCCGACCCGGATCGTGCGGGTGGCCGAGGCGACCGCGGCCGCCAGCACGGTCGGCGCGGAGCCGGCGACGCCGGGCACGCCGTGGTGCTCGGACACCCAGAAGCGGTGGTAGCCCAGCGCCTCGGCGTGACGGGCCAGCGCGACCGTGTCCCGCAGCGCCTCGGCGGCCGGGTGCCCCGCGCGGGTGCGGGAACGGTCGAGGACGGAGAACCGGGTCCGGGCGATCACTGAGCTGCTCACGGAGGTTTCAACGCCGTGGCCCACCGGGGATTCCCGCACCCCCTCGCCAGTGCCAGGGCAGGCGGCGTTCGCCCCGTCGCGACGCCCGGCACGCTCCCTCGCCGCGCGGGAGGTGCTCCCCACTCGCCGCACCGGCCGCAAGCCCACGCACGCCCGGTACGAGGACTTCCGTCCGGCACGCCGCCGGCACGCACCGGACGCCGCTCCTCGCCGGGCGAACGATGCCTGCCGGGACACTAGGGTGGCGGTGTGACCGACAGCAGCACGCGGCCGCTCGCCGTGTTCGACCTCGACAACACCCTGGCCGACACCGCCCACCGGCAGTGCTTCCTGGAGAGCCGGCCGAAGGACTGGGCCGGGTTCTTCGCCGCGGCGCCCGCTGACCCGCCCCTGGCCGAGGGCATCGCGCTGGCGGTGCGCAGCGCGGCCGACTGCGAGGTGGTCTATCTCACCGGCCGCCCCGAGCGGTGCCGGCGCGACACGCTGGACTGGCTCGCGGCCCACGGGCTGCCCGAAGGGAGGGTCTTCATGCGGCGCGACGCCGACCGCAGGCCCGCCCGGTTCACCAAGCTGGAGATCCTGCGCCGGCTCGCCCAGGGCCGCGAGGTCCGCTTCCTCGTCGACGACGACGAGCTGGTCTGCGACGACGCCGAACGCGCCGGGTTCAGCGTCGTACGGGCCCGCTGGGCGGCGAGGTCCGCCGCGCTGGAAGAGGCTCAGGAGCGGGAGGGCCGCACCTGACACGAGGGGCTGCGCCGGCCCTCGTCCTCGGTCGGGGCAACAGGACGGGTCAGTCCCCGTCCTCGATCCGGAAGCCCACCTTCAGGCCCACCTGGTAGTGCTCGATCCGCCCGTTCTCGATCTGCCCCCGGACCTGGGTCACCTCGAACCAGTCCAGGTTGCGCAGGGTCTGGTCGGCCCGTGCGATGCCGTTGCGGATGGCCTGGTCGACGCCTTCGTGCGAGGTGCCGACGATCTCGGTGACCCGGTAGGTGTGATTCGACATGAGGGTGCTCCTCTCTGTCAGGCCACCCTCCACCGTGCCCCATCCCCGTCCTGCCCGCACGGCGTCCCCGCGCTGCCCGGCCCTTGACCTTCGCATTGGTCCATACCAAAATCCCAGCACACCCGTGCGAGCGCCCCGCTCGTCCCCCACGTCGGGCCCCCACGCCTGTCCGCACCCCTTGCCAGACAGAACAGGACCCCCTCGTGAGACGTCGCCTGCTCGCCCTCGTCTGTGCCACCGGCTGCCTCGTGAGCGCCTGCGGGATGCTCCCCGGCGGGCACTCGCGCACGACGGTCACCGTGTGGCTGATGAAGGACAGCGCCTCCAAGGAGTTCCTCCAGCGCTTCACCGAGGACTTCGAACGCACCCACACGGACCTGCGCCTGGACATCCGCATCCAGGAGTGGACCGGCATCGTCGAGAAGGTGCGCGCGGCCCTGAAGGACACCTCCGGCGACGCGCCCGACGTCATCGAGGTGGGCAACACCCAGGTGCCGCTGTACGCCGACGGCGGCCGGCTCGCCGACCTCACCCTGGAGTCGATGCGCGACTGGGGCCAGGACGCGTGGCTGCCCGCCCTCGCCGAGCCGGGCAGGGACGGCAACGCCCAGTACGGCATCCCCTGGTACGCGGCCAACCGCGTCGTCATCTACCGCAAGGACCTCTTCGAGGCGGCCGGCATCACCCGCGCGCCGAAGACCCGCGGGGAGTGGCTCGCCGACACCGGGAAGCTCAACTCCGGCGGCAACCAGGGGATATACCTCGCCGGGCAGGACTGGTACACGCTCTCCGGCTTCGTCTGGGACGAGGGCGGCGACCTCGCGGTGCAGAAGGACTACGACTGGAAGGGCACCCTGGACACCCCGGCCGCGCTGCGCGGCATGGACTTCTACCGACGCCTGCAGGCCCTCGGCAAGGGCCCCGTGGACGCCGACGAGGAACACCCGCCGCAGGCGGGGGTGTTCGCCGGCGGAAAGGTCGCACAGATCGTCGCCGTACCGGGACTCGCGCAGGCGGTCGTGCGGCAGAACCCGGCGCTGAAGGGCGAGTTGGGCTTCTTCGCGGTGCCCGGGAAGACCGCCGGGCAGCCGGGTACCGTGTTCACCGGCGGCTCGGACCTGGTCGTCCCGCGGAACACCAAGGACCAGTTCGCCGCGACGGCCGTCGTCGGCGCCCTCACCGGCGCGAAGTGGGACACCGAACTCGCCCGCGCCATGAACTGCGTGCCCAACAAGACCGCCCTGGCGGGCGCCGTCGCGGCCGGGGAGGGGGTCGCCGCCATGGCCGCGGGCGCGGCGCACGGCCGGGCGACCCCCAGTACGCCTCAGTGGGCCGACGTCGAGGCCGACAACCCGATCAAGCCGTACATGACCCGGGTGCTGACGGGGGCCGACCCGGCGACGGAGGCTCGCCGGGCCTCCCGCAGGATCACCGAGGAGCTGACCCCCCGCCTCTGACACGGCCGGCGTGTCAGCGGGCGACGCTCAGCGACAGCGCGAACCGTCCCTCCGTGTCGGTCCACCAGTGGGTCAGCTCCAGCCCCGCTGCGGCGAGTTCACCGCTTACCCCCTCCCGGCGGAACTTCGCCGACACCTCGGTGCGCAGCTCCTCGCCCGCCGCGAAGTCCACGGCGAGGTCCAGCGCGGGCACCTTCACCGTCTGCGCGACCCGGGAGCGCAGTCGCATCTCGATCCACTCGTGCTCGGCGTCCCACAGGGCCACGTGGTCGAACGTCTCCGGGTCGAAGTCGGCTCCCAGCTCGCGGTCCACGACGGCCAGTACGTTCTTGTTGAAGGCGGCCGTCACCCCGGCCGCGTCGTCGTACGCCCGGACCAGCACCCGCTCGTCCTTGACGAGATCGGTGCCGAGCAGCAGTCCGTCGCCCGGCGCCAGCAGGGAGCGCACCGAGGCCAGGAACGCCGCGCGTTCGTCGGGCAGCAGGTTGCCGATCGTGCCGCCGAGGAAGGCCAGCAGCCTGGGACCGGGCGTCGCGGGCAGGGCCAGCGGAGCGGTGAAGTCGGCGATCAGCGCGTGGACCTCCAGCTCCGGGCGCTCCTCGACGAGCGCCCGCCCGGCCTGGGTGAGCGCGCTCTCGCTGACGTCGACCGGGACGTACGCCGACGGAGCCAGCGCGTCGAGGAGGTGGCGGGTCTTCTCCGAGGAGCCCGAACCCAGCTCGACCAGCGTGCGGGCACCGCTCGCCGCGGCGATCTCGCCGGACCGGGCGGCGAGGATCTCCCGCTCGGCACGCGTGGGGTAGTACTCGGGCAACTCGGTGATCCGCTCGAACAGTTCGCTGCCGCGGGCGTCGTAGAACCACTTCGGCGGCAGCCACTTGGGGTGGACGGTGAGGCCGGTGAGGACGTCGGCGCGCAGCGCGGCGTCCGTCGCGTCCTCCGGGAGGGTGCGGGTGACGTGCAGGGGGCTCACGTACAGGGCTCCTTCGATGATGGGGGTCCCCCCGCTCGAGCGGAGTCGAGAGTGGGGGAGGACGCCGGATCCGCCAGCGGGTCGAGCAGCGCCCCGGCGCGGCTCGCGGTGAGCAGGGTGCGGTCGGGGACCTCCTGCCAGAGCGGGTCGTCGTCGTACGGCTCGGAGGCGACGACCGTGCCGCGGCCGGGCTCCGAGCGGAACCAGAGGCTGTCGCCCCAGCGGGTGGCGGCGATCACGTCGCCGTCCGTCAGCAGCAGGTTGAGCCGGGAGGCGGGCGCCGCCCCGGCCAGCAGGCGAACCGTTTCGCCGAGGGCCTGGCCCGGTTCGTCGCCGGCGCGCAGCCGGTGCAGGACCAGGGCCCAGACGAACGCCGAGTCGGTCCGCGCCTCCAGGGCCAGCAGGTCGACCGGGGGCAGGGCGGACATCAGCGGCGCCGCCGCGTCCGGCCAGCCCGCCACCGCGCCGTTGTGACTGAACAGCCACCGCCCGGCCGCGAACGGCGCGGCGGCCGCCTCGGCGTCCGCGCCCGCGAGCGTCGCGTCCCGTACGGCGGCGAGCACCGCCCCGGAGCGCACCACCCGGGCCAGGTCGGCGAAGGACAGGTCGGCCCAGATCGGCCCGGCCCGTCGGTAGCGGGCCGGCACGGGATCATCCGGCGCGTACCAGCCGACCCCGAAACCGTCGGCGTTGACCGTCCCGGACGCCTGCCGCAGTGGCGCCCACGACTGGTGCACCAGGCTGTGCGCGGGCTCCGTCAGCAGGCGGCCGAGAGGTGTCTCCGGGCCGACATAAGCCATGTGACGGCACATCAGAGGCCTTCCGAGCGGGCCGTGCGGAAGCCGGAGAAGATCTGCCGCCGGATCGGATAGTCCCAGTTGCGAAACGTGCCCCGGCAGGCGACCGGGTCCACCGCGAACGAACCGCCGCGCAGCACCTTGTACTCGGGCCCGAAGAACACCTCCGAGTACTCCTTGTACGGGAAGGCCTGGAAACCGGGGTACGGCAGGAAGTCGCTCGCGGTCCACTCCCACACGTCGCCGATCAACTGCCGTACGCCGAGCGGTGACTCACCGGCCGGATAGCTGCCGGCCGGCGCCGGGCCGAGGTGGCGCTGGCCCAGGTTGGCGTGCTGCGGCGCCGGGTCGGCGTCGCCCCAGGGGTAGCGCCGGGAGCGGCCGGTGGCCGGGTCGTGGCGGGCGGCCTTCTCCCACTCGGTCTCGGTGGGCAGCCGCCGCCCGGCCCAGCGGGCGTAGGCGTCGGCCTCGTACCAGCACACGTGCAGCACCGGCTCGTCCGGCGCGACCGGCTCGGTGAGGCCGAACCGGCGGCGCAGCCACTGGCCGCCCTCCCGGTGCCAGAACAGCGGCGCCGTGAGCTCGTGCCGCCTGACGTGCGCCCAGCCCTGCGGCGTCCACCAGCGCTCGGTGTCGTACCCGCCGTCCTCGATGAACGCCTGGTACGCCGCGTTCGTGACCGGGGTGGTGTCGATCCAGAACGGCGCCACCTCCCGCACGTGCGCCGGGCGTTCGTTGTCGAGCGCCCACGGCTCACCGGAGGTGCCCATCGTGAACGGGCCGCCGGGCACGAGGACTTCGGCCGGGCCGGTGTACGGCGGGCCCGGCTCGGGGTCCGGAGCGGCAAGCGCCCGCGGGCCCTTCCTGAGCTGATGGGTGATCAGCATCGTCTCGTCGTGCTGCTGCTCGTGCTGGGCGATCATGCCGAAGGCGAAGCCGGCCTCGGTCAGCCGGGAGCCGGTGAAGTCCGCGCCCGCCAGCAGGTCCGTCACCCGGCCGCGCACCTCGGCCGCGTACGCGCGGGCCTCGGCGGGCGGCAGCAGCGGTAGTGAGGGACGCGCGGCGCGCGGATGCTCGAAGGCGTCGTACAGGCCGTCGATCTCGGGCCGCAGCGCCTCCCGGCCGCCGACCGCCCGCAGCAGCCACAGCTCCTCCTGGTTGCCGATGTGCGCGAGGTCCCACACCAGCGGGGACATCAGCGGCGAGTGCTGGGCGGTCAGGTCCGGGTCCTCGACGCAGGTCGTCAGCAGCGTGGTGCGGTCCCGGGCGGTGACCAGGGAGGCGAGCGCGCGCTCGCGCAGCGCCTCGGTGTCCTGCTCGGCCGTACCGGCGCGCACACCGGTCTCGGGGGCGGTCATGTGCGGATGTCCTTCCTGCGGCGTTCGGTGGGGGGTCCTCCGGCGCGGCCGGGCCGGGACGGCCGCGTGCGGCGCCGCCGGTCCAGCAGGTCGTCGGCCGGGCAGCGGCCGCGGGCGACGTAGCGGTCCCGGTACGCGGCGACCGCGCCGAGCACCTCGGCGGTGGCCCCGAGCCGGGGCAGGGCGTCGAGCGCCGCCGCGAAACACTCGGCGGCCACCTCCCGCAGCTCCGGGTCGGCGAGCCCGGTGCGGGCCGCGTCGGTCCACAGCGGATTGTGCGGGGCGGGCAGGCCCAGGGCCCGCTCCGCCAGCGGCTGCACGCTGCGGTACGCCGTCTCGGCGGCCCGCGGGTCGTCGAACAGCGCCGCCGTCACCGCGAGCGGCACGATCCAGCCGTCCTCGCCGGGCTGGGCGTCGATCATGCGCAGCTCCAGGTGGCCGCGCGGGCGGACCGGCGGGAAGAGCGTGGTCAGGTGGTAGTCGAGGTCGGCCCGGGTGGGCGGCCGGGGCACCCCGGAGCGGGTCCACTCGCGGAAGGTGAGCCCCTCGGGCACCTCCCACGGCCCGCCGTCCCGGCGCACGCACATCACGGGCGCGTCGAGGACGTGCCGGGCCCAGGCGGACCGCGGACCGCCGTCCAGCGGGGGAGCCCCGGCGCGGCCGGCGCCGATCTCCATCCACAGCAGCTGCCGGGTGGACCGCCAGCCCGTGGGTTCCTGACCGATGAGCGGGGAGTTGGCGAACGCGGCCACCAGGACCGCGCCCAGGTGATGCGCCAGCCACCAGCGCCGCTCGTGCCCGAGCGGCCCGGGCTCCTCCTGACCGGCGTCCACGCAGACCTGCACGGACGCGGAGGCGCACATCATGTGCCGGCCGGCCGGACCGGTGCGGTCCAGGCAGGTCTCCATGGCGTCGTAGCGCGGTTCGCGCAGGAACCGGCGCGGGGTGTGCCAGGGATCGTGGCCGCAGCCGACGAGGATGAGACCGTGCTCGGCGAGGACCGCGCGCACGGTGTCCAGGTCGGCGGAGACGGTGCGGGCGCACTCCATGAGGGAGGCGGCCGGCGGGCTGCTCAGCTCCAGCTGGCCGCCGGGCTCCACGGTGAGCGGTGAGCGCAGGGGTACGGCCCGCAGGGCGGCGTAGGCCGCTCGAAGTCGTTCGGGTGTCACGGGCAGCTGCGGCGCGCGCAGCTCATGGACGAGCCATTCCAGTTCGACGCCGAGCGTGCGGGGTGGGCCGGTCTTGAAGCAGATGCCCCGGACCAGGGCCTCCACCTCTGCCTCGGTGACGGCGGTGCGGTGGTCCGTACAGTCGCCGCCGTCGCTCTTCGAGTCGGACATGTCGGGATCCTCCTGAGATTCCACCATGCCATCCGCCCGGTCGGACACGGGGGCCGGGCAGGCATGCGCTCTACCCAAGACCCTCGGGCTGGTTCGCACAAGGGTGCCCCACCGACGTTCCGGTTCTCCCCTGTCCGTTTCCCGCGCGTTCTCCGGGGCGTTCCGGCGCGGGAAACTCCGTTGCGGTGCCTCACCAGCATCACCCAGGATGCGTGCATGGGCACGACGGGGGAGACCGCGTGGGCCGTCGCCAGGGCGTCCACGGGGGTGGCGCCGTGAGCGCGCGCCTGCGCGGGATCGCCGCGGAGACGGAAGTGATCGTGGCGGTGGGCCGGTACCGCGCGCCGGACGGCCGGGAGGTGCTCCTCGCGGCGCAGATCGAGGCCGCGCGGGCGGGCACGCGGACCTTCGGGCCGGAACCGGTCCCCGTACGGCGAACGGGTGACGCGCCCGTCGCGGAGGCGTCCGGTTCCGCGAGCGGCGGCGCTGCCGGGCAGACCGTGTTCGAGGTGACCGGCGAGAGCAGCCTGGAGGCCGCGCGCCGGCTGGCCGGCGCTCCGGTCGCCGTCCTGAACTTCGCCTCGGCCCGCAATCCCGGCGGCGGCTATCTCAACGGCGCGCAGGCCCAGGAAGAGGCCCTGTGCCGCGCCTCCGCGCTGTACACCTGCCTGCTCACGGCCCGCGGCTTCTACGACCACCACCGCGCCGACCGCGACCCGTTCTACACCGACCGGGTGATCCACTCACCGGCCGTCCCGGTCTTCCGCGACGACCGGGGCCGGCTGCTGACCGAGCCGTTCCGCGCGGGCTTCCTGACCGCCGCCGCCCCCAACGCGGGGGTCGTACGGCGGACGGCGCCGCGGCGCGCGGCCGGACTGCCCGGCGCCCTGGCGGTCCGCGCCGAGCGGGTGCTGGAGACGGCCGCCGCCCACGGCTACCGCCGGCTGGTCCTGGGCGCCTGGGGCTGCGGCGTGTTCCAGAACGACCCGGCGCAGGTCGCGGAAGCCTTCCGGGTGCTGCTCGGGCCCGGCGGCCGGTTCGCGCGGACCTTCGGGCACGTGGTGTTCGCGGTGCTGGACCGGACGCCGGGTGCGGTGGTCCGGGAGGCGTTCGCGCAGGTGCTTTCCGAGGGCCGGGGGTGGGGTGGTCGGGTCCGGCCGTAGGGGGGATCCGGCGCGGGTCGTGGGTGCGTTGGGGGTGCTGTGGGATCCGGTGGGCGGTTCGCCGGGTCCTTGGGGCATGGGGTGTGGGGGGTGCTGGACCGGACGCCGGGTGCGGTGGTCCGGGAGGCGTTCGCGCGGGTGTTTCCTGAGGGGCCGGGCGGGCGCGGTCAGGTCCAGCCGTAGCGCTCGTGCAGCCGTTGCCGGACGAGGTTGAACCGCCCCCGGTCCAGCGCGCACGCCTCGCGGCGCATGCCCTCCTCGTGCAGCCGCAGCACACGGTCCACGTCCACCCACGAGTCCCGGTCCGAGCGGTCCCACGGCCCGCTGCCGATCGCCACGTAGTCCCGCCGGCCGTCATGGCGTTTGCTGGTCAGCTGCACGGCGAGGACGGTGCCGGCGGCCTCCCGGGCGACGACCAGTACCGGGCGGTCCTTGCCCCGGCCGTCGTTCTCCTCGAAGGGCACCCAGGTCCACACGATCTCGCCGGGGTCCGGGTCGCCGTCATGGGCAGGGGAGTACTCGGTGCGCACCCGGCCGACCTCGCGCGGGTCGGCCTCGGTGGTGGCGTGGGGACCGTGGCGGCCGGGGACGTTCTCTTCGGTGGACGTGCTCACGGGGGCACCTTAGCGGGCGGTCCTCCGACTTCAACGGGCGCCCCCGGCCCCGCCGTTGCGCCGCCGGAGCCGGTCAGGCGTCCGGGCGGGTGCCGATCCACATGCCGGGACGGCGGCGGTGCACCGTCACGTACGTCAGACCGGCCGCGCCGGCGGTGATCGCGCGGGTGGAGCCGTGCGGCAGCCAGACCAGCGCGCCCTCGGTCAGCGGCCGCGGCGCGCCGGCGGGGCCCGCCGCGAGCGTGCCGTCACCGGCGACGACGAGGACCAGCACGTCCAGCTGGGTCTCCGTGTGGGTCTCGACCCGCCCACCCGGAGCGAGCCGGACGACGTTGGCGTCGAGCTGACGGCCGCTCTCGGCCAGCTTCCACAGCACGCCGCCCGGCAGCGGCGGGTCCTCGGCCAGGGCCCGCGCGTCGCACAGCACGCGCGGCTCGGGCGCCGTGGCCCCAGCCGAGCCGGTGTCCCTCGCGGAAGGCGACGTCATCTGCTCTTCACCTCGTGTCTCTGACGTGTCCGGGTCGCACTCTGCCGACGGGCGCCCCGGGTCACTCCGGGTGCCCCCTGCCGAACCTACAATTTATACATGTAGGATTCATGAAAAATGACCGCAGGTGGAGAGGGGTGTCCCGAGGTGACCGCACGGCGGAGCCCGCGCCGCCAGGAGGTGCTGGACGCGCTGCGCGCGGCGCCCGCGCCGCTCGGCGTGGCGGAGGCGGCGCAGCGGCTGGGCGTCCATCCCAACACCGTCCGCTTCCATCTGGACGCCCTGGTGACCGCGGGGCTGGCCGAGCGCCGTACCGCGCCGTCCCCGGGACCCGGCCGGCCCCGCACCGTCTACTCCGCCCGCCCCGGCATGGACCGTGGCGGCGCCCGCGACTACCGGCTCCTCGCCCGCGTCCTGCTCAGCCGGTGGGCCACCGCCGATCCGGCCGAGGCGCGCGCGCAGGCGGTGGAGACGGGCCGGGCGTGGGGCGGTTTCCTGGTGGACCCGCAGCCCCCGTTCGAGCCGCCGACGGCCGAGCGCTCGACGGCCGCGCTCCTCGCCCTCCTCGACCGGCTGGGCTTCGCGCCGCGGGCGGAGGGGGCACGGACGCCCGACGGCCCACCACCGCGGATCCGGCTGCGGCACTGCCCCTTCCTCGAACTCGCCGAGGAATACGGCCGGTTGGTCTGCCCCCTCCATCTCGGCCTGATGCAGGGCGCGTTGGCCCGGCTGGAGGCCCCGCTGACGGCCGCCGGCCTCGAACCCTTCGCCGAACCCGACTCCTGCGTGGCCCACCTGACCGGGACCACCACCGCCTGACCCACCCCGGGCGGGCCCGCCGCGGCCGCCACCGAAACGAACCTCCCCCGCCGCCCCGGCGGAGAAAGGCCCCCGCAGATGAACGCCACGTCCGCCGCCCTCGCCGGTGCCCTCACCTTCCTCTGGCTCGGGATGGTGCTGGCGATCTCCTTCCTGGAGGCCCCGCTGAAGTTCCGCGCGGCGGGCGTGACCATCCCGGTCGGCCTCGGCATAGGCCGGCTGGTCTTCCGCGCGCTCAACGCCGTGGAGGCGGTCCTGGCGGTCGTGGTGATCGCCGCGATCGCCGTGGGCGGTGCCCCGGCCGCGGTCGTCGGGCTCACCGCGGCCGTCGCGGTCCTCCTCCTCGCCCAGCTCGCCGTCGTGCGCCCCGTCCTCAACCGCCGCTCCGACCGCGTCCTCGCGGGTGAGGACCTGCCCCGATCCCACAGCCACCTGTGGTACGTGGCCCTGGAACTCCTCAAGGTCGCCGCGCTGATCGCCCTCGGCATCGCCCTGCTCGGCGCGTGACGGCACCGGCCTGTCGCCCCGGCGCCCTCGCGCGCCCGGGGCGAACGGCGTGATACCGGTCGCCGCGCCTGCTCCGCGCCGCTCACCGCGTCCCCGCGCTCACCGTGTCCGCGCGGCAGCCTTCCTGACCGCCCCCGCGGCTCCCAGGTGCCCCAAGAGTCCCAGCCCGCTCAGCAGGCCTGCGGCAGCGCACACGCCGGGCCAGCCGGACCGGGCGTAGGCCTGGGCGCCGAGCCAGGAGCCGAGGGCGCCGCCGAGGTAGGCGCAGGTCATGTAGGCGGTGCTGAGGCGGCTGCGGACGTCCGCGCCGAGCGCGTAGATCCGCACCGTGTTGGCGACCATGCCGGACTGCATGCCCACGTCCAGCAGCAGGGTGCCGGCCACGAGCGCGGGCAGCCCCGGACCGCCGCCGAGCGCGCCCGGCGCGAGGACCGCGGCCGCCAGGAGCACCAGCAGGAAGCAGGCCTGGTTCACCGCGTCGGCGCCCCGCCGGTCCACCAGCCGGCCCGCGTACGGCGTGACCAGCATGGTCACCGCGTTGACCAGCGCGAGCATCCCGACCGCGTCCGCGCCGTACCCGTACACCGGGCCCGTCAGCAGCAGCGCCACCCCGGTCCACACGGCGGAGAAGCCGGCGAACACCGTCGCCTGGTAGAAGGAGGAGCGGCGCAGGGCGGGTTCCGTGCGCAGCAGGCGGACCGACTCGGCCAGCAGGCGCGGGTAGCGCTGCCGGGACGGCGCGGAAAGCGGCGGGAGCGTGCGGTACAGCAGCAGCGCGACCGCCAGGGCGAGGACGGCCGCGAGGACGTACGGCGCCCGCCAGCCCCACCGCTCGCCCAGGGCACCGCCGGCCGTGCGGGACAGCAGCATTCCGGCCAGGGACCCGCTCAGCAGCGTGCCGCCCACCACGCCCCGCCGCTCGGGCGGGACCAGCCCGGCCGCCAGCGGTCCGGCCAGCGGGGCGAGCACCGTGGCCGCGCCCACGAGCACGCTCGCCGCGAGCAGCGGCCCCAGCGCGGGCGCGGCGGCCGCGGCGGCGAGTCCGAGACCCGTCACGGCGAGCAGGGTCACCAGCAGGGGTCGGGGCGCCAGCCGGTCGCCGAGCGGCACGAGCAGGAAGATGCCCGCGGCGTAGCCGAACTGGGTCGCTGTCACCACCCCGGCCGCCGTGTCCGGGGAGACGCCGAGTCCCGTCGCCGCGAGCGGGGCGACGGCCTGCGGGAAGTAGACGTTGCCGACCGCGACCCCGCAGGCCACGGCCAGGACCGCGACGAGCCGGGCGGTGCGGGGCGCGCTCGCGGTACGCTGCCCGGTGGTGTGATCCGTCATGGGCCGAAGTCCACGCCGTGCGCGGGTGGTTGGCCAACGATGTAGACGGGGGCTAAATGATCAGCTTCCGGCTGGGGGTCGACGACCTCGCCGACACCCGGTTCGCGATCTCCCCGCTCGGCGAACTGATGGAGAGCCTGCGGGTGCTGCGCGCACCCGCCCTGCACCCCCTGCACCGCGGCTGGCGCCGGACCGTGCTCGCCGCCCTCGACCCCGCCGATCTGCCGCTGCTGTCGGCGCTGGTCGGACCCACCCTCGCCATGCCCGACTTCCTGAGCCCTCGGCCGGCGCGGCACGCGCCCACGCTGGACGAGGAGCTGACCGTCGTACGGGCCACACCCGCGGACGTCGTACGGCGGGACCTGGCCGCCGCGCACGCCCCGCGCCCGCTGCCCGCCGCACTGCGGCAGGCCCGGGCACCCGGCGACGGACCGGTCCTCGAACTCCTCGCCGCCATCACGGAGTTGCTGCCGCGCTACTGGCGGACCGCCCTGCTGCCGTACTGGCCGCGGATCCGGCTCGTCCTGGAGGCCGACATCACGCACCGCGCGGGGCAGCTGGCCACCGGCGGCGCGCGGTCGCTCTTCGCCGGGCTGCACCCGAACCTCGCGTGGCGCGACGGCACACTGACCGTGCGCAAGATGATCGGCCGGCACGACGTGGACGGCGCCGGGCGCGGACTGCGGCTGGTCCCCTCGGTGTTCGCGCACAAACCGGCGCCCCCGATCAGTGCCGAGGCCCCGCCGATGCTCGCCTACCCCGGCCGGGGCACCGCCACCCTGTGGGAACCGGAGCCCGAGCCCGGCGCGCCCGCGCTCACCGCCCTGCTCGGCGCACCCCGCACCACCCTGCTGCGGCTGCTCGCCGAACCGCTGCCCACCGTCGAACTCGCCCGCCGGCTCGGCGTGACCCCGAGCGCCGTCTCCCAGCACCTGCGGGTCCTCGACGCCACGGGCCTCGTGACCCGGGCCCGGGACGGCCGCCGGGTGCTGTACCGGCGCAGCCCGCTGGCCGAACGGCTGGTCTGCGGCGGCCCCGGCGCGCGTGGTTGACATCGAGCGCGCCCCAGCCGCTGGCGTCGACGCCCCGCCATCACTCGTACGACAGGGAGAGGGCCATGGGCGTGGGTGTGCACCGCGCACTCGTCACAGGAGTGATCTACCGTCATCCCGGACTGCTCGCGAAGACCGTCCCTTCGACATGCTGTCCGGCGGCCGGGCCACGCTCGGCATCGGCGCGGCCTGGTACGACTGTGAGCACCACGGCCTCGGGGGGTGGGATCCGCGCGGCAACGAGCACACCACCACGGGCGACCTCGACGCGTGTCCGCGGGACATCGAGGGCTACGGCGGGTTCGGCGTCGACATGGTCGTCCTCGCCCCGCGACTCGCCGAGACCGCCGCGTGGACGGAGCGGTTCGCGGCGCCGGCGGTGGAGCGGCCGGCCGGGCTCGACCGAGGCACGCCCGTGTCCGTGTGCGTGAAGGGGCCGGAGCGGACTCCGGCCCCTTCACGGGTGCGGCCCTGTGCCGGGCTCACGCAGTGCCCGCGGCTCAGGCGGCCGCGGCCTCGCCCACGTTGCCGTGCAGGCGGGCGACGACCTCGGTCAGCTGGGCGGCGACCTCGGCGTCGTCCACCGGGTGGGTCTCGGCGAAGCGGGTCACGGAACCCGGGATGGACAGCTTGATGTCCTCGATCACCTTGCCGCCGGCGATGCCCACGGCCTTGCGGGTGTCGTCCTGCGCCCACACGCCGCCGTACTGGCCGAAGGCGGTGCCGATCACGGCGACGGGCTTGCCGCCGAAGGCGCCGGCGCCGTAGGGGCGGGACAGCCAGTCGATGGCGTTCTTCAGGACGGCCGGGATGGTGCCGTTGTACTCGGGCGAGAACAGCAGGAAGGCGTCGGCGGCCTGGGCGGCCTCACGCAGCTTCGCGGCGGCGGCCGGGACGCCGCCCTCGACGTCGACGTCCTCGTTGTAGAAGGGGACGTCGGCGAGGCCTTCGTACACCACGACCTCGGCGCCCTCCGGAGCGAGCTTGACGGCTGCCTCGGCGAGCTGGCGGTTGTGCGAACCGGCGCGGAGGCTGCCGACGAGCGCGAGGATGCGAACAGACATGGGAACTCCAAGGGGGGTGAAACGTCGCTGTAACGATCCGGACCGAGGTCCGTTTAACTGTGTACCACTCTAAGCGGACCGTGGTCCAGTTTTGTTCCCCATGCTTTACGCTGGCTTCATGTCCGCCGAGCTGCCGCCCTTCCCGTTGCCCGAGGAGTCCTTCGACGCTCCTCAGCTGCTTCAGGTCGCACCGTCCGCGGAGGAGCCCTGCCTGCGCGCCGACGCGGCCCGCAACCGGGCCCGTCTGCTGGAGGCTGCCGCCCGGCTGATCGCCGAGCACGGCGTGGCCGGCGTCACCATGGAGGCCGTCGCCGCGGCGGCCCAGGTGGGCAAGGGCACGGTCTTCCGTCGCTTCGGCGACCGTACGGGGCTGCTGATGGCCCTCCTCGACCACTCGGACCGGCAGCTCCAGGCCGACTTCCTCGGCGGACCGCCGCCGCTGGGTCCCGGCGCGCCGCCCCTGGACCGGCTGCGCGCGTTCGGTGTCGCGGTGCTGTACCGGTCGGCCGAGCAGCTCGACCTCCAGCTGGCCGCCCAGCCGGAACCCACCCGGCGCTTCTCGCATCCGGCGCTCGCCGCACGCCGCACCCACGTCACGATGCTGCTGCGGCGGATCGTGCCGGACGCCGACTGCGATCTGCTGGCCCAGACCCTGCTGGCCTCCCTCGACCCGGCGCTGATCCACCATCAGACCCGCCAGTGCGGAATGCCGATGGAGCGGCTGGAGGCCGGCTGGACCGACCTGGTCGCGCGCGTGACCGGCACCCGGCCGCCGTCCGGCTGAGGGGGTTGTTCAGGCCCCGCCCGGCTCACGGTCGTACAGGCGCCGCCCGGCTGAGATGCACGCGTCGGGCCCGCCGAGCATGTTGAGCAGGCCCTGGGGGGGGTGTCGGCCCGGAGCGGCGGGGTGCCGCTGTCCGTCGGCTCTCGCGTCGGCGCCTGGTCGGCGCGCGGGTGACCGGCACCCGGCCGCCGTCCGGCTGGGGGATGTTCAGGCGTCGGGCCCGCCGAGCATGTTGAGCAGGCCCTGGGGGGTGTCGGCCCGGAGCGGCGGGGTGCCGCTGTCCGTCGGCTCTCGCGTCGGCGCCTGGTCGGCGCGCGGGTGACCGGCACCCGGCCGCCGTCCGGCTGGGGGATGTTCAGGCGTCGGGCCCGCCGAGCATGTTGAGCAGGCCCTGGGGGGTGTCGGCCCGGAAGAGCAGGGCGCCGCTGTCCGCCGACTGCCGTGCCGACACCTCGGCGCGCCGGAACATGCGCTCCTCGTACGCCGCCAGCGCCGCCTCGGTGTTCCCGGGGCGCGCCGCCAGCGCGAGGCCCAGCTCGGCGCCGTCGATCAGGGCGAGGTTGGCGCCCTCGCCCGCGAACGGCGACATCAGGTGGGCCGCGTCCCCGAGCAGTGTGACGCCGGGGACCCGTGCCCAGCGGTGTCCGGCCGGCAGGGCGTGGATCCGCCGGGGCACCAGCGGCCCGTCCGCGTCGGCGACCAGGGCCCGCAGGCCCTCGTCCCAGCCGCCGAACTCCTTCAGCACCGCCGCCTTCGCGGCCTCGTGATCGTCGAAGTCGATGCCGTCCAGCCAGTCCTGCGGTGCTTCGACGGCCGCGTAGACGTGCAGGGTGCCGTCGCTCTCGCGGTGGGCGAGGAAACCCCGGCCCGCGCCGAGCGCGAACAGCATCCCGCCGCCGACGACCGCCGCGCTCGCCGGATGCCGCACGTCCGCCTCCAGCAGGTCGGCCTCGACGAACGACACGCCGGTGTAAGCGGGTCGGGCCGGGGAGAGCAGCGGCCGGATCCGCGACCAGGCGCCGTCCGCGCCGACCAGCAGGTCCGTGGTGAACCGGGTGCCGTCGGCGAGCGTCACCTCGTGCCGGCCGTCGCCCAGCCCCCGGGCTCCGGTGACCTTGGCGCCCCAGCGGACGGTGCCCTCGGGCAGGGAGCCGAGCAGCAGCTCGCGCAGCTCCCCGCGCTCGATCTCGGGCCGGCCGCCGGTGCCGTCGTCGGGCTCGGCCAGCCGGACCGCGCCGTACCGGTCGAGCACCCGTACGGCCTGGCCGCCGGGATGGACCCGGGTCAGGAACTCCGCGTGCAGCCCGGCGGCCCGCAGCGCCTCCTGGCCGGAGTCGTCGTGGATGTCGAGCATGCCGCCCTGGGTCCGGGCGCCGGGCGCGGTTTCCAGGTCGAAGACGGCGGCTTCGACGCCGTGCACATGCAGCACCCGCGCCAGCACCAGCCCGCCGAGCCCGGCACCGACGACGGCGACCGGATGGTGGGGGAGGGGAGCGGTGCCCGTGCGAGCCGGGGCGGCGGCGGGCGCGGGACTGGTCATGGCGGACTCCTGGTGCGTGCTCGGGCCGGAGGGCGGGCGGGCCGCCGGGGGCTGCGGGTGAGGGGGAGGCGGGCTCGTGCCGGCCTACTCGGCCACGGCGGTCCGCTCGATGCCCTGGATCAGGGCCTGGAAGGCCCAGGACAGGCGGGCCTCGGGGGTGCCGGACAGCAGGGCGTCGGCGGTCTCGGCGATGCGGGGGTGCGTCGCGGCGGGCGCGTCGTGCAGGGCGTGGAACACCGCCTGCCAGTCGCCGGGGGACCCCTCCCCGGCGTGTTCGGCGGCGGTCGCCGTGGCGTGCTGGAGCAGCAGGTCGACGCCCCACGCCGCCTGGGCGCGCGGCACACCGCCGTCGTGCAGCAGCTCCAGCAGGGTCTCGACGAGGCGCAGGTAGTGCGGGCCGCTGGGCCGTGCCGTCAGCGCCGAGCGGGCGAGGCTCGGGTGCTCCAGGAGCATCGTGGTGTACGCGGTGAGCACCTGCTCCAGCCGCTCCCGCCAATCCCCCTCGGCCGGGGCGGGTCCGACCGTGCCGAGCAGTTCGTCCAGGACGGCCGCGTGCAGCTCGGCGGTGTTGCGGACGTACACGTACAGCGAGGCCGGACCGGTGTCCAGCTCCTGCGCGAGGCGCCGCATGGTCACCTTGCGCAGCCCCTCGGCGCGCAGGATCGCGACGGCGGCGGCGACGATGCCCGCCCGGCTGAGAGCGGGCTTGGCGGGCCGCTCGCGGCGGGAGCGGGGGGAGTCGGGGGAAGCGGTCATGGCCCCACTGTAGCGAACATGTTCGTGCCGAACAAGTTCGCTACGAACGTGTCCGTCGCTGCGCGTACAGGATTCCGTCGAACGATGAACCACATCGCCCCGCCCGGTCCCGGTCCCCGTCCCTCTGCCAAGATGCCGTCTGTCATGGTGCAGATACCGAACACGCCCACGAGCGCCGACGTCGCCCGCCTGGCCGGAGTCTCCCGCGCGACCGTGTCCTACGTCCTGAACAACACCAGCGCCGTACGGATCAGCGAACCGACGCGCCGACGCGTCCACGAGGCCGCGCGGGAACTGGGGTACGTACCGCACGCCGCCGCCCGCAGCCTGCGCGCCGGTCACAGCCGGACGGTCCTCATGCCCGCCCCCGCGATCCCGGCGGGCCCCCTCTACAGCGGCTTCCTCAACGAACTCCAGCAGGCGCTCGGCCGCCTCGACTACACCGTCGTCCAGTACGGCACGGTCGGGCCGCACGCCGACGAGGCCGCCCGCGGCTGGGCCGAGCTGCGCCCGGCCGCCGTCCTGGTACCCGGCGCGCAGCTCGGCCCGCAGGGCGTCCAGGTCCTCAAACGCTCCGGCACCCGGGCCGTGGTCACCCTCGGGCCGGTGCGCGTCGACGGCGCGCACGCCCTGCTGATGGACTACGGCGCGGTCGGCCGCTGCGCGGGCGCCCACCTGCACGCGACGGGCCGGCGCCGGATCGGGGTCGTGGTGCCCGAGGAGCCCGGCCTGGAGTCCTACTCGCGGCCCCGGCTCGCCGGGGTGCGCGCGGCCCTGCGCGGCACGGACGCCGCCGTGACGGAACTGCCGCTCGCGTACACGGAGGAGTCCGCCGCCCGACTGGCGTCCCGCTGGCGGGAGTCGGCGCTGGACGCGGTGTTCGCCTACAACGACGAGTACGCGATGCTGCTGATGCGCGCGCTCCAGGACGAGGGGCTGCGCATCCCCGGCGACGTGGCCGTGATCGGCGCCGACGACCTCATGCTCGGCAGGCTGCTGCGGCCCCGGCTCAGCACGGTGCACATCGAACTGCCCTCGGGGCGCGACCTCGCCGAACTGGTCGACCGCGCCGTGCGCGACCCGGGTGGTGAGCCGGTGGCGCACCCGGTCCTGGGCGCCTCCGTGGTCCGCCGCGAGTCCACCTGACCTGCCCGGCCCGTGAGGCCGCGACCGCAGTCATGGTGGGTGAGGGGCGAAAGGCCCCTGGCCTCCCGCCCCTCACCCACCGGCCTTGCGCCGCCGCGTCACTGCGCCCCGCCCTGCTGGGCGGCGACGCTCTTGCGGACCTCGTCCATGTCCAGCTTCCGGGCCTGTCCGATGAGGTCCGTCAGCGCGGCCTCCGGCAGGGCGCCCGGCTGGGCGTAGACGGCGATCCGGTCGCGGATGATCATCAGCGTCGGGATGGACTGGATGTCGAAGGTCGCGGCCAGCTCCCGCTGGTCCTCGGTGTCCACCTTGCCGAAGACCAGGTCCGGATTGGCCTCGGCGGCCTTCTCGTAGACCGGCGCGAACTGCCGGCACGGCCCGCACCAGGACGCCCAGAAGTCGATGAGAACGAACTCGTTCTCGGTGACCGTCTGGTCGAAGTTGTCCTTGGTCAGCTCCACGGTGTTGCTCATCGCGTGTCCCTACTTCCCGGTGTGGGGTGTGCCGTCGGCGCAAACACGGCCGTCGGGTCGGCTATTCCATGCGCGCACGGCTGTGTCCCGCGCGCGTACCCATGTGGCCGCCACGCACACCACCCACCAGACTGTGCCCATGACGGAAACGGAATCCATTGCGTACGACGTCGTGGTGCTCGGGGCCGGTCCGGTGGGGGAGAACGTCGCCGACCGCACCCGTGCGGGCGGCCTCACCACCGCGATCGTGGAGAGCGAGCTGGTCGGCGGCGAGTGCTCGTACTGGGCGTGCATGCCGAGCAAGGCGCTGCTGCGACCGGTGATCGCCCAGGCCGACGCCCGCCGCCTGCCCGGTCTCGCCGGGGCGGCCCAGGGCCCGCTCGACACCCCGGCGGTCCTCGCCCGCCGCGACGACTACACCTCCCACTGGAAGGACGACGGCCAGGTCGCCTGGGTGGACGGCATCGGCGCCGACCTGTACCGCGGCCACGGGCGGCTCGCCGGCCCCCGCACGGTCACCGTGACCGCCCCCGACGGCTCGGTCACGACCCTCACCGCCCGGCACGCCGTCGTCGTCGCCACCGGCACCCGCGCCCAACTGCCCGACCTGCCGGGGCTGTCCGCGGTGAGGCCCTGGACCAGCCGCGAGGCGACGAGCGCGCAGGCGGCCCCCGCGCGCCTGATCGTGGTCGGCGGGGGTGTCGTCGCCACCGAGATGGCCACGGCCTGGCAGGCCCTCGGCTCCCGGGTCACCCTGCTCGTCCGGGGCAAGGGGCTGCTGAACCGGATGGAGCCGTTCGCCGGGGAACTGGTCGCCGCGGCGCTCGGCGAGGCGGGCGCCGACGTGCGCACCGGTACGTCCGTGGAGTCCGTCACCCGCGAGAACGGCACGGTCGTGGTGGTCACCACCGCCGGCGACCGGCTGGAGGCCGACGAGATCCTGTTCGCCACCGGCCGCGTCCCGCACACCGACGACATCGGGCTCGACACCGTCGGCCTGGAACCGGGCTCCTGGCTGGACGTGGACGACAGCCTGCGCGTCACCGGCACCGACTGGCTCTACGCCGTCGGCGACGTCAACCACCGGGCCCTCCTCACCCACCAGGGCAAGTACCAGGCCCGCATCGCCGGGGCCGCCATCGCCGCCCGCGCCGCCGGCCAGGCCCTCGTCGAGGAGCCCTGGGGCGTGCACACCGCCACCGCCGACCACCACGCCGTACCCCAGGTCGTCTTCACCGACCCCGAGGCCGCCGCGGTCGGCCTCTCCCTCGCGGAGGCGGAACAGGCGGGCCACCGGGTCCGGGCCGTCGACGTCGAGTTCTCCTCGGTCGCCGGTGCGGGGCTGTACGGCGACGGCTACAAGGGCCGCGCCCGCATGGTCGTCGACGTGGAGGACGAGATCCTGCGCGGCGTCACCTTCGTCGGCCCCGGGGTGGGCGAACTCGTCCACTCCGCGACGATCGCCGTGGCAGGCCGGGTCCCGGTCGGCCGCCTTTGGCACGCGGTCCCGTCGTACCCGACGCTGAGCGAGGTGTGGCTGCGGCTGCTGGAGGCCTACCGGGACAACTGACCGGGCTTTCAGGGGAGTTCGAAGCCGAGGGACTCGGCGGCGGCCGTGGGTTCCGGCTGGGCCCACAGGGCCGCCACCGCCTCGTTCGTGGACAGGGAGCGCGGTTCGGCGCGGTCCAGGTAGAGGATGCCGTCGAGGTGGTCCGTCTCGTGCTGGACGATGCGGGCCGGCCAGCCGGTGAACACCTCGTCCAGCTCGCGGCCCCGCTCGTCCTGGCCGCGCAGCCGTACCTCGGCGTGCCGGGCCACCACCGCCTGCCAGCCCGGCACGCTCAGGCAGCCCTCGAAGAACGCGGCGCGTGCCGTGCCGACGGGCTCGTACACCGGGTTGACCAGGACGCGGAACGGCTGCGGGACGCGGCCCCGGACCACGGCGACCTCCTCGGGCACCGGGGCGGGGTCCTCGATGACCGCGAGCCGCAGCGGCACGCCGACCTGCGGCGCGGCGAGGCCGACACCGGGCGCGGCGTGCATGGTCAGGCGCAGGGCCTCGATGAAGCGGGCCAGTAGGGCGGGGCCGAGCTGGCCGTCGTACGGTTCGGTGCCGCGCCGCAGCACGGGCCGGCCGGCGGCGACGATGGGCAAGGGGCCGCCGGCGGCGAGGAGTTCCTCGACCCGCTCGGCGAGCGGCGCGTGCTCAGGGGAGGGTGCCATCGCGCCAGGATGCCATGGCGTCCGCCGTCCCCGGCGGGTGTCCGGGCGCCCGCGCGCCAGGGGCCCGGTCCCTGCCGGAACCGGGCCCCTGCCCCGGTGCGCACGCGGGAAGCCGCCGGCGCCGCTCCCGCTCGCCTGCCCGGAGCGGCCCGCCTCACTCCTCGGGGAAGTCGCCCGCGAGCGCCGAGGCTATCCGCAGGTGCCGCTGCGCCTCCTCCTGCCGGGCCTGGCGCTGCAGTGTGCGGCCCAGCAGCAGCCGGGCGTAGGCCTCCACCGGGTCACGCTCCACGATGAGGCGCAACTCGGCCTCGGCGCGGCGCAGTTGGGCCGAGTGGTAGTAGGCGCGGGCGAGCAGCAGCCGGGGACCGGTCTGCTCCGGCACCTCCTCGACCAGCCCCGTCAGCACCCGGGCCGCGCCCGCGTAGTCCTTGGCGTCGAAGAACCGCTGCGCGCGCTCCCAGCGCTCGGCGGGCGTGCCGTGGTCGTAGTACGTCGTCGTCTCCACTCGCGTCTCCACTGGTGACCTCCTTCGGTCGCCTCAACGGAGCGCGGTTGTTCAATATTCCACTAACCCTGAAGTCCGGCCCCGGACGGCCGCCTACGCGTCCAGGGCGGCCAGTTCGGCGTCGGCCCGCTCGGTGATCAGCGTGAGCACACGGCCGGCCACGGCCCGGTCCGCGTCGGAGATGCCCGCGTAGATCCGGGCGGTGACGGGGGCGGTCTCGGCGGAGGTCGTGGCGTACAGCTCCCGTCCGGCGTCCGTGACGCGCACCCGGGACCCTTCGGCGGACACCAGGCCGGCGGCGGTCAGCGCCTCGATCGCGCGGTCTGCGTCGGCCTCGGTGACCTTCACCGCGCCGACGACGTCGGCGACGAGGGCGGACCGCTCGACCGGGCCGTCCGCCACGACGGTCAGCCGGAGGGTGACGGACCCGAGGAAGTCGATGCCGTGCCCGGCGAGGAAGCGCTCCAGGACGGCGCGGGCGGCGTAGTGGGCAAGGGCGATGACACGGGGGTCGACGCTGGGTGCGGTGGTGGTCATGGCTGCTCCGTCTCGTGATCGGCGGTGCCGAACGGGTCAAGCGGTGCGTCGAGCAGGGTGGTGAGTTCGCGGGTGAACTCCCGGGTGCGCGGGCTGCCGGGGCCGCCGAGCGGCGCCAGGAGCTGCCGCAGCAGGCCCTGGACGACCTCGATCGCCCGCCCGGCGACCTCGCGCCCCCGGTCGGTCAGGGTGAGCTGGACGGCGCGCGGGTCGGCGGGGTCCCGGGTGCGCTCCAGCAGGCCGGCCGACTCCAGGCCACGGGCCAGCTTGGAGACGTAGAGCGCCTCCAGGCCCGTGTGATCGGCGAGTCGGCGCTGGCTGGGGCGCAGGCCGGAGCGGTGCATGCCGTACAGCGAGGCCACCACGACGTACTGCGCGTGGGTCAGTCCCAGCGGAGCGACCGCCCGGTCCACCGCGACCCGCCACTTCATCGACAGCCGCCACACCAGGAACCCGGGCGTGGCCCCTTCGGAACCGTTGCTCACGGAGAGATACAGTACATGGCTACTATGTACATGGCTACTGTTTTGCCGCCGGACCGCCCCGCTACGGTGCTGCCATGCCTGAGCGACTCCCCGATCCCGCGCTGACCGAACGGCTCCGCCGAGACCTGCCCGAGGGGCGCGTCGTCACCGAGCCCGCCGTGCTGGCCGGGTACGCGCACGACGAGGCCGAGTGGGCACCCCACGGGCAACCCGTGGCGGTGGTGCGGCCGCGGACCGCCGAGGAGGTGCGGACCGTCGTCCGCGCCTGCCTCGACCACGCGGCCCCCGTCGTCACCCGCGGGGCCGGCACCGGCCTGTCCGGCGGCGCGAACGCCGTCGACGGGGCCGTGGTGCTCTCCACCGAGGCCATGACGGCCGTCAGGCGCATCGACCCCCTGGAACGGCTCGCGGTCGTCGAGCCCGGTGTCGTCAACGAGGACCTGCGCACCGCCTGCGCGGCACACGGCCTGTGGTACCCGCCGGACCCGGCCAGCGCCCGCTGGTCCACCATCGGCGGCAACGTGGCCACGAACGCGGGCGGGCTGTGCTGCGTGAAGTACGGCGTCACCCGCGACTACGTGCTGGGCCTGGAGTTCGTCACCGGCACCGGAGAGCTGGTGCGGGTCGGCCGCCGCACCGCCAAGGGCGTGGCGGGCTACGACCTCACCGGCCTGCTGGTCGGCTCCGAGGGCACCCTCGGCGTGATCACCGAGGTGACGCTCCGGCTGCGGCCCGGCCGGCCGCCGGAGCACACGGTCGCCGGGCACTTCGCGTCCCTCGTGGACGCGGGGCGCGCGGTCGCCGCCGTGGCCGCCGCGGGGATCGTCCCCTCGGCCCTCGAACTCATCGACCGGTACTGCCTGGAGGCCGTCGACGCGTGGAAGCGGATGGGGCTGTCCGCCGACGCCGACGTCGTCCTGCTCGGCCGCACCGACGCGCCCGGCAAGGCGGGGCAGGAGGAGGCCGACACCATCCTGCGCTGCTTCGAGGAGGCGGGCGCCACCTGGGCGGCCCGCTCCACCGACCCGGGGGAGGCGGAGGCGCTGTTCGAGGCGCGCCGGCTCGCCTACCCGGCCGTGGAACGCCTCGGCCCGGTGCTCACCGAGGACATCTGCGTCCCGAAGGCGGCCGTACCGGAGATGCTCGGCCGCATCCACGCCATCGCCGAGCGGCACGACACGCTCATCGCGAACATCGCACACGCCGGGGACGGCAATCTGCACCCGCTGCTGATCACGCGGCCGGGCGACGAGGCGGCCCGCGAGCGGGCGCAGGCAGCCTTCCACGAGATCATCGCCGAGGCGCTGGCGCTGGGCGGCACCGTCACCGGGGAGCACGGCGTGGGCCTGCTCAAGCGGGAGGGGCTGCGCGCCGAGGTGGGCCCGGAGGTGATGGCCCTCCACCAGGCCGTCAAGGACGCCCTGGACCCCCGCGGCCTGCTCAATCCCGGCAAGGTCATCTGCTGGTGAGGTGGCTGCCCGTGCGGTGCAGGCCGCGCCCGTTAGGGTCACCGGCATGACCGACAACTCCCTGCGCTCCGTCACCGTCGAGCGCACCAGCACCGGCCACTTCACGGCGACGAACGTCCGCGGCGGCACCATCGCCTTCGGCACCGGGGCCGCCGGGGACACCGCGTTCACCCCGGTCGAGCTGCTGCTCGCGGCGCTCGGCGGCTGCACGGCGGTGGACGTGGACATCGCCACCGGCCGGCACGCGGAGCCCAGCGCCTTCACCGTCGCCGTCCAGGGCACCAAGGTCGAGGACGACCTCGGCAACCGCCTCACCGACCTCGCGGTGACCTTCCACGTCACCTTCCCCGACGGCGAGGGCGCCGAGCGGGCGCGGGCGATCCTGCCCCGGGCGGTGAAGACCTCCCACGACCGCCTGTGCACCGTCAGCCGCACCGTGGAGGCCGGAACGCCGGTGACGGCGACGGTCGAACAGGCCTGACCTGTCACGCATGACGGTCAGGCGTGACAGGTCGGGCCTGACAGCAGGACGTTTCAGGCGGCCCGGCGGTGGCGGACGGCGTCGAGTGCGCGGTCGACGGGGCCGAGGACCGGCGCGGCCAGCTTGTTCGCGGCCTCGTTGTTGACCCAGCGGTGCGGCCGGGTGGGCGCGTAGACCTGGGTCAGTTTCACCTCGGCGCCCAGCATGCGCAGCCGCGACGGGCTGACCGCCTTGCGCAGCGCCGTGAACTCCTCGCGCTCCTCACGCGCGGCGTGCCGGGTGACCGCGCGCCGCGCCTCGTTCAGCAGGCGCAGGTACCCGGCGCCGTCCGGGCCGGTCCGCCACAGCGTCACCAGCACCTGTTTCGCGTCCTTCTCCTCGTGGCGCCGCCGGGCGGCCAGTTCCCGGCCGTGCTGGAGCGCGCGGCGCGCGACGGGGTGGACATGGGCCTCCTCGGCGGCCTCGTGCACGGCGAGCAGACGCATCAACCGCTCGAAGTTCCGGCGGCGCCACGGGCCCGGCAGCGCGGCACGCAGAAAGCCGAGCTTGATCTGCCGGTGCTGGCGGGTGAGCACGTCGACGACGTTCTCCCCGCTCAGCGTGCGTGCCACCCGCCGGGACCAGGCGGGGGCGGTGGTCGTCACGCCCTTCGCCGCCTTCCCGGCGAGCAGCGGCCTGGTGACCGTGTTCAGCGCGGCCGGCCTGGTCAGTGTGGCCATGGTCCCTCCTCACTGCGGACTCAGCGCTCGCGAGTACCCGGCCGGGCCGCTCGTACGCACACTTCGGTGCCGTTTTGTCCCCGGATGTCCGGGGGGAATGATGGGAGGTGTCCGTTTCGCGGGCGGGCGGAACAGGCACCCGACGGGCCGGGGCCCGCAGCGTCGCCGGCTGGCGCGGCCCCCTCCCTGCGAGCGCGGCGGCGAGGACCGACGGGGTGCAGATGCGGTGGAAGAGGAAGAAGGCGGACCGGAGGCGGGCGGTCCGCCTGGAGCTGTGCGACCTGTGCGCGGTCACCCTCCCGCAGGACGAGGCACGGCGCGGCTACGTGCCCGACTCCTCCAGCGTGAACCCCCGCAACGACTGGTTCGACGGCCTGCGGCTCATCACGGCGTGCGGCGAGGACCACCTCGCGGTCATGCGGGAGATCTACCGCAGCCGCCCCTTCGTCCAGGAGGAGCTGTGGGCAGCGAAGATCACCCGCGCCCTGACCGCCGGGCCGCCCGTCCTCACGCTCGTGGAACTCCAGCGCCGCACCGGCCTGCACGAGCCGGAGATCAGACGCGCCATCGCCTGGCACAACGACCGCACGGCGCCGGGGGCGACCCCCTGACCGGGCGCGGCCCGCGTCCCCGGCCTGCCCGCCGCCCGCGCGCCGGCGGCCGGCCCGGCGTGGTTTACGCGCGACGCGCTGTGGCAACCCAGAGGCCCGACCCCGCACACCTCTGGCTCAGGAGGACCCTCATGACCCAAGTCGCCGACTATGTGCTGCAACGCCTCACCGAGTGGGGTGTCCAGCGGGTGTACGGCTATCCCGGGGACGGGATCAACGGCCTGCTGGGCGCCTTCGACCGGGCGAAGGGCAGCCCCGAGTTCATCCAGACGCGGCACGAGGAGATGGCGGCGTTCATGGCGTGTGCGCACGCCAAGTTCACCGGCGAGGTCGGCTGCTGCACGGCGACCTCGGGGCCGGGCGCGGTCCATCTGCTCAACGGGCTGTACGACGCCAAGCTGGACCACCAGCCGGTGGTCGCCGTGGTCGGCCAGCAGAAACGGCTCTCCCTCGGCGCCCACTACCAGCAGGAGGTCGATCTGGAGCGCCTGTTCGCGGACGTCTCCGAGTTCTGCCAGATGGTGGTGCATCCCGCGCAGGTCCGGCATGTCATCGACCGCGCCTTCAAGACGGCCCTGACCACGCGCGGCGTCGCCACGGTCATCATCCCCAACGATGTCCAGGAGGAGGACGCCCAGCCGTCGCCGCCGAAGACGCACGGCTCCGTCTTCTCCAGCGTGGGCTGGAGCCGCCCGCGCGTCCTGCCCGACCCCGACGAACTGCGCCGTGCCGCGGACGTACTGAACGAGGGCTCCAAGGTCGCGATGCTGGTGGGACAGGGCGCGGCGGGGGCCCAGAAGGAAGTCGTCGAGGCCGCGGATCTGCTCGGCGCGGGGGTCGCCAAGGCGCTGCTGGGCCGGGAGGTGCTGCCGGACGACCTGCCGTTCGTGACGGGCCCCATCGGGCTGCTCGGCAGCAAGGCGAGCGACGACATGATCCAGAACTGCGACACCCTCTTCATGATCGGCAGCAGCTTCCCCTATTCCGAGTGGCTGCCCGACGAGGGGCAGGCCCGGGGTGTCGAGATCGACATCGACGGGCGGATGATCGGCGTCCGCTACCCCATGGACGCCCACCTCGTCGGCGACGCCAAGGAGACGCTGCGCGCGCTGATCCCCCTGCTGCGGCGCAAGGAGGACCGCGACTGGCGGGAGCGGATCGAGAAGGACGTCCGTGAATGGAACGACCTGTGCGACCGGTGGGCGGGCGAGCACTTCGAGGGCACCATCAACCCGCAGGCGGTCGCGGCCCAGCTGTCGCCCCGCCTCCCGGACGGCTGCATCCTCACCGCCGACTCCGGCTCGGGCACCAACTGGTGGGCCCGGCACCTGAAGCTGCGCAGCGGCATGCGGGCATCGCTGTCCGGGACGCTCGCGACGATGGGCCCGGGGACCCCGTACGCCATCGCGGCGCGGTTCGCGTACCCGGACCGGCCGGTGATCGCGTTCGTCGGCGACGGAGCGTTCCAGATGAACGGCATGAACGAGATGATCACCGTCAAGCGGTACCTCGACCGGCTGTCCGGGCCCGCGCCCTTCGTCTTCTGCGTCTTCAACAACCAGGACCTCAACCAGGTCACCTGGGAACAGCGCGCCATGGCCGGCGACCCCAAGTATCCGGCGTCCCAGGAGATCCCGGACATCCCCTACGCGGCCTACGCCCAGCTGCTCGGACTGAAGGGCATCGTCTGCGAAGACCCGGACAAGGTCGGCTCGGCCTGGGACGAGGCGCTCGCCTCGGACAAGCCGGTGGTGCTGGAGTTCAAAGTGGACAACGAGATCGCGCCCATCCCGCCGCACATCATGAAGTCCCAGGCCAAGAAGGCCGCCAAGGCCGCGCTCCACGACCCGGAGAAGGCCGGCATCACCGCCAGGGGCGTACGGCAGAAGCTGACCGAGTACGCCGAACACCTCCCGGGCCGGGGGCAGAAGTGAGCGGCACCCGCCAGGACGGCCCGCGCGGCGGCCCGCAGGTCGTGGTCGTCACCGGCGCGAGCGCCGGCGTCGGCCGGGCCACGGCCCGCGCGTTCGGCGCGCGCGGGGCGGCGGTGGCGTTGCTGGCCCGCGGCCAGAAGGGGCTGGAGCAGGCGGCGCACGAGGTCCGCACGGCCGGCGGGCAGGCCCTGCCGCTCGTCGTCGACGTCGCGGACCCCGAGGCCGTGGAGGCGGCCGCGCGCCAGGTGGAGGAGCAGCTCGGACCGATCGACGTGTGGGTGAACGCCGCGTTCGCCACGCTGTTCGCGCCCGTCACCGAGATCCGCCCGGACGAGGTGCGGCGGGCCACCGAGGTGACGTACCTCGGCTTCGTCCACGGCACCCTGGCCGCCCTGCACCGCATGGTGCCGCGTGACCGGGGCACGATCGTGCAGGTCGGCTCCGCCCTGGCCTACCGCAGCGTGCCGCTTCAGGCCGTCTACTGCGGCGCCAAGGCCGCGATCCGGGGCTTCACCGACTCCCTGCGCTGCGAGCTGATGCACGAGGGCAGCGGGGTGCGGGTGACCACGGCGCACCTGCCGGGGGTGAACACGCCCCAGTTCAGCTGGGTGCTGACCCGCCTGCCCCGGCACCCCCGGCCGGTGGCCCCGGTCTACCAGCCGGAAGTCGCCGCCGAGGGCATCCTGTACGCGGCCGACCACCCCGAGCGGCGCGAGCACTGGATCGGCGGCTCCACAGTCGCCACGCTGCTGGCCCAGCGGTTCGCCGCGGGCCTGCTGGACCGGTACCTGGCCCGCACCGCGTACGACTCGCAGCAGACGGACCAGCCCGTCGACCCCTCGCGCCCCGCCAATCTCTGGAAGCCGGTCGACGACACCCACGGCGCCGACCACGGTCCGCACGGGATCTTCGACCAGGAGGCCCACTCCCGCAGCCTCCAGCTTTGGGCCTCGCGCCACCGGCGTCCGCTCGTCCTCGCGGCGGCCGCCGCGGGCACCGCCGGTACGGCGCTCGCCGTGGGCCTGCGCCCGCTGTCTCAGCGCGGCAGCGTGGCGGCGTCGTTGAGACGGGCGGCGCACTCCAGCAGCAGGGCGTGGACGAAGGCCTGAGGCAGGTTGCCGCGCAGCTGGCGCTGACGCACGTCGTACTCCTCCGCGAACAGCCCGGACGGCCCGCAGGCCGCCCGGGTCCGTTCGAACCAGCGCAGGGCCCCGGTCCGGTCGCCGAGCCGGTCGGTGGCCAGCGCCATGGTGAAGCCGCACAGCAGGAAGGCGCCCTCGGCCTCGCCGAGGTCCATGCCCGGGTGGGCGAAGCGGTACAGGTACCCGTCCTCGGCCAGCTGCTCCTCGACGACGCGGCGGGTGGCCGCGGCGCTCGGGTCGTCGGCGGACGGACAACCACGGGCCAGCGGGGTCAGCAGGGCGGCGTCCGGGCCGTCGTCGTCGGCGGCCCGGCGCCACGGTCCGTCCGCGCGCAGACAGCGCCGGCGGGTCTCGGCGTAGACGGCCTCGGCGAGCGCCGCGCACCGCTCCGCCGTCCGCCCCGGCAGCGCCCCCGCCACCTGCCGCAGGCCGCAGACCACGCTCAGCCGGGACTGGGTCCACCACCGTTCGTCCAGCTCCCACAGCCCGGCGTCGGGCCGTCGCCAGTTGCGCTCCACCGTGTCGGCCGCGACCGTGACCGCCCGCTCCGCCTCCGGTGTGAGCCGGTCGAGGTGCGCGGCGGCGGCGAACAACTGCAGCGCCTCCCCGAACGTGTCCAGCTGGAACTGCTCGGCCGCATGGTTCCCGATCCGGTCGTTGCCGCCGGGGTAACCGGGCAGCGGCAGCCGCCGTTCCGGCGGTACGCGTCCGCCGTCGACGGTGTAGGCGGGGTGGAGGCCGTCGCCGTCGGCGAGGACGCGTTCGGCGGTGAAGCGCACCGCGCTGTCGAGCAGGTCGTGCGGGCCGTGCGCGGCGACCGCGAGGCCGGCCCAGCTCTGGTCGCGCAGCCAGGCGAAGCGGTAGTCGTAATTGCGGCCGGCGTTCGCCCGTTCCGGCAGGGAGGTCGTGACGGCCGCGGCCATCCCGCCCGAGGAACTCGTCAGGCCCCGCAGCACGGCGTAGGCGTGCCGGGCGTCGCGCGGTGCGGCCAGGCCGGAGCAATCCGGCACGGACCGCTGCCAGGCGTCTTCCGTCCGCGCCCACAGCCGGTCGGCGTCCAGCCGGGCGGTGCTCTCCGGTTCCGACACCTCCAGCACGAGGTCGTGGTGATCGCCCTTGCGCAGCCGGACGGTACCGTGCAGCCCCGACTCGGGGTCCCAGGCCGCCCGGTGCGCTCCGCTCAGCCGGAGCCGCAGACCGCCCGCGTCCGCGAGCCACACCCCGTCCGCCAGCCGGGGACCGCGCACCCGGCCCGCACCGAAGCCGGGCCGCGGATCGAGCCGCACCCGCAGCCGTGCCTCGCCCTCCTCCACCCGCATCCGGCGCAGCAGCACCAGGCGGTCCGTCGAGGCCGGCATCGCCAGCGCGTCACGGCACTCGATCACGCAGTCCGCGGTCAGCCAGCGGCTGACCCGGATCAGCGTGCCGTCCTCGTAGTAGCCGCCCCAGACGTGCCAGGGGTCCTCCGGTTCCACCCCGAAGTACCCGGCGCCGCCGATGAGGGCGGAGAACAGCGCGTCACTGTGCCAGCGGGGGGCGCACAGCCATACGATCCGCCCCTGCGGGTCCACGACGGCGCCGCGTTCGCCGTCGGCGAGGACCGCGTACTCCCGCAGCACCCACGGAGGGCAGAGGCCGTTCGCCGCACGCGGCGGCTTGTCCGCTCGGTCTTCCATGGCACTCGGGTTTTCCCGCTCGCCCGTCCGGGAAACGGCCTCCTGCTCCGCCAGGACCACATCCGCCCACCGGACCCCGGGCACCGCACGTGCCTCCCGGCCGCACCGGCTTGCCCCGGCGTCACCGGTCTCCCGGAAGATGCGGGAGACGCCCTCTGCCCCGCCAGGACGATGCCCGCCACCGGCCCACCGGCCCACCGGCCCACCGGCCCACCGGCCCACCGGCCCACCGGCCCACGCGCGATGCCCCGCACCACCCTGCTCGCCTTCTGGCTCTACGTGTGCCGCGCGGTGACGGTGCTGTCGGGCTTCGCGGCGTCCGACGGCGCCCACGCAGACGGCTGGTCCTCCTGTCCGCCCATGCCCGACCGGGACTACTCGCCGTCCGTGGGTACGGACCTGTGGATCGTCGGTGTCTCCGTCACCGCCGTCAGCAGCATCCGGTCCCGGGGCGCAAGGCCCCCGCCCCGCGCCCCGCGGTGCCGACGGCTCGCCGTACGGCCGCCAAGGGGTGGCCGGGCAGCCGATCGGGTGAGCCTTGCATAGCGCAACGGAAGCGGGAAACCCAGCCACTGCCCCCAGCCGAATCAGGAGCAGAGGCCCACATGACTCCTCTCAGCGCCCTCCCCCCGCCGGTGCGCCGCCGCGGCGCCGCCCTCTCCTCGCAGGAGATCGACGAGCGCGTCGCCGGGATCAGCCGGCTGCCCAGGGGCCGGGCCCGGCAGGCGGCCCGCGAGGACGCCGTCCGCGCGCTGCTTCCCCTGGCGCGCCGGATCGCCGGCAGGTACCGCGGCATCGGCGTGGAGGAGCAGGACGACCTCGTCCAGGTGGCCTGCGTGGGGCTGGTCAAGGCCATCGACGGCTACGACCCCGACAAGGGCCACGCGTTCCTGTCGTACGCGCTGCCGAAGATCACCGGGGAGCTGAAGCGGCATCTGCGGGACCGCACCGGACTGGTCCGGCTGCCGCGTTCCGTGCAGGAGACACGGCAGCAGGTCGAGCGCGCGCAGCGGGAGCTGGAGCAGCGGCACCACGGGCGCCCGCCCACCACGGCCGAGCTGGCCCGCGCCGTGGACCTGCCCGAGGAAGCCGTCGCCGAGGCGGTGCGCTCCCGGGGCGCGCTGCGTCCCCGTTCGCTCGACGCACCGCCGGACGGCTCCGACGACGCGCCGGCCGGCCTCGGCGACGTGCTCGGCGGTCCCGACCCCGGGCTCCAAGCCGCCGCCGAACGGGTGGAACTCCTCACGGCACTGCGGCAGTTCCCCGACCGTGAGCGCCGCATCCTCGTCCTGCGCTTCTTCCACGACCAGACACAGCAGCAGATCGCCACGGCCGTGGGCGTCTCCCAGATGCACGTGTCCCGCCTGCTCGCCCGGTGCCTGGCCCAGCTGCGGCAGACACTCGCCCACCTGGAGCCCCCCGCCCCCGCGCGCGCCCGCCAGGCGGCGCACGACGCCGCGGAACCCGCCGGGCAGGCACCCACCGCCCCCGGCACCGCGCCCCGCACCCCGCCGCGGCGGCATCCCGTCCGGGCAGCGGAGCAGCCGCCTGTTTACGGAAGCGGGGCGGCGGGTCACCCCGTCCCGACGGCAGAGGTGCGTGTCCGAGGGAGAGCAAGTCATGACGCTGGTGGCCGACTTTGTACTGGAACGACTGCGGGAGTGGGGGATCGAGCGGGTGTACGGCTATCCCGGGGACGGGATCAACGGCCTGCTGGGCGCCTTCGACCGGGCGAAGGGCAGCCCCGAGTTCATCCAGACGCGGCACGAGGAGATGGCGGCGTTCATGGCGTGTGCGCACGCCAAGTTCACCGGCGAGGTCGGCTGCTGCACGGCGACCTCGGGGCCGGGCGCGGTCCATCTGCTCAACGGGCTGTACGACGCCAAGCTGGACCACCAGCCGGTGGTCGCCGTGGTCGGCCAGCAGAAACGGCTCTCCCTCGGCGCCCACTACCAGCAGGAGATCCCCCTCGCCCAGCTCTTCGCGGACGTCTCCGAGTTCTGCCAGATGATCGTCCATCCGGGACAGGCGCGGCACGTCATCGACCGCGCCTTCAAGACGGCGCTCACCATGCGGGGTGTCGCCACGGTCATCATCCCCGAGGACGTCCAGGAGGAGGACGCCCAGCCGTCGCCGCCGAAGACGCACGGGTCGGTGTTCTCCAGCGTCGGCTGGAGCCGGCCGCGCCTGCTGCCCGACGCCGGCGAGCTGCGCAAGGCGGCGGACGTCCTCAACGCCGGCACCAAGGTGGCCATGATCATCGGCCAGGGCGCCGCGCATGCCGGGAGCGAGGTCGTGGAGGCGGCCGAGCTGCTGGGCGCGGGGGTCGCCAAGGCGCTGCTGGGCCGGGAGGTGCTGCCGGACGACCTGCCGTTCGTGACCGGCCCCATCGGACTGCTCGGCAGCAAGGCGAGCGACAACATGATCCAGAACTGCGACACCCTGTTCATGATCGGCAGCAGCTTCCCGTACGCGGAGTGGCTGCCGGACGAGGGGCAGGCCCGCGGTGTGGAGATCGACATCGACGGGCGGATGATCGGCATCCGCTACCCCATGGACGCCCACCTCGTCGGCGACTCCAAGGAGACCCTCAAGGCTCTCCTCCCGCTGCTCGAACGCAAGGAGGACCGGGCCTGGCGCAAGCAGATCGAGGAGGACGTCCGGGAATGGGACGCGATCTGCGCCAAGAGGGCCGGGCAGCACTTCGGCGGCACCATCAACCCGGAGGCGGTGGCCGCGGAACTCTCCCCCCGGCTGCCCGACGGCTGCATCCTCACCGCCGACTCCGGCTCGGGCACCAACTGGTGGGCCCGGCACCTGAAGCTGCGGGGCGGCATGCGGGCATCGCTGTCCGGGACGCTCGCGACGATGGGCCCGGGGACCCCGTACGCGATCGCCGCCCGCTTCGCCCACCCGGACCGGCCGGTGATCGCCTTCGTCGGTGACGGGGCCTTCCAGATGAACGGCATGGCGGAGATGATCACCGTCAAGCGGTATCTGGACCGGCTCTCCGGTCCTGCGCCGTTCGTCTTCTGCGTGTTCAACAACCAGGACCTCAACCAGGTCACCTGGGAACAGCGCGCCATGGCCGGCGACCCGAAGTTCCCGGGCTCGCAGTACATCCCGGACGTGCCCTACGCCAGGTACGCCGAGCTGCTGGGCCTGAAGGGCATCCACTGCGACAAGCCCAGGAAGGTCGGCAAGGCGTGGGAGGAGGCGCTCGCCTCGGACGTGCCGGTGGTGCTGGAGTTCAAGGTGGACCAGGAGATCGCGCCGATCCCGCCGCACATCATGCTGGCGCAGGGCAAGAAGGCCGCCAAGGCCGCCGTACGCGATCCGGAGCGCGCGGGCATCGCCGCCAAGGGCGTACGGCAGAAACTGGCGGAGGCTGCCGAGCATCTGCCGGGACGGCACTCTTGAGCGGCGAAGGCGTCGCCGGCCTGACGGCCTGCCGGATCGACTCGGTCGACGTGCACGCCTTCGAGGTGCCGACCGACGGACCGGCCGGCACGGAGCAGGACGGCACCCTGGAGTGGGATTCCACCACCCTGGTCCTGGTCCGGGTGGGGGCCGGCGGCCGCACCGGGCTCGGCTACACCTACGGGGACGTCTCGGTGGCCTCGTTCGTCGACTCCAAGCTCGCCGCGGGCATGCGGGGACAGGACGTCACCTCGCCCGCCGCGCTGTGGCAGCGGATGGACCGGCAGATCCGCAACGCCGGCCGCCCCGGCGTCGCCGCCATGGCGGTGTCAGCCGTGGACGTGGCGCTGTGGGACCTCAAGGCGAGGCTGCTGGACCTGCCGCTGCTCCACCTCCTTCCGGCCTGGCACGACCGGGTCCCGGTCTACGGCAGCGGCGGATTCACCAACTACCCCCTGGACCGCCTCACCGACCAGCTCTCCGGCTGGGTGGAGCAGGGCATCCCCCGTGTCAAGCTCAAGACCTCCCGGGACCCGGCACGCGACCCGCAGCGCCTGACCGCCGTCCGCTCCGCGATCGGCGACGAGCCGGAGGTCTTCACCGACGCCAACGGGGCCCTCGGCCGCAAGGAGGCCCTGTACTGGGCCCGCCGCTTCCACGACGAGTGGGACGTGCGCTGGTTCGAGGAGCCCGTCAGCTCCGACGACCTGGCGGGCCTGCGCATGCTGCGCGAGCACGGCCCCGAGCGGCTGGAGATCGCGGCGGGCGAATACGCGTACACCACCCGGGACTTCACCGGCCTCGTCACCGGATCCGCCGTCGACTGCCTGCAGGCCGACGTCACCCGCTGCGGAGGCATCACCGGACTGCTGGAAGCGGCCGGCCTGGCCGCCGCCCACCACCTGGACCTGTCCGCCCACTGCGCGCCGGCGATCTCGGCCCACGCCTTCTGCGCCGTGCGCCGGCTGCGGCACCTGGAGTACTTCCACGACCACGTGCGGATCGAGCGCCTGCTGTTCGACGGCACCCTGTCACCTGACGGCGGCGCCCTGCGCCCCGACACCGGGCGGCCCGGCCTCGGCCTGGACGTCAAGTGGTCCGACGCCGAGCGCTACCGGGTGTACGGACGACGGACCGTCTGACCAGGCTCGCAAAGGAGAGAGCAGAGCGACGGCGAAGCCAACCCGCCGGACGACACGTGAGATCCCGGCCAAGACACATCCGCAGATCCCCGGAGCACCGCGCGCCCGCGAGACCATCGACGTCGGCAAGCTGGAGAAGGCCCTGCGGGGGCCGTCGAAGGCGAAGTCCGCTTCGACACCGCCTCGTTGGGCCGGTACGCCCAGGACGCGTCCCACTTCCGGCAGGTGCCGATCGGTGTCGTCGTCGCGCGCACCCTGGACGAGGTCGTCGCGGTGCACAAGATCTGCCATCACTTCGGCGCCCCCATCCTCAACCGGGGCGGCGGGACGAGCCTGTCCGCAGAGACGGTCGACGAGGCCGTGGTGATCGACCACTCCAAGTACCTCACCCGCATCGGGAAGACAGACCCCCGCCGCCGGCTGGTCACCTGCGCGCCGGGTGTGATCAACGAGGAGCTGAACCGCCACACGGGCCACTGCGACCTGGTCTTCGGACCCGACCCCTCCACCCACTCCCGGTGCCTGATCGGCGGGAACATCGGCAACAACTCCTGCGGCATCCACTCGGTGCAGTCACAGCTGTAGGGGCCCGGCCCGCGCACCAGCGACAACGTGCACGCCCTGGAGATCGTCACCTACGACGGCGCCCGCTTCTGGGTGGGGGTGGACGAGGAGAAGCACCTCGACGCCATCATCGCCGCGGGCGGCCGCAAGGGCGAGATCTACGGCGCGCTGCGCGACCTGCGCGACAAGTACGACGATGCCATCCGGGCCGGATTCCGCCCGGCGCCGGAGGTGCCGCGCCGGGTGTCCGGCTACACCCTGGACGAACTCCTGCCCGAACGCGGCTTCGACGTCGCCCGCGCCCTGGTCGGCACCGAGAGCACCTGCGCCACCGCCCTGCAGGCGGTCCTCATGCTCACCCCGGCGCTCCTGCAGCGCACCACCGTCGTCGTGGAGTACCGACGCGGCCGAGCACTGCGAGGAGATCGTCGAACGCTTCCGGCCCATCGGCCTGGAGGCGCTGGACGAGGAACTCATCCGCGACCAGCAGTTGCAGAACATGAACACGCAGAACATCCAGGAGCTGCCGCATCCCGGTGGCGGGGCCTGGCTGGTGGTGCAGTTCGGCGCGGACAGCGCCGAGGAGTCCGTCGCACAGGCCCACGCCTTCACCGACTGGCGCACCGACGACAAGGGATACGACCGCGACCGCATCCGGATCGCCGAGAGCGAGCAGGAGGGCGGCACCAGCGAGCACCTCTGGGCGATCCGGGAGAGCGGACTGGGCTCCACCGCGTTCCCCCCGACGGCAAGGACCACCGGCCCGGCTGGGAGGACTCCGCCGTATCCCCGGACCGGCTCGGCGAGTATGTGCGCGGCCTGCGCCGGGTGATGGACCGGCACGGCCTCGACGGCGCCATGTACGGCCACTTCGGCCAGGGCTGCATCCACTCCCGCATCAGCTTCGACCTGCGCACCGCCGAGGGCATCGCCACCTACCGGGCGTTCATGGAGGACGCCGCCCGGCCTGAACCGTACGCACCTCAGCTACGAGGAGAGCCAGGTCCGGCCCCGTCTCCCGGACCGGCTCGCGGCCCGGGACGCCGCCCTGCCGGCCCGCCGGTGGGAGGCCGCACGGCGGATGGCGTTCCCGGGCACGGCCGGGACGGCGGCAGCGGTCGTGGACCGGGCGCGGGACGTTCCGGTACGGAGCTGAGCGCCTGACGCAGCCGCCGGCAGCACAGCGCCAGGACGCGGGACACCTGCCCCTGTGACAGACCGACGGCGTCGGCGATCTGCTGCTGAGTCTGCTCCTGGTAGAACCGCAGATGCAGGACGCGCCGTTCCAGCGCGGTGAGCCGTCGTACGGCCGAGGCCAGGGCCAGCACGTCGACCACATCGTCCGGACCCCGGCCCTCGAAGCCGGTCCGGCAGACCGCCGGTTGCCCCTGAACGCCACCGCCCGGCGCGTCCAGGGGAGCGGGGCGGCACTCCCGCAACGCGCGCAACGTGGCCGCCACCAGCGCCGTCTGCATCCCGAGGTGCGCCGCGATCTGCTCCACGCCGGGCGGGACGCCCCCGTACCGCTGTTCCAGTTCCTCCAGCGCCCGGACGACCGGGCCGCAGGCCTCCTGGATCGGCCGGGGCAGCCGGATCATGGGCACCCGGTCGCGCAGATGCCGTCTGACCTCACCGACGACGGTGGGAAGCGCGTACGAGAGGAAAGCGTGCCCCCGGGCGGGGACGAATCCGTCCACCGCCCGGACCAGGCCGAGCGAGGCCACCTGCACCAGGTCGTCGACGTGCTCGCCGTGCCCCCGGAAGCGGCGTGCCACGCGCCCCGCCAGCGGCAGGAGGGCCAGGATCGCCGCGTCCCGCAGGGCCTGGCGCCGGGGACCCGGCGGACACGCCGCGAGGTCGCGCATCATCGCGTCCATCCACGCGGAGGACCGACCGGCCGCCACGGCGTGGTCGGGACGCTCCGGCCCGGGGTCGGTGTGCCTGTGCATGGGCTCTCTGCTGGGTTCTGTACGCGCCCGTTCTCGTCAGTCGTGTTCTTCGTCACCGATCACCGGCACCGCGAAACGAACCTCACCCGCTCGGGCCGCACCCGCTCGGGCCGCACCCGCTCGGAGCGCACGCGCTCGGGCCGCATCGACGGCGCCGGCCCCCGGGCTGTCATGCCGTGGTCGGCGGATGCGGCTCGGTGACCGGGGTGAAGCGGGCGGGGGAGTGGTCGATCGGCAGGTCGGGGCGCCAGGCGGTGAGGATCTGGGCACTGCACTCGAACAGGTCCGGGGGCAGGGCGTCCAGCGGCCACCAGCGCCAGTCGCCGACGCTCTCGCCCGGCTGGTCGGCCGGCTCTCCGAGCCACCGTGTGACCAGCGCGCCGAAGGTGAGGCGGACGACGTCGCCCACCCGGTCGAAAAGCATGCCGAGAAGGCGGACGTCGGCGGGGTCCGCGAACAGGCCGGTCTCCTCGGCGAGTTCGCGCACGACCGCCTCCTGAAGGGACTCGCCCGGCTCCACGGTGCCGCCGGGCAGCTCCCGAGTTTCCCGCCGGTGCCGGCCCAGCAGCAGTCCCCGGGGACCGGACAGCACGGCGCCGACGCCCACCGCCGCATGGGCGGCGGGTGGCGCGGCGGTGCGCGGGCGGGCGTTGATCCGGGCCGGTCGGCGGACCTCGAACAGCCGGTAGGACGCGTGGTTGTCCTCCTCCGGCGCGTCGAGGGCGGTGACGCCCTGGACCTGGAGCCCGTACCGCACGAGCAGGTCCTCCCACACCTCGGGCGCGAGTACCCACATGTGCATGGAGAGTTCGCCGCCGCCCGCCGGCCGCAGGGTCTCCGGGCGTGGAGTCACAGTCGAAGTCGGGCCGTTTCCCTGGGAGTTGGTGTGCAGCACGGTGAAGTACAGCCGGCCACCGGGCTTCAGGGCGGTCGCCAGGGCGGGCAGGAGCCGGTGCGGGTCGAGGAAGTGGAACGCGCTGAGGGAGAGGATCACGTCGTACGGGGCGACCGCGCCCAGGTGGTCGACGGCGTCGGCGTGGATCAGCCGCAGTCCCGGTACGCCGGGGTAGCGGGCGCGGGCCCGCTCGATCTGACTGGGGGAGGTGTCGACGGCGTCGACCAGGGCGCGGTGGTCCCGTGCCAGGTACGCGGCGTGCCGGGCGGTGCCGCAGCCGAGGTCGAGGACGCGCAGGCCCCGCAGGTCCCCGAGGAGGTCGTCCCCGGGCCCGTCCGCCGCCGGGCCCCAGGTGATCCGGTCCACTTCCGGCAGGGGCGTACCGCGGCGCAGGTGATGCGCTCCGTAGGCGGTCCATGCGAGGAGTGTCTGCTGTTCGATGTCCAACACGGGTCCTCCCAGGGCGGGTTCAGGGGCGCAGGGCGTAGCAGCGCAGTACGTCGAGATCGGCGGTCCGGACGACGGACCATCGCGCGGTGAGCGTCTCGGCCTCGGCGGGGCCGATCCCGAGGCCCGCGCAGGGGTCGCCGGCCTCCCGGCGGCCGGCGACCTCGGTGACGACCCAGAACGTCCCGCCGGGTGCGAGGATCCGCCGGACGCGGTCCAGGAAGGCCGGCTGGTCCGCCAGCCACCGGTAGACCAGGCGGCAGGTGACGACCTTGTACGCGGGCTCCGGGAGGGAGCTGAGATCGCCGGCGGCGAAGTCCATCAGATGCCAGGCCGGCCCGTCACCGTCCTGGACGTGCCGGGCGGCGGCGAGGGCGCTGGGTGCGAAGTCCACGCCGGTGGTGCGGTATCCGAGCCGGTGGAGGTGGCGGGCGAGGGCGCCGTCGCCGGTGCCGATGTCGAGAGCGGGGCGTCCGCGGCCGGGCCCGACATGGTCCGCCAGCAGCGTGGCCTCGGCGTCACAGATCCCCCGGTATCCGCGTCCGCCGGCCCAGAGCGGTTCCCAGTAGCCGGCCGTGGCGGTGGTGGTGGTCATTCGGCTCCTTCGTTCGAGGGCGCCACGGCCGTGGCCGGGCCGCGGCTCTGGTCGGGTACGGCCGCGGTCCCGAACTGCCGGGCCTGCCGTTCGTACACCCTGCGGAAGATCCCGTCGGTGAGAGGCCCGGGGGCGAGCGCGCTGGTCGGCTCGTCCACGATGAGGATGCCGGCCTCCGGGTCCGCCGCGTCCGGCGTGCGGCGCCGGTCATGCCCCCACCTCGTCTCCGGTCGCGGGAAGGGCGGGCCGGGGATGCCGGAGTGGTGTGTCGTGGCCGTCGTCAGCATGGTCCCCCTCGGCGGTCTACGGCTGACTCGTGGAGTTCAACGAGCCGACGCGCATTTCGAACACATGTGTTTCGGTCGGGTGCGGAACCCCGGCACAGTGCGTCTGCCGGTGCGTGCGCGGTGCACCGACCCTTGTCGCGCACGGGGTCAGGGCCGGCGCGCCGATGGCCGAAACGCGGAGTGCCCCGCCGCGTGAGCACCGGCACCGGCGTACCGGGGCAGGAGGGGCGGGTGGTCTGCCCGTGCGCCGGGCCGCTGACCGCGGGGCCACCCCGCCGGGGCGTTCCGTTCGGCCACGGTGGCCGAACTCCGACGTGGTCCCAGCGGATCAACACCCGTGATTCTTCGTGGCGTTGGTCACATTCGTGCGGTGCGGGGAGCGGCCCGGCGCGTGCCCCGGGGCGCGCCTACCGGCGAGCCGACTTGCCGTCGGGCGCGGGTCGGGCTTGTGTGGGGGATTGGTGAACGCCGTCGCGGCCGAGTGCGCGCCGGTCACTCGTCGGGGAGCGTTAACGGCAGCGTCACAGTGATTGCTGGTACTCCACCGGACGACTACGTATCGTTGTGCGAACGGATCGGCAAGCTTGGTGGCGAGGGTTCTTTCCTCGCCCGCCTTGTGACGTTCGTGCGCGACCGCGGTTCATCACACGTGCAGGCAACGCGGACAACTGGGTCACGGGCCAACGGGGGGCGGATGTCGTTCATCAAATCGGGCTGTGCCGGCCGGCTCCTGAAACCGTGAAGTGCGCCATCGCGCTCGGCCGCGGACGTGAGCGAACACGGGACGATTCTCGGCACGTCCGGGCCGGCCCTGGACTGCCGCACCAGGGGGGGCAGGCACCCCGCCGGTCGGCAACGGCCGGATCACATACGCGACGGGGGGACGACGAGGGAGCGTATGGGCGGTCCGGAAGAAACGGTCGATGGGGAAGAGCGAGACCCCATGAGTTCACAACGCCACCCGATGACACGTCAGAGGTCTGTAGTGCCCCCGCGATATTCAGTAATTTCCGAGCAAACTCTTCTGGAATGGTCCTGCGAGCCGGGTCGTTCCGTCGCAGAATCAGCGCTCTTGTGGCTCGACGGACGGCTCGGCAAAAGCATGGAGTTAGCCGCCGCCGTGTCCGAACCGGCCCGGAGGGAACGTCCCGTCGGTGACGTCCCGCTGGAGGCGCGCATCTGGTACGCGACGCTGCTGACGCGCGTCCGCAGCTTCCGGTCGGCCGAACGGCTCCTCGCCGGGGAGGAGTCCGGCGCCCAGGGGGCGCACCGCCCCGAGGTACGGGCGGCACTGCTGATGTGCGAAGCGGAGATCCATCTCGCCGGGGGCAGGCTCACGGAGGCGACCGCCGCGGCCGAGACCGGGCTCCGGCTGGCGTCCCAGACCGGCAACCGCGGACTCCCGCCACGGGCACACGTGGTCATGGCCATGTGCTCCGTACGCTCGCTGGACCTGACCACCGGCCTGCTGTACGCCAACCGGCTGCGGGACGCGGCCCTGCTCGGGCAGGAGAACCTCATCCCGGGGCAGTGCGTATGGGCCGCGACCCAGGCCCTGGAGGCCCGCGACGGCGTCGAGAGCGTGGCCCACCTGCTGAAGGGCATCCTCCACGACGACGTGCTCACGCGCGAGTTGCTGGTCTCCCAACCCGCGGCGGCGCCCTGGCTGGTCAGGGCCGGCCAGCGCCTCGGTGACGAGGACCTCACCGAACGCGCCGCCCGCACGATGGGCGGGCTCGCCCTCATGAACCGCGGCTTCCGCAGCGTCCAGGCGGCCGCCGAGCACGCCGCCGGGCTGTACGCGCGCGACGCGGACGCGCTGGAGGCCGCGTCGGAGCGGCACCTGGACGCGTGGTCCCGCGCCTCCGCCCTGGAGGACGCGAGCGGCGTCCGCTCCGCGCGCGTCTCCGAACGCGACCGCGCCGTCGACCTGCTCCGCCGCGCCGCCGACGCCTACCTGGGCGCCGGGGCCTGCCGGGACCTCGCGCGGGTGCAGAGCCGGCTGCGCGAACTCGACGACCACGGCGGCCGCCCGGCCCGCGGCCGGACCCGGGTCAGCCGGCTCACCGACACCGAGTTCGCGGTGGCCGAGCTGGTCAGCCAGGGCCTCACCAACGTCAGGGTAGGCAGCCAGCTCTACATCTCCCCCCACACGGTGGCGTTCCACCTGAAGAAGATCTTCCGCAAGCTCGACGTGACCTCGCGGGTCGAACTGGCCCGCTCCTGGAACCGGATCCTGCTGGAGGAGCGCGGCGACCGGCCCGGCGAGAGCGGGCCCGACTTCCTGGTCCGCCCGTCCATGGCCCGGCGGGCCGGGTAGCCACCGGTCGGCGCGGACCGTCAGGCGAGGTGACGGCTGCGCGCCGCCCCCGCCACCACCGCCCTACCAACCTGAGGGATGCCGCCGCGGCGGTCCCTGCCCGTAGCCTCCAGCAAGGGAAGCAGCACCGTTCCCCACCGTGTTGTGCCGTCCCGCCGGCGAGCGCCGGCCGGAAGGGACCGGGCGGGTTGCCAGAACAGCCACACCGATTGGCCAGGAGTCACCTCATGACCCATCTTCTGCACATCGACGCGAGCATCCGCTCCGGTGAGTCCGTGACGCGGCAGCTCACGGCCGAGTTCGTCACCCAGTGGCGGCAGAACCACTCCGACGCCGGTTACACCTACCGCGACCTCGCTGCCGAGCCCATCGCGCACATCACGCACCAGGTGCGTGAATGGCTCTTCGACCCCAGCGGCGACCTGCACGGTGTCAGCCCCGAGGAACAGGCGCTCACCGACGCGCTCATCGCCGAGGTGCGCGAGGCCACCACGATCGTGCTCGGCATCCCGATGTACAACTACACGATCCCGTCGTCCGTCAAGGCATGGATCGACCGGCTGGTCATCCCGGCGCACATGCTGCTCCCCGGTGCCGAGTCCGGCAAGCTGAGCGGCAAGAACGTCATCGTCGTCACCGCGCGCGGCGGCTCCTACGCACCCGGTACCCCGCGTGACGGCTGGGACTACCAGGAGCCCTACCTGAAGGCCGTACTCAGCTCCATCGGTCTTGCCGACAACCTGAAGTTCGTGCACGCCGAACTCACCTTCGCGGCGATCGTCCCCGCCATGGCGCAGCTGAAGCCGCTCGGCGAGAAGTCCCTCGCCGACGCCCGGGAGACCCTGCGCAAGCTGGCCGTCTGACCTCCGGCGCCACCGTCGCGGGCGGGCGCACCCCAGGCGCGGGGTGCGGATTTCCGCGGACAGACACGTTCGCACACTGTGGGGAAGGTGCTTCATGAGCGAGATGCTGTCCTTCGAAGAAGTCTGGTCACGCACCCATCACTTCGACCCTCCCGCGATCCTCGACACCCTGCGGGAGGAGCGCCCGCTCGCGAGAATGGCCTACCCGGACGGTCACATCGGCTGGTTCGCCACCAGCCACCGGATCGTCCGGGAGGTCCTCAGCGACCCCCGCTTCAGCCACAGCCTTGAGATCGGGCACTTCCCCGTCACGAAGTACGGTGCTCCCGTACCGCCGTTCCCGGCGATGCCCGGCATGTTCATCCATATGGACCCGCCGGACCACACCCGGTTCCGCCGCATGCTGGCGGGTGAGTTCACGGTCCGGCGCATCGCCGAACTCGCCCCGCGTGTCGAGTCGGTGGCCGCCGAGCAGATCGAGGAGATGCGCGAGCACGGCGCGCCCGCCGACCTGCTCGCCGTCTTCGCCAAACCGCTCGTCCTGCGCATCCTGTCCGACCTGGTCGGCCTGCCGTACGAGGAGCGCGAACGGTACGCCGACGCGCCCGCCGTCAGCCATGACCCGGACGCGACCATCGAGGAGTCGATGGCGGTCTACCAGCAGGTCGGCGCGCTCATCGGGGAGACCATCGAGCGCAAGCGCAAAGAACCCGGTGACGACATCATCAGCCGGCTCCTGGCCGCCGGCGACGTCACCGACGAGGAACTCGCCAACATCGTGTCCCTGTTGCTCTTCGCGGGATACGAGACCACCGAGAGCGCGCTGAGCGTCGGCGTCATGGCTCTCTTGCACCACCCCGAGCAACTCGCCGCCCTGCACGCCGACCTGACCCGGGTCGACGCCGCGGTGGAGGAGATCCTGCGCTACGTCACCGTCAACCAGTACGAGATCTTCCGCACCGCGCTGGAGGACGTCGAGCTGGACGGCCGGCTGGTGAAGAAGGGGGAGACCGTCACGGTGTCCCTGCCGGCCGCCAACCGCGACCCCGCGAAGTACGGCTGCCCCGCCCGCCTCGACCTCGACCGGGACACCTCCGGACACCTGGCGTTCGGCCACGGCATCCACCAGTGCGTCGGCCAGAACCTGGCCCGCCTCGAACTCCGCACCGGTCTGCGCGCACTGCTGCGGGCGTTCCCCGGTCTCCGCGCCGCCACGCCGGCCGAGGAGGTCCCGCTGCGCACCCGGGGATCCGTCTTCTGCCTGAAGAACCTCCCGGTCGCCTGGTGAGCCTTCCGCTCGCCTGGTGAGCCCGCGGGCCAGCCCGTGCGCCTCCCGCTGCCCCGGCAGTACCTCCGTCCGCCCCCCCCGACCACGTCCGGCGGTACGGCGGCCTCCCCTGCGACCTCGCACGGGCCGGCCACGACCGCCCGCTCCCACCGTCCCGGACCGGCCTGCCCGGCCGTCCCCGGCGGTGGGACGGCTCCCTGTCCGCCGCGGCGGCCGGGACCGGCCGCTCCCGCCCGCTCCGAGCGCCTTACCGCCGCGCGCGCCGCGGCGCCAGGGATGTCCGCCCCGTCCGTGTGGACGACGGCCGGCTGTCCACCGTCGTACAGCCGCCCGCGCCGCGCCCGGAGACCGCCCTCGACCCGCGCTCCCGGTAACCGCTGCCGCCCTGTGGAAGGAGTCAGAGGCGTGCGTTCCGACCTGGTCACATCGCTCGCGGTCACGCTGCACGAGCACGCTCGCCACATCCCGGAGAAGGTGGCCTTCGCCGACGACCGGCGCGCGGTCACCTACGCGGAACTGGAGGCGCGCACCCGGCGGCTCGCCGGACACCTCGTGCGCCTCGGTCTGCGCCGCGGCGACCGGGTGGCGCTCTGCCTGGGCAACTCCGTCGCGATGGTGGAGGGGTATCTCGCGGTCGTACGCGCCGGCGGCATCGGTGTGCCGGTGAACCCGCGGTCCGCGCCCGCCGAGCTGGAGTATCTCCTCGCCGACAGCGGCGCCCGGTTCGTCCTTGCCGCGGCGAGCAGTGCAGGGACGTTTCTGCAACGGGTGTCCGCCGCCGCCCCGGACCTGACCGTCCTGGTGGCCGGCGGCACCGACATGCCACCCGGCGCCCACCCCTACGACCAGCTCGCGGTCACCGAGCCCGGCACCCCCGCCCCCGACGACCTCGGCCTGGACGAGGTGGCCTGGATGTTCTACACGTCCGGCACCACCGGGCGCCCCAAGGGCGTGCTGTCCACCCAGCGCAACTGCCTCTGGTCGGTCGCCGCCAGCTACGTACCCATCCCGGACCTGCGCCAGGACGACCGGGTGCTGTGGCCGCTGCCGCTCTTCCACAGTCTGTCCCACATCGCCTGCGTCCTGTCCGTGACCTGCGTCGGGGCCACCGCCCGCATCACCGACGGCAGTTCCGCCGCCGACGTCCTCGACCTGCTCCGCACACAGCGGGCCACCTTCCTCGCGGGCGTCCCCACCACCTACCACCACCTCGTCACCACCGCCCGTCGCACCGGCCTGTCCCTGCCCCACCTGCGCATCGGACTCGTCGGCGGCGCCGTCACCGGCTCCGAGCTGCGCCGCTCCTTCGAGGAGACCTTCGGCGTCCCGCTGGTCGACGCCTACGGCAGCACCGAGACCTGCGGCGCCATCACCATGAACCCGCCGGACGGCGCCCGCGTCGAGGGTTCCTGCGGGCTGCCCGTACCGGGTGTCGACGTCCGTGTCGTCGACCCCGGTACCGGAGCCGACGTGCCCACCGGGCACGAGGGCGAGGTCTGGGTCAGCGGCCCCAACGTCATGGCCGGCTACCACAACAGCCCCGAGGCGACCCGGGCCGCGCTGCGCGACGGCTGGTTCCGCACCGGCGACCTGGCCCGCCGGGACGAGGCCGGCTACTTCACCGTCTGCGGCCGGCTGAAGGACCTGATCATCCGCGGCGGCGAGAACATCCACCCCGACGAGGTCGAAGCGGTCCTGCGCACCGCGCCCGGGGTCGCCGACGCCGGCGTCGCCGGAGCCGCCCACGCCACCCTGGGCGAGGTGCCCGTCGCCTGGCTGGTCCCGGGACCGGACGGCCTCGACATCGCCGCCGTGCTCGACCACTGCCGCGCCCGGCTGTCCGCCTACAAGATCCCCGAGCGGATCCACGAGGTCGCCCGCATCCCGCGCACCGCCTCCGGGAAGATCGTCCGCCGACTCCTCGCGGCCCAGCCGTACTGGCCGCGCCACGCGGCCGACGGCCTCCACGACGCACTGCTGACCCCCGCGTGGCTTCCCGCCCCGGCCGGCACCGGCGACGGCACCCGTCCGGCCGCCTGCGCCGTGGTCGGCGAGAACGCCGCCGGGCTCGTCGCCGCACTGCGCGTGGCAGGGGTGCCCGCCGAATCCCGTCCCGCCCTCGCGTCCCCGCCCGGCGCCGCCCCCGGCCCGACCGTCCTGCTGCCACCGGCCTCCACCGCCGACCCCCTCACCGAGGCCCGCCTCCTCGCCGCACACGTGACCAGCGGGGCGGCGCCCGGACCACTGCTGGTCCTCACCCGGGACGCCACACCCGCCGGCGACACCGCGCCCGACCCCGTGGGCGCCGCGCTCTGGGCCGCCGTACGGTCGCTCCAGGCGGACGGGCACACGACGGTCACCGTCATGGACCTCGACACCGAGATCCCGGACGCCGAGACCCTGCTCGCCGCTCTCACCTCCGGTGAGCCGCAACTCGCCGTACGACGCGGTGCCCTGCTGGTTCCCCGACTGCTGCGCACCGCCCTGGACGGCCGGCCGCGCCCCGCCGCCCCCGCGCGTCCCGGAACCGTCGTCGTCACCGGCACGGACACCCCCTCCGGCGCCGCCCTCGCGCACCACCTCGCCACCGACCACCAGGCCCACCGCCTGCTGCTCGTCCACGCGCCCGGCACGACCGACCGCACCGACCCGGACGCCTGGCCCGCCGGCATCCGCCCTCGCAGCGTCGCCGCCGACGCGTCCGGCGTGCGCGCGGCTCTTGCCGAAGCCCACCCGGTGAGTCTCGTGGTGCACACCGGCGACGACCCCGCCCTGGCCCGCACGCTGGACGAACTCCTCGGCGACACCGTCGAGTTCGTCACCGTCACCGACGGCTCCGCCACCCTGGGCGCGCCGGGCGACCCGGACCGGGCGGTGCGCGCCGCCCTCACCGACACCGTCACGCACGCCCGCAGGCCGCGGGGCCGCGCCGCCGGCCTCGTCTGGGCCGGCGAGGAGGACCCGAGCCGACTCGCGGACCTGCGGGCCGCGTTCGACGTCCTCCTCGCCGGCGACGCCCCGGCCCTCTTCGCCCCGCGCCCGGCCCCGCCCGACCCCTCCCGGCCGCTCCCCGCCCTCCTCCTCGCCCTGACCGAACCACCGGCCCCGCAGGCCCGCCCCGACACCGCGGTCACCGCCGCCCTGCGCACACGGCTGGCCGGCCTCGACGGGCGAGCCCAACTGGCCCTCCTCGAACGCCTGGTTCGCGTGCAGGCCGCCACCGTCCTGCACGGCCCCGACGCAGCCCCCCTGCCGGCCGACCGCGCGTTCCGCGACCTCGGCATGACCTCGGTCGCCGTCGTCGCCCTGCGCGACCGGCTGACCGAGCACACCGGGCTGCGCCTGCCCACCACCGTGACCTTCGACCACCCGACCCCGCAGGAGCTGGCCGCCCACCTGCGCACCGCGATCCTCGGCCCCGACGACACCCTCGCCGACCCCGAACCGCCCACCGGGCAAGCGGCGGGCGCCGACCCGCAGGAGCCCATCGCCATCGTCGGCATGGCCTGCCGGCTGCCCGGCGGCGTCAACACCCCCGAAGAGCTGTGGCAGTTGCTGGTCGATGGCCGCGACGCCGTCTCCGGCTTCCCGGCCGACCGGGGCTGGGACCTCGACGGCCTGTTCGACCCGGACCCCGGGAAACCCGGCACCTCGTACGTCGACCGGGGCGGCTTCCTGCACGAGGCAGGCCTGTTCGACGCGGGCTTCTTCGGTATCTCTCCGCGTGAGGCGCTGGCGATGGACCCGCAGCAGCGGCTGCTTCTGGAGACGTCCTGGGAGGCCCTGGAGCGGGCGGGCGTCGACCCGCTGTCCCTGAAGGGCACGGACGCCGGTGTCTTCGCCGGCGTCATGGGCCAGGGCTACGGCTCAGGCGGCCAACTCCCCGCGGAACTCGAAGGGTTCCTGACCACCGGGACCGCCTCCAGCGTGGCCTCGGGCCGCATCTCCTACGTCTTCGGCTTCGAGGGCCCCGCGGTGACCGTCGACACCGCCTGCTCCTCCTCCCTCGTCGCGCTCCACCTGGCCGCCCAGGCCCTGCGCCGCGGTGAGTGCTCCATGGCCCTGGCCGGCGGCGCCACGGTCATGGCGGCCCCGGGCACTTTCGTCGAGTTCTCGCGGCAGCGGGCGCTGGCCGCCGACGGCCGCTGCAAGTCGTACGCCGACGCGGCCGACGGCACCGGCTGGGCCGAGGGCGCGGGCGTCCTCGTTCTCGAGCGGCTGTCGGAGGCACGGCGCCACGGCCACCGGGTGCTGGCGGTCGTCCGGGGCAGCGCGGTCAACCAGGACGGTGCCTCCAACGGCCTGACCGCCCCGAGCGGCCCCTCGCAACAACGCGTGATCCGCAGGGCGTTGGCCGACGCCCGGCTCAGCCCGGCCGACGTCGACGCGGTCGAGGGCCACGGCACCGGAACGACCCTCGGCGACCCGATCGAGGCGCAGGCCCTGCTGGCCACCTACGGCCAGGACCGCGAACGGCCTTTGTGGCTGGGCTCGGTGAAGTCCAACATCGGGCACACCCAGGCCGCCGCGGGCGTCGCCGGGGTGATCAAGATGGTGGAGGCGCTACGGCGCGGACTCCTGCCCCCCACGCTGCACGTCGACGCCCCCTCGGCCCAGGTCGACTGGTCGACGGGCGCGGTGGAACTGGTCACGGAGGCCCGGGAGTGGCCCGAGACCGGCCGCCCGCGCCGGGCCGGCGTGTCGTCGTTCGGCGTGAGCGGCACGAACGCGCACGTGATCCTGGAGCAGGTGCCGGAGGAGCCGGTCGGTGTGCGGGTGTCGTACGAGGGTGTGGTGCCGTTGGTGGTGTCGGCGGCGTCGGGGGGTGCGCTGGCGGGTCAGGCGGAGCGGTTGGCGGGGTTCGTCGGTGGCGCGGAGGTGTCGGTGGTGGAGGTGGCGGGGGCGCTGGTGTGCCGGCGGGCGGTGTTGGGTGAGCGGGCTGTGGTGGTGGCGGGTTCGGGTGGGGAGGCGGTGGCGGGGCTGGGGGCGTTGGCTCGTGGTGAGTCGGCGGCTGGGGTGGTGACCGGCGGTGCTGCTTCTGCCGGGCGGACGGTGCTCGTCTTCCCCGGTCAGGGTTCGCAGTGGCTGGGGATGGGGCGGGAGTTGCTGGAGTCCTCGTCGGTGTTCGCGGAGCGGGTGGGGGAGTGTGCGCGGGCGTTGGAGCCGTGGGTGGACTGGGATCTGGTGGCGGTGCTGCGGGGTGATGTGGATTTGTTGGGGCGGGTGGATGTGGTGCAGCCGGCGGGTTTTGCGGTGATGGTGGCTCTGGCGGCGGTGTGGGCGTCGGTGGGGGTGGTGCCGGATGCGGTGGTGGGGCATTCGCAGGGTGAGATCGCTGCTGCCTGTGTGGCGGGTGCGTTGTCGTTGGAGGATGCGGCGCGGGTCGTGGCGGTGCGTAGTCGGGTGATCGCGGGTGGGTTGGCGGGGCGGGGTGGTATGGCGTCGGTGGCGTTGTCGGAGGCGGAGGCGGCCGGGCGTATCGCGCGGTGGGAGGGGCGGGTTGAGGTCGCGGTGGTCAACAGTGCGTCGTCGGTGGTGGTCGCGGGTGATGTGGAGGCGTTGGACGAGGCGTTGGCCGTGCTGGAGGCGGACGGTGTGCGGGTGCGTCGGGTGGCGGTGGACTACGCCTCGCATACGCGTCATGTCGAGGCTGTGGAAGGAGAGTTGGGCGAGGCGTTCGCCGACATCCGCGGGCAGGCGCCGCTGGTGCCGTTCTTCTCGACGGTGACGGGTGAGTGGGTGCGTGAGGCGGGTGTGCTCGACGGCGGTTACTGGTATCGCAATCTGCGTCAACAGGTCCGCTTCGGGCCCGCCGTTGAGGCCCTCCTCTCCGAGGGCCACACCGTGTTCGTCGAGTCCAGTGCTCACCCTGTCCTGGTGCAGCCGGTCAGCGAGGTCGTGGATGAGGCGGCGGTGTCGGGGGCTGTTGTCGGTGGCTCGCTGCGTCGTGGGGAGGGGGGACTGCGGCGGCTGTTGATGTCGATGGCGGAGGTGTTCGTCAGGGGTGTGGCGGTGGACTGGACGGGTGTGCTGCCCGCCGGTGCTGATGCCGCCCGGGTGGACCTGCCGACGTACGCCTTCGACCACCGGCATTACTGGCTGAAGACGGCCCTCGCCATGGACGCGGCCTCGCTCGGTCAGGCGGGCGCCGACCACCCCCTGCTCGGCGCGGTGGTCGAAGTGCCTGAGACCGGCGGTGTCTTGTGCACCTCGCGGCTGTCCCTGCGCACGCACCCCTGGCTGGCGGACCACATGGTCGGCGGGGTGGTGCTGGTCCCCGGCACCGGGCTGGTGGAGCTGGCCGTGCGGGCCGGTGACGAAGTGGGCTGCGGGGTGCTGGACGAACTGGTCATCGAGGCCCCGCTGCTGCTGCCGGAGCAGGGCGGGGTACGCGTCCAGGTCACCGTAGGCGGTCCGGAGGAGAAGGGCTCGCGGACCGTCGCCGTGTACTCGGCGCCCGAGGGCGCCGCCGGAGACGTCGGCGGCGACGTCTGGACCCGGCACGCCACCGGCACCCTGACCACGCTGCCGTCCCCCGCCCCGGTCCAGCCCGCCGTCGACCTCACCGTATGGCCGCCCACCGGCGCTCGGCAGGTCGACGTCTCCGGCGGTTACGAGCTGCTCGCCGCGGCCGGCTATGGCTACGGGCCGGTCTTCCAGGGCGTACGGGCCCTGTGGCGGCGCGGTGACGATCTCTTCGCCGAGGTCGCGCTGCCCGAGGAACAGCGGGCCGGCGCCGCCCGGTTCGGCATCCACCCGGCGCTGCTCGACGCAGCGCTGCACCCCGCCATGCTGGACGTGGCGCTCGCCGACCCCGAGGGGGAGAACCGTACCGACGACGGGAACGGCGTCCACCTCCCGTTCGGCTGGAACGGACTGCGCCTGCACGCCGCCGGTGCCTCGGCACTGCGCGTGAGCCTGGCCCGTTCCGCGCCCGACGCCCTGTCCCTGGAGGCGGCGGACGAGACCGGCGCGCCGGTGCTCACACTGCGGTCGCTGGTCTCCCGGACCGTGCCCGCCGACCGACTCGGCGCGGTACCCGACGACAGCGGGAACTCCCTGTTCCGCGTCGAGTGGACGGAGCTGCCCCGCGGCACGGAGCCGGGTACGGACCTCCCGCCGGCCTGGGTGCCGATCACCGAGCCCGCGCATGTGGCCGCGCTGACCGACGGCTCGGGAGTGCCTCCGGTGGTCGTGCTGGAGGCCGACCGTACGGACATGGCCGACGACATCGAGGACGACGCGGCGGCGCTGGCCCTGACGGCACGTGTGCTGGCTGTTGTCCAGGCGTGGCTGGCCGAGCCCCGGCTGGAAGCCGCATGCCTGGTGGTGGTCACGCGGGGTGCGGTGCCTGCGGGGGGTGA
>NZ_JBVJMF010000026.1:0-128697 GCF_055584345.1 Streptomyces sp. NPDC104106
GCGACGCCAGCGACCTCCACGCCCTCACACAACTCATCAGCAACATCCCACCCGAACACCCCCTCACCGCCGTCATCCACACCGCAGGCACCCTCCACGACACCACCCTCACCAACCTCACCCCCCAACACCTCCACCCCGTCCTCACCGCCAAAATCGACACCGCCTGGAACCTGCACCACACCACCCAGGACCACGACCTACAAGCCTTCATCCTCTTCTCCTCCGCCGCCGGCACCCTCGGCACCCCCGGACAAGCCAACTACGCCGCCGCCAACACCTACCTCGACGCCCTCGCCCACCACCGCCACCACCACAACCAACCCGCCACCAGCCTCGCCTGGGGACTGTGGACCGACCCCAGCACCATGACCACCAACCTCACCGACACCGACCACCAACGCCTCACCGCCACCGGACTCACCGCCCTCACACCCACCGACGCCCTCGCCCTCTTCGACGCCGCGCTCCAAGCCCCCCGCCACCCCCACCTCGTCCTCACGCAGGTCGATCGCACCGCCCTGCGCCGGCACGCGCGCCAGGGCACGCTGCCTCCCCTCCTCGACCGGCTGGTGCCCGTTCGGGTCCGGCAGGCCGGGACGGGGGGAGCGGAGCTGGCCGAGCGGCTCAGGGGGCTGGACGAGCGCAAGCGGGAACAGGTGCTGCTGGACCTGGTCCGGACGCACGTCGCCGCCGTACTGGGCCATGATTCCGCCGCCAGGATCGCGCCCCGGCAGGCGCTCAAGGAACTGGGCTTCGACTCGCTCAGCGCCGTCAGCCTGCGCAACCAGCTGTCGGCCGCGACAGGCCTGCGGCTGTCCACCACGCTGGTCTTCGACCATCCCAGCGCCGTGGCGATCGCGAGCCACCTCGGTGAACAGCTGGACGGCGGCGGCACGGCTCGGCAGGTGCCGCTGCACACGGAGCTGGAACGGCTCGAAGCTGCCTTGGCAGCCGCCGAGTTGGACGACGCGGGCCGGGGCCGGCTCGGTGCCCGGCTGAGGGCGCTGCTGCTGCGGGTGACCGCGACGCCGGGCACGACGACGGCGGCCGGTGACGACGACGATCTGACGTCGGTGACCGACGCCGAGCTGTTCGACGTCCTCGACGAGGAGCTGGGACTGTCAGAGCTGGACGAACGATGAGCGGAGGACCTGCTCCCATGGACAGTGAGAAGGAACAGCGGGTCGTCGATTACCTCAGGTGGACGACCGCCGAGCTGAAGGAGACCCGCCGACGGCTCGCGCAGGTGGAGGCCGCGCAGCGCGAGCCGATCGCCATCGTGGCGATGAGTTGCCGGTTTCCGGGCAACGTGCGGTCACCCGAGGACCTCTGGCGGTTGGTGGCGGACGGCATGGACGCGGTCTCGTCCTTCCCGGACAACCGGGGCTGGGACCTCGATGCCCTCTACCACCCCGACCCGGACCGGACCGGCACCTGCTACACCCGTGCCGGCGGCTTCCTCCATGACGCCGCCGACTTCGATCCGGAGTTCTTCGGGATCAGTCCGCGCGAGGCCCTGGCGATCGACCCGCAGCAGCGGCTGCTGCTGGAGACGAGCTGGGAGGCGTTCGAGAACGCGGGGATCGACCCGGTCTCGCTGCGCGGCAGCCGCACCGGCGTCTTCGCCGGTGTCCTGTACGACGACTACGCCGCCCGGCTGATGGAGCGCATTCCGGACGGGTTCGAGGGCTATCTCGGCACGGGGAGTGCGAGCAGCGTCGCGTCCGGGCGGATCGCCTACACGTTCGGTCTGGAGGGTCCGGCGGTCACCGTGGACACGGCGTGCTCGTCGTCGCTGGTGGCGATGCACCTGGCGGCGCGGGCCCTGCGTGCCGGGGACTGTGGGCTGGCGTTGGCGGGCGGGGTGACCGTCATGGCGACGCCGGGCGTGTTCGTGGACTTCAGCCGGCAGCGCGGCCTGGCGCCGGACGGGCGGTGCAAGTCGTTCGCCGCGGCGGCGGACGGCACCGGCTGGGGCGAGGGCGTGGGCCTGCTGCTGCTGGAGCGGCTCTCCGACGCGCGGCGCAACGGCCACCCGGTGCTGGCGGTACTGCGCGGGTCCGCGGTGAACCAGGACGGGGCGAGCAACGGGCTGACCGCGCCGAACGGCCCCGCCCAGCAGCGTGTCATCCGGCAGGCCCTGGCCGATGCCCTGCTGGACCCGGTGGACGTGGACGTGGTCGAGGGGCACGGCACCGGCACCGTCCTCGGCGACCCGATCGAGGCGCAGGCGCTGCTGGCCACCTACGGCCAGGACCGACCCGACGACCGGCCGCTGTGGCTCGGCTCGGTCAAGTCCAACATCGGTCACACGCAGGGGGCCGCCGGGGTCGCCGGGGTGATCAAGATGGTCCAGGCCATACGGCACGGGGTCCTGCCGAAGACCTTGTACGCCGCCGAGCCGAGCCCGCACGTGGACTGGACGAGCGGCAACGTCGCGCTGCTGGCCGAGGCCCGACCGTGGCCGACGGAGCACGGCCCGCGTCGCGCCGGGGTATCTTCCTTCGGCGTCAGCGGCACGAACGCGCACGTCATCGTCGAGGAGGCACCCGAGAACCCCGAACCGGCCCCGGCGGCGCCGCCCGACGCGCCGGCCCGGCCGATACCACTGGTGTTGTCGGCCCGCGGCGAGAAGGCGCTGCGGGAGGCGGCCCGCGAACTGGCGGCGCGACTGACCGCCGATCCCGCGCCCCGTCCCCTGGACGTGGCGTACTCGCTCGCCACCACCCGGTCGGCGCTCCGGGATCGCGCGGTGGTGGTCGGCACGGAGCGCAGCGAGGTGACCCGCGCTCTGGAGGCGCTGGCCCGGGGGGACCTGCTGCCCGGCAATGTGGTGGTGGACCGGGCCGCGGCCGAGCCGGGCCGACTCGCCTTTCTGTTCACCGGCCAGGGCAGTCAGCGCGCCGAGATGGGTCGGGCCCTCACCGTGGCCCAACCGGTGTTCGCCGAGGCCCTGGCCGAGGTCTGTGGGGAGCTGGACCGGCACCTGGACCGTCCGCTGTGCCCGCTGCTGTTCGCGGGCAAGGACCACCCGGACGCCCAGCTGCTGCACCGGACCCAGTACGCGCAGCTGGCGATCTTCGCCGTGGAGACGGCGTTGTTCCGGCTGCTCGCTCACTGGGGCGTGCGGCCGGACTTCCTGCTGGGGCACTCGATCGGCGAACTGGTCGCCGCGCACGTGTCCGGGATGATCGACCTGCCCGCCGCGGCCGAGTTGGTCGTCGCGCGGGCGCGTGCGATGCAGCGGGCGCGGGCGGACGGCGCGATGGCCGCCGTCGAGGCGGCGGAGGACGAGGTGCTGGCCATCCTGGCCGACCGGGCGCATCAGGTGTCGGTCGCGGCCGTCAACGGTCCCAGGGCGACGGTGATCTCCGGGGACGAGAAGGCCGTGCTGGAGATCGCCGCGCACTGGCGGGCCGAGGGACGGCGGGTCCGGAGGCTCGCCGTCAGTCACGCCTTCCACTCCTCGCACATGGACGACGTCCTCGGCGAGTTCGAGGAAGCGCTCGCCCGGGTGGACTTCGCTCGGCCGGCGATCCCGCTGGTGTCGGATGTGACCGGTGAGCTCGCGGACCCGGAGGAGCTGTGCTCCCCCGGCTACTGGCTGGAGCACGCCCGGCGCCCGGTCCGGTTCGCCGATGGCCTGCGCACTCTGCGCCGGGCCGGAGTGACCTGTTTCGTCGAGGTCGGCCCGGACGCCGTACTGACCGCGCTGGCCCGTGACTTTCTGCGCGATTCCGCGGCCGGCGAGCGGCCGGCGACGGTGGTGCCGGTGATGAGCGCTCGGCGGCCCGAACCGCAGACCGCCCTGCTCGCGGCGGCCAAAGTGCATGCGGCGGGCCATCCGGTGGACTGGGCGGCGGAGTTCGCCGGTCTGGGGGCCGCGCCGGTGCGGCTGCCCAACTACCCGTTCCAGCGGCGCGGTTACTGGCTCAATCCGAAGACCGAGTCGACCGGGCAGGCGCGGGGGCAACAGGCTCTGGACGCCGCGTTCTGGGCGGCCGTCGAGGAGAGGGACGTCGAGGTGCTCGGCCGGGCACTGCGGCTGCCGAAGGCACAGTTGGCCTCTCTGGCACAGGTGCTGCCCGCGCTGGTCACCCATCGGCGTCGTGCCGAGTGGCACCACCGGACCGTCTGGCGACCGGCCGCGGAGGTCCCGGCGGCGCCGGTGACCGGTCGGCTGGTCCTGCTGGTGCCCGCCGGTCCGGCCGAGGCCGGGCTGCCGGCCCGGGTGGGCGAGGCCCTCGGGGAGGTCGCGGACCGTGTCGTGGTGCCCGCGTCCGCCGGGACCGGCGAGGATCTCGCCGCGCTGGTCGGCGGCGCGGGCCCGGTCGGCGCGGTCGTGTCGCTGCTCGCTTTCGCGCCGGAGCCGGAACGTGGCCTGGCGCTGACCGCCGCGCTGCCCCGCGCCCTGGAGGTGGCCGGAGTGGACGCGCCGCTGTGGGTGCTGACCAGCGGTGCGGTGACGGTCGGCAGGCTCGATCCGCCGGTGGCGCCGGGCCACGCGGCGATCCGGGGCCTGGCGCGGGTCATCGCGAACGAGCACCCAGGACGCGCGATCGGCCTGCTGGACCTGGACGCCGGCCCCGACGGGCTCGGGCGGCCGCTGGCCGCGCTGTTGGCCACGGCACCCGCCGACGGGTGTCTCGCGGTGCGCGGCTCGGGGCTGTTCACCGAGCGGCTGGAACCCCTCGCCCCGCCCGGCGCCGGCCGTGACCTGCCGTGGCGGCCGGAGGGGACGGTCCTGGTCACCGGAGCCGGCACGGTGCTCGGCGGCCATGCAGCCCGCTGGCTGGCCGAGCACGGTGCCGCCCGGCTGGTCCTGTCGGGCGCCGCGGAGGCCACCGTACCGCCGGAGGAACTGGCCGAACGGGGCGTCGAGGTGGTGCTCGATCCCGGCCGGCCCGACGACCCGGACGCGCTGGCCCGGCTGGTCGCGCAGTGGCCCCCGACGGCCGTCGTCCACCTCTGCGACCTCGAACGGCCCGAGGAGGCGGTGGCCGTGGCGGCGGCGGTCGACGAAGCCACCGCGCACCTCGACCTGGCGGCGTTCGTGGTCTGCTCGTCGGGGCCCGGCACACTCGCCGCTCCCGGGTCCGGTGACCTGGCCCCGGTCCACGCGGCCCTGGCTGCCGTCGCCCGGCGGCGACGGCAGCGTGGCGGACATGCCGTGTCGCTGGCGTTCGGACCGCTCGACTGCGACGACGAACGCGCGACCGACGGCCGGTGGGACGCCCTGTCCGGCCTGCGGCCGTTGGCGCCGGCCGTGGCGGTCGACGCCCTGGGTTACGCCGTGCTGCCCGGCGCCGAGGACGTGACGGTGGCCGATCTCGACGCGGGGTCGGACTCCTGGCCTGGGTCCGACCGGCTCTTCGCCGACCTGCCCGGTTTCGCCGTGGCCGATGCCCCGGGCCCGGCCGTGGACCCGGGCCTGCCGGCCCGGCTCGCCGCGGCGGACCCGGCGGAGCGCTTCGCGCTCGTGCTGGACCTGGTGCGGGTCCAGGCGGCCGAGGCACTGGGTCTGGCCTCGCCCGACGAGCTGGAGCAGGACGCCGACCTGTTGGCGCTGGGCCTGTCGTCGCTGGCCGCTCTGGAACTGAGCACGCAGCTCAGCGCCGCCGGTCTCACGGTGACTCCGCAGCAGATCTTCGACCATCCCTCACCCGCCAAGCTCGCCGCGTCGGCGGAAGTGGTGGGCGGATCTTCCTGAGAAGGCCGCCGTCCTCGGCGCGGCCGGACCCCTCACCTCACACCAGATCCCCGTTCCCCCCCGACCGCCCGGTTCGCCACGTCGACCGACGCGGTACGCGGGGAGGACCAACTGAAAGGCACGTGATGCGGCACGACATGGTCACCGCCGGCACCGGACCGGTCGGGCTGTTCGTGTGGGTCTGTGGACTGGATCTGGCCGGCGCGCAGGCCGCCGTCCTCGGCGCTGCCGGATTCACCCTCACCTCGCAGCAGATCCCCGTACACCCTCCGACCGCCCGGTCCGCCGCGTCGGCCGACGCGGGCGAGCAGACTTCCTGAAAGGCGTTTCATGCAGCACGACATCGTCATCGCCGGCGCCGGACCCGTCGGCCTCATGCTCGCCTGCGAGCTGAGGCTGGCCGGCGCGCAGGTCGTCGTCCTCGACGGCCGTCCCGGGCCCGACGCGCAGGCGCCGGGCGTGGCCATCAACGCCGGAGTCATCGAACTGCTGGAGATGCGCGGGCTGATGGACGCCTGCCGCCCGGGTGGCTTCGAGTTCCCGATGGCCCACTTCGCGCACATCTGGCTGGACCCGGCACGGCTCGCCGACCGGTACCCGTACAACTTCTCCCTCCCGCACGGCAAGCTGATCCACCACCTCGCGGAGCGCGCGCGAGAGCTGGGGGCTCAACTGCGCTTCGGGCACCGCGTGCTCGGTGTGACCCAGGACCAGCACAGGGTGCGGACCCGAGTCGCCGGTCCGGCGGGCGAGCAGACCCTGAGCAGCTGTTACCTGGTCGGCTGCGACGGAGTGGACAGCACGGTGCGCCGTGCTGCCGGTATCGCCTTCGACGGGGAGGAGGAGCCCTTCCACGGCACGGTCGCCGATCTCGCGGTCGAGCCGGACAGCGTTCTGCTCGGGCAGTTGGGCGCCCATGTGCATCCCGGTGGGCTGCTGGCGGTCAGTCCGCTCGGTCCCGAGACGGTCCGGTTGCTGACCGGCGAGTTCGGCGTGGCGCCGCCCAGCCGGGACACGTCTCCCGACCTCGCGGAGCTGCAGGGCGCTGTGCGCCGGCTCGCGGGCATCGAGTTCACCGGCGAGGCGCCGTTGTGGTCGGCCCGCTGGTCGAACGCGACCCGGCTCGCCGAGCGGTACCGTGCGGGGCGGGTGTTCGTCGCCGGGGACGCGGCGCACCAGCACTTCCCGCTCGGCGGCCAAGCGCTCAGCACCGGCATGGACGACGCGGTGAACCTCGGCTGGAAGCTCGCGGCGGACCTGGCCGGGCGGGCGCCGGCCGGGCTGCTCGACAGCTACCACGCCGAGCGTCACCCGGTGGGGGCGCGGGCCTGCCTGACCACCCGTGCGCAGGCGGCCCTGCTGCACCCGATGACGCCCTTGCGGGAAATCTTCACCGAGTTGGTGAGGTTCCCGGCCGTCAACGAGTACCTGGTCACCATGGTCGGCGGCACCGACACCCGCTACGCGCCGGCGGCGGGTGCCCAGGACGACTCGGGAACCGATCCGCTGCTCGGCCGACGGCTGCCGGGCGTGGCCGCCGCCGCGCAGGCGGTGCCCGCACTGGCCGCGGCGTGGCGGTCCGGGCGCGCGGTGCTGCTCGACCTCGGCGGCCTCGGCGACGACAGCCTCGGCGGCTTGGACGGTTTGGACGGCTCGGGTGATCCGGACGGCCTGGTGGGCCTGGTGCGGGCGCAGCCGCTGCCCGGTGTGGAGGTCGAGGCGGTGCTGCTGCGGCCCGACGGCCGGGTCGCCTGGACGAAGCGGCCCGGAGCCGGCCTTGCGGGCCTGTCCGATGCCCTGGCCGCCCTCTTCGGCGAGCCCGTGCGGCCGGTCGGCCCTTAGCGGCGCTTAAGCGCCGCAGCACAGCATGACGGTCGCAGGCGAAAAGAGGTCGAGTATGGACGTGTACTTTCACTCCGTCGGAACGGCGCTGCCCGGCCCGCCGGTGGACATCCCGACGCTGGCCCGACGGTTCAAGCTGCCCCGGGTGTGGGAGCAGTGGGTGGGCACCTTCATCGATACCCCTGTGCGGTACTACTCGGTCGACCTGGACTCGGGCGAGGTCCGTTCCACGTTGGCCGACCTCGCGGTGACGGCGGCCGAGCGGGCGTTGACGGCCGCCGGGATCACCGCGTCCGAGGTCGACCTCGTCGTCATGGGCACCTCCTCGCCGGACATGCTGATGCCTGCCACGGTGAACGTGGTCGCCGACCGGCTGGGCATCGACGGGGTTCCCGGCTACCAGCTCCAGTCGGGCTGTGCCGGCGCGGTGCAGGCGCTGGACGTCGCCCGGCACATGCTCGGCTCCGGCATGTTCCGCACCGCGCTGGTCATCGGTGCCGACTCCTGCGCCAAGCACTTCGACCTGACGCTGGACGTCACCGAGCTGCCGCCCGAGGAGCAGGTCAACGGCGTGCTGTTCGGTGACGGTGCCGGGGCGGCGGTGCTGCGCACCGAGCCGTCTGCGGAGCCGGTCGCGCTGCGCTGGACGCAGGTGCGCTGCGTCGGCCGGGGCCGGCCGCCGGGACAGACCCTGACCTGGTTCGGCGCGGCCGACCGGCACCTCGGCCGGCCCGCCGCCGTCGAGGACTACCAGGCGGTCCATGACTCGGTGCCGCCGCTGGCGGTCGAGACCCTGGACGAGGTGCTCGGCGCGCTCGACTGGGAGCGCGAAGCGCTGGACTACGTGCTGCCGCCGCAGTTGTCCGGCCGGATGACCGACGAGATCCATGCCCGGCTCGATGTGCCGGACGCCCAGCAGGTGAGCTGCATCCGGGAGACCGGCAACACGGGCAACGCCCTGCCGTTCTTCCAGCTCGAACGGCTGCTGCCCCGCATGATCAGCGGGGACCGCGCGGTCGGCGTGGCCGTCGAGTCCAGCAAGTGGATCAAGGCCGGATACGCGTTGGAAAGGGTGGCACGGTGACCGCCGGCACGGCCCAGGCCGCCCCCTCGGCGCGTGCGGTGGCCGAACTGCAGGCGTCCGGGCGGCTCGCCGCCGACTACCCGCTGGTCCGCGGGCTGCTCGCGGATCTCACCGACACCGAGCTGGTCAGGGCCGGGCAGGTGCTGGCCCGGCTCGACCCCGATGAGGTGCTGCGCCACCACCCGGCCACCCCTGTGCTCCGCATCGCGGTCACCGGGCACCGGACGCTGGGCACCCTGGTTCCCCCGCTGACCGCCGAGCTGGCCCGCCACGGCCTGCTGACCCGGCCCCGGCTGTCCGGCTTCGACGCCTACGTCTTCGACCTCGGCGATCCGGACAGCGGGCTGTACGCGGCCGACGCCGACCTCGTGCTGTGTGTGCTGGACCCGGAGGTGGTCTTCGACGAGGTCCCCCTGCCGTGGACCGCCGCGGACGCCGAGCGGGTGCTGGAGGACAAGGTCGCGATGATCGGGGACCTGGCGGCCCGCTTCGTCCGGCGCGGCCGCGGCACACTGGTCCTCAACACCCTGCCCCTGCCCCGGCGGTTCACGGCACAGCTGGTGGACTACCGCTCCCGCGCCCGGCTGGGCGCCGTCTGGCGGGCCGCCAACGCCCGGCTGCTGGCTCTGAGCGAGGAACTGCCCGCACTGATCACCCTGGATCTGGACCCGCTGCTCGCCGAGGGCATCCCGGCCGAGGACGCGCGGCTGGGCCGCTACGCCGGGGTCGGCCTGTCCCCGGCCCTGCTGGCCCGGTACGCCCGCGAGATCGGCCACCTGGCCCGGCACCTCACCGGGCGGACCCGCAAGGCGCTGGTGTGCGATCTGGACGGGACCCTGTGGGGCGGTGTGCTCGGGGACGACGGCGCGGGCGGCATCGAGCTGGGCGGCACCCCGCGCGGGAAGGCGTTCGAGGCGTTCCAGCGGGTGGTCGGACAGCTGGGGTCCCAGGGCGTGCTGCTGGCCGTGGTGAGCAAGAACGAGCCGGAGCCGGTCGCCGAGGTACTGCGCGACCACCCCGGGATGGTCCTCCGTCCTGACGACTTCGTACGGGTCACGGCGAACTGGCGCCCCAAACCCGACAACCTCACCGAGCTGGCGACGGCCCTCAACATCGGCGTGGACTCCTTCGTCTTCGCCGACGACAGCGCCTTCGAGTGCGGGCTGGTCCGGCACGCACTGCCCGAGGTGGCGGTGGTACGGCTGGACGAGGAGCCCGCCCGGCACATCGAACGGCTGCTGTACGACGGCTGGTTCGACACCCGCGAGCTGAACGCGGACGACCGTGCCCGTCCCGCCCGATACAGGCAGGAGCTGGACCGGCAGACGTTCCGCACCTCGTTCGACTCGGTCACCGACTATCTTCGCGGACTGGACATACAGGTGCGGTTCGCGCCCATGACCGACGACGAGGCCGCCCGTGCGGCACAACTGACGCTGCGCACGAACCAGTTCAACATGACCGGCCGACGGCTCCAGCCGGCCCAGGTGCGGGCGGCGGCAGCCGGTCCCGGCACCGAAGTCCTCATCATTCGCGCCGCGGACCGCTTCGGCGACAACGGACTGGTCGGTGTCGTCTTCACCCGGGCCGAAGCGGGCACCGTGCACATCGACAACTTTCTGCTCAGCTGCCGGGTGTTCTCCCGGGGCATCGAGACCGCGTGTCTGAGCGCCGTGCTGGCGGACGCGAAGGCCGCCGGGGCGCACGCGGTCGAGGCCGTGTTCGTGCCCGGACCGAAGAACGCCGGAGTGCGGGACTTCTACCCGGACCACGGCTTCCTTCCGGTCGAGACGGACGACGGCGCCGTCTTCCGCCACAACCTCGCGGACATCCCGGCGCCGCCCGCGCACATCCGGTTCACCCGCTCCCCCGACACGTCCGAGGAGACAAGCAGTTGACGACCATCGACGACTTCATGGTCCTGGTGCGCGACGAACTCGGGCTGCCGCTCGGGGCCGAGGACGCCGGCCTGCCGCTCGACCGGGTCCCGGGATGGGATTCGCTCCACCTGCTGACCCTGCTCACCGCTCTGGAGCGGCAGACGGGACGGACGATCTCCCTGCCGGATGTCCTGGAGGCGGGCAACCTGGAGGAGATCTACCGAGTGGCGGTGGGAGCATGACGATCGGACCCGTCGCCCGGGAACGCCGTCCCACCCTGTACTTCCTGCGGGAGATCCGTCAGTTCGCGCCGGTGCACCTGGACACCGAGGTCGACATGACCCGGATCAGCGCCCACCGCTCGGAGGCACGCGCGCAGGGTCACCGCTCCTCGTGGCTGAGCTACGTGCTGTTCGCGGCGGGCCGCGCCCTGGAGGCCCACCCGGAGGCGAACGCGGCGATCAGCCGAGGGGTCCGGCCCAAGGTGATCCGCTTCGGCTCGGTGAACGGCAAGTTCACCATCGACCACACCACGAACGGCCGGCGGGTGGTGCTGTCGGCCGTCATCCCCGACGTGCACACAGCGAGCCTCGCGGACATCCAGCGGAAGGTGGACTACTACACCGCCGGCGACGCCGACCAACTGCCGGAGTTCGCGGGCGCCCGGCTGATCCGCAAGCTGCCCTGGGCGCTCGGCGAGGCCGCCTACCGCTCGCGGGTCCGCCCGCTGCGCAACCGGGCCGACGCCATCGGCACTTTCGCGGTCACCTCGCTCTCCCACCGCGCGGTGGACGGTTTCCACTCGGTCGGCGGCACCACCGTCACGCTCGGCCTCGGCAGGATCGCCGACCGGGCCGTGGTGCGCGACGGCGAGCTGGCGGTGGCGCCCGTCATGCGGCTGAACCTGACCTTCGACCACCGGGTGATCGACGGCGCGGAGGCCGCCGACCTGCTGACCGACATCAAGCGCGCCCTGGAGGAGTTCGAGGCCGTGCCGCGGGAGCCGCAAGGCCCGGCGGGCACCAACGACATCGGTGAACTCAAGCAGTTCGTGCTCGCGCATACCCGGGGGCAGAAGGTCGCCGGGCACCAGGAGGTGCTGGCCCGGATACGCCACGACGCGGACGGCTCGGGGTCGTGGACCGCTGAATGGACCCGCTCAGCGCGGCAACTGGAGGGCTCCGGGCGGCTGCTGGACGCATGCCGGCACCACTCGATGGCCAGGTTCCCGTTCGTCGACGGACCCGGGCGACGGCAGGCGCTGAAGGAGACGGTGCGTACGTTCGACGAGTGGCGGCGCAGCGATCCGGACATCGAACGGCTGGAGGTCGAGCTGCCCGGCGGGCGCGTGGCCGCCTGGGCGACGGGGATGTCCGACGGCACCAGGCGGCCCGTGCTGATCATCAGCGGCGGCATCGTGACCGTCAAGGAACAGTGGGGGCCCACCCTGGCCGCCGTCCGGCGGCTGGGCATGGCCGGCATCGTCACCGAGATGCCCAGCGTGGGCGAGAACACCCTGCCGTACGACCGGGACAGCGGGCGGATGTTCTCCCGTCTGCTGGACCAAGTCGCCGACCGGGCCGACGTGACCCAGGCGTACGCGCTCGCGCTGAGCTTCAGCGGTCACCTGGCGCTGCGCTGCGCCCTGGAGGACAGCCGGATCAAGGCGGTGCTGACCGCCGGAGCGCCGGTCAACGGCTTCTTCACCGACCGGGACTGGCAGGCCGCCCTTCCCCGGATCACGGTGGACACCCTGGCTCATCTCACCGGCCGTAAGCCCGACGCCGCACTGGAGGAGATGCGGTCGTGGGCGCTGCGGCCCGGGGAACTCGCGGCACTGACCATCCCGGTCCGCTATGTGGCGTGCACCCGCGACGAGATCATCCCGAGCTGCGATGTCGACCTGTTGCGGGCACACGTGCGGGACTTCGACAGCCTCACCCACGACGACGTGCACGGCGCCCCGGCGCACGCGGTCGAGACACAGCTGTGGCTGATCCGCTCACTGCTGGGGATCCGCGGCGGCAACCTGCCCGCGGCGCTCACCCTCGGTCTGCTCTACCGGCTGGCCCGGCTGCGCGGCGGCGCGGGACGTTAGGGCCTGTCGCCGGGCGGCTGCGTGTCCGGCGCGGGCAGCGCGGGGGCGATCCGCTCCAAAGTGGTGCGGATCATCTCCGTCAGGGGGACGTCCCGGGGCGTCTCGGCCCAGAACTCGATCGCGACCCGGACCGCGCTGCCCACCATCGCGGCCAGCAGCCGGGGGTAGATGTCGGTGTGCACGTCGACGCGGAGCCGTTCTGCGATCCCGGCGGCGAGCGCGGCCTCCCGCGCGGCGTGCGCCTTGAGGTACTCACCGCCCAGCGGGGAGGCCGCGACGGCGAGCTGCACCTTGGTGACCAGGTCACGGTCGACGTTGGCGTCGGCCACCAACGCGGCGAGCATGGCGTTGACGACGGCCTCCAGCAGCGGTTCGTCGTCGGGGCGCGCGCGCAGGTGCTCACGGATCGCGGCCGACCGGTCGAGGTCCACCGCGTACAGCGCCTCGTTCTTGCTGCGGAAGTAGTTGCTGAACGAGCGGGTGGACATCCCGGCCCTGGCCGCGATGTCCTCGACCCGGACGCTGTCCCAGCCGCGCTCCATCGCAAGGCTGAGCGCCGCCTCGCTGAGCGTCCTGCGAACCGCGGCCGCCTTGATGTCCCGAACCGATTCCGTCACCACGCCAGCGTCGCACGCTCCTGCGGGAACAGCAAGTTGTTGCGGACTCGGCAAGCACGGATACTGCAGGAACACCCGGGACACCGGCAGGGCGCCGGCGACGCCCGGGCGCCGGGGCATTCGCCGGGGCATTTCAGGGGCCGTTTAGGCGGAGCGGATGCACTGGGCGTGTCCGGTCGTACGTCTCCTGGGGGCTTGCCATGCGCGTCCTGTTCACCACGCTGCCCGTCGCGAGCCACCTGTACCATCAGGTGACCCTCGCCTGGGCGTTCCGCGCCGCCGGGCACGAAGTGCGGGTCGCCTCACAGCCGGCGCTCACCCCGGCGATCGTCTCCACCGGGCTGTCGCCGGTCGAGATCGGCGACGGATACGACTTCATGGGCGCGATGGCGGCGCTGCCGCAGGGCAACCGGTTCAACGCCGCCGAACTCGCCGCCCTGTCGCCCGAGGAACGCCGCGAACTGGGCCGCAGGCGCTCCCTGCCGTTGGTCGACCTGGCCCACCGGATGGCGCCCGACCTGCTGCGGTTCGCCGGGCACTGGCGTCCCGACCTGGTGATCACCGACCCGGTGGTGTTCGCCGCACCGCTGCTCTGCGGGGCCCTCGGCATCCCGCTCGCCCGCAACATCTGGGGTCCCGACATCCTCTACGGCCACCCGGCGCAGGGCCAGCCCAACACCGGTGCGGAGCGCGACGAATGGCTGCCCGGTCTGGTCGAGCTGTTCGACCGGTACGGGGCGGAGGTCCGCAACGACTACCCGGCCCACACCATCGACCCGTGGCCGACGAGTCTGCAGACCTTCGGGGCACCCCGCCGGCTGCCCCGGCGTTATGTGCCCTACAACGGCGCCGCGGTCGCCCCGGAGTGGGCGCTGCGCCGTTCCGACCGTCCCAGGGTCTGCGTCACCTGGGGCACCACCACCAGCATGCTCGGCGGCAGCAAGGACCTGCTGCCGCGCGTCGTGGACGCGTTGGTCCCCCTCGACATCGAACTGGCGGTCACCGTCAGCAGCACCGACCGGGCCAAGCTCGGGACCCTGCCGGACAACGTGCGGCTGATCGAGAACCTGCCGCTCAACCTGCTCATGCCCACCTGTGACGCCATCGTCAACCAGGGCGGGACGGGGTCGGTGCTCACCGCGGCCAGCGCCGGGGTCCCCCAGGTGCTCGTGCCGGAGACGTCCGAGACCCCGACCAACTCCATCAGCTTCAACGCCAGCGGTGCGGCGGTCCTGTTGGACGCCGCCACGCTCGACGCCGCCACCGTCACCGCCGCGGTGCACCGCGCCCTCACCGACGACGCGATGCGGGCGGCCGCCGACAGCGTCCGCCAGGAGATCGCCGCGATGCCGTCGCCCGCCGCCGTGGTCGGCACCTTCGAAGCCCTCGTCGGCGCCTGACGCCGCACCACCGGCCGCTCAAGTCCGGGGCCGTCCCCACCCAACCACCACGCCATCGTATTGCCGACGCCCGTGACGCCTCAGGAGGGCACCGTGCGCATCCTTTTCCTGCCAGTCGCCGCGACGACCACACCGCTCTTCCACATGGTGCCGCTGGCTTGGGCCTTCCGGGCGGCCGGGCACGAGGTGCGGATCGCCGCGCTGCCGGACCTCACCCCGGCTGTCGTCGGAGTGGGCCTGCCGGCCGTCGAAGTGGGCCACGGCTATGAGCTGATGGAGGGGGTGATCCGCTCGCGCGGTGGTCAGCGGGTGATCGAGGCACCGGCGAAGGAGTGGGCCGACAGCGCCCTGACCGGCCCGAACGGCCCGCAGAGCGCACCGGCCACCGCCGACCCGGAGGCCGCCAGACTGGCGTCGCTGCGTGACGCCGCCATGGCCCCGCTCGTCGAGGCCGCCGTTCGGATGGCACCGGACCTGCTCCGGTTCGCCGAACGGTGGCGGCCGGACCTGGTCGTGACCGACTCGATGGTGTTCGCCGCTCCGCTGGTCGCCTCCGCCCTGGGGATCCCGCTGGTCCGCCAGACCTGGGGCCCCGACGTGACACGGATGATCAGCCAGCCGTTGCAGGGGATGCCCGGCGCCGGCGACGAGGTGCGCCCGCTGTGGCCGACCGGGCTCCCCGAGCTGTTCGACCGGTACGGTGCCGAGATCCGCAACGACTACCCGGTCCGCACCGTCGACCCCTGGCCCTCCAGCCTCCAGCTGCCGGGCATCACCGGGCGGCTGCCCATGCGGTTCGTGCCCTACAACGGTGCCGCCGCCGTACCGGGGTGGGCCCTCGACCGCCCGCGGCGCCCCCGGGTCTGCGTCACCTGGGGCACCTCCACCTCCGCGCTCGCGGGCGACGAGGCGTTCGTACTGCCGAAGGTCGTGGCCGGGCTCGCGAACCTGGACATCGAGATGGTCCTGGCCGTCAGCGCCCCGGACCGGGCCAAGCTCGGCAGCCCGCCCGCCAACGCCCGCATCGCCGAGAACGTCCCCCTGCACCTGTTCATGCCGACCTGCGACGCCATCGTCAACCAGGGCGGTACCAGTTCGCTGCTGACCGCGGCCGGCCAGGGGCTGCCGCAGGTGCTGATACCGCAGACGGCCGACAACCCGTTCAACGCCGCCAACTTCGCGGCCGGCGGCGCGGGCGTGGTGCTCGACGCGGCCGACGCCGAGCCCGCGGACATCGCGGACGCCGTGACCCGGGTGCTCACCGACGCCTCCTTCCGGTCGGCGGCACGCAAGCTGCGCGAGGAGATGGAGAGCGCCGTCCCGCCGGCCGACATCGTCCGCGCCCTCGAAGCCCTGGTCTGACGCGTACGGCGAGACCCCGTGCGGGACCCCCCTTCTCAGGGCCCCGCACGGGGTCTCGTCGTACGCGCGGTCAGCTGCCGACGGCCTGCTCGAACGAGAAGAAGCCGTGCGGGTCGTAGCACCGCTTGACCGCCACCAGCCGCGGATAGTTCTCCGCGTAGTACGACTGCCGCCAGTCCGGCAGCGCCGGGTCGATGTAGTTCTGGTAGGTCTCGTGCGCCGAGTACCGGTCGACGACCGTGAAGGCGCCGTCGATCCACGCCCGGGCGGCCGCCTGGTCCTCGGCGGCGGGCGGGTTGCCCGCGACCGCGACCGCCATGTCCACGGTGAACCGGGCGTCGCGGTGCACGTAGGCGGTCGCCGTCCGCGCGAGCTGCCCCGAGACCCCGCCCAGGGCGAACAGCTCCACGAAGCGGCTCTGCCCGGCCTTCCGGTCGGCGTCGAAGGCACCGAGGATCTCCGCCACCCCCGCCGCCGGCAGGTCCTGCTTGAAGTAGCGGGAGCGGTCGATGGTGAACCCGCTGCGGGGCAGGGTGCCCTGCGGGGCCTGATGGCACTGTTCGACGGTCAGATTGGAGCACTTGAACCAGGACATCATGCCGCCGCGGAAGCCGAGGTCCTGCACGGTGCGCACGGCCGGCGCGTGGCCGACCGCCGCGACCAGCGCGTCCAGATGCGGTGCGATCGCGTCGGGCGTGCCGAGGAAGGAGCCGTCGGCGAGCAGGAACGGCGTGGCACCGGGGGCCGAGTCGAGCATCCCGATCAGGCAGCGGGCGCCCATCTCGCGGGGCGCGTCCTCGGCCAGCCACCGCTGCCAGCCGTCCACCACGTCCGCCGCGGCGTCCCAGGTCCAGGCGACGGTGTAGTTGACCATCGGCGGCAGCGGGGAGTGGCGCCGCTCGTAGCGGGTGACGACCCCGAAGTTGCCGCCACCCCCGCCGCGCAGCGCCCAGAACAGATCGGGCTCCTCGTGCTCGGAGCAGGTCACCACGGTGCCGTCGGCCAGCACCACCTCGGCGGACACCACGGAGTCGCAGCCGAGGCCCAGTGCCCGGGTCTGCCAGCCCATCCCACCGCCCTGGAGATAGCCGCCCATGGCCACGGTGGGGCAGATGCCGCCCGCGAGTGCCACGTCGTGGGAGGCTGCGGCGTCGACGATGTCCACCAGCTGGGTCCCGGGCCCCACGAACGCGGTGTGCTCGCCGATCCGGATGTCGTTGAGCTGGGACACGTCGATGACGAGACCGGTACAGCTGGAGTAGCCGCCGTAGCTGTGCCCGCTGCTGCGCGGGACGGCCGGGATGCCGTGGTGCTGGGCGAAGGACAGACACGTCCGGACGTCCTGCGCATCGGCGCAGTAGGCGATGCCCGCCGGGAGGGTGCTGTCGAAGGCGGTGAAGTACAGCTGCTTGGCGGTGGTGTAGTCGGCGTCCTGCGGCAGTACCAGACGACCCGACAGCCGCTGTCGCAGCCGCTCCCAGTCCGTCCGGGGGGCCGAGGCCGCCGGACCGGCGGCCCCCAGCGCGCCGAAGCCCGCCATGGCCAGGCCTGCCGCGCCGCCCTTCAACAGTGTTCTGCGAGTGGGCACTCGTTCATCTCCTCCGTCGTTCACTGTCTTTGTGCCGCCTGCCCGGCCAGGCCCTGTGTCACCAGGTGCGCGATGTCCTGCCAGTGCTCGGCCAGGAAGAAGTGGCCGCCAGCGAAGGCGTGCAGGTCGAAGCCCGCCGTCGTGTGCCGCTCCCAGGCGCGGACGTCGTCCAGGGCGGTCTTGGGATCGGCCGAACCGGTCAGGGCGGTGATCGGGCAGCGCAGCGCCACGTCCTCGGTGAGCCGGTAGGACTCGGCGGCCTTGTAGTCGGCGCGGATGGCCGGAAGCGCCGCGCGCATCATCTCGTCGTTGTCCAGCACGCGGGTGTCGGTGCCGCTCAGCTTCGCCAGTTCCGCGAACAGCCGGGCGTCGTCGAGACAGTGCACCAGCTCCCCGCCCTGCCGCCCGGGGGCACGGCGCCCGGAGGCGAACAACCGCAGCAGCGAGGCCTGCGGCTCCCTCTCGATCCGGCGTGCCAGCTCGAACCCGAGCGTGGCGCCCATGCTGTGGCCGAACAGGGCAACCGGCCGGTCGAGCGCGGGCCGCAGCGCATCGAAGACGGCGTCGGCCAGCGTCCCGATGTCGTCGACGCAGGGCTCGTGGCGCCGGTCCTGGCGGCCGGGATACTGCACCGCCAGCACGTCCAGACGGTCGCCGAGTGCCTGCGCGAGCGGGAAGTAGTAGCTGGCCGAACCACCGGCGTGCGGAAGGCACACCAGCCGCACGGGGGCCTGCCGCGACGCCGGCACGAACCGCCGGAACCAGTGCGCGCTCAGGTCGGAAGCCGTCGTCATCGTTCTCCTCTGAAGGTCTCGTCCCTCGGCTACCACAGCGAGTTCAGGCAGGCGAGAAGGGTGCGCGCCTGGACGTTGACGCAGTTGCGGTGCTGGACGAAGGCCAGCAACTGGCGGACGGTCATCCAGCGGAAGTCGGGGTGCGGCTCCAGGGCCTGCGGCAGGTCGCCGCAGTCGACGACCAGGTAGCGGCACTCGGCGTGGTAGAAGCGGCCGCCCTCCTCGGAGAGAGTCACGTCGTAGCGGATGTTGTCGCCGGCGCGACGCACGTAGGGGTAGAAGCGGGGCTGTTGCTCCGGCGGCAGGCCGGCGTAGGTGCCCGGGTTGCACTGGACGGTGGGGCCGAGTTCGACGACGTCCCGGAACCCCGGCTCCACGGCCGCGCGCATCAGCACGTGCAGCACCCCGTCGATACGGCGGGTCAGGAAGGCGGCGACACCGGTGTCGGCGGGCGCGAGCAGGGGCTGGTGCCAGCTGTCGACCTCGCGCCGGCCGCTCACCGAGACGCCGATGATGCGGAAGTGCTTGCCCTCGTGGTGAGCGATGTCCTCCCGGGACAGCCGCCAGCCCCGCAGCCCGGCCAACCCGACCCGCCCGACGTGGAACTCGGAGTCGACCCGTACGTCGTTGAGCCAGCCGGCGATCTCCAGGTCGGTGTGCAGGCCGTCGGCGTCGGTGGCGTCCATGGAACGCCACAGGTCGGCGGCGAACTCGGGGGCGGGCGCGTCGGGCGTGGGTGTCCGCGGTGCGCCCTGCACGGCCAGCGGCAGGCTCGCGAGCACGGTCCGGGAGTCCATGTTGATCAGGTTCGGCTCGGCCAGCAGCCGCCGGATCTGCCCGTAGGTCAGCCAGCGGAAGTTGTCGCGGACCTCGACGTCGTCGGTGGTCTCGACGACCATGTTCCGGTTGCGTTTGCCCAGGAACCACACGCCCTGCTCGGACTGGAGCACATCGGCGATCACCCGGCCCCGGCCCGTCTGCAGGAAGTGCTCCAGGTACGGGACGGACGCCCCGCCGTGCACCTTGGTGTAGTTGCTCCGGGTCGCCTGCACGGTCGGGGAGAGCTGGAGCGGGCGGCGGTTGCCCGGTTCGATCTTGGCCTGCATCAGGAAGTGCAGGACGCCGTCGAACTCCTTGGCCAGCAGGCCGAGTATGCCGATCTCGGCCTGGTTGATGAGGGGCTGCTGCCAGGACCGCGGACGAGGGCCGCCCACGTCGATGTCCGCGCCCTGGATGCTGAAGAACTTGCCGCTGTCGTGCACCAGCGCGTCGTTGCCGGCGGTGAAGTGCCAGCCTTCCAGGTCCGCCAGCGGGACCTGCCGGACCGTCATCCGGTCGGTCGTCTCGCGTGCGGCGAGCCACGCCGCGAACTCCTCGTTCGTCGTCGCCACACCCCGAGTGGCCAGACCCGACCGCATGACCCGGACGCCATCGGGAAGGGCCTCGGGCGGCGCGGCCGGCCGGCGGAGGGCTGCGCTCATGATGTACCTCTCTGCAGAAGCGTCGGGGACCACCGTCCCTCCCCTCTTTAAACTCCCGCTAAAACCAGGCCCGTTGCATGAACCGGAGGAATCCGGCGGCGTGCGATCGCAGGCTTTAGAGCTGCCCAAGTCCGTTGTTAGGGCCCGGTGCCAGCCTGTCGCCAAATTGTGTGCAGACCAATGCGAGGCAGGGAAACGGATGACTTCCGACTCGGCTGAGGTGAGCCCGACGGCGAACGAGGCGAAGCTGCGTGACTATCTGAATCGGACGACCGCCGGTATCCGTCAGCTTCGCCGGCGCCTCGCCGAGGTCGAGGACCAGGCGCACGAGCCCATCGCGGTGGTCGCCATGGGCTGCCGCTTCCCCGGCGGGGTGACCTCGCCCGAGGACCTGTGGGAACTGCTGGTGGCCGAGCGGGACACCGTCACCCGTGTCCCCACCGACCGTGGCTGGGACATCGAGGACATCTACGACCCCGACCCCGACGCGCCGGGCAAAAGCTACACCAGGGACGGCTCGTTCCTTCAGGGCGCCGAGATGTTCGACGCCGACTTCTTCGGGATCAGCCCGCGCGAGGCGCTGGCGATGGACCCGCAGCAGCGCCAGTTGCTGGAGGTCACCTGGGAGACCTTCGAGCGGGCCGGCATCCCGCCCGCCTCGCTGCGCGGCAGCCGCACCGGGGTGTTCGTCGGCAGCATCGGCCAGACCTACAACCAGAGCCTGGCGCCCGCCCTGGAACAGGTCGAGGGTTATGTCCTGACCGGCACCCAGAGCAGCATCATGTCCGGCCGGATCGCCTACGCGTACGGTCTGGAGGGCCCCGCGATCACGGTGGACACCGCCTGTTCGACGTCCGCGGTAGCCGTGCACCTGGCGGTCCGGGCGCTGCGGGGCGGCGAGTGCGACCGGGCGCTGGCCTGCGGTGTCACCGTCATGGCGACGTCGGCCTGGTACACCGAGTTCAGCCGGCAGCGCGGCCTCGCGCCGGACGGGCGCTGCAAGCCGTTCGCCGCGGCGGCGGACGGCCTCGGCTGGGGCGAGGGCGTCGGTGTGCTGCTGCTGCGCCGGCTGTCCGACGCGTACCGCGACGGTGACCGGGTACTGGCAGTGCTGCGCGGCTCGGCGGTCAACTCCGACGGCGCGAGCAACGGTCTGACCTCGCCCAACGGACCCTCGCAACGGCGGGTGATCGAGCTGGCGCTGGCCGACGCGCGGCTGACCACGGGCGACGTCGACGCGGTCGAAGCGCACGGCACCGGCACCACGCTGGGCGACCCGATCGAGGCGCAGGCGCTGCTGGCCACCTACGGCCAGGACCGGCCCGACGACCAGCCGCTGTGGCTCGGCTCGGTCAAGTCCAACATCGGCCATCCGCAGGGCGCCGGCGGAGTCGCCGGTGTCATCAAGATGGTGCTGGCCCTCCAGCACGGTCTGCTCCCGAAGACGCTGCACGTCGACGCCCCGACCCCGCACGTCGACTGGGACGCGGGCAACGTGCGGCTGCTGACCTCGGCACGGCCGTGGCCGGAGACCGGCCGTCCGCGCCGCGCCGGCGTGTCGTCGTTCGGGGTCGGCGGAACCAACGCGCACCTCATCCTGGAGGAGTCGCCGCGGCGCACGGAACCGGCCACCGATGCGGACACCCCCGCGCCCGCACCGGCCGTGCTCACCGCGGGCGCCCTGCCGTGGCTGGTGTCGGCCCGCAGCGAGCAGGCCCTGCGCGGCCAGGCACAGCGTCTGCTGGACTTCGTGACCGCCCGTGCCGAGCTGCCGCCCGGCGACGTCGCCCACGCGCTGTCCGCCGAACGCGAGCACCACGAGCACCGTGCGGCCGTCGTCGCCGAGACCCGCGCGGACCTGCTGGAGGGCCTGCGGGCGCTGGCCGACGGCAGGCCCGACGCGCGGCTGGTGCGCGGCCGGGGCACCTCCGCCCGCACCGTGTTCGTCTTCCCCGGTCAGGGGTCCCAGTGGGAACGGATGGCAGTCGACCTGCTCGACGGCTCCCAGGTCTTCCGCGAGCACCTGCACGCGTGCGCCGACGCCCTCGCCCCGTACGCGGACTGGTCGTTGGTCGATGTGCTGCGCGAGGCGCCGGATGCGCCGTCGCTGGACCGGGTCGACGTGGTGCAGCCCGCGCTGTTCGCCGTCATGGTCTCGCTGGCACGCGTGTGGCAGGCGGCGGGCGTACGGCCGGACGCGGTGGTGGGCCACTCCCAGGGCGAGATCGCCGCCGCCCACATCGCCGGTGCGCTCAGTCTCGACGCCGCCGCCCGGATCGTCGCTCTGCGCAGCCGCGCCCTGCTCGACCTGGCCGGCAGCGGCGGCATGGCCTCCCTGCCGGTGCCCGCGGCCGAGGCAGAACGGCTGCTGGCCCGGCCCGGCCGGCAGAGCCTGAGCATCGCCGCGGTCAACGCACCTGGGTACACGGTGGTGGCGGGCGATCCCGAGGAACTGCGTGAACTGGTCGACGCGTGCCGGGCCGACCGGGTCAACGCCCGGCTGATCCCGGTGGACTACGCCTCGCACACGCCGTTCGTCGAACCCGCCCGGGAGCGGATCGAGGCGGCACTGGCAGAGATCGTCCCGCAGCCGGCCGAGATCCCCTTCTACTCCACGGTCACGGCGGCGCCGTACGACGACGCCCTCGACCCCGCCTACTGGTACCGCAATCTGCGCCAGCCGGTCCGGTTCGAGGAGACCACCCGTGCCCTGCTGGCCGACGGCCACACACTGTTCGTCGAGGTGAGCCCGCACCCGGTGCTCACCTCCTCGATGCAGGAGACCATCGAGGACAGCGGCGCCGCGGCCGTCGCGCACGGCACGCTGCGGCGCGAGCACGGCGACCGTGCCCAGCTGCTGGAGGCCCTGTCCGAGGCGCACGTCAACGGCGCCGCTCCCGACTGGACCCGGATCGTCCCCGGGCAGGGAGCCGCACACGTCGACCTGCCGACCTACGCCTTCACCGGACAGCGCTACTGGCCGGACCCGGCAGCCCCGGCCGGGGACGTGCGCTCGGCGGGGCTCGGCTCGGCCGGCCACCCGCTGCTGGCCGCCGAGACCATGCTGGCCGACGGCACCGGCCACCTGTTCTCCGGGCGGCTGTCGCTGCGCACCCATCCCTGGCTCGCCGACCACGCCGTGCACGGCACCGTGATCGTGCCGGCCACCGCCTTCGCCGAACTCGCCCTGCACGCCGCCTTCCGGGTCGGCTGCGCCGAGCTGGCCGAACTGACCCTGCACACACCGCTGGTGCTGCCCGAACGGGACGCGCTGCAGATCCAGGTGACGGTCGGGGCGGCGGGGCCGGACGGCGAGCGCGGCGTCGGCATCCACTCCCGGGCGGAAGGCACCGACGAGGACAGCGACGACCTGCCGTGGACCCACCACGCGACCGGGGTGCTCGGCCCGCGGGCGGCGGCTGCCGACGCACCCGTCGAGGTGTGGCCGCCCACCGGCGCGACCCCCCTGGAGACGGCGGAGGTCTACCCGCGCCTCGGCGACCTCGGCCTGCTCTACGGTCCGCTCTTCCGGGGTCTGCGCGCCGCCTGGCGGCTGGGCGAGGACCTGTACGCCGAGGTCGAGCTGCCGGAGGACACCGACGTACGGGGCTTCGCCCTGCACCCGGCGCTGTTCGACGCCGCGCTGCACGTGACCGCGCTGAGCGGCGCAGAGCACGACGGCCGGACCCGGCTGCCGTTCGCCTGGCGCGGGGTCTGCGTGCACGCCGTCGGTGCCACCTCGGTGCGCGTTCGGCTCCGGCTGACCGGGCCCGACACCGTCAGCCTGTCCCTGAGCGACCGGAGCGGGGCGCCGGTGGCCTCGGTCGACGCGCTCACCGTCCGGCCGCTCGCCGACGGCCGGGCCGCCCGGGCGGCCGTACGCCGGGACTCGCTGTACCGCGTCTCCTGGCAGCCGGTGCCGGCGTCCGCCGAGCGCGACGACCCCGCGGACTGGGCGGTGCTCGGCGCGCTCCCTCACCCCGCCGAGTGGCTGGGCGGCCGGCCGGCCGTCGTCGAGGACCTGCCGGCGCTGTTTCGGGCGATCGACGCGGGCGCACCCGTGCCGCGGACGGTTCTCGCGTTCACCCCGGACACCGGCGACACCGACCCGGTCGAGGGCGCCCACGCCACGACGCACCGGACCCACCGCCTTGTGCGGCAGTGGCTCGCCGACGAACGGCTGGCGGACAGCCGACTGGTCGTCCTCACCTCGGGCGCGGTCGCCGTACGCGCCGGGGAACACGTCACGGGCCTGGCTGCCGCCCCCGCCTGGGGGTTCGTCCGGGTCGCGCAGCTGGAGCAGCCGGACCGGTTCGCCGTGGTCGACCTCGACGGCCGGGAGGCCTCGGTACGGCGGCTGCCCGAGGCCCTCGCCACGGGGGAGCCGCAGCTCGCCCTGCGCGACGGCGACGCCTTCGCGGCCCGGCTGATCCACGCCGACAGCGAGGCCCTGCTGACATCCCCCGCGGGCGCCGCCTCCTGGCGGCTGTCGACCACCGGGCCGGGCACCGTCGACAACCTCACACTGGAGCCCTGCGCCGCCCACGAACGGCCCCTGGAAGCCGGGGAGGTCCGCGTCGCCGTGCGGGCGGCCGGGGTCAACTTCCGCGACGTGCTGATCGCGCTCGGCCTGTACCCGGGCGACGCGCTCATCGGCAGTGAGGCCGCCGGCGTCGTCCTGGAGACCGGCCCCGGCGTCACCGGCCTCGCACCCGGAGACCCGGTCATGGGACTGTTCCCCGAAGGAGCCATCGGCCCGGTGGCGGTGGCCGACCGCCGGGCGCTGACCCGGATGCCGTCCGGGTGGACGTTCGTCCAGGCCGCCGCCGCACCGGTCGCGTTCCTCACCGCCTACTACGCCCTGCACGACCTGGCGGGGCTCCGCCCCGGCCAACGCCTGCTGGTGCACGCCGCCACCGGTGGTGTCGGCATGGCCGCCGTCCAGCTGGCCCGCCGCTGGGGCGCCGAGGTCTACGCCACGGCCAGCACCCCCAAGTGGGACACGCTGCGCGCCATGGGCTTCGACGACGCGCACATCGCGGACTCCCGGACGCTCGCGTTCGAGGAGGACTTCCGCGCCGCGACCGGCGGGGAGGGCGTCGACGCGGTCCTGGACTCGCTCGCCGGCGACTTCGTCGACGCCTCGCTGCGCCTGCTGCCCCGGGGCGGCCACTTCCTGGAGATGGGCAAGACCGACGTCCGCGTCGCCGAGGAGGTGGCGGCACGCCATCCCGGTGTCGCCTACCGGGCGTTCGAGACCGTGGAGGCCGGCCCCGAACACGTCGGGAGGATGCTGGCGGAGCTGGGCCGGCTGTTCGAGGAGGGAGTACTGCGCCCGCTGCCGGTACAGGCCTTCGACGTCCGCCAGGCGCCGCAGGCGTTCCGGCTGATGAGCCAGGCCCGGCACACCGGCAAGCTCGTCCTGAGCGTGCCGCGGCCGCTCGCGCCCGGCGGCACCGTCCTGGTGACCGGCGGCACCGGCACGCTGGGCGCCGCGGTGGCGAGGCACCTGGTCACCGAGCACGGCGTGCGCCATCTGCTGCTGGTGAGCCGGCGCGGCCCGCAGGCCGCGGGCGCCGCTGAACTCCAAGCGGAACTGGCCGAGTTGGGTGCCAAGGCCACCATCCGGGCCTGCGACACCGCCGACCGGGAAGAGCTGAGCCGCACGCTGCGGGCGATCCCGGCGCAGCACCCGCTCACCGCCGTGGTGCACTCGGCGGGTGTCACCGACGACGCCGCCGTCACCGCCCTGGAGCCGGGGCAGCTCGACCCCGTACTGCGCCCGAAGGCCGACGCGGCATGGCATCTGCACGAGTTGACCCGGGACCGCGACCTGAGCGCGTTCGTCCTGTTCTCGTCGCTGGCGGGCACCCTCGGCAACCCGGGGCAGGCCAACTACGCGGCGGGTAACACCTTCCTGGACGCACTGGCCGCGCACCGGCAGGCGCTGGGCCTGCCCGCCGTCTCGCTCGCCTGGGGACTGTGGCAGAGCGCCAGCGGCATCACCGCCGAACTCTTCGAGGACAGACAGCACGCCGTCGCGCACAGCCTGCTCACCACCATGTCCGACGACGAGGCGCTCGCCCTGTTCGACGCCGGCCTCGCCGGGGGCCGCCCCGACCTGGTCCCCGCCGGGATCAACCTGCGCGCGGTACGGGCGGCGGCCGAGACCCGGTCGGCGCCCGCGGTGCTGCGGGGCTTCCTGCGTCCCGCACGCCGCCAGGCCGGTGGGCGGGGCGGCACACAGGGCTCGCTCCAGCTGGAGCTGGCGGGGCGCTCCGAGGCCGAGCAGCGCGGCTTCCTGCTGGACCTCGTACGCGGTCACGTCGGCGCCGTGCTGGGCCACCCCGCGCCGGAGACGATCGACCCCCGGCGCCCGTTCCAGGAGATCGGGTTCGACTCGCTCACCGCCGTCGAACTGCGCAACCGGCTGAGCGCCGAGGCCGGGCTGCGGCTGCCCGCCACACTCGTCTTCGACCACCCCAGCGCGGCCGCGCTGGCCGAGTACCTGTGCGAGCGGCTGAGCGGCCACAGCGAGGCCACGACCGTCCGCGCGAGGACGGTGGCCGGCGGCGAGGACCCGATCGTCATCGTCGCGATGGCCTGCCGCTACCCGGGTGGTGTCCGCTCCCCCGAGGATCTGTGGGACGTCGTCGACTCCGGCCGGGAGACCGTGTCCGGCTTCCCCGACGACCGCGGCTGGGACCTGGACGGCCTCTTCGATCCCGACCCCGACCACCCCGGCACCTCGTACGTCGACAGGGGCGGCTTCCTCGACGAGGCGGGGCACTTCGACGCCGAGTTCTTCGGCATGAGCCCGCGCGAGGCCCTGGGCACCGACCCGCAGCAGCGCGTGCTGCTGGAGACCGCCTGGGAGACCCTGGAGCGGGCCGGGATCCCGCCGGAGACGCTGCGGCGCAGCCGCACCGGAGTCTTCGTCGGCATGACCGGCTACGGGTACCCCGCCGGCGCGTCGCGCGAGGCGCAGGCCGTCGAGGGCTATCTGCTGACCGGCGCGGCGAGCAGTGTCGCCTCCGGCCGTATCGCCTACGCGCTCGGCCTGGAGGGGCCGGCCATCACCGTGGACACCGCCTGTTCCTCGTCGCTGGTCGCGCTGCACCTGGCCGCCCAGGCGCTGCGCAACGGCGAGTGCGACCTGGCACTGGCCGGCGGCGCCACCGTGATGCCCGCACCGAGCGTCTTCGTCAGCTTCAGCCGACAGCGCGGCCTGGCCCCCGACGGGCGCTGCAAGCCGTTCGGCGCCGGCGCCGACGGCACCGTCTTCTCCGAGGGCGTCGGCCTGCTGCTGGTGGAACGCCTGTCCGACGCCCGGCGCCACGGGCACCGGGTCCTCGCCGTCATCCGCGGATCCGCCGTCAACTCCGACGGCACCAGCAACGGTCTGACCGCCCCCAACGGCCCCTCCCAGCAGCGCGTCATCCACCAGGCGCTGGCCAACGCGGGACTCGCGCCCGCCGACGTCGACGCCGTGGAGGCCCACGGCACAGGTACCGAACTCGGCGACCCGATCGAGGCGCAGGCGCTGCTCGCCACCTACGGGCAGGACCGCGAACAGCCGCTGTGGATCGGTTCGGTCAAGTCCAACATCGGGCACACCCAGCAGGCCGCCGGCGTGGCGAGCGTCATCAAGATGGTCCAGGCCATCGAGCACGGGCGGCTGCCGGCGGTCCTGCACGTCGACGAGCCGACACCGCACGTCGACTGGGAGGCCGGCCGCGTCGCGGTGCTCACCGAGACCGTGCCGTGGCCGCGGACCGGGCGGGCCAGGCGGGCGGGTGTCTCCGCGTTCGGCATCAGCGGCACCAACGCCCACCTCATCCTGGAACAGCCGGCCGAGTCCGACCGGTCCCCGGTGCCCGCGCCCGCCGGCGCCACCGCGCGCGTCCTGGCAGCGGGGCAGGCCCAGGACACCGCCGGCGGTCCGGTGCTGCCCTGGCCGGTCTCCGGCCGCTCCGAGGCCGCACTGCGCGAACAGGCCGCCCGGCTCGCGGCGTTCACCGGAAGCCCGGGCGCCTCCGAGCCTGCCGATGTCGCCTGGGCGCTGGCCACCGGCCGGTCGGCGTTCGACCACCGTGCCGTGGTCGTCGGCCGCGACCGCGAGGAACTGCGCGCCGGGCTGCTGGCGCTGGCGGCGGGCGACCCGCACCCGGCGCTGGTCCAGGGCACGGCCCGCGCGGGCGCGGGCCGGACGGCCCTCGTCTTCCCCGGCCAGGGCTCGCAGTGGGCCGGCATGGCCCGGGACCTGCTGGAGCACTCCCCTCTCTTCGCCGCGCACCTGCACGCCTGCGCGGAGGCGATCGACCGCCACACCGACTGGTCGCTGCTCGACGTCCTGCGCGGCGAGCCCGGTGCCGCCGATCTGGACCGGGTCGACGTGGTCCAGCCCGCGCTGTTCGCGGTGATGACCTCGCTGGCCGAGCTGTGGAAGGCCGCGGGCGTCGTCCCGGACGCGGTCGTGGGCCACTCCCAGGGCGAGATCGCCGCCGCGTACGTGGCCGGAGCGCTGTCCCTCGACGACGCGGCGCGGGTGGTCGCGCTGCGCAGCAAGGTGCTGACCGGGCTGGCCGGCACCGGGGCGATGGCCTCGGTGCCGCTGTCGGCCGACCTGGTGACCGCACGGCTGTCCGACTCCGCCGACGTCCATCTGGCGGCGCTCAACGGGCCGGAGAGCTGCGTCGTCGCCGGTGGGGCCGACGCCGTACGGGAGTTCGTGGCAGGCTGCGAGGCCGACGGCGTCCGCGCCCGGCTGATCCCGGTCGACTACGCCTCGCACACCCCGCACATCGAATCGCTTCGCGACGAACTCCTCGACGTACTGGCGCCGATCAGCCCGCGCGCCGGGACCGTGCCCTTCTACTCCACGCTGACCGGCGGGCTCCTCGACACCGTCGAGCTGAACGCCGACTACTGGTACCGGAACCTGCGTCACCCGGTCCAACTGGCGCGGGCCACCGAGGCGTTGCTGGCCGACGGCCACCGGCTGCTCATCGAGTCCGCACCGCACCCGGTACTGACCACCGCTCTGCAGCAGACCATCGAACGAGCCGGGGCACCGGCGCAGACCGCCGGGACCCTGCGGCGCGACGAGGGCGGCGCGCGGGAGCTGCTGACCGCCCTCGCCCGCGCCCATGCGCACGGTGCGCAGGTGGACTGGACGACCGTGCTCGCCCCGGCGGCGACCCGGACCGACCTGCCGACCTATGCCTTCCAGCGCGCCCCGTACTGGCTCAAGCCGTCTACGGTGGCCGGCGACGTGACCTCCGCCGGGCTGGCCGACACCGGACATCCGCTGGTCGCGGCGGGCCTGTCGGTGGCCGCGGACGGCCTGCGGATCTTCAGCGGGCGGCTCTCGCTGCGCACCCACCCCTGGCTGTCGGACCACCGGGTGGACGACGTGGCGCTCGTGCCGGGCACGGCCTTCGTCGAGCTGGCGCTGTACGCGGCGCGCGAGGCCGGCTGCGCCGCCGTACAGGAACTCACCCTGCTCGCGCCGCTGGTGCTGCCCGAGCAGGGCGCCGTCCAGGTGCAGGTCGTCGTCGCGACCGAGGAGAACGGCGCGCGCCCGGTCACCGTCCACTCGCGTCCCGACTCGGGCGACCCTGACGCGGAGTGGACCCTGAACGCCACCGGCTCGCTCGCCACCACCGCGCCACAGGCCGCCACGGGGCTGACCGAGTGGCCGCCACCCGGGGCCGAACGCCTGGACACCGGCGCCGCCTACGACCGGTTCACCGCCAAGGGGCAGGCCTACGGCCCGGTCTTCCAGGGGCTGCGGGCGGCCTGGCGGCACGGCGAGGACCTGTACGCCGAGGCGGTCCTGCCGGAGGACACCGGCATCGAGGGGTTCGGCATCCACCCCGCGCTGCTGGACGCCGCCCTGCACGCGCTGCTGGCGGTGCCACCCGCGCCGGGGGACGCGTCCGGCGCCGAGGCGGTGCTGCTGCCGTTCTCCTGGACCGGGCTCTCGGTACGGGCCAGCGCCGGCCGGGCGCTGCGGGTCCGGCTCCGGTTCGGGCCCGACCGGTCCGTCGGCCTGGACCTGGCGGACGGCGCGGGCCGGCCCCTCGGACGCATCGAGGCACTGCGGCTCCGGCCGCTCGCCGAGGGCGCGGGCCGCCTCTCGGCCGACCGCGGCCGGGATCCGCTGCTGGCGTCCCGATGGGTCGCGGCCGGACCCGCCACCGCCGCGGCACCGCGACTGGTCCTCGTCGGCGACAGCGGCGTCACCGGCGTGACGTCGGCGCACTACCCCGACCTGGAGGCGCTGCGCGCGGCCGTCACGGGCGGCGCACCGGTGCCGCAGGCCGTGGTCGTGCCCTGCCCGTCCGCCGACGCCGGCGCGGCCGAGGCCGCCGAGGCGGCGCACCGGGCGGCCCGCCACGCCCTGGAGCTGGTCCAGCGGTGGTCGGTCGACGAGCTGTTCGGGCAGACGGCCCTGGTCCTCGTGTCGCGCGGCGCGGTCGCCGTCATGGAAGGGGAGGACGTGCCCGACCTGGCGGCCGCCGCGGTCTGGGGGCTGGTCAGGAGCGCACAGTCGGAGAACCCTTCCCGGTTCCAGCTCGTCGACGTCGACGAGCAGAGCGACGAGGTCGCGCTGGCGGCCGCGGTCGGGGCCGGCGAGCCGCAGGCCGCGGTGCGCGAGGGCACGGTGTATCTGCACCGCCTGACACGCCGGTCCGGCGCGGCCGCGCCCTCGCCTTTCGCGACGGGCGGCACGGTGCTGGTCACCGGAGGCACCGGCACACTGGGCGGCCTGGTCGCCCGGCACCTGGTGACCGCGCACGGCGTGGAGCGTCTGCTGCTGGTCAGCCGCCGGGGTGCGGCGGCTGACGGCGCGAGCGGGCTGGCCGCCGAACTCCGCGCCCTCGGCGCGACGGTCACCATCACCGCCTGCGACACCGCCGAGCGCGACGCGCTCGCCGGGGTGCTGGCCGCCATCCCCGACGAGCATCCGCTCACCGCGGTGGTACACGCCGCCGGGACGCTGGACGACGCCACGGTGCCCACCCTGACTCCCGAACGGCTGGAGGGCGTGCTGCGGCCGAAGGCAGACGCCGCCTGGAACCTCCACAGGCTGACCGAGCGGCTCGGGCTGTCGGCGTTCGTGCTGTTCTCCTCCGCGGCCGGTGTCCTCGGCGCCCCCGGACAGGCCAACTACGCGGCCGCCAACAGCTTCCTCGACGGGCTCGCCGCGCACCGGCGCGCCCGCGGGCTGGCCGCGGTGTCCCTGGCCTGGGGCCCCTGGGAGCAGACCAGTGCGCTGACCGCCAGGTCGCAGAGCAGCAGGGACGGCGGCGCGGCCCGCCGGGGCCTCGTCCCGCTCACGACCAAGGACGCACTGGCCCGTTTCGACGCCGCCGTGGGCACGGACTCGGCAGCCCTTGTCCTGGCCGAACTGGACCTGCGCGCCCTGCGCGCCCAGGCGGTGGCGGACGCCCTGCCACCGCTCCTGCGCGGCCTGGTCCGGATCCCCCCGCGTCGCTCGGACGAGGCGGGTCCCCTGCTCGCCGAGCGCCTCGCCGGCCGGGACCGCGACGAGCAGCGGGCGGTCGTGGTCGAGGTGGTGCGCGGCCACATGGCCGCCGTGCTGGGCCACGCCTCGCCGGTGGACATCGCCGCGGACCGCGCGTTCAAGGAGTTGGGGTTCGACTCGCTGACCGCGATCGAGCTGCGCAACCGGCTCGGCCGGGCGAGCGGGCTGGCCCTGCCGGCCACCCTGGTCTTCGACTACCCGACGGTGGGGGCGCTGGCCGAGTATCTGCGCGAGCACCTGGCACCGCCGGAGCAGTCGCCGGCCGAGCTGGTGCTGGCCCATCTCGACCGGCTGGAGGCAGCGCTGGCCGCGCTGCCCGAGGACGCCGACGACGAGATCGGCCGCCGGCTGCGGCTGCTGGCCCTCCGCCCGGCCACGGCCGACGAGACAGCGAACGGGACGACGGTCGGTACGGCCTCGGCCGACGAGCTGATGGATCTCATCGACCGCGAGTTCCGCCAGGCGTGAGCGCGGGCCGGCCCGGGGCGAGGGTGGCTACGGGACGGACGCGTCACTCGCCGGCCGGGCGTCCGGGCCGGCCGGCGGAAGCCGGTCGTGGCCGCCCAGGGCGGGGATCCCGTCGAGCGGTTCGTCCCGGGTGATCGGCTTGTCCATGTCGTACCGCCGAAACTCCGGGGCTCCGAAGGCGGCCGCCTGACGTATGCCGTTGGCTGCCTTTGCGGTGACCGCCCGGTGGACGACGTGCGTGGGCCACGCTCAGGTGTTGACCGACGCCCACGACCCGGCCGTGGACGTCGGTCAGGCCTGCACCGCCTCCGGCGGTGGCTGGATGAGGTACCAGAAGAGCGCGCGGCACCCGTCGGGGGGCAGCCCCTGCGCCGCTTTGGCCGCGTCGGCGACCGGGTCCCCCCGGGCCCGGCCTGCCCGGCGATGACCACGGCGAAGGCACGGCCGTCCTGGTCCCACGCCTCGGAGGCCGACTCGTCGGCCGCGATCCCGTGGCGCGGGCCGGCTCGTCCGCCCTGGCGTCGGGCTCGGCCCCGAGCACGGGCAGCCGCCCTCTGGAACTGCCGGAGCCGGTGAGTCCGGCGAAGCCTGTGGCCGGGACTGGAGGACCGCTCGGCGGTACGGTGCTCACGGAGGGTCAGGGGCCGGGCGCCGGGTCCTTTCCCGACCGAGAAGAGTCGCTGCGCACGGCCTGCGGAAGGCGACAGGCGGACAAGTCGCTTCCCGTGCAGGAGCATCTCGGGGCGCACGAGGAGAACCGCACTTGCACGGGCACGCCGGTCGCCCGCGCCCGAGCGGAGCCGGCCATCGCCCTCCAGGCCCTGCCGCGCCGCTTCCCGGGCCGCGGCCGCCGCCCCGTGGTGATCCGTGCCCGCCCCGGCCGATAACGGCGCCGGGCCGCACCTTGGGCAGGGAGCACATCCTGCCGAAGGTGGCGTCGGCGATCCGGTCGGCCGGGCGGCTTCGCGGTGTGTCGCCGGCCCCGGCGAGCCGTCAGGCGGGCGTGCTATCCGGCCAGTTCCGCCAGGTCGTCGGCGGTCAGGCGCAGGCCGGCCGCCGCGGTGTTCTCCTCCAGATGGGCGAGCACGCTGGTGCCCGGGATGGCCAGCACCGCGGGAGAGATCGCGAGCAGCCAGGCCAGCGCGACCTGCGTGGTGGTGGCGCCGTGGCGAGCGGCGATGTCCGTCAACCGGGCCGGGTCGATCTTCTCGCCGCCCCCGCCGAGCGGGAAGAACGGCACGTACGCGATGCCCTCCTTCTCGCAGAGCGCGAGGAGTTCGGAGTCCGCGCGGCGGTGCACGTGGAACTGGTTCTGCACGGCGGCGACCGGGGCGATGGCACGGGCCTCGGCGAGCTGGGCGGCGTCGACGTTGCTGACGCCCAGATGCCGGATCAGCCCCTCGCTGCGCAGCTCGGCCAGGGCCGCGAAGCGTTCACCGATCGACTCGCCCCCCGGTTCTCCCATACCGCCCACCCGGAGGTAGACCAGATCGAGGCGTTCCAGGCCGAGGCGGCGCAGATCGTCCTCGACCAGACCGCGCAGCTGCTCGGGGCGGGCCTCCGCGGTGGGCACCACCGCGCCTTCCAGCAACGGGCCGACCTTGGTGGCGATCACCAGGTCGGCCGGATACGGGGAGAGCGCCTGACGGATGGTCTCGTGGGCCAGCAGGTCGCCGAATCCGTAGAAGCCGGCGGTGTCGATGTGGTTCACACCGAGTTCGACAGCGCGGCGCAGGACGGCCGCGGCCGCCTCGGGGTCGCGCACCGAGCCGCCGAGGACGAGGCGCATCGCTCCCAGGCCGAGTCTGTTGACGTGCAGGTCGCCGCCCAGCGGGAAGTCTCCGGCGGCGCCGGCCGTGGTGGTGTTCATCTGTCTGATTCCTTGGGTTGTCGAGTGACATGGTCGAGCGAACGTGCAGGACGAGAGGCGCCCCGCTTCGTACAACTGCCGCCCCGGGCAAGGGGATGCCCGGCAGGTGCGGACCACCTGCCGGGTCGCCGTGCGGGTAGGCTCACGCCTTCTGCGACTGCGCGACCTGCGCCTTCGGCTCCGGCCCGGCCGCCGGCAGCACCGTCTTCGGCAGCAGCAGCGTCGGAATGACCGCAAGCGCCAGGAATCCGACGCTCCACCAGAAGGTGTTGTCGTAGGCGTGGGCGAGGGCTGCCGGGCCCGGCTTGCCACCGGGTGCCCGGTGGATCTGATGGGTGAGCTGGATCTGCAGGACGAGGCTGATCACCGCGGTGCCCGCCGACAGGCCGAGCTGCTGGAAGATCCGGGAGGCGCCGGTCGCCCGGTTGATCTGGAGCGGCGGCAGCCCGACGTAGAGCGCGGTCGACATCGTCAGCACCACCATCGCCATGCCCATGCCCGAGACGAGCATGCCGGCAACGATGACGGCGCGGCTGGTGTGCGCGTCGAACTGCGTGAAGGTGACGCTTCCGGCGATGGCGAAGGCGAGGCCCACACTGCCGACCAGTCGCGGGCCGAGCCGGTTGAAGAACCGGCCGACCGCGAGGGAGGTCAAGACCGAGCCGACTCCGAAGCCGACCAGCAGCACACCGGTGCTCGTCGGGCTCTCCCCGTGGACCTGCTGCAGGAACAGCGGCTGCACGATGCCGGCGCCCATGGTGAGCCCGACGAGCAACAGCAGCGTGCTGGAGGTGGCGAATCCGCGGTACTTGAACATCCGCATGGACACCAGTGCCTCGACGTTCGGCCGCGCGGAGTGGGCGACGAAGGCGACCAGCAGGACGCCGCCGGCCACGAGCGGCGTGATGACCTCGGCACTGCCGAACCCGAGCGCGCCGGCCCGGGAGAAGCCGTAGACGACGGCCACCAGGCCCGGAACGAGGAGCAGTCCGCCGAGCACGTCCAGCTGGGCGGCTTTCTCCGCCTTGAAGTTGGGCAGGTTGCGGCCCGCCACCAGGAAGGCGACCACGCCGATCGGGATGTTCATGAAGAACATCCACCGCCAGTCGACGCCGACCAGGAACCCGCCGAGGACCGGGCCGAGCGTCGGCCCGATCATGCCGGGGATCGCCATCAGGGCGACCAGCCGTGCCCGGTGTTCAAGGCCCCCGAGCCGCACCAGCATCGCCTGGCCGACCGGGACCATCATTCCGCCGCCGAGTCCCTGCACCACGCGGGCGGCCACGAGCATCCAGAGCGAGCCCGACAGGCCGCACAGCACGGATCCGGCGAGAAAGGTGACCAGGGAGACGATCCACATCGTCCGGGCCCCGTAGCGGTCCGCGGCCCAGCCCGCGAGCGGCATACCGACCATCAGGGCGAGCAGGTAGGCCGTCACCACCCACTGCAAAGTCGCCACCGGAGCCGAGAGGTCATGGGAAAGTTTGTCCAGCGCGACGCTGACCATGGTGCCGTCGAGCTGCATCACGAGCAGACCCAGCAGGACGACGCCTGCGACCTTCAGTAACTCCGGTGGAAGAGGCTGGCTCTTGCCCTCAGGGCGAGCGTCAGTCGAACCTCGCTGCACCATCAGACTCCCTCGCGAACATCTGCACTCCCGGGCCTGCGGATCATGGCGACAGGTTCCCACAACTCTGCTGATCACGCAAGGACTTGCAGGACAAGCAGGATTTTGCAGATCCTGCAACCATGCGGGTTCAGCCCTCCTTTAGCACGGCGGGCTTGCATGAGCCACCAGCATCACGAGAGGTGGCCGCTGTGCGCATCCTGTTCACCCCCCTACCCAGAGCACCCCACTTGTTCTTCGTCGCCCCCCTGGCCTGGGCCTGCCGGGCGGCCGGGCACGAGGTGCGGATCGCCGCACCGCCGGCCCTCACCGAGACGACCGTCCGGGCCGGGCTGTCCGCGGTGGAGGTCGGCGGCGGCACACACGCCGTGACACGCAAGGCCCCGGGCGCCCCGCCCGCCACACCGGCCGGTCTCGCCGCGGCCTCCGCCGACGAGCAACTACGGCTGCTCGACCTCAGGTTCACGCCCCTGGTCGACATGGCCGCCCAGGTCGCGGACGACCTCGTACGGTTCGCCGAGCGCTGGCGGCCGCACCTCGTCGTCGCGGATCCGATGGCCTTCGCCGCCCCGCTGGTCTCGGGGACCCTGGGCATTCCGCTGCTGCGCCATCTCACCGGTCCCGACGTGATGCACCGCACCCACAACCCGATGCACGGGCCGCGGACGGGCGACGAGTACACCCCCAACTGGCCCGTGGGACTGGCCGACCTGTACGCGGAGTTCGGTGTGGCGGTGCGGGACGACCACGCGTCGGGCAGCATCGATCCCTGGCCGGGCAGCGTGCAGGTGCCGGACGTGCCCGCCCGCATCCCCCTGCGCTTCGTGCCGTACAACGGGGCGGCCGTCGTACCGGACTGGGCCCTGGAGCCCGGTGGCCGCCCACGGGTGTGCGTCAGCTGGGGCGAACGAGGCGAACGTGCCGAAGGCCCCGACACCGACGAGGCACCCGCCCTGTCCCGGATCCTCGACGTGCTCGGCTCCCGGGACGTCGAGGTCGTCCTGACGGGCAGTGGGGTGGACCGGGCCCGGCACGGCCGGCTCCCCGACCGGGTCCGCTTCGTCGACGACCTGCCGCTGCACGCCGTGGTGCCCGGTTGCTCCGCCCTGATCAGCGAGGGCGGCACCAACACCGTTCTCACCGCCGCCGCCTTCGGCGTTCCCCAGCTGGCGCTGCCCGTGGTGGAACGGCCTGCCAACGCGGCCGCGTTCTGCGAGAGCGGCGCGGGCCTGGTGCTGAGCGCCGCGACCGCCGAGCAGCAAGCGATCGGCTCGGCGGTCGACTCGGTGCTCAGCGACGAGGGCATCCGGGCGGCGGCGCGCAAGGTGCGCGAGGAGATCACGAGCGCTCCATCGCCCGCCGACCTGGTGCGCACCCTGGAGGATCTGGTCTGAGGGACGACCCTCCCCCGGCCCCCGCGCGGCCGGTTCCGGCGGATGCGGCCGCGCGGCCGCATCCGCCGGGGCCGGCCGCGCGTCGCCGCTCACGACCGCCGTACGGACACCGACATCTTCCGGACCCCGTAGAACTCCGACTCGTGGAAATCCGGCTCACCGGTGATCCGCAACTCGCTGAAGTGGTCCAGGAATCCGTTGAGCGCGATCTCCGTCTCCAGTCTGGCCAGCGGTGCACCCAGGCAGAAGTGGATGCCGTGGCCGAACCCCAGGTGACGGTTCGGGTCGCGGCCGATCTCGAACCGCTCCGGGTCCGGGAAGTGCCGCTCGTCGTGGTTGGCCGAGAGGATCGACGGGAAGACGAACGCATCGGCCGGGATGACGCTGCCGGCGATCTCCACGTCCTGGGTGGCGATCCGGCAGGCCCGGGGGAACGGCGGGCGCTGGCGCACCACTTCTTCCAGTGCCGAGGGCACCAGGGAACGGTCGGCACGCAACCGGACTTCGGCCTGCGGATTGTCCCGCAGACACAGCAGGGCGTTGCCGAGCATCAGCGTGGTGGTGATGTGGCCGGTGTTGAGCAGCAGGCCCGCGAACGTGGCCACCTGGAGATCCGTCAGCCGCTCCCCGTCGAGCTCGGCGGCCACCAGGGCACCGAGCACGTCATCGGCGGAGTCGTCCACGCGCCGCCGGCGGACCTCGGCCAGCAGATACTCGTCGAGCTCCTTGGTGGCGTCCGCGATGGACTGGGCCGCCGCCTGCTCGGACTCCGCCTCGTCCGCCCGGATGCCGAGCAGGCGTTCGGCGCAGCGCCGGAAGAACTGCCGGTCGGACGGCGGTATGCCGAGCAGCTCCGCGATGACGATGACCGGCAGCGGATAGGCCAGGTACTCGACGAAGTCGAAGGTGTCGTCGGGGGCGGCGGTCAGCAGCTCGCCGACGATCTCCGTGATGCGCGGCCGTAGGGCGGCGACCGTCTTCGGCGTGAACGCCTGGGTGACCAGCTGCCGCAGCTTGCGGTGGTCCGGCGGATCCTGCCACGGCAGGTTCGCGCTCAGCTTCTCCTCGCCGAAGACCGGCATCAGCCGGCCTATGTTCGAGGAGAAGCGCCCCGGGTCCGAGAAGATTTCCTGAACGTCCGCGTACCGGAAGACGACATAGCGGCCGCCCTCGTCCCGCCAGACCGGCTGCTCGTCGCGCATGTGCCGCATCCATCGCAGAATTTCGGCACCACCATCGGTGAACGATGGCATCCGGCCGATGTCGTCAGCGCTCATCAGACCTCCCCTATGGGGCCGCACCATTCTGACGAATCCGGTTCCCGCGGCCCGCAGCGAAGGAGAATTTAGCAATGAATCGACCTCCTGTCTCGATAAAATAAGCACCTATCACATATTAGCGAGATTTTAGATTTCACCGTTATGGTGACGCTCGTCTTTGTCGAACGAATTCCGGTACTTGCGCGATGTCGGTGATTCCGCACCGCCGCCGAATCAGGAGCTGCCATGACCGAGGCCACGACGGCACCGCACAGCGGCGACCTTCCTGAAATACCCGATTTCCCGATGCCGCGCGGCTGCCCGCTCGACCCGGCGCCGACGTACGCGCGCCTGCGCGCCGAGCGGCCGGTCACCCAGGTCGCCCTGCCCAGTGGGCAGAAGGCGTGGCTGGTCACCAGCTACGCGCATGTCCGCGCGCTGGTCACCGATCCCCGGATCAGCTCGGACCACACCCATCCCAACCTCCCGCTGCTCGCGCCCGTCCGGCCCACGGAGGAGCAGGCGCGCGAGGCCGGCAACACACTGGTCGGCCTCGACCCGCCGGAGCACTCCGCGCCGCGGCGCATGGTCATCGCCGAGTTCACGGTCCGGCGCGTGCAGGAACTGCGCCCCCGCATCCAGGAGATCGTGGACGGCTGCATCGACGACCTGGTCGCCGCCGGTCCCGGCGCGGACCTGGTGAGCACGGTGGCGGTGAGCGTGCCGTCGCTGGTACTGGGCGAGCTGCTGGGCGTGCGTCACCCCGACCGCGAGTTCTTCCACACCCGCGCCTCGGCCATGCTGAGCCGGTCGAGCACCCCCGAGGAACGTCAGAGCGCGATGCTCGAACTCGCCGGCTACATCAACGGCCTGATCACCGAGAAGGAGCAGGACCCGGGCGACGACCTGCTGGGCCGGCTCATCGTGAACAACCGCAAGACAGAGGTGTTCACGCGCATGGGCCTGCTGCAGATGGCCTATCTGCTGCTCGTGGCGGGCAACGAGACGACGGCGAACATGATCTCGCTGGGCACCACCGGCCTGCTGGAGAACCCCGAGGTCGTGGCCGAACTGATCGCCGACCCCAGCCGCATCGGCCCGGTCGTCGAGGAACTGCTGCGGTACTTCACCATCTCCGACGTGCTGCTCCGGACGGCCCGTGAGGACATCGAGATCGGCGGGGCGACGATCCGCGCGGGAGACGGCGTGCTGCTCGGACTCGGTTCGGCCAATCGCGACGAGACGGTCTTCGACAACCCCGACACGCTGGACCCGCACCGGGGCTCACGGCACCACATGGCGTTCGGCTACGGCGTGCACCAGTGCCTCGGCCAGAACCTCGCCCGGGCCGAACTGGAGATCGTCTTCACGACGCTGTTCCGGCGGCTGCCGAACCTGCGCCTGGCCAAGCCCGTGGCGGACCTGCCCTTCAAACACGACTCCAACACCTACGGCCTGCACGAACTGCCCGTGGCCTGGTGAACGGGCCGTCCGCGCGAGCCGGGGGACCGGCGGAATCAGTGCTTCAGGAAAGGACACCACGTGCGTATCGTCGTTGACCGCGACCGCTGTGTCGGGGCCGGCCAGTGCGTGCTCACCGAACCGCGCGTGTTCCAGCAGAGCGAGGAGGACGGCATGGTGGAGCTGCTGACCGACCGCCCCGGCCCGGACAGCGGCGAGCGGCTGCGCACCGCGGCCGCCCTGTGCCCGTCCCAGGCACTGTCCGTCGAGAACTGACCGCCCGCGGGAGCAAGGCCCCGTCCCCCCGAGGGGAAGACCGGGGCGGATGACGGGAGAAACCTATGGAGAGCGGGTCGTTGACACCGCTGGCAGGCACCGGACTGCGCGGCATGGTCGGCGACCGGGCCGCGCAACTGGGGCCGCGACACCGGTGGCAGGCACTGGACTGCGACATCACGGACGCCGCGGCGGTCGACCGGGCCGTCGCGGAGAGTCCCGCACCGGTCGTCGCGCACTTCGCCGCCTTCACCGACCTGACGGCGGCGGCCGGGCAGACGGGCGACCGCGACGGCGCCTGCTACCGGGTGAACGTCGACGGCACCCGGAATCTCGCCGCGGCGTGCCGCAGACACGGCCGGTACCTCATCCATGTGTCGACCGACTACGTCTTCAGCGGCACGCAGGAGGAGCCGTACCGGGAGTCCGACCCGCCCGACCCGCAGGACTGGTACAGCAGGACCAAGCACTGGGCCGAACAGGAGGTGCGGGAATCCGGCTGCGCGTTCTCCGTCCTCCGCCCCTCCTTCCCCTTCCGGTCCTGGTACCCGCGCAAGGAGGACCTCGTCCGCAAGATCCTCGGCGGACTCGCCGCCGGACGGATGCCGCCGATGTTCCGTGACACCCTGGTGACTCCCACCTTCGCCGACGAGTTCGCCGCAGCGGTCGAGCGCGTGGCCGAACTCAGGCCGCACAGCGGGCTGTTCCACTGCGCCGGCGGCGACGCCCTGTCGCCGTACGACCTCACGCTGACCATCGCGCGCGTCTTCGGCCTCGACGCCTCCCCTGCCGTACCCGGCCGCCTCGCCGACTATCTGCGCGGCGCCGAGCGCCCGTACCCGCGCTGGCTGAACGTGGCCAACGAGCACGCGGTCCGGACGCTGGGAGTACGGTTCTCCGGGATCGAGGACGCCCTCACCACGATGCGGGACCAGCTCGCCGTCAGCGGCGGCCTGCCGCGAACTCCCGGATCGAGCTGACCATGTAGTCGATCATCTCGTCGGTGATGCCGGGGTACACCCCGATCCAGAACGTGTCCTCGGTGACGGTGTCACTGACGGACAGGTCTCCGGAGATCCGGAAGTCGACGTCCGCGTACGCCGGATGGCGCGTGAGGTTGCCCCCGAAGAACCGGCGCGTGACGATCCGCCGCTCCTCCAGGTGGGCCACCAGTTCCCGACGGCTGTACGACGCCTGCGGCTCGACGGTCAGGACGAAACCGAACCAGCTCGGATCCGCGTCGGGCGTGGGCCTCGGCAACAGCAGGCCGGGAACGCCGTCCAGTCCCTCCCGCAGCGCACGCCAGTTGCGGCGGCGCGCCGCGCCGAACTCGTCGACCCGACGCAGCTGGCTCGCGCCCATCGCCGCCTGCAGATCGGTGCTCTTCAGGTTGTACCCGACGTGCGAGAAGATGTATTTGTGGTCGTAGCCCTGCGGCAGGGTGCCGAGTTTCTGGTCGAACCGCTTCAGGCACCGGTCGTCCTCACCGGGCTCGCACCAGCAGTCCCTCCCCCAGTCGCGGACCGACTCCACGAGCCGGGCGAGTGCCAGATCGTTGGTGAGCACACAGCCGCCTTCGCCCATGGTGATGTGGTGGGCCGGATAGAAGCTCACCGTGGCGAGGTCCCCGTACGTGCCGGTGAGCCGGCCGCGGTAACGCGAGCCGACCGCGTCGCAGTTGTCCTCGATCAGGAACAGGTCGCGGTCACGGGCGAGCGCGGCGATCTCCTCGACTGCGTACGGGTTGCCGAGCGCGTGCGCGATCATGATCGCCCGGGTCCGCGGCCCGATCGCGGCGGCGATCTGCTCCACCGTCGGGTTGTACGTGCCCAGTTCGATGTCGACGAAGACCGGGACCAGCCCGTTCTGGATGATCGGGTTGACAGTGGTGGGAAACCCGGCCGCCGCGGTGATCACCTCATCCCCCGGCCGCAGCCGCACCTCCCCCAGCTGCGGTGACGTCAGCGCGCTCAGCGCCAGCAGGTTCGCCGACGACCCCGAGTTCGTCAGGTGCGCCTTGCGCAGCCGGAAGTACCTGGCGAACTCCCGCTCGAAACGGGCGGCGCTCGGTCCCGCCGCGATACGCATCTCCAGCGCCGCCTCGACCAGCGCCACCCGGTCGCTGCCGTCCAGAACGGCACCGGAGGTGAGCACCGGCGTCTTGCCCGGCACGAACTCCTCGGCTCCCCGGCTCTCGTGGTACTTGCGCACCAGCTCCAGAATCGCTTCCTTGTCCTCACCCACGGGCCCCACCTCACACGCTTCCTCGACGAGACGTCTTACGCGCGGGGCGCCCGCAGCGGGAACCCACCACGACAGCGTCCCCGCGGCTCCTAGCAGCGAACTTGGTCTGCTCTAAATCCATCGGCCCAGCCCGTACGCGCCGCGCCCTTCAGACGAGACCCTCCAGGACACCCACCACATCACACGGGGCCGGCGCGGCCGCCATCTCCTCACGCAGCCCGCGCGCCGCGGCGCGAAACTTGTCGTCGGTCAGGGCCGCCCCGACCGCCGAGGCGATCGTCTCCGCACTCGCCTCGACGGCGTCCAGGACCACCCCGGCACCCGAGGCACTGAAGTTGAGCGCCACCCCAGGAGTGTCCGAGGCCTGCGGCAGCATGACCTGCGGCACGCCATGGCAGGCGGCGGTGAGCACCGAACCGGCACCGCCGGCGTTGACGACGGCCGAGCACGTCTCCATGTAGAGGTGGAGCGGCACGTTCTCGGCGACACGCACATGGTCCGGCAACCGGCCCAGCCGCTCGAGGTCCGTGCGGACGACGGCCAGGACCACCTCCACGTCCTCCCCCGCGAGCGCCCGCACCACCCGTGTCAGCGCACCGCTGTCGGCACCGAGCGCGGTGGTGGTCGTACCCCAGGACACACAGACACGGGGACGCCCCGGCGTTTCGAGCACCCAGTCCGGGACCGTCCCGGCCCCGTTGTAGGGGACGTAGCGCATGGGAATCCGGCCGACCACATCGGGCAGTTGGAGACTGCCGGGCCAAGGATCGACGGTCGCCACCGGGTGGTCGTCACGCACCTCCACACCGAACCGGTCGTACAGCTCCACCAACCCCTCAGGCCACTGGGCGCGCTCCTCACCGCTGCTCGGCTGCCCTTGCACCGGCCCCACCCGCCGTAGCAGATCCGGTCCCGTCAGGTGCCGCACCAGCGCGGCCCCCGCCGCCTGCGACACGAGGGGAGCCGCCAGCATCAGCGGATCGGTGACCACCACATCCGGACGCCACCGCTCGGCGAAACGCACCAGATCCGGCGCCATCACCGTGACCGTCTCGACGAGCGGCCGCATCGACTCCTGCCGCAGTCTGCGCCGCTCCTCCTCCGACTGGCCGGGACCGCCGCTCTGCCGGTAGCGGTCGATGCTGCGGGCCTCGGTGGCCCGCTGCAACATGTCGTAGTCATGGCCCACCTCGACCGCGGGCAGTCCCAGCGCCACGGTCGTCCCGGTCAGCTTCGGCTGCGAAGCGACCCGCACCTCATGACCGGCCGCCCGGCACGCCCACACCAGGGGCGCGAAATGGTAAAGATGGGTCCGTACAGCCGTCGGCGTGAACAGAACACGCACCGCGGACACCTCCCGCAATCCTTGAGACGAAGGGAACCGGACAACACCGGCCCGGCCGCAGCAGGATCCGGACCTCGGCCGAGAAGGCCACGCGCCCGTGACCGACGTCGTACACCGCACCCCCCGGTGCACCCCCGCCGGCCCGGTCCCACCAGGACAGCCGCCCCGCCTAAAGAACCACTGAAACACCCTCGCCGGGCCCCGCCCGCAACCGCGCCCCGGACACCCCCGCACTCACGTCGCAGCCGGCGCGGCACCGTCCACCGAGACCGGGCCGGCCGCACTGAACCCTCCGAACGCACCACGGTAAAACACCAGCGGCCCGGCCCCCGACGCATCCTCCGCCTGGCCGAGAAGATGCACACGGCCGACCACGATGACATGATCACCCGCGGGATGCTCTGCCTCCACGGAACACTCCAGCCACGCCAGCGCACCGTCGAGCACGGGCATCCCGGACGGTGACGCCGACCAGGACAGACCCTCGAACTTCCCGCTCCCGGAACCGGCCAACCGCCCGGCCTGCCACCCCTGCCCGGCCGCCAGAAAGCAGACACAGTGCCGCCGCCCGCCCCGCAGCCTGGGCCAGCTCGTGCTCGTGCGCGCCACACAGAACGAAACCAACGGCGGAGCGAGAGAAACGGAAGTGAAGGAACTCACCAACAACCCGACCGGAAGCCCGCCATCCATACCCGCCACCATCGCGACACCGGTAGCGAAATGCCCCATCGCAGACCGGAACCCGGCCGAGTCGACACCACCCCACCCATCCACACGATCCATCGTCATACGAGTCCTCCGCCAGACACTCCAGACCGCCACGCAGACCGGCCTCCCCCACACTCCCCCTCCCGGCTAACACACGCCTTGCACCCGTCTAGGACCAGGCCCCGAACGCCCTGCTCCCCCGTCGTGACCGCTGCGGGGAAGGCGCACCGTGTCGGCGTGTGCCGGGGAGACACGCCGGTGATCGGCATGGGCGCCGTCCGGTGGACCGGGACGGGCACCACCAGTCCCGTACCGTGTCACCGCGCCCGGCCGGCCGGCCATCCGTGGCGCCGAGAGCGACACCGCGACGCCCGGCGCAACGGCTGTCGCCGCGAACGACAACACTGTGGGAACAAGGCGGACGCACCATGCGAGTTGACCCTTTCCTCTGGTGAGCCAGTGGCTCCCTGTTCGGCGGCGGTGCGGATGTCGTCGCGGAGCGGGTGGGTAGGATCGCCGGCATGGCACTGCGACCCGTCCAGGTGAACATAAAGGCTCTTGACGCCCCGGTGGTCGGTCGGTTCTGGGCGGAGGCGCTCGGCTGGAGTGCCTACAGCCCCGGCGTGACCACCTATGTCGGACCCGCCGGCGGCCTCGTGTGGCCCGACCCGGTCGCCGTCTGCGTCGACGTCGTTCCCGTCCCGGAACCCAAGACGACGACCAAGAACCGAACGCACCTCGATCTCGCCACCACATCTGCGGCTCACCAGGCGGAGTTGATCGCGTACCTGAGGGGTCTCGGCGCAACGCCCGTCCACGTCGGCCAGGGCGCAGTGCCGTGGACGGTCCTCGCCGACCCGGAGGGCAACGAGTTCTGTGTGCTGGAGCCTCGGGAGATCTACCGGGACACCGGACCGATCGCCGCGGTGGTGGTCGACTGCGTGGATCCACGGGCCATGGCCCGGTTCTGGGGTGAGGCGATCGACTGGACCCTGCACGAGGTGACCGACGATCATGCGGTGTTGCGCTCCGCCAAGGACGTCGGCCCGTACCTCGAGTTCCTCCGCACTCCCGGCGTGAAGACCGTGCCGGACCGCGTCCATCTCGACCTGCTGCCGTACCCCGGTGACGACAGAGCAGCGGAGGTGGCCCGGCTGCGGGCCCTCGACGCCACCGACCTCGACCTCGGCCAGGGCGACGTCCCGTGGACATGCCTGGCCGACCCCGAGGGCCACGAGTTCTGCGTCCTCGCGCCTTCCTGACATCGAGGCGCGCTCGGCCGCTCCGGGGATGACACCGCGTTCACGGGCATCGTCGGCCTGCGCCACATCGGCCGTGGCTCTCTCAGGAGCGCGAAGGACATCCTGCGCGTCGTTGCGGAGGGCGACAACCCGACCGCGCGCCACCGCCGCAGCGCAGGCCTCGACCGAGCGGGTGTCCTGCGGCGTGCCGGACGGTGGCCTACCGCACCCGTCCACGGGCGGCTTCTAGCCTCGGCGGCATGCTGGGGCTTCCTGTGCGCATCCATGCCTGCCTGTTCGACCTGGACGGGGTCCTGACCCAGACCGCGAAGACGCACGCGGCCGCCTGGAAGGAGACGTTCGATGGTTGTCTCCACGAGCGCGCGACGGGCGAGAGGACCGCGTACGTCCCCTTCGACGCGGTCGGCGACTTCGACGAGTACGTGGACGGACGGCCCCGCGAGGACGGGGTGGAATCCTGCGCCGGCTCGCTCCGGTACGTCCACGCGGCGCGGGCGGCAGGCCCGCACTGCGCGGTGGTGTCGTCGAGCGCGGACACCCGGGACGTCCGTGCGGGACGGTTCGGTGTGGTCGCGGGTGTCGACCGGATGGGCCAGGCGGAGCAACCGCGGGTGCACAGGGCCGGTGTCGTGGTCCGTGACCTGGCCGACCCGCTGGAGGACCGGTGATCACCCATCCCAGTTTCACCGTCGAACCGTGGTCCCTGCGTGAGACCGAGCTGAACCTGGACGTTCTCGCACAGAGCGAATCCGTCTTCGCCCTCTCCAACGGGCACATCGGGTGGCGCGGCAATCTGGAGGAGGGAGAGCCGCACGGGCTGCCCGGCTCGTATCTCAACGGCGTCCACGAACGGCATCCCCTGCCCTACGCCGAAGCGGGCTACGGCTACCCCGAGTCCGGCCAGACGATGATCAACGTCACCGACGGCAAGGTCGTCCGGCTGCTGGTCGACGACCACCCCTACGACCTGCGCTACGGCCGGCTGGTCACGCACGAGCGGGTCCTGGACTTCCGCTCCGGCGTCCTCAGCCGCACCGCCCGGTGGACATCTCCCGGCGGTCGTACGGTGCGGATCTCCTCGCGTCGGCTCGTGTCCTTCACCCAGCGAGCGGTGGCCGCGATGGTCTACGAGGTGGAGCCGGTCGACGGCCCGGCCACGGTGGCCGTACAGTCCGAGCTCGTCGCCAACGCGCAGCTGCCGTGCTTCGAGGGCGATCCTCGTGTGGCCGCGGCGATCGAGTCACCGCTGTTGGCCGAGGAGCAGTTCGCCCAGGACACCCGGCTGCGCCTGGTGCACCGCACCGACCGCAGCGCACTGCGGGTGGCGGCAGCGGCCGACCATCTCGTCGAAGGACCGGAGAGCACCCGGTGGACGGCGCAGTGCGAACCCGACGTCAGTCGTCTGACCGTGACGGCGGACCTGGTGCCGGGGCAACCGCTCCGACTGGTGAAGTTCGTGGCCTACGGCTGGTCGGGGCAGCGCTCGCTGCCTGCCCTGCACGACCAGGTGGACGGGGCGGTGGCGGCCGCGGTCAGCACCGGCTGGGACGGTCTGGCCGCGGCGCAGCGGACGTACCTGGATCGCTTCTGGGCGGGCGCGGACGTCGAGGTCGAGGGCAATGCGCGGATCCAGCAGGCGGTGCGGTTCGCCCTCTTCCACGCGCTCCAGGCGGCCGCCCGTGGCGAGAACCGCGCGATTCCCGCCAAGGGCCTGACCGGAACCGGATACGACGGACACTGTTTCTGGGACACCGAGGCCTATGTGCTGCCGGTGCTGACCTTCACCGCTCCGGAGACCGTCGCATCGGCGCTGAGGGCACGTCACCGGATGCTGCCGGCAGCACGGGACCGCGCACGGCAACTCGGGCTCGCCGGAGCGGCGTTCCCCTGGCGCACGATCAACGGGGCCGAGTGTTCCGCCTACTGGCCGGCCGGGACGGCCGCCTTCCACATCAACGCCGCGATCGCGACGGCCGCCGACCGGTACGTCATGGTGACCGGGGACGTCGACTTCGAACGCGGTGAGGGGCTCGAACTCCTCGTGGACACCGCCCGGCTGTGGCGCTCGCTCGGTCACCATGACGCGGAGGGGGTCTTCCACATCGACGGGGTCACGGGTCCCGACGAGTACAGCGCGGTCACCCGGGACAACCTGTACACCAATGTGATGGCCCGGCAGAACCTGGTCTCGGCCGCGGACGCTGCCCTGCGCCATCCGGAACGCGCCGCGGAACTCAGTGTCGACGACGAGGAGACCGCGGCGTGGCGGGACGCCGCCGCCCGCATGGCGGTGCCGTACAACGCATCGCTCGGCGTGCACGAGCAGTCGGCCGGCTTCACGAGTCTGCAGCGCTGGGACTTCGAGGCCACCCCGCCCGAGAACTACCCGCTCCTGCTGCACTACCCCTACTTCGACCTGTACCGCAAGCAAGTCGTCAAGCAGGCCGACCTGGTGCTGGCGATGGCGGAGTGCCCGGACCTCTTCTCCGACGAGCAGAAGGCCCGCAACTTCGCCTACTACGAGGCGCTGACCGTCCGCGACTCCTCCCTGTCGGCGTGCTTCCAGGCCGTGCTCGCCGCCGAGGCAGGCCACCTGCGCCTCGCCTACGCCTACCTCGGCGAGGCCGCGCTGATGGACCTGGACGACCTGGAGCACAACACCCGCGACGGGCTCCACATCGCTTCCCTGGCCGGCACGTGGATCGCGCTGGTCGCCGGGTTCGGAGGCCTGCGCCGGTACGCCGACGAAGCCGGGAGACAGACCCGGCTGGCATTCGCACCGCGCCTGCCGGAGGCGCTGTCCAGAGTGGCGTTCACGCTGCTGGTACGCGGACGCAGGCTGAAGGTGGACATCGGTCCGTCCCTTGTGCGCTACCGGCTGGTGGAGGGCGAACCGCTGATCGTGCTGCATCACGGCGAGCCGACGACCCTGACCGCCGATGCCCCGGTGGACCGCCGGATGCCGCCCGCGCCCGTGCTCCCCGAACCACAACAGCCGCCGGGCCGACGCCCGTTGGGCCTGCCGGGTGAGGAGGAGGAGCGAGCACCGGCACAAGAGTGAGACACCAGAGGCGGGGCCCTGGCACCGGCGTGTTCGGCCGGGAGGCGGTGAAGCCGACGCGGTCGCGTTCCAGTGCGCCCGGCACCGGCACCGCGCGGCGCGGCCAGTTGTCCACGCGCACCGCCCTGTCCCCCGACGCCTGCTCGTCAGGGCCCCCGGCATGATCATGAGAGGTATCCGTGGGCCCGTGAGACCAGCGGGGCGAGGGCGATGCCGCGCGTCGCCGCGCCCCACACGAGGGTGGCCCGGCGCCTCGTCCGCGTCCTGGGGTTCCGGCATGCCGGTGACGCGTCCGGCGCGGCAGCCGGATGTCGCCCGGCGCCCCGCATACGGTCACGGCCATGGGCGAGCGGTGGTCTGCGGCGATGCCGCCTCGGCAGCCCCGTCAGGGCGGGTGGTCGCGGTTGACGTCGTCGCGATTCCTGCCGGCGGTGGTGATCTCGCTGATCATCGCGGCCCTGTCCGGGCTCTTCGTCGGCGCCTACTGCTGGGCCATGGCCAATCCCGTACCGCATCGCATCCCCGTCGCGGTGACGGAGAAGTCGGTCACGGGCGACCGGTTCACCCAAGCACTGGAGGCCGCGCTCCGTACGTCGCTGGTCCTCCATCCGTACCCGGACTACGGCAGGGCGCTCGCCGCGGTCGGCGCCCAGCGGGAATTCGCGATCCTGCGGCGCCGACCAGGCGGGGTGGAGATCGACGTGGCGAGCGCGGCGGGCGCGTCGGTCGCCCGGGTCCTCAGCCAGAGCGCCCCCGCAGTGGGCCGGGCCCTCGGCATCCCCGTCCAGGTCAAGGACGTCAAACCGCTTCCGGCCACCGATCCTCAGGGACTCGCTCTCTTCTACATCGCCCTGGGCTCGACCATCCTCGGATTCGTCGGCGCCATCCAGCTGGGGGTGCATGCCCAGGCCCTCCGCCCGGCCGAGCGGATCGCCGCCACCATCGGCTATTCCGTGCTGGGCGGCCTGTGGATCTGCGTCATGGCCGACTGGGTGCTCGGCGTGGTGCGGCTGCCGTTCGGCCAGTCATGGGGAATCTGCGCCTTCACCATGGTCACAGCGGGCATGATCTTCACCGCGTTCCACACCTTCCTGGGCCGCTGGGCACTGCTGCCGACCTGGCTGCTGCTGGTCATCCTCGGCAACCCCTCGTCCGGGGGCGCGGTCGCCTGGCCGCTGCTCCCCCCGGTACTGGGCTTTCTGGGGCGGTTCCTTCCACCGGGGGCGTCGGTGAACGCCCAGCGCAACGCCATCTACTTCCCGCACGACCAGCACGTCGAGCCCTACGTGGTGCTCGCCGTGTGGTGCCTGGCCGCCACCTCGGTCTTCCTTGTCTGGCGGGGGCGTCACCCCGCCAGCCGGGCGGCCGCACAGGCCGCCACACCCGACGCGGGACGAGCGCGATGAGCGCATCGCGCCGGCGCCATCCGTGGCGGGGGCGTCGGCAGCCGTGCGGACGTCACGTATCGCTCACACGAAGGCCGTCGCTCACGTGAAGCCCGACAGCGGGGATGCCGGCGCTCCCCTCGGATGCGACGACCGGCCGTCATCCTGACGGTTGCGGCGGCCGCTGGAGCGAGAACCGCTTCGGAGGGCGACTCCGACCGGGCACCGGCATCGTGCTGCGCGCAGTGCGACGCACGCCGTCCGGGGCGCTTCGGGGAGCTGACGGCGCCCGTCGGCAGCGGCCGCCACGCGGCTGGGCTGCGGCCTGCGGCGGGCGCCGCCGTCACCGCGGCGGCCCCTGCGGCGTGGACGGCTCGTCCGCCCACGCCCGTTCAGCAGCGGCTCACCGGCCGGCGGTCGTCGCCTGGCGCGCGGCCGAGGCGGCCTCATGGGGGCCGTCGGCGCCGAGCGCGCCCAGGATCTCCTCGACGCTCCGCCTGGCGTCGCCGAAGAGCATGGCGGTGTTCTCGCGGAAGAACAGCGGGTTCTGTACGCCCGCGTAGCCGGAGGCCATGGAGCGTTTGAAGACGATGACCTGCTCCGCCTCCCAGACGCGCAGCACCGGCATGCCGGCGATGGGGCTGGCCGGGTCCTCGGTCGCGGCCGGGTTGACGGTGTCGTTCGCGCCGATGACCAGGACGACCGACGTGCCGGCGAAGTCGTCGTTGATCTCGTCCATCTCCAGGACGATGTCGTAGGGCACCTTCGCCTCGGCCAGCAGCACGTTCATGTGTCCGGGCAGGCGACCGGCGACGGGGTGGACGCCGAAGCGGACCTCCACGCCCCGCTCGCGAAGCCGGCGCGTCAGCTCCGCGACCGGGTGCTGGGCCTGGGCGACGGCCATGCCGTAACCGGGGGCGATGATCACCGAACGGGCCCGGGCGAGCGTCTCGGCCGCCTCCGCCGCCCGCACCTCACGGTGCTCGCCCTGTTCCTCCTCGCGGCCGGACGGCGCCTCGAGGCCGAATCCGCCCGCGATGACGGAGAGGAAGGAACGGTTCATCGCCTTGCACATGATGGCGGACAGGTAGGCGCCGGAGGAGCCGACGAGGGCGCCCGTGACGATGAGCAGGTTGTTGTCGAGCAGGAAGCCGGCCGCGGCCGCCGCCCATCCCGAGTAGCTGTTCAGCATGGAGACGACGACGGGCATGTCACCGCCGCCGATCGAGACGACCAGGTGCCAGCCGAGCGCCAGCGCCAGCACGGTCACGGCGATCATCAGCGGCAGGCTCGGGCGAACCGTGAAGCAGACGGTGAGCGCGGCGAACGCGGCGAGCGCGCCCAGGTTCAGCGCGTTCTTGCCGGGCAGCGTCAGCGGACGGGACTTGATGCGTGCCGAGAGCTTCAGGAACGCGATGATCGAACCGGTGAAGGTGACGGCGCCGATGAAGATGCCGATGAACACCTCGGCGTGATGGATGCCCAGGAGGCCTGCGCTGCCGCCGGCCCGCGCCGAGCCGTGCGCCTCCACCTCCAGGTAGCCGTTCCAGCCCACCAGCACCGCGGCGAGGCCTACGAAGCTGTGCAGCACCGCGATCAGTTCCGGCATCTGCGTCATCTCCACGCGGCGGGCCCGCCACAGGCCGACCGCCGCGCCGAGCGCCATCGCCAGCACGATCAGCGCGACCGCTCCCGCGGTGATGCTCCGCGACGCCACCACGACCGTGGCGACCAGGGCGAGGGCCATGCCGGCGATGCCGTAGCCGACGCCGGCGCGCGAGGTGCGGTGCCGGGACAGACCGGCCAGGCTGAGGATGAACAACAGGGCGGCGACCAGGTCCGCCGCGTGGGATGCCGTCAGGGAGGTCATGTCGGCTCAGCCTTTCGAGAACATGGACAGCATGCGGCGGGTGACGGCGAAACCTCCGAAGATGTTCACGCTCGTCAGCAGGGTCGCGACCCAGGCCAGCGCGGTGACGATCCGGCTCTCGTGCCCGATCTGCAGCAGGGCGCCGATCACGACGATCCCCGAGATCGCGTTGGTCACCGACATCAGCGGCGTGTGCAGCGCGTGGTGCACCTTGCCGATGACGTAGTAGCCGATCACCACGGCCAGCGCGAACACGGTGAAGTTCCCGGCGAGTTGGGCGGGAGCGAAGGCCACCAGCAGGAACAGGGCGAGCATGCCGAGCCCGGTCAGTGCGAAGCGCCGCGCGGGCGTCAGCCTCGGCTCTTTCGGCTCGGGCGCGGCGGGCGAGGTCCCCGGGGGCGCCGGGGGCGCGGCCGAGACCGCGACGGGCGGTGGCGGCCAGATGACCTCGCCGCCGCGCACCACGGTCACGGCCCGCTGGACGACGTCGTCGAAGTCGATCACCAGGTGCCCGTCCTTGGCGGGGGTGAGCAGCTGCAGCAGGTTCGCCAGGTTGGTGCCGAACAGCTGCGAGGCCTGGGCGGGCAGCCGGGAGGCGAGGTCGGTGTAGCCGATGAGGGTGACTCCGTTGTCCGTGACCACCGCGCGGCCGGGCACGGTGCCCTCGACGTTGCCGCCCTGGGCGGCGGCCATGTCGACGACGACGCTGCCCGGCTTCATGACGGCCACGTCCTCGGCGGACAGCAGGCGCGGCGCCGGCCGGCCCGGGATCAGCGCGGTGGTGATCACGATGTCCACGTCCGCGGCCTGCCGGTGGTACAGCTCGGCGGCGGCACGGTCGTAGTCCGCGGAGGTCGCCTTGGCGTAGCCGTCGGTGCTCGTGTCCTGGGCGGCGTCCACTGGGAGGTACTCACCGCCCAGCGACCTCACCTGGTCCGCGACCTCGGGCCGCGGGTCGGTGGCCCGTACGATCGCGCCGAGGCTGGAGGCGGCGCCGATCGCCGCCAGGCCGGCCACTCCCGCGCCGGCGACCAGTACCTTCGCCGGCGGCACCTTGCCCGCCGCGGTGACCTGGCCGGTGAAGAACCGGCCGAAGACGTGCGCGGCCTCGATGACCGCCCGGTACCCGGCGATGTTCGCCATGGACGACAGCACGTCCATCGACTGGGCCCGCGAGATGCGCGGCACCGCGTCCAGCGCCAGCGCGGTCACCCCGGCGGCGGACAGCGTCTGGAGCAGTTCGGGCCGTGCTGCCGGCGCCAGCAGGGCGACCACGGTCGCGCCCCGGTGCAGCCGGGTGATCTCCGCGTCGGACGGCGGGTTCACCTTCAGGACGACGTCCGCGTGCCATGCCGTGCCGATCCGGGCGCCGGCATCGAGATAGGCCTCGTCCCGGAAGCCGGAGGCCGCGCCGGCCCCGGACTCCACCACGACCTCGTAGCCGAGGCCCAGCAGCCGGCGCACGGTCGCCGGCGTCGCCGCGACACGTGTCTCGCCGGGGACGGACTCGGCCACTACCCCGATGCGCTGGGGTGGGCGGTGCGCAGGTTCTTGTGCCGACATGTCTCGTGTTCTCCCCTCACCAGGAGCGCTTGACGGGCTGTCCGCGATCGAACGGCGTCCACGGGGCGTTCCCGGGGACGCCGGCCCTGGGAACCTACCCCTCAGCGCCACGCATGTGACCGTGGTGGCCGAGAGGGCACCCGGGCTGCACCCGCATGCGCCAAAGCGCTCGGTCTCGCCGCTGCCCTATGCTGCTGTGGCAGTGCGAGGCGGCGGCCGTCCGGTGCGGTGCCGGTCGCCGCCGTGACGGTCGGCGGCAGGTCGCGCCAGCCGCCGACCACGGAGGGAGCCAGTCACCCCGCCAGCGCCTGGGCGAGCCCGCGGCCCGGGACCGTGCCGACGTACGTGATGCGGCCCGCGCCGAGGCGGCGGGTGGTGACGGCGGGCCAGCGGCCGAAGTGCGGTGGTCGCAGGCGGCCAGTACGTCGGCGTCGATGACGGTGAGGCCGTCGGCCCACCGGGTCGCCGTCGCGCCGTCGGGCAGCCGCAGCGGGCTGCCGTCCGCGGCACGGACCGTGAGGTCGCGGGCCAGGTTGCTGAACTCGTCGTAGGTGAGGCCGGCGGCCTCGGCGAGGCGCCCGGGTGCCGGTTCCCGCCGGGCGCGGGCCTCGTGGTCGGCGTAGCCGGTGCGCGGGCCGAGGACGAGGTGGCCGCCGGCGCGGGCGTAGGCGGCGAGCCAGTCGAGCGTCGTGTCGGCGGCGACGTACAGGGCGGGGACCACGAGGACGGGGTGGCGGCGGGCCGCCTCATCGGGGGTGGGGCCGGGGTGTTCACCGCGGGGGTCGTGCAGTTGGCGGGCGTGGACGATGCGCACCTGGCGGCCGGCGTCGAACGCGCCCCGGTAGAAGGGGTCGACGATGCGGTGATAGGCGGCGGGGCCCGGTGCGCCGTCCGGGGTGGCCAGGGGCGGGTACTTCTGCATGAGCCACTTGCTGGGCGTGGAGTACAGCAGTGTGATGTCCGCGTCCGGTTCGAGCCCGGCGACGACCGGCCCGGCGGCCTCGAACTCCGCTCCGAGCCGGGCGAGTTCGGCGTAGGTACGGCCGGGGCGGCCGGTGTGGGGCAGGGACGCCGCCCCAGTAGGTCTCGGCGCCGTGGTGCAGGGTGTGCCAGTGCCAGTACTCGATCATGCGGGCACCGCGGGCGACGAGTGCCCAGGCCGCCTGCCGCCACTGGCCGTCGTAGGCGGGGCGGTTGTCCCAGGGGAAGCCGATGGAGCCGGCGTTGGTCTCGGTGACCAGGAAGGGTTCCTGGCGAGAGGAGTACCGGGGCCGACAACCTCACCGTCTACGACATCAACCTCGTCAACTCGCCCAAGCAGCACCTCTACTACAAGTCCGGCAACGGCCTCACCGTCTGGGGCCTGCGGATCAAGACACCCGACACCGCGAAGAACACCGACGGCATCGACATCGACTCCTCCAGCAACGCCACCGTCAACGACAGCTCCCTCTGGACGGCGACGACTGCGTGGCCATCGAGACCAACGCCTCCGCGAGCAGCAACACGACCGTCGAGAACACCCACTGCTACGGCACGCACGGCCTGTCCATCGGCAGCGAGACCAAGTACGGGGTCAGCTCGGTGCTGATGCAGGACAACACCATCCAGGGGACCGACACCAACGGCACGCTGAGCAGCACGCCGGCGGGTCTGCGGATCAAGTCGTACTCCTCGGAGGGCGGAACGGTCTCCGGGATCGACTACGAGTCGACCTGCATGACGGGCCTGAAGTACCCGCTGGACTTCGACCCGTTCTATTCGAGTTCGACCGGCACCGCCTACCCGTACTTCAAGAGCGTGACGGTCAACGGAGCGACCTCGGTCAACTCCGTCTCCAGCGCCCGGTCCGTCCTCAAGGGCTACAGCTCCGCCTACCCGCTCGGACTGACCCTGGAGAACGTCCACCTCGACGTGACGGCCGACACGGCGCAGTACGCGAACGTCAAGCTGTACAACTCGGACGTGGTTCCCTCGGGCAGCGGCGTCACCGTCACGGACATCAGCGGCAGCGGTTCGGCACCGGCCTGCTCCTTCCCGAGCTTCCCGGCGCTCTGAACCCGTAGCCGTCGTCCTGACGCCGGCCGCCAGAACTGACACCCCGCTCGCCGCCTGGCGACCGGTCGGCCCGGCGCCGGCCGGACCGGGCGGCGAGCCCCGGGTCCTTACCGGCGTCGGGCCCCCTGCCCTCTCAGCCGGTGCGAAGGACCCGGAAGCGCTCGGGTTCGGCCGGATCCCGGTCGACGACCTGGACTGGCGGCCAAGCCCATTGCCACACGTTGCCGCCCGGCGCGCGGGAGAACCGGATGCGCCCGCGGGTGCCCTCGACAGCGACCTGCGGCCAGGCTCCGGCGATGCGCGTGCGGTCCGTGCCGTGCGAGCGGAGCACCTCGGCGAGGACGGCGATGGTGTCGTAGCCCTCGAACGCGACGAAGGAGGGCGCTTCGCCCAGCCGCCCGCGCAGGTCCGTCTCGACTCGTGCACCGAGTGGGCCGAGACGCTCCGGCAGGTAGCGCAGGAACGGGATCCCCGAGCCGTCGGCGCCCAGCAGCTCGGCCCATTCGGCGAACTCCGGCTGCCCCGCAGGTGCCCCGATCATGATCTCGGCGTGGCGCCGGTCGCTGCGGACCGACTTGACGATCGACGCGGCCGGTTCCGGATGGCCGGTCAGGAGGAGGAGGGCTGTCGGGCGATGCTGGACGAGTTCGCCGCACACCGCCGCAGGGGCGAGCGCGTCCATGTCGAGTGCGATGACGGTGCCGCCGCGCGGAGCAAGGTGGTCCCGCAGGATCCGGACCCCCGAGGCCCAGTAGACGCTCGACTGGGCTGCTACGGCGATTCGGCGGTGGCCCGCGTCGACGAGGAAGTCCGCGTAGATCCGCCAGCCGTGGGACTGCGCCGGGCAGAGGCGTGCGACCCGGTCCGTCGGCTGTCCGGTGAGCGCGTCGAGAACCGCGGACGAGCAGAGGAAGGGCAGGCCGAGGGCGTCGGCCCTGGCGGCAGCGGCGCGAGCGACGACGCTGTGGTACTCCCCCGCCAGGGCGGCCACTCCCAGGCGAGCCAGTTCCTCCACGGCCGCCACAGCCCTCCGCGGATCAGCCGCGGTGTCTCGGACCACCACCTCCAGTGGCCTTCCGGCGACCCCACCGGCGTCATTGACTGCGCGAACGGCCACCTCGATTCCGGCGAGCAGGTGCCGGCCTGCCTCGATCCAGCCGGGCCGGGTCAGCGGAACGAGAGCGCCGATCCGCACGGATGAACCGTCGTTCCGCCTCGTTCCCTGGGCCGCTGATGATGTCTGCGTGATCACGCCGGACATTCCATCCGTCCCCCTCATCGCCAGGCAACCGAAAATGCGTCCGACGACCTCTCGGGCCAGCCGGCGTCCCACGCGGCCGTCCGGTTGCCAGCCCGTGTCCGTGCATCAGGCGCATCAGGAACTGCCCGTAGACCGCGTTGCCGCTCTGCCCGGTCGGTGGTTCGGCCGGCCGCCGGCAGACGGCGAGCGCGTCGGCCGGGCGGTCGGCACGTGCCTGGTCGGCGAGCGTGCGCCACTGCCGGTCGTGGGCGCCGGTCGGGGTGGCGCCCCGCCAGCGGCGTCGACTCCGCTGTCGTCGAGCCGGGCGTCGGTCAGGACAGGACCGCCGCGTCGGTGCGCAGCCGGTCCAACGCCCTCTCGCTCTGCGCCGGCCGCCGGCCGGCGGTCAGCGGCTTGTGCGGCGGCTCGCAGCCGCGCCGCTGGCGGGCGAGCGGGCAACGGCGGGCGTCGAAGTGGTCGCGGCGCCGGGCGACTGCATCCGGCCGGCGGCCCGGTGGGGGCGTCCGCGGAAAGGACACCACGCGCGTAGACAAGCGGGAAGGCGCCACGAGGTAAAAATGTCATGCACTCTACATTTCGAGCGGGCAATGGTCCGGCCCGAACGACCTGTCGGCTTCCCGGTCGCGGGCCGACCCGGCCTGGCGGGCAGCCCGCGGCGCACGCGGCACGGCAACGGGCGAACGCACTGACGCGGTTTCCGGCCGCGAAAGCGCCCGGTGGCGGTCTGCGGGGGGGACCTCGCCGAGAAGGGGGAGGGCGGCGGCAGTTGGTCTAGTGGTTGCTGCCGTACCCGAAGGCCGCCGAAATGTCGGGCAGCACCCGGGCGTTGCCATTGCCGATGCGGGTCGCCTGGTGCCAGCTGCCGCCGCGGTAGTACTCCAGGCGCAGGGGGTCCTCACGGCCGGGGCCGGCCGAGTCCATGACGTGGACCCTGATGGCGCGGCGCGCTGCTGAACTTCCCGCCGCCGGCGCCGGAGCCGGTCGGCAGGCCCACGGCGGGAGCGTTCTGCGCCACCTTGAGCGACGCACCGCGGCCGACTGCTCGGTCACCGGGCGCGCCGGCCATGGCTCGGGCCCTGCGCGCCGACGAACAGCGCACCGTAGTCATCGCGCGCCGTGGCCGTGGCGTCTGCAACCGTCATGGTGAGGATCCGCGCGACTCCTCCGCGCTTGAGCGGTCCGGCGGGCGCGGGCTTGCCGAAGGTGGCGTGATCCGACGACGCCCACGCCGGACGCGGCCCCGCACGGACGGCAACGGCGCTGCTCATGGCTGCTCACGGCTACTTATGACTGCTCCAGGGTGGCGAAGACCACGCGCTGATGGATGCGGTTGCGACGAGGAGAGGAGGGCTGCGTCGCGCCCGAGTGCGTCGACGCACGGCAGGCGAGGATGTGTTCGCCGACCGCGGAGGGGGTCCAGTCGAGGGTGAACCTCTGCCAGGCGTGGCCGGTGCGGGAGGTCACCGCGGCCGGCGTCCAGGTCGCGCCCCCGTCGACGCTCACGTCGACCGCTGTGACCGGCTCGCAGGCCCAGGCCCATCCCCAGGTCCGGACGGGCTTGCCGGCATGGACGTCTCCGTCGACAGGTGCGACGAGGCAGGAGTTCGGGGCCAACTCCCACACGGGCGTGGCCTCTGACGCCCCGTTCTCGGGCGGATCCATGTAGTACTTGGTCGTGAAGCATCGGTGTACTACGCGCCTTGGCCGCGGGACCGGGACGGGGAGAAGTCGGCATGGCCAGTTACTCGTTCCTACTCGGTGGCCAGGTCCTCGTCGATGAGACCGGCCATGACGGCGGCATCCGCCTCGCTGTCGCCGGACACCCTGTCACCGTAGCCGGTCACCAGATTCATGATCCGCGGAGCGGGCCGAGCGCGTACGCCGCTGGCGGGCCAGTTCGGTGTCCTCCGGGCGGAACAGCCCGTGCGGGTCCAGGGCCTCGGGTATCACGCCGGAGCGGCGGGATCTCCCTACCTCGCACGGTCAACGCATGGAGTTCCTCGCCCTGTTCGGCCACCGGCAGGTGGAACGCGGCTGGGTGGCCATAGCCTTCGGCGGTGCGGCCGACGGCGACCACGGCCTTGTCCTCGCAGGGCTCCGCGCCATCCCGCTCGTGGGAGCGGGGCGCACGCCAGGACGCCGTGCGCGGATCGGCGGGCGCGCTGAGATCACGAAGGCCGACCATGCCGTGTGCCAAGCGGCCGCAGGACGAGCCCTGCCGATCTTCCGCATCCCCTACGGCGACACCCCGGTAGATCGCCGGGGCAACCGCTGGGTTTCGCCGACATCGAATGGACCACTGACACGAAGCCCAGGCACCGCGGACGGTGTGACCGGACAGAGGACGGTGACCCGCGCGCCGCCCGCGGAGGCCCGGGCGGATCATCCAGCTGCACAGCGGACTCCTCGACGGCCAAGGGCCCGTCCTCGACGCCGAGACGCTGCCCCAGATCATCGACGCCCTCCACGCACGCGGAACACCGCATCACCGACCTCCGCGACATCCTCGGCGCATCAGGTCACCGACTCGCCGGCCGGAACACATGCCCCGCTCCTCCGCACGCCCCCCCGGGGGGCGCCGGGGAGCCACTGATCACCCACACCACCACGGCTCCGTACCTTCCTCGGTGACGAACTCGTGGAAGTCCATGTTGGCGATCTCCAGGTTGCACGCCATCGACCCGACCATGCGGCAGGGCAGTACGGCGGCGTGTCCGGGGGTGTCGTACAGGTCGACGGCGGTCAGCGGCCGGCCGGGTTCGGCAAAGGTCCGGGCGTCGGCGAGGGCGACCAGCGTGGTGTGCTCCCCGGGCGGGACGAGTGCCGGGACCTGCCCCGGCAGAAGGCCGCCGAAGGTCCGGTCGTCGATGACCAGCGCCGTCAAGGGGTAGTGCTCCACGTCGGTCTCGTCCGGGTCCAGCTCGGCGCCGACCCAGCCGTCCTCGTCGGCCCCGCCCAGCTCGTCGAGCAGCGCGCGCCAGCCGTCCTCGTCGTCGAAGGAGGTGCGGACCAGCAGGGCCCCGGCGGTGGCGGGCAATGCCGGGAAGGACCGGCGCAGCGGCATCGTCGGCGCGGGAAGGGCCGGGCGGCCGCCGTCGCCCTGGTACATGCCGTACTTGTCCATGGCGCGTACCAGGTCGTCGAACCCGAGCGCGCCGTCCAGCAGGGCGGACAGGATCTCGCCGAGCCGTGCCGACGGGACCCGGACGCCACGCCCGGGTATCGCCGCCAGATCCACCAGCAGCGGCCCGTCCCCGCCGTACACCACGGGGACGTCCGCCAGGACGACGACCGGCGGCACGAGGCCGCCGCTCGGGACGAGCGCCGGTACGTTGCCGCCGTGCAGGTGATCCCATTCCCGGTCTTCGACCAGGTGGAGCCGCACCCGGCCGTCCGCGAGGGCGAGCACGCCGCCTTCTCGACGGCCCCCCAGCTCGTTGAGCAGTCCGCCCCACAGGGCCTTGCCGTCCTCGTAGCACGTGCAGACCAACAACACGCCGGCAGACGCCGACTGGGGAAGCTCGGGAAAGGACACGACTCTCCTAGAAGGGGAATTGGGGACCGGAAGTTGACGGATCGTCAGGGTTTGCGGGCCAGCGCGCAGGAGATCAGCCGTTCCCACACAGGGAGATCGCGTTCGGATCCCGACCGCCACAACGAGCAGTGGACCAGCCCCGGTTCGCACAGCTCAAGGTCACCGAACAGGCCGACGATCTCCTCATCGGTGCGCCAGCGGCCGCGGCCGAAACTTGCCTGCAGCTTCTGCTCCGCGACCCGGGTCTCCTCGTTCTCGCCGGAGCGGAAGTGAGAGATGTAGACCTGGCTGCCCGAAGGGATCCGGTCCACCCACCAGCGCACGAGGTCGGCGGGCCGCTCGGAGTCGTTGAGATGGTGCAGGACGGCGCTGAGGACGACGCCCACCGGTTCGTCGAAGTCGATCAGGTTCTGCACGTCGGGGTTGTTGTAAACCTCCTCCGGCTCGCGCAGGTCCGCCCGGATCACCGCGGTGCGGTCGTCGGCGGCCAGCAGGGCGCGGCCGTGGGCGAGCACGGTCGGATCGTTGTCGACGTAGGCGACGCGCGCACCGGCACTGTGCCGCTGGGCGACCTGGTGCACGTTGTCGGCGGTGGGCAGCCCGCTGCCCAGGTCCACGAACTGCCGGATGCCGTCGCGAGCCATGGCACCCACGGCGCGGATCAGGGCCTGGCGGTTGGCGAACGCGATCGACACCGAACCGGGCAGATCCTTGATGAAGAAGTCTCCGATCTCACGGTCGACGGCGTAGTTGTCCTTGCCGCCGAGCAGATAGTCGTAGACGCGGGCGATACTCGGCTTCGACTGATCAATCCTTGTGCTGCGATCGGTCATGGGAACCAACCCTGTCCCTGGGATCCGTTGTCACGTCGATCGTAGGAGAACCGCCACGGCATGGGCCGTGGGCGCCCTCGACCGCGCCGCCCGTCTCGCGGCCGCCCCGGGGCTGGGCCGTCCGGAGGATGTATCGGCATCATGCTGTCCGCTCGGTGGTAGGCCTGGCCGGTGTCCGGGCGCGTCAGCGTGGGCCCCCGGTCACGCAGGCGACGATCAGGAGTGAGGATGCCCGCAGCCTCCGCTTCCCGGCCTTCCCGCAGTCACCGGCGCCCGTTGTTGCGGGAGCGCTGGCGCCGGGTGCTGGACGACCACACCACACCCACTCAGCGCTCGCTCATGGCGGCCTGGCTCGGCTTCGGCTGCACGTTCGGCACCGCACGGCTGATCACTCACGGAATCCGGGGCGGCTGGCTGCCCTGGGGCAACATCTCTGCCGACCAGACCCACCTGCACCACTACAACTTCGGTATCGCCACCCTGGCGGGCGTCGGACTGGTGGCCGTACGCGGCGACGAGGCCTACGTCGGCCATCCGGGGATCGGCGCCCTGTACGGCGCGGGTACGGCCCTGATCGCGGACGAGTTCGCCCTGCTGCTGGACCTGAAGGACGTGTACTGGGCCAAACAGGGACGTATCAGCGTGGACGTCTCCCTGGGCCTCCTCAGCGCGCTGGGTCTCTACCTGACCGCGGTGCCGTTCTGGCACGAGATCACCAAAGTCACTCGCGCCCATATCCGCGCACACCCGGCCGGTACGACCTGACCACTGGTCCTCCGCAGCCGTCCGACCCGGAACGCGGAGGCCGACACGGCCCCCACACCCGGAAGGAGGGCGCGGAGCCGCTTGGTTCTGTGGTGCCGCCGGAGCCGTCAGCTGTGTGTGCCGCGTCGGCGCCTGAACCAGATCAGGGCGCCTCCGGTCGCGACGAGCGCGGCGGCGATGCCGAGGGCCTGCGTACTGCTGTGCGCGAGGTCGCCGCCGCTGCCGCCGTTGTCGCCGGGATGGGGGCGTGGGAGACAGACTGCCGTTGCCGCTTCAGCTGTGGGCAGCGCGGGTGGCTCGGGCTGGTGGTCCCTCGAAGTGTCCGCGCCGCGCAGGCGCCACTTGCTGACGTCGCTGCTGTTGATGATCTCCTTGCACGCGCCGCGGGTCGAGTCGCGGCGCAGGTACCTGGTCTGCCCGAACCGAGGATCCGGGGTGGCGGAGTGCCGGTAGCCACGCCGGCCAAGTCGGCGAACGGTGACCGACGGAATTGTGGCCTCCACCACGGCGAACATGATCCCGTTCTTGGTGAGATCACCGGATGCTCGGTCTTCTTCTCCGTCTCCTGCCGTTCTGGGTCCGCGAGCCCCTGATCATCCTGCTCGGGTCCGTTCTCGGCGTACGCATCATGTACCTCGCCGTCCGTGATCACAACAAGGTCGCGGCCGGTCTCGGCGCGGTGTTCCTGGTGTTCACCGCGCTGCACGTCCACACGGTGATCAAGGCGCTTCGCGCGCGCCGGAACCCGGCTCCGGCGCTCCCCGCAGACCGGACGGTGGCCGATGCAGCCGCCCAGCCCCAGGCCGGAGCAGCAGCGCAGCCTCCCGGCCCGGACACTCAGGAGAAGGAACCCAGCGCGTGGGGCCAAGCCGTCGCGGCCGTGGCCGTGTTCGGCGCACTCGGGGCCGCGCTGTGGCCGGCCCCGCGCGTCCTGCCGTCCGACGACAGCACACCGCGGCCGGCCTCGTGTTCCCACACGGCGGACGAGAAACTGCCGACGGCCTACCAGAAGACACCCCAGGCCGTGACCGGTGACGAACTGTGCAAGGCACTGAACCGGCCCGACCTGCCCCGGCTCCTCGGAACCCCCGGAGAGAGGGCGTCCACGGCGTCCGGCACCAGCAACACCGCTCCCCTGACCGACGGAAAGGTCGCCCAGCCGGAGGCCGAGGTCACCTTCGACACCTACACCGTGCACCTCACGGCCACGTACAACGGCCTCTCGACCGCCCAGTACGTGAAGCTGATGGAGACCGGGGGCGAGGGGAGCGTCAAGACGCGTACAGTTCTCGGCCGGCCCGCGGCCTTCTCCTCGGACCACACCATGAAGTTCGAGATCAGCCTCGGAGGCGGCGGCTCCGGTGGGCCGGTCGAACAGGGCCCGCTCGCCCGGACACTGTCCGTCGCCCTCGACCAGAAGGACCGGGGCGGCTACTACGACATCACCGTGTGGAGCACCTCGGGAGCCCTCCCGGACGACAGCGTCCTCCTCGACATCGCCGAGAAGGTACTTCCGACGATCCCGCGACGCGGGTGACCTGGCGGCGCCAAGATTCCCGGCAGGGTCTCCTCCGCGTCAGCTGTTCAGCGCGGAACCAAAACCATCACGATGGGCCTCCGTCCGAGCACGACGATGAGTCGACGACCGTGATCGCAACTCACCGCTTGAGATGGAGAATCACCCCGATGAACGACAGACGGAGCCGACATGACGATCCCCATCCCCAGGCGCCGTGGTGGTGGGGGATCGGACCGGCGGGAGCGCTTCTCCTCGTCGTTGCCGGGGTCGCCTGGACTCTGTGGATCTTCCTCGGGTCGTCCGAGGCTGTGGACAACCCGGCGACCGCCTACCCGGCGAGCATCGCCGATCGGGTTGACGAAGGTTTCGGGGCTGGGGGTGCTGCCGGCCTGGTCCCACAGCGCGCCGCCGTAGGGCCAGACGAGGGTGACATGCGTGGTCTCGTCGAGCGGGGTGATGAGGACCTTGCTCGGTGCGAAGGGGCGGGTGTCCGTGGTGTTCACGGGGATCGGCAGGATGTTCATGGTGATCAGAGCCGTGTCCTGGCCGTGGTGCAGGGTGAGCGTGGCGGGCTTGTCCGTGGAGCGGGGCAGGTCCCAGGCCTTGCCGGACTTGCTGATCAGGCGAATGCCGGGGAAGCCGTACAGCGTGCAGGTACGCGCGCCGCGGTTCGTCAGCCTGACGGCGGCGATCTGCTGGTCGGTGGCTTCCATGTCGCGGCCGCCGTGCGCGGAGCCCCAGCTGTAGTTCAGTTCGCCGGTGTGGCAGCGGTTGCCCGTGGCCGAGGAGGGGGCGTTGACGGCGTCGGTCCGTGAGTTCCGCTGCGCCTTCCTCTTCACACCTGCCCCGGCCGGATCCTGCTGAGCCGTGCTCCGTTGCGTGCCGCCCTGCTGGCCAGAGGAGGAGTCCGTGGCCGCGGTGGAGGGCGCTGCGTCTTTGGCGGAGACGTGGTCGGAAGTGCCGCATGCGGTGGCTGCGGCGCCGAGCGCGACGACGGCCAGCACGGCGGCGGTGCAGCGGAGGGCGCGGTTCGGCTCGGCGGTCATGGTTCCCCCGTTTGTTCCGGCGCCGGGCTCTTCGACCGGGGCCGTTTGTGTCGAGTGCGTCTGACGCGATGTATGACGGCCCCTCGCAGAACGTAAGTTCACCCGAGAACGTCCGGAACGTGTAACGGCCATCCACCCGGTCGCCCACGGCGGAGACACGCCCGCGCCGATCGCCTGGACGGGATGGCGGCCTGCCACGCGGAGGTCGCTTGGCGGGGCGCGGGGCGGTCGTCTTGTGCTCGGGCTGCTGGAGCACGGCTGGGCGGCCGCGCAGCCCGGCGGCTGAGAGCCGTGAAAATTGGTCGAGTTCGGGGCAACGGCGCTCCACCGTTCTCCCTCTGACAGGGTGCAATCGGTGAGCGGATACGGCGGCCGCGGATCAAGAGGAACGGCTTCGTGTCCTTTGCGTTTCAGCACCGACCCAGCACCGACCGCTCGAAGGGGGAAACCGACTATGGGCGTTGTCAACCGCCGTGCCGCGCGCGCGGCCGTCGTGGCGGCACTCGGCATCGCGGCACTCGGGATGAGTGCGGCGACGGCCTCCGCAAAGGTCAGTTACGACTTCAAGGCGAGCCCGCACACCGTGAAGGCCGGTGCCCGCGTCCACGTGCGGGGCTACGCCATGAACGACGACTACCTCTTTCAGAGGTTCTGCGTGCAGGAGCGGCAGGGCACCGCGTCCTGGCACACGGTGAAGTGCGCTCACGGAGCGGCCTCCGACGGCGGCTCGGTCGACGCCTGGTTCCGGGCGAGCCACCGTGGCACCCTGCAGTTCCGCGGCGCGCTCTACGAGGCGGAGGGGGACACCGGCAGGCTCCGCCTGCAAACGGTCACGCCGACCCAGACGGTCAGGGTGCGCTGACCGGCCGGAGTACCGTTCCTGCGAAGCGCACGGTGTCTCGGCAGCAGCCGTGTGGTGTCCGCGAGCGTGGTGACGCCTGCGCCGCATGTCAGGGGTGGGGCTCCAACCCGCGTCAGGGAGCGCGGCTTCGGCGCTGAGCCAATGCGGGTGAACCAGCTCGGCGACGAGGTAGCGGCTGAGTGCGCGGCTCGGTGAGACCGGTCAGCCGGAGGACACGCCCGCAGGTGGTCGCGGTGGCACGGGCCATGGGGACGGCACGGTGACCCGGGCGGCCTGGAGGCCGGCCGCGCGCAGGTCGCGGGGAGGCCGGCGAATGCGCGGCGCCTGTCGGCCGCCAGGCCGCCCACGACGTACGGTACGACGAACTGCCGTGGCCGCAGGGCCGGTCGCCAGGCGCTCGGCCTGACCGACAGGGAGGCCCGTTCCCGCTGGTGGCCACCGGGCTGGCGTCCGGCGAGGGTCGGCCCGGGATCCTGCTCTTCACGGGGGAAACCGTCGTCTTCGCGGGCGGCACCTTCGCCTTCGCCGTGCTCTGCAACAGCGCCCTGCGCTTCGCCGTACCCCCGCCCGCGCCGAAGGCCCGGCGGGCCGCCCGCATCGCCGCCACCACGGGGGCGTCCGTGCTGCCGATCTCCTTGGCATTCCGGGACGCGCTCTGGCAGCTGCTCGGACTCGGTCACACGGTCGATTCCCTCCGGCGATGGGCGGTCCTCACCCTCGCCGGTGCACTGGTGACGGGAGCGATCGCCTTCGGCATGGCACTGATCGGCGCCGAGGAACGCCGGCGGCGGGCGGTTCTCTGAAGGACGGATTGCGGACCAGCACCTGGTCGCCGGCCGGGTGGGGCAGCGGGACGTCTCTCTCTGACGCGGATTTCTCGTCCGCACATGATGAAATACGCCATTTCGGGGCACACGAACGCAAGGAGCTATATCCCAAGGAGGCGCGTCATGATCGCGATCGGCGTCATTCTGCTCATCGTCGGATTCGTCACAGGAATCTCCATCCTGTGGACCATCGGCATCATTCTCCTGGTCATCGGCGCAATCCTGTGGCTCCTCGGTTCCATGGGACACGCAGTGGCCGGCCGACGGCACTACTGGTAAGGACACGACCCGGCTCGCGGCTGCCAGGTCAGAGCCCCCGGCCCCGTCAGACGAGGGCTTCTCCTGGCACACGCCTCGGTACGTCTCGTCAGGCGGTGCGGTCACCGCGGTGGCGCTCCTGCGCAGTGAGGTGGGCCAGGCACAGGGAGGGTTCGACGAAGGGTTCCAGCCGGTCGACGCTCAGGGGGCGCGGACTTCCTTCAGGGCGCCGCGCGGGAGGCCCAGGGGCAGTGAGCACACCACGTCGCGGTGGCCCTCGGCGACCTCGCGGAACGGGCAGTGGCGCAGCGGGATGACGCGGTCGGGCCGGTCCTGGACGGGACCGGGGGCGAAGCCGACGTCCGCGAGCATGCGGGTCAGCCGCTGGACGGCCCCCTCGGTGTCGATGCGCTGGGCCGGCGAGGGGGTGTCGGCGAGATAGCGGCCCCATGCCTCCCCGGCACTCACCGCGGCCTGCGCCGGCTGGGGCAGTGCCTCGGCGATGAGGCCGGTGAGCAGCTGGGCGAGGAGTTGGTAGCTGCGGCGGCCCGCCGGTACCCGGCATGAGGCGGCGGCGCGGTAGACGGTGCGGGGCCTGCCGGGTCGGCCGCGTCCCTCGGTACCGCGCTCGACGAGCCCCTCCTTGACCAGCGTGTCGAGGTGGAAGCGAGCCGTGTTGGAGTGCAGACCCGTGGGCGGTGTGGCCAGTCGGTCGCCGGCCGTGGTGAAGGTGTGGAGCGCTTGCAGGAGGGCGGCGCGTTCCCCGGGCGGCATGGCGGTGACGATCCCGGCGACGCGGGCTCGCCGCGCTCCGGACACCCGCCGCGACGTCGTGCCCGGCGTCGGTCAGGCTGATGGGGATTTCACGCCGGCTGGCGGGGCTCGGTCCCCGCTGAAGCAGTCCGTGGGCCACAAGGCGTTCGGTCATGCGCAGGGCTGTGGAGGGCAGCACGTCCAAGGCCCTGGGTGAGGCGGGTGAGGTTCATCCCGCCGAGGGCTTCCAGCACGGCCAGGAGGTGAAACCGGGGAAGGGTGAGCGTCTCGTCGACGGATGCCAGCGCCTGCCCGGAGACCACCGTGAGCAACCCTGCCGCCGCCAGGATGGCCGAGCTCGTGCTCGGGTGCAGGTCACCGGCACCCGGAACGCGCATCTCGGTCACGGTGCCGTCGCTCTTGGCAGCACTCCCCCACCTCCCGGCCCCCGTCCCCGTACGACATCAGCCGGCCGGGGAGGGGCGCTCGGGGCAAACGGGACTGCGCCGTACGCCTCAGCCGCGCCCCCGTGGCGTCGGCCCGGTCGGTGCTCACGCCACTCGCCTCCTCGGACACGACAGTTGTTTACCGTACCCACATCACCTGTCGTCTCACATGGCCGGCTTCGAGGGCGGTGACCACTGTGCTCCGCCGACGGCCGAACCGAACGGGTCCACACTCCGCCAGCCCGCACGCGGCACACCGCAGCCGAGTTCGCCGACACCGCCTACCCGTCCTGGACCTCCGTACGGTCCGCGGCCATCACTCGGTCTTCAGGTACCGGGGTGCCGTCGGCGTCGAGCAGGCGAAGCAGCACAGCGGCCTCCGCGCGGAGCCGCGCGACCCGGTCGGCGTGTGCGGGAGCGGCCAACCGCGCTGCGGCTTCCAGCCGTTCGGTGGCCTCGGCGCGCACGACGTCCGCCACCTCGCCCTCGCTCAGCTCCCGTCGCGCTGCCTCGGTGACACCCACGCCGATCGGCGACTGTTCGAGAGCCAGGCCACGCAACTCGGCTTCGTTCACGGTCACCGCCTCGGCGTTGTCGAGCGCGGCGAGCGTTGCGCGCAGGGCGCTCACCGTGGCCTTGTCGCGGGCGCGCATCGCTTCCGGGAGGGCTTGACGCATACGAACACGTAGGGACATGAGGGGACCCTATGGCGGTGCTCTTGGCCCGCACAACGCGATATCCCTGGAGCGGACCCCGTGGTCGGGGAACACACCGAACGGATCCTCGCGGAACTGGGGTACAGCACGGCCGATATCGCCGCCTTGCGGGTCGCCCGCGTCCTGTGCCGCCGACCTGCCCCGGCACCGACTCACCCGAGGAGCGGCACCCCGCAGACCCAGCGGAACGTCATCGCGAGCCGGCTGGTCGAGCGAGGGCTCGACGTGTGAGCCGCCGGCGCACCGCCCTCCCCGGTTCAGACGAAGAAGGCGTTCATCCCGTCGACGTCCGACAGGTACGTCTCGATGCTCGCGATCCTGCCGTCGCGCAAGCGGCAGACGGTGGAGAGGTGCTCATCCAGCCGTACGTCGCCCCGGCGAGCGGTGTTGTGCAGGGAGAGGGCCATGTTCTCGCGGCTGACCAGGATGTGCAGCAGCTCGAAGTGGAGGCCGTAGGAAGCGATCTTCCGGGCTCGCTCCACGACCGCGTCCGCGCCTTCCGCTGTGCCGGAGATGGTGTTGTCGCCGGGCAGCGTCCAGGTGGCGTCGTCGGTGAGCAGCGCCCGGATGCCGTCCCAGTCACCGGCGGCGAGGAAGGCGTGGAACCTCGTGCCGAGTCGGTGGGCAGCCTCGTACTGGGACATGGATCCTCCACGGAAGAGCACTTAAAGCGGTGATCATTGCTTTAAAGGAGCCTACCGGGGAGACCTACTAAAGCACAACCCTATGCTTTAAGGTGGAGGGATGCCCGCCAAAAGCAAAGACAGCCGCCCCGGTGGCCGGAGCGCCCGCGTACGCGCCGCCGTCCACGGCGCGGTGGTGGACCTCATTCAGGAGATCGGCGCCGACAAGGTGACCATCCCCGCGGTGGCGCGCCGAGCCGGCGTCAATCCCAGCTCGGTGTACCGGCGTTGGGGAACGACCTCCGCGCTCCTGGCGGATGTGGCCGCCCGGCGTCAGGACGAGGAGACACCCGAGCTGCTCGGTGACCTCCGCCAGGACCTGGAGCGGGTGGCGGTGTGGACCCTCATGGATCTGTCCCGGCCTGGCGGCGTGGCGTTCTTCCGCGCCGAGGTGGCACCGGACGTCGACGACCGCAGGGCCGGCCTGCACGCCTGTCTGCGACGTGTCAGCGCCCGGTTCCAGGCCCCCCTGGAAGCTGCTGCGCAGCGGGGTGAGACGGTCCCCTCACTGGAGCGGGCGCTCGACCGGGTCGTCGCCCCCCTGTATTTCCGCGTGGTGTTCTCGATCCCGGGAACCGACGAGCACTTCGCCCGAGGCCTCGTCGCCGACCTGTGCGGCACCGGCGATGCCGTGGATCCGGCCCTCGACGAGGAGCGAGCCGCCCCCGCGTGAGCGCGGACCGGAGAACTCGTATCAAGACGCATCGTCCCGGCCGCCGTCGCCGTCTGTCGCACCCGCACGGGCGCCGGCGCCCAGCCGGAGTTGTCCACGGCGCTGCGCAAAGCGATGTTCGCTGACTTCTCCGGAGCGGCCAGGCGCCGGTCGACGGCCGGTGTGCCGAGTGCCGACCAGCCCCTACGCCGACCACTTCTGGAACGGGTTCGTGAGCGCCGTCCGCTCGGCGGTCAGGAACCACGAACTCGGGATCGGCTGCCTGCAGTTGGATCCGTGGTCCGCTGCCATGGCCGCCCCGGGGGGGGGACCAGCCCGTTGACATCCGTGGCGAGCCGGCCCGGGGAGCGGCCCGGTCGCGCACCACGCCGACGCAGGGGTCCACGTCGCGGCGGGGCCGATGTTCGGTACCGAGGGCCGTCCCGTCGTTCTCACCCGGTGCCGGGCCGACTCCGGTGTCGGCTGGTTGTCGGCGGGGGTCGGCGGTCTGTCGGTGTTCTGTCGGGGGTCGCCGGGAGATTGGGGCTGGACCTGCCGGGGGTGTCCGCCCGGAGGTCCACGACCAGGAGGAAACCCATGACCACTGACATCACGATCATCGGTGCCGGGCTCGGCGGCCTCACGCTCGCCCGTGTCCTGCACGTCCACGGAATACCGGCCACGGTCTACGAGGCGGAGCCCTCCCCGACGGCGCGTTCGCAGGGTGGCATGCTCGACATTCACGACTACAACGGCCAACTGGCCCTCCGGGCAGCTGGCTTGATGGACGAGTTCCGCGGCCTCGTCCTGGAGGGCCGCCAGGCACTGCGGATCCTCGATCCGAACGGGACCGTCCTGTTCGAGAAGTCCGACGACGGCACGGGCGGACGCCCCGAGGTGCAGCGCGGCGAGCTGCGACAGCTCCTGCTCGACTCGCTCCCGGCCGGCACCGTCCGGTGGGGGCACAAGGCCGCCGGCATCCGCGTCCTCGGCGAGGGCTGCCACGAGGTCACGTTCGCAAGCGGTGACACCGTCGTCGCGAACCTGCTGGTGGGCGCGGACGGCGCGTGGTCACGGTCCGGCCGCTGCTGTCCGCTGTCACACCCGAGTACGTCGGCAAGTCGGTCGTGGAGACCTATCTGTTCGACGCCGGCGCCCGGCACCCGGTCGCCGCGAAAACGGTCGGCGGCGGCTCCATGCTCGCGCCCTCGCCGGGCCGGGAGATCTTCGCTCACCGGGAGAAGGACGACACCCTGCACGCCTACGTCGGGCTGTCCGAGCCGCAGGAGTGGTTCGCCGCCGTCGACTTCACCGATGCCGCCGCGGCCACCGCGCGGATCGCGGCGGAGTTCGGCGGCTGGGCCCCGGAGCTGACCGCCCTGATCACCGACAGCGACACCACGCCGCTCCTCCGTCCCCTCTACGCCCTGCCGACCGGGCACCGGTGGGAGCGGGTGCCGGGGGTGACCCTGCTCGGCGACGCCGCCCACCTCGCGGCCCCCAACGGCGAGGGCGCCAACCTGGCCATGCTCGACGGCGCCGAACTCGGCAAGGCCATCGCCGCACGGCCCGACGACATCGAGGCCGCGCTCACCGAGTACGAGCGGGCCATGTTCCCCCGCAGCAGCGAGGCCACCGCCTTCGACGGCGTCGAGGCCCACGGAGCCGACTCCGAAGCCAGTGCGGTCCACGACCTGGTCGCCGCGTTCACACGACACGAGCAGGCCCGATGAGGCACTCGTCTGACGAGCGCGGTAGGGCGGCTGCGGCGGGTCCCGGCCGACGCCCGGGTCTGCGGGTGCTGGTCAGACCCGGGCGCCGAACATGAACGGTCCGCCGATGGTGTCCATCGACTCGTACCGTACGACCGTGCCGGTCCGAGGGGCGTGGAGGATCTGGCCGTTGCCCGCGTAGAGGCCGACGTGGTGCAGGTCGTTGAAGAAGAAGACCAGATCGCCGACCTGGAGCTGGCTGCGGGTCAGGCGGGTGCCGATGCCCGTCTGAGCCTCTGAGGTGCGCGGTATGGAGACGCCGGCCTGCGCGTAGGCCCACGAGGTCAGACCCGAGCAGTCGAAGGAGGACGGGCCGGAGGCGCCGTAGACGTAGGGCTTGCCGAGCTGGCTCTGCGCGGCGGAGAAGGCGGCGGTGGCCCGGCCGGAGGCAGACGTGTCCTTGCCGAGGTCCACGCGCTCGGTGGAGGAGCGGTTGGCCCGTGCCTGCTCGTCGGCGAGCGCGGCCTTCTCCTCGGCGGTCAGTGTGTTGAGCAGCTTCTGTGCCGTGGCGAGCTTGGTCTGGACTTCCTTCTTCTTGTTGCCCAGCTCGGTGCGGGTGGCGGCGAGGTCCTCCAGCTTCGCGGTCGCCTCGGCACGTTCCTGGGCGAGTTCGCGCTGCTTGTTCTGAATCTTCTTCAGTTCCTCGACCTGCTGGCCGCTCAACTGGTCGAGCGTGGACGCCTTGTCGAGGAAGTGGTCCGGGTCGGCGGACAGGAAGAGCTGGACCGAGGGGTCGATACCGCCGGAGCGGTACTGGGCGGTGGCGAGCGAGCCCAGGCCGTCGCGCAGCGTGTTCAGCTCCTGCTGGCCGCGGGCGACGCTGTCCTGGAGGGTCGAGATCTCCTTCTGCAGCTTCTGCTGCTTCTCCTTGGCCCCGTTGTACTTCTCGGTGGCCTGCTCCGCCTGCTCGTAGAGCTTGTCGACCTTCGCCTTGACCTCGTCCTTGGCGGGCTTCTGGCTCGGGGCGGCGTTGGCGGCGTTCGCGCTGAGCACGACGGCCGCGGCGGCTGCGGTGGTCAGCACGGTGGCACGTGCGCGGCTGGGCTGCTTGGGCCGACGGTGGGACGCCACAGGGGCGAGCTCCTTGTTCCTTCAGCCGCCTGCCGACACGTCGGCGGGCGGTGCCCCTCCACCGTCACTCCTTATGAGTGATCACCCGAGCGGGGGCCGGAGCAAGACCTTAATGAGTTTCCCACGAACAGATCAAATGTTTCCATGAAGAAGCATCGGCAAGGGCCTGAACCGGGATCGAGGAGTTGGTTGCCGCAGTGCGTGCCCCATCCCCGGGTCAGGTCGGGCAGTCCGGCCAGTTGGTGGGAGACGGCGGAGACCAGCGTGCGGTCGGCGCCGACGCACGCGCTGACCGTGAGCGACAGGCCCGGGACCGACGGCTGAGCTTCAACTCGTGGCCCTCCCAGCGGGCCAGGGCTGCGGCCGGCCGGTCGCAGCCGGGGACCAGGACGGTGCCCTGGCCGCTGAGGTTGTTCTCCCGGCGCTGCAGCAGCGCCTGCTCCCAACCGCCGGGCCAGTAGGCCGAGGCCGGCCGGCGGTCCGATGACGGGATGAGGACGTGCTCGGGTACCGCCACGCCCGCCTCGGCCAGCAGTGCCGCCGAGTCGATCTTGTCCGCGGCTGGTTCCGTGATCGTGACCGAGGCAACGAGGAGCCGTGCTGCCGTGCTGCCGTGCTGCCGTGCTGCCGTGCTGCCGTGACCCTACCCGGGCGTTGTGGCCGTGGTGTTCGGGCGCGAACACCACGGCCGGGTCTCGTTTCCGCGGGGCCGCGGGCGGCTCCCGGGGCGCTGTGGGCCCTACGGTCAGCAGGGGCGACACCGGCACGTGGCCCAGCCAGTCGACGGCGGGGCGGGGCGGAAGGAGGCGGGCAGGAACGCGGACCTGGCCAGGAAACCCCACCTCGTCCACCAGGACGGCGGGCAGGGCCATCCCCCGGTCGGCGGCCATGCCTTCCACGACAGGCGTGGACGGCGCCGACCGGTTCGTCACGGACGGGTGTCACGGGCGCACGCCCCAGAACGAACGGACACCGCCGGCCCGCCGCCGTCCTGGGCCTGCCGATGCTCGGTGCCGGCTCCCCCCGACGCCCATCAACTCCCCCGTCCCCACCGCGTTCCCCGGCCCGCGAACATCAGCGTGTCCACGGGGCAGAGGACACGGCAATGTGCCCTTCTGCTCGTCTGGGCGGGCTGGGCGGCCGCGGTGCCGGAGGAGACCGAGGTGCCAAGCGCCGGCAGGGCACGTCCGCTCCCCAGGCCGTGCGCCGGTCACCGCGGCAGCTCTCCGGGTTGGGGCGGAACCGTGTGCCCGGTGCCCCTGACCGGCACCTTCGGCACGCTTACGGGGCCCGGTGCGGGCGATCGGTTCGAGCGTCGGGGCACGAGGGTACTCGGAGCCGAGGCCGTCCGGCAGAACGCGAGGGGGCCGACCGAGAGGTGTGATCATGGACCATTCGCGGGTTCCCGTTCTGGAAGCGTTGCAGGAGTTCCGGCGCCGAGGAGACATCGTCTACGGACCGCCCGGACACAAGCAGGGTCTCGGCGTGGATCCGCGGGTGGCGGACATCGTCGGTCTCGATGTGTTCCGCGCGGACGTCCTCACCCTCAACGGGCTGGACGACCGCCGCGAGTCCCAGGGCGTGCTCAGCCAGGCCCAGGACCTCATGGCGGACGCAGTCGGTGCGGAGCAGGCCTTCTTCTCCACCTGCGGCAGCTCCCTGTCCGTGAAGACGGCCATGCTCGCCGTGGCCGGCCCCGGCGAGAAGCTGCTGCTGTCGCGCAATGCGCACAAGTCCGTGATCGCGGCGGTCGTGGTCAACGGTGTCGAACCGATCTGGGTGCACCCGAAGTTCGACGGGCAGCGGCACATCGCCCACCCGCCGGAGCCGGACGACGTGCGCGACCGGCTGCGCGAGCACCCGGACGCCAAGGGCATGCTGCTGATCACTCCCACGGACTGGGGGAGCTGCGCGGACATCCAGGGCGTGGCCCGGGTCTGCCACGAGTTCGACGTCCCCCTCATCGTCGACGAGGCCTGGGGCGCCCACCTGCCCTTCCACCCCGATCTGCCGCCGTGGGGCATGGACGCCGAGGCCGATCTGGTGGTCACCAGCGTGCACAAGATGGGCGGCGCCATCGAGCAGAGTTCCGTCTTCCACCTTCAGTACGACCGGGTCTCCCCGGAGGTCCTCAAGCAGCGCGAGGACCTGCTCGGCACCACCAGCGCGTCCAGCCTGGTGTACGCGACCCTCGACGGCTGGCGGCGCCAGATGGTCGAGTACGGCCACGACCTGCTGGACGCCGCGCTGCGCCGCGCGGAACGTGTCCGGAGCGTCGCCGGTGAACTGCCCGGGCTGCGGCCGATGGGCCGGGAAATCGTCGAGGAGGGTCTCACCGCGTCCTTCGATCCCCTGAAGATCGTGATCGACGTACGGGAACTCGGCGTCAGCGGCATGCAGGCCAGCGAGTGGCTTCGGACGCACCGGCACGTCGATGTCGGCGGTTCCGATACGTGCCGCATCAGTGCCTCGATCACCTATGCCGACAACGACGAGACCGAGAAGGTGCTGGTGGACGCGCTGCGCGCGCTGGTCGACGGCGCCGGCTCCATGGAACGGCAGCCGCCGGTCCGGCTGCCCGAGCCGTCCGCCCTGGAACTGGAGCAGGCCATGCTGCCGCGCGAGGCGTTCTTCGCCGAGGCCGAGCACGTACCCGCCGAGCGTGCCGCGGGGCGGATCGCCGCCGAGATGATCAGTCCGTACCCGCCCGGCGTGCCGGCCGTGGCACCCGGCGAGGTGATCACCGAGGGGGTGCTCGACTACCTGCGTTCGGGCGTGGAGCACGGCGTACTCATCCCGGACGCGGCCGACCCGTCGGTCGCCACACTCCGCGTGGTGGCCCGGCGCTGAGGCGCACCGGCGCCCTTGCGCACGCCGCACCGAAGCGGATCGCACCCATCCCGGCCATTCCCACTGGCGAGAACCAGCCATACGTCACACACGACCCGATCCTCACGCGGAGGAACCCGCTGCTCGCCCTTGCCGCCGTGACCGCCGGCCCGTCGCTCACCGCCTGCTCCAGCCACTCCTGCGCGGCGTCGGCCGGCTCCCCCGTCGGCAGCGCGTCCCGCGAGGCGAGCACCCGTCGGTTACGCCCAGGGCCCCCGCCCCCACGCCGTCATCGACTCCCTCGGCGAGGAGACCGGCTACTGCCCGCCTGTGCGGCACTGGAGCGGACTGTGAATGCGCCTTCGCCCCTCCGGGAGCCGAAGTCCCGGTGGGATCCGGCCCGTTGCTACGGCGAAGAGCAACGAGCCGGACGCGTTTCGGGCCCGTGCTCCCTGGCGGTCCCGGGCAGCGACGGGCCGCTTCGTCACGCTCCGGCAGTGTCCGAGGCCGCGGATGCCAGTCGTGCCGCGGGCGGCAGAGGCGTGTGCTGGGGGCAGGCCTCGAACGCCTGGATCACATAGCCCGCGAACCGCCGGGAGGCCGCGACCCGGGTGGCGGCAGACGCGGCATGGATCCCTTTGTTGGCCATGAGCATGAGAATGAGGTCGTCCAGCACGAAGTCGGGACGCAGCCGCCCCGCGGTCTTGGCTCGCCGCGCCAGATCGGCTACGGCTCTCACCGTGTGCTCGCGGCCTTCGGCGACCTCCGCCGCCCCGGGAAACGTCGACATGAACGCTTCGGTGAAGCCTCGGTCGCGTGCGTGCAGCGCACAGATCTTCTCGATCACCAGGCAGAGGCCACGCCACGGATCGGGATCGGCGCACCCCTCGTCGACGATGTCGCGACACGCGCGCAGTTGGTCGGCGAAGACCGCGGTGACCAGCGCCTGCTTGGTCGGGAAGCGACGGTACAGAGTGGCGGGTCCGACCCCTGCGCGCCGGGCGATCTCCCGCATCGGCACATCAAGGCCGTTGGCGGACAACAGTGCGCGGGCCGCGTCGAGGATGCGTTCGCGGTTGTCGGCAGCGTCGGAACGCAGGGCCTGAGGCAAACGGGCGGTCACCCCTCTCACTTTAGCCAAGTGGACGGAGGCGTCCGTTACCGTCCGGAACGCAGAGCAGCACACGAAGGAGCACGCACGCGTGCGGTCCGCAGATGGGGAGACGACATTGAAGGCGATCGTGATCGAGAGGTTCGGGGCTCCCGAGGGTCTGGCCGTCGTCGACCTGCCGGCGCCCGTGCCTCCCGCCGGGCACGTGCTGATCGCCACGGAGGCCGCGGGCGTCGGCGGCGTCGACGCCGTGATCCGCAGCGGTGCTCTGGCCGCCTACGGTTTCAAGGAAGGGCACGTGCCCGGCAGTGAGGTGGCGGGCACGGTCGTCAGCGTCGGCGACGGCGTCGACACGTCGTGGCTCGGGCGCCGGGTGTGGGGATTCACCGGCACGGGGGGCGGTTACGTCGAACGGGCCGTGGCCCCGGTGCGGGAGATCCTGCACCTCCCCGAGAACCTCTCGTCCGTCGACGCGGTGACGCTCGGCGGGTCCGGAGTCGTGGCCCACCACGCGCTCGCGCACGCCCGTTTCGTCCCGGGAGAGACGGTTCTGGTACGTGGTGCGGCCGGCAGTATCGGCATCACGACCGTCCAGCTCGCCGGCCGACTCGGTGCCGGGGCGGTGGCCGTCACCACGTCGTCGGCCGAACGCGGCGAGCGTCTGCGGCAACTCGGCGCGACCCACGTACTGACCCGCTCCGGCGACGGGGGAGCGGACGCTCCCGCGGGCTACGACGTCATCATCGACATCGTCGCGGGCCCCGGCATGCCATCGTTCTTCGACCTGCTCAATCCCAACGGCCGCATGGTCGCCGTGGGCGTTGTCGCAGGGCCGCCCCCCGCCGACTTCGGCATGAAGCTGATGGCCGCGTTCCAGAAGTCCATGTCCTTCTCCACCTTCAGCGCGGACACCGTCGCGGAGGCCGACCGGCGTAGCGTGCGCACCGAACAGTTCGCCGCCGCGAGCCGCGGTGAACTGAAGACGGTGGTCCACGAGGTGCTGCCACTGGACCAAGCCGTCCTGGCACACCGGAAGATGGACGCCGGCGAGGTCTTCGGCAGGATCGTGCTGACACCGTGACAACGCGCCCTGGGCAGCGCAGTTGGCACCGGCGTGCTCATCGTGGGTACTGGCATGAACCACCGGCGGGCAGGGCGTGTCGTCGGCCCGGCATCGCGATCGGCCGGTTGCCTCGCGCGAAGGGCCGCACGGATCGTATGCGGCCGGCCCCACGCGGAGGAGGACGAACGATGCCCGTCTTCCACGCCTCCGGTTGGCCGGCCGCCGCGGCTGCCCGCGTGCTCGCGCCGGCGGCCTGCGGCACGGTCACCGCGGGCCGTGTCGGGACCCCCTGGCCGCACGCTCCGCAAGGACCTCACCGACACCTCACACGGCGTCCGTCCATCCCGGCCCGGCACTCGGCGGCTCCGCCCACTTCGCCCAGTACCACGACGGAACCAATGGGCGATCCGATCGTCACCGAACGCGAGTTGCCCGCAGCCAACGACGCCCTCCAGACTTCGCCCGCACCAGCCCGTCACCGACAGCCCGCACATCCAGCCCCACACTCTCGACGGCAGGAAAGCCGCGGTTCCGTCGGAGGACTACGTCCCGGCACACACCTTCTCGGCCTGTGCCGCGAGCTTGTCGGCCTCCGCCTTCGACTGGGCGAGGTGGTCCCTCTCGGCCATGCCCGGATGGCCACCGGCGTTGATCTGGGCAAGGTAGGCGCTGGTCTCCGCGTGGTATGCGGTCGGCCTTCTCCGACGCCTGCCGCGCGGCGGTACACGAACTCTGTAGCGGTGTGCTCGGGACGGCGTGGGCAGGGCCGACGAGCAGGCCCACGCTCAGGGCACCGGTGGTGAGGGCGGTGGCGAATCGCATGCGCACACCTCCAAGGTATGGCGGTCCTTGCCTGCGGCCGCAAAACGGCCACGCCTTCCCAGTACAACCGACGGCGGCGCCCCGCGCACCACGATCACCGGCAGCGGCCGGTCTGCGGGCGGGCGCCCGCCAGGCAACGACCGCACTCTGGGTGAGTGGGCTTACAGAGCGCCGTGAGAGACGTTTCCGCCGGGCAGTTGGGGCTGCCGCCGGTGCTGGTGTGCGGCGGGCCAGGGAGCCGAGGGCAGGATCTGCGCCAGCTCGTGGCGTACGCGGTCGGCTTCACCACGGGCCTGGGCCGGCACATCACCGCGCTCTGCGACAAGGCGGTTGAAGATCGGGGTTTCGTGGAACACGCTGGGATCTGCCTTCTGAGGTGGTCGCAGCACGGCAACCACCGAGCTGCGAGCTGATCATATGACACCGCACGGGACCCGACTCGGGTTACCGTCGGGCCGCGGCGATACCCAGCGTCGAGCTGCCCGGGGGCCGCGTGTCATCGCTTCGTCCCGCGTCCCGCGACTCCCCCCGGCCGAGCCGCCGCTCCGCACATCGACGAAAGGGGCCGTCAGCGTGTCGTCAGCATGCCCTCGCGCAGCCGCGTCAACGTGCGGTTCAACAGCCGGGATACGTGCATCTGGGAGACACCGAGGCGTTCGCCGATCTGGGCCTGGGTGAGTTCCTCCACGAACCGCATGTGGATGATCTGCCGGTCCCGCTCGCCGAGTTGGTCTATCAGCGGGGCAAGGGCATGGAAGTCCTCGACCAGTTCCAGAGCCTGGTCCTCGACGCCGATGAAGTCCTGCAGCGCGGCTTCGCCGTCGTCACTGCTGTTGACGGTGGCGTCCAGGGAAGTGGAGTTGTAGCCGTTGGACGCGAGCCGGGCCTCGACGACCTCTTCCTCCGGCAGGGACATCAGCTCCGCGAGTTCCGCCACCGTGGGGGTACGGCCCAGCCGGCTGCGGAGTTCCTCGGTGGCGCGGGCCAGTTGGACGCGGGCCTCCTGAAGTCGGCGCGGTACGTGCACGGCCCAGGTCGTGTCCCGGAAGAACCGCTTGATCTCACCGACGATGTACGGGAGCGCGAAGGTGGTGAACTCCACTTCACGCGACAGCTCGAACCGGTCGATCGCCTTGATCAGCCCGATCATGCCGGTCTGGACGATGTCCTCCGCCTCCTGCGGGCCACGGCTGCGGAAGCGGCCTGCGGCATAGCGGACCAGGGACATGTTCATCTCGATCAGCGTGTTGCGAGCGTACTGGTACTCCGGCGTGCCCTCCTCGAGCACCTGCAACTGGTCGAAGAACACCTTGGACAGTCCACGAGCGTCCTTCGGTGCCACCTGGGAGGGATCCTCGACCTCCGGTAGCCCAGACGTCTGCGTGTGCGTTGTCGCGGTGTTCGCGAGCGCCATTGCCGTGTCCCTCCTGAATCGAGCCGATCGGACAACCGGCCGCCTGCAACGGCCGATGGCAGCCCGCCTACCCGTGCGCCCTCGTCCTATGCCTGCTACCGCACGAATAGCGCCACTCCCGGGACGCGGCCGGGGCCAGTCACGGTGGCCCCGGCCGGTTCGCCCAGGGTGACCGGGTCAGTCCACGCCGGCAGCGAGGCACTGGGCGAGACCGATCAGCTCGGCCAGCCGCAGCACTCGTCCACCGAACCCTGGCAGGGGAACGGGCAGGGGCTCGGTCCACCGAGCAGGGATCGCGTCGAACCCGTGGTACGCGCCCGCGAGAGCGCCGGTGACCGCGGCGACGGTGTCGGTATCGCCGCCGATGTCGATCGCCGCGCGAAGGGCGTCTTCGAAGTCGTCCGTGGTGCGCAGCGCCCAGACCGCCGACCCCAGGCAGGGCCAGACCGCGCCGTTGAACTCGGGTGCCGACCGGAAGCCGTTCAGGCACCAGCCGCCCCTCAGAACAGTCTCCCGCCCACACCGAAACCCGAGGTGCGGGGCTCGACTTGCCGCCGGTCCGGCATCGGCGCCGGCCCGCGCGTGTGGGCGGTTCCTCACCGCTTCTTGGTCAGCCACTCGGCGAGGACGGCGGCCTGGCTGTGATCCACGTCCTTCGTGGCGGTCAGCAGCATGAGCTTGTCGTGCGCCGCCAGGTCGCGCAGATGTCCTGCCGCCTCGCGGTGCTCGGCGTCGCGCAGTTCCGCCAGGTAGCGGCGGCGGAACTCCGAGAAGCGGCTGGGCTCATGGCCGTACCACTTGCGCAGTTCGGTCGAGGGTGCGACGTCACGCAGCCACTCGTCCAGGTGCGCGTCCTCCTTGCGCATGCCGCGGGGCCAGATCCGGTCGACCAGCACGCGCTTGCCGTCCTGCGGCTCGGTCTCCTCATAGACTCTGCGATAGGCGATCTGTGTGGCCATCGCGCTGTCCTTCCCCAATCGGTCGGCTACTCCTGCCTTCGGTGAACGGACGACTCCGTTCCCTGCGGAGCGGGTGCTCCCGACTGCTCCATTTTATCGAGCCCGATCACACGACCCCGTGGTGACTCCACCGCAGGGCGCGGATCACGGTGCCGGCGCACCGGGCGCGGTGCCCGTTGTGGCGAGTGATGGCGGACCATGGAAGGGGGCGAACGAAACTCGCAGGCTTCGGCCTGTCGGCGGTGATGGAGATGAAGGGTTCGATCCGGCTCGGAACGATCCGCGGTCTGGTGGTACGGGCGCACTGGACCGTGCCGCTGATCATGCTGCTCTTCGCCTACGCGCTGGCCCGTCAGGTGCTGCCCGGGTACGCGCCGGGCCAGGCACCGGCCGTCTACGCGGTCGCCGGCGTCGTCGCCGCCTCGCTGCTGCTGGCCAGTCTGGTCGTGCACGAGGCCGCACACGCCCTGACGGCCCGCAGGGCGGGGATCTCCGTCAGGGACATCACGCTGTGGGCGCTGGGGGGACTGACCCGGATGGACCGGCCGACGACGGCACGGGACGCCTTCACCGTCGCCGGCAGCGGGCCGCTCGCCAGCCTGCTGCTCGGGGGCGTCGGCGTGGGCGCGGCAGCCGCGGTGCAGGCGGCGCTGGGCTGGCGGATTCCGGTGGCCGTGCTGAGCTGGCTGGGTGGTACGAACCTGCTGCTGGGGATCCTCAATCTGTTGCCCGCCGCGCCGCTGGACGGCGGGCGGCTGCTCCAGGCCGTGCTCTGGTGGCGCACGGGCGATCGGGAGCGGGCCCAGCGGGCGGCGGGAGGCTCCGGACAGGCCGTGGGCATGGCACTGGGCTTCCTGGGATGGCTGGCGTTCATGAGGGGGAACGCGGGCGGACTGTGGCTGGTGATCGTCGGGCTGTTCGTCGCGAGCGCCGCCGCGGCCGAGCGGCGCTGGGCGGGGCTGGTCATGGCGCTCCGGGGCGTGCGGGTGAGCCAGGCGATGTCCACTCCGGTGGAGACCGCCCCCGGCTGGCTCACCGTGGACCGCTTCCTGTCCGAAGCGGCGTCACAGACCCGGCACTCGGTCCTGCCCCTGCTGGACTTCGACGGCCGTCCCAGCGGTGTCGTGCGGATCCGCGGGCTGGCCGCCGTACCGCCCGGGCAGCGGCAGTCGCTGCGAGTCCAGGATCTCGCGGTGCCGCTGTCCCGGTGCACGTCGGCCGCACCGGACGAGGCGCTGAACGCCGTCCTGGAGCGCCTGGCCGCCGGCGGTGGCCTGCCCGTTCTGGTCATGGACGAGGGCCGGCTGTGCGGAATTGTCACCGCCCACGACATCGACCGGCTACGGCGTGGTACTCGGCGCTCGCCGGCTCTTCCCGAGTCCTGCGGACCACCACTCCGGGCGCCCGGCAGCCGTGCGGGCACCGGCAGCCGTCGGGGCCACGGCGGCCGTCGGGGCCATGGCAGCCGCCCGGTCTGGCGTGGCCTCACCTCGATGCAACAGGGGTGAACCCGAGCGAACCGATGTGACCAGCGGACCCCACTGAGGTGGCAGAGGTACCGCGTCGGCGCGCACAATGTTCCCCCGGACAGGGCTACGGGGGTGTATCCGCGGGAGGTGAACGACCACGGGTATTCCTTTTGAACCCCATCTGTCGGTGCCAGGGCTGTCACCGGTACGCGGCGTGGGTGTCGAGGCGAGCAGGGCCGCCGGATGGCTGGCCCGGCTGCCGCTCGACATGGCCGCGGGAGGAGTCGGACTTCTGGCAGGGCAGCTCGGCCGCATCCGGCCGAGCCGAGAGGGGGGCGGGGACGACGCGCCGCCGGTCGAGGGTGACCTCACGGTGATGCTGGTGCACGGCCTGGGCGACGGCGATTCGATCGTCGCGCCGCTACGGCGAGGACTGGACGGTCTCGGCGCCGGGCCCTTCGTCACGGTGAACTACCAGGCGTTCGGCCCGGACATCCGCGTGGCAGCCCGCGTCCTGGGCGAGCAGGTGGAACTGGCGAGCGCCGGCAGCCCCGGACGCAGCGTCGTCGTCATCGCGTACAGCCTCGGCGGGCTGGTCGCCCGTTACTACGTCCAGGCGCTCGGCGGTGACGCGCGCGTGCCGCTGGTGGTCACCCTCGCGACGCCGCACGGCGGAACAGCCGCGGCCCTGCTGGCGCCGCCGCATCCGCTCCTTCGCCAGCTACGGCCGGGCAGCAGCCTGCTGACCGAACTGGCCGGGCCGGCCGCCGACTGCCGTACGCGGTTCGTGGCCTTCTACAGCGACCTCGACGAGGTCGTCATCCCGGCGTCCAGGGGGCGCATCGACCATCCCGACCTCAAGGCGCGCAACGTACTCGTGCCCGGCGTCGGCCACCTGACGCTCCCCTTGCACCAGCCGGTCATCGACCAGGTGCGCTCACTGCTGACCGCCGCACGGCAGACCGACCGCTTCCGCCGCGGACCTGGCGAGCGCCGGCGGCCCCGGACGAAGCGCGGAGCGCCGAGTCGCTCCCGGTGTACCGATGACAGCAGGACCGGACCGGGGGACGCCGAGAGCTAGTGCCCGGGCAGGCGACGTTCGCCCCGTCGCGACGCCCGGCACGCTCCCCCGCTGCGCGGGAGGTGCCCCCACTCGCCGCACCGGCCGAAAGGCCACGTACGCCCAGTACGAGGACTTCCGGCCGGCACGCCGACAGCACGCACCGGACGCCGCTCCGTGACGGGCAAACGTTGCCTGCCGGGGCACCAGCCGCCGACAGCTCGGCACGTTCAAGCCCTGCTGACGGGACGGGGCACCACCGGGTTCGCGGCCCGTCAGGCGTGCACCTTCTCCGCAGCGGCGAGGACGGTGGAACGCGCCTGGTGGCGGCGCTCGTAGTCCAGTACCCGCCGCGTCAGGCTCTCCCCCGCGTCGGCGAGGCGCTTGCGGATGTCGCCCGCGTTCATGGCGTCGTAGCCGGGCCAGGGTTCCGGGCCGAGGAGGGCCGCGATCCTGGCGAGGACTGCGGGGCGGGCCGCGTGGGAACGCTCGTAAGCGCCGACCGTGGCGAGATCCGTCTGCGAAAGCTGCGGGAGCCGGCCGACGATCACCCTGGCGCTGAGCCTGCGGTAGTCGGGGATCGGCAGCTCGTCCCCGGAGATCAGGGCGCCCTGCGGCACGCCCTGGAGCCTGTCCACGCCGGGCATCCGCTCGGCCGTCTCCCGCAGCCAGGTGCTCCAGTCCCGGACCGTCTGTGTGGCACCACCGACACCCAGGCCATCGGTGACCGTCACGGCCACCTCTGCGGCCGCCACCGCCGCCTCCGCCTGCTGTTCGAGACAGCGGGCGAGTTCTTCCAGCGTCTCCTCGCCGTCCCGGCGGATCGCGCCGAGCAGGTCCTCGGTGACGTCGTCCTCGGCGCCCTGGGCCATGTGCTCGGCGGCACGGCAGATCGCCACGGCGAACGCGGTGGCCGCGTACTCCTCTTCGACGTTCTTCAGCAGCCGCTGCCCCGTCACCCTTCCTTGCTGGCTCCGCAGCAGGGCGCTCGGCGCGAACATGGCCGCGTCCATGGGCAGCCGGAAGGCCTGCCTCGTGAGGTCCCAGGCATTGCCCAGGACGTTCTCCACGAGCCGCCGGGGTTTCAGCGCGGCCAGCCGTTCGTCGAGGGCGTACACATGCCCGCGGGCGTCGCCGACTCGGCGCTCCAGGAGTTCCCGGTACTCCCCGGGGGGCGTCATGGCGAGGTCGGCTTTGAATCGGTCGGCAAGCGCGGCTTGGGCCTCACGGACCTCGCGCAGCGCGGGAACGAGCACGTCTGTGGCTAGGGCCATCACGTTTCCTTACGGCTAGGGCGATGCTCTCATGACATCGGGCCAGAGCGGCCCCGCCCCCCTCGCTCCTACCGTGCACCGAAGCGCCCGGCCCCGCATCTTTCCGACGGCCACTCGTACGGTTCGGTGTGCTGCGGCAGCTCCCCGCCCGCACGAGGTGACGCACCTCACAGTCGCATCCCGGTCGCGCACTGCTTCCACTCACCAGATCGGGGTAATTCGGAGGGAGGCAAATAAGCACCATGGGTCGTCCACTTCTCAGGTCAGCCGAACATCACCGTCAACACTCTGATCGTCGGCATCACCGTCGGTCTGATCGGTTTCGGGCTGACCCTGGTCCCGGAGCGGATGTTCCGCCTCACGTGGACGGTCGTGCCCCTCGGCGTCTGGCTCCTGGTCTCCCCTGGGTGGTCACGGCGACGCACGGCGCCCGTGCCGGCATCGTCTGGAACAACTGCTGGCTCGGTGCCGTCACCATGGTGCTGAGTCTCGCAGCGATGGGCCTCACCATCGGCGTCACCCGTCCGGCTCATCGGTGAGTCGAGGAGCGTGCCGCATCCCCGCTCGCGGAGGCGGCACGCTCCTCACACCCGCCTGTCACCGCCGGCCGCCGGGGCGGCGCGGACGGCGGTGAGCCGGCGGCTCGGGGCGGCGTGAGCCACTGGGCAGGGCAGGGTGCCGTCCGAGGACGAAGACGCCGCTGACCGCCGCGGCCACTCCGGCCGCCTGCCAGGCCAGTGCACCGGGCGACGTGCGCAGCTCGTCGTGGAGGAAGCCGATGCCGCAGGCGATGCCGCTCATCGGCTCGGCGACCGTCAACGCGGGCAGGGACAGGCGCAACGGCCCGGCCTCGAAGGCGCTCTGCACCAGGAGCAGCCCCACCACCGCCAGGGTCACGACCGCCCAGGGCTCCCACGAGACGAGCAGTCCGGTGATGCCGCTCTCGCCCACGATCCCGCCGCAGACGCGGGTGAGCGCGTCCTGGAGCCCGTAGAGCGACCCGGCCGCGGCGGCCAGGAAGGGTGGCCGGTACGGCAGTGGCAGCCGCTGGGCGAGGGCGACGAGGAATCCGGCCAGCGCCAGCACACAGGCGATCACGATCCAGTGCTGCAGCGCCCCGACGTGGCCCTGCCCGCTGTGCGGGCGCCCCGCCAGGATGATCGCCGCCACCCCGCCGCTCAGGGCGAGCGCGCCCGACCATCCCGACCAGCCGAGCGGCTGGTCCCCCATCAGCCGGGCGAGCGCCATCGCGAAGAGCAGGTTCGTGGTGAGCAACGGCTCCACCTGGGCCAGGCTGCCGTGGGTCAGCGCGAGTGCCCCGAGGACCTGCCCCAGGACCATGCAGCCGATACCGGCCAACCACAGCGGCACCCGGACGAGATCCAACAGCAGCCTGAACGACAGCATCAAGGCCAGCGGTTCACGCTCAGCCGCGTGCTGCTGGAGCACGAAGCCGAAGCCCAGCAGACATGCGGCAGGCACGCCGAGGAGGTACACCACGGAGCCATCCTCCTGCCCTGTCCCGGCACCGAGTCGACGACGGCCGCGGCCCGGCCGGGAGCGTTCCGCAATGACACACGCGCGGCCTACCGGCGCGCGGGCATGACCACCAGGCCGCGCGATCACCGCACCGTCGCCCGGCGGTGGCACCCGGTTCGTCCGGTACGGCCGGGTCGGCGGCGCGACAGCGGCCGACTGCCCGCCAGCAGGTTTGAGATCCGTGGATTCCGGCTACCTCTGGCTGGTCGTTGCCGTCGCCGGAGACACGTATGCCGCGGTGTCGGTGCGCACGCGGGCGGCCCGCGGCATCCGACGCCCCGCCGAGGCCCTGAGGAGGTCAGCTTGGGATACGCCACGGCGGATCCGTACCCGCCCTCGTCTCCCCCGCTGCCAGGCACCGCGCCCACCGCCGGCGTGGCGCTCGTGACGGGTGCCTCCTCGGGAATCGGAGCCGCGGTCGCACGGGCCCTGGCGGAGGAGCGATGGACGCTGCTGGTCTCCGGACGTGACCGTGCCCGGCTGGACGCGGTGGCGCGCGAGACGTCCGGCGCCGCGATCGCGTGCGACCTGGCCACCGCCGACGGCGCCCGACGGCTGGTGGACCGGTCCCTGCAGCAGGCACCGGGCATCGATCTGCTGGTCGCCGCGGCTGGAGCGGGCTGGGCCGGCCCGTTCACGTCGATGCCCGTCAGCGATGTGGACCAGGTGCTCACCGTCGACCTGACCTCGGTGGTGCTCCTGGTCCGGCAGATCCTGCCCCACATGGTGGCGCGACGCCGGGGACGGCTGGTGCTGATCGGCTCGGTGGCGGGAACCCTCGGGGTGCGGGAGGAAGCGGTGTACTCCGCGGCGAAGGGGGCGCTCGGTGTCTTCGCCGACGCCCTGCGGTACGAACTGCGCGGCACCGGCGTGCGGCTGACCCACATCGTGCCGGGCGTGGTCGACACCCCCTTCTTCGCCCGCAGGGGCGTGCCGTACTCCCGCGCCCGCCCGCGTCCGGTGCCTCCCGAACGGGTGGCCGCCGCCGTCGTCGACGCGGTGCGCCGGGACCGCCAGGAGGTGTTCGTGCCCGGCTGGCTCCGGCTGCCGGCGATGGTTCGCGTCCTCGCGCCCCGGTCGTACCGGCGCCTGGCGGCTCGGTTCGGCTGACCGGCACGACAGGGACGCAGCGCAGACAGAACAAGCAGGCGAAACACTTCGAAAGGCGGAGGCGGGGAGATGCTCGGCAGCGTCGATCGGGGCAGGTTGTTCGCTACGGCCGCCGCCCTTCCGGCGCTCGTCGCCGCCGCCCACATCGTGCCGGCCGGGACCTGGCTCCCCGGCCCACGGCGTGCATGGCTGCCGGCCCTGGCGGGGGTCGGCAGCGGCGACCATGTGGCGCTCACGTTCGACGACGGACCGGACCCCCGATCGACTCCCGCCTTCCTCGCCGCGCTGGACGAGTTGGCGGTCCGTGCCACGTTCTTCGTCCTCGGGGAGCAGGTCCTGTGCCACCGGCGACTGGCCCACGACATCGTCCGGCGCGGACACGAACTCGCGGTCCACGGCTGGACGCACGGCCGGTCCTGGCTGCCGGCTCCGATCCGGGAGGCCCGGCAGCTGGCGCGGGCCGCGCATGCGGTGGCGGAGGTGTCCGGCGTCGTTCCCGTCTGGTACCGACCGCCGTACGGCGTACTGACCGGAGACCGGCTGCTGGCCGCGTGCCGTACGGGACTGCGTCCGGTCCTGTGGACGGCCTGGGGTCGCGACTGGACAGCGGACGCCACCGCCGAGTCCGTGGCGGCGGCCGTCCTGCGCGATCTGCGCGGTGGCGGCACGATGCTGCTGCACGATACCGACCGCCACGCGGCACCGGGTTGCTGGCACGCGGCATTGGCCGCCCTGCCCGGTGTGGTGGCCGCGATCCGGACAGCCGGTCTCACGGTGGGGCCGCTCGGCGAGCACGGCGTCGGAGACGGTCCGCCCGCGGCAGCGGCACCGGCACCGGCACCGGCCGGCGACCGTGGCAGTCACCTGACTGGGCGGCAGCCGTAGCGGGCAGCGACTGGGGATCAGCAGCCCGAGATCCGTCAGGCGGGGGCCGTGGCGGACACCCGTCGGTCGACCGTCGTGGCAGGCACCGCCGGCTCGACGACAGCCACGGCAGGCGGCCGGACCGGCGGCAGCAGGGAAACGCACTCCCTCGGGCGCCACGGCGTCACTGTGTCGGGCCGGTCAGCCGCTCCAACGGGCCGACGACATCGCCTCGCAACAGGCGGTGGGCGACGTCCGGCCCACGGCCGGGCGCCGGTCCGCCCGAAGTCAGGCGGTGCAGGGACTCCACCAATTGCCAGGAATCGGCCGCGTGCTCGACGAGGCCCAGCTCCGCCATCCGCCGCACCCCGTCGGCGCCATGGCCCGGGATCGGCCGGTACCCGACCACCGGTACGCCGACGGCGAGCGCCTCCAGCGCCGTCTGCCCCGCGGCGTTGTCGACCAGTGCACGGCTGGCCGCGATCAAGCCCGGCATGTCCTCCACCCAGCCCAGCGCGAGCGTGCCCGGCACCTCCGCCAGCAGGCGACGCAGGCGCTCGTTCCGCCCGCACAGGGCGACCGGCAGGTAGCCCGCGCCGGCCAGCAGCCGGGCCGTCGTCCGCAGCCGGCTTCCCACCCCCCACGCGCCGGTGGACAACAGCACGGGCGGGCGACCGTCGCCGCGCATGAGCCGCCGGCGCCATCGCGCCTCACCCGCCGGGTGCGGGTGGAAGCGGTCCGCCAGCAGCGGGCCGCAGGCGGTTGCGGGCCGGCCCAGGCCCTGCCGCACCTCCTGGGCGATCTCGGGGGTCAGGCACAGGTGGAGGTCGTTCCCCCGATGCAGCCACTGCCGGTGGACGGCGAAGTCGGTGACGAACACCGCGCTGGGCACCGCCAACCGCCCCCGCGCCCGCATCCGGCCGGTCAGCTGGGCGGCCAGGTGGAACACCGAGACGACCGCGTCCGCCTCCGCGCGTGCCACTTCCGTGCGCAAACGGGTCTCGGCGAGCGCGGCGAGCGGCGCGCTGCCCGGCCGTGGACCGCCACCGGAGCGGAAGAAGGCGGCGTAGATGCCCGCGTAGAGCCCGGGGACACGCCGGACCGCCCCTCGGTAGAAGCTCCGCAGCCCGGCCCCGATGCCGACGGGCAGCATCTCCAGCACGTCCGTGCGCACCGCCTCGTGCCCGGCCGAGTGCAGCCGCCGGACCAGCTCACCGGCCACCGCGTCGTGGCCCGACCCCATGCTCGCGCTGATGACCAGCAGACGGCTCACGGCACCCGCCACCCCGGCTCGGCGGCGCTCGGCAATGGCACGACCGAGCGGGGGCACGGGCAGGTGATCGGGACGGACAGGTACATATGCGGCATGATTACGTCGTATCCAGCAGCGGGCAACAGGTACCAGCCGCACCGCCCATCCGCCTCTGCCTGCCGTCGCCCGCCCGCCCGCCGCATGCCCGGCGGTCGTCGGCCGAGTCCCCGTGAACGACAGGCATCCGCATGAACGCGCTCACCATCGTCATGGCCCTGCTGTCCGCGCTGTCCAATGCGGCGGCCTCGGTGCTGCAGCGCCGTGCCGCCGTGGAACCGGACGAGGTCACCCGGCGCGGCACCGCGGCGGTTGCGGCGCGCCTCGCGGGGCTCCTGCGGCGCCCGTACTGGTGGGCCGGGGCGACGGCCCTGGTGCTGTCCGCCGTCTTCCAGGTGATCGCGCTGGACTCCGGAGAGCTGATGGTGGTGCAGCCGCTGCTGGCCACCGAGCTGCTGTTCACCCTGCTCGTCGGCGCGGTCGTGTTCCGCCGACGGCCCGACGCCGCGACGTGGCGGTCCTTCGTGATGCTCGCCGTCGGATTGGCCGTCTTCCTGCTCAGCGCGTCCCCGTCACCGGGTGGTGACCGGGCCGGCAACTGGCGCTGGCTCGCCGTCGGAGGCGGGCTGGCGGGTTGTGTGGCCATCCTGCTGGCGGCCGCCCTGCGCCTGCGCGGCCCGCTGCAGGCCGCCACGCTGGGCGCCGCGACCGCCGCCTGCTTCGCCACCACCGCCGCGCTCATCAAGGAGGTGACCGCACGCTTTGCGGACGGCCCAGCCGCGGTCTTCACCACCTGGCACACGTACGCCGGGGCCGCCACCGGCATGCTGAGCGTGCTGCTGCTGCAGTGGACGCTGCGGGCAGGCACCCTGGCCGCGTCACAGCCGGCTCTGACCCTGGGAGACGCCCTGATCAGCGTCACCCTCGGCGGCCTGCTGTTCGGAGAGAGCATCGCGCTGGGCTGGCGCCTGGTGCCCGAGGCCGCGGGGGTGGGTCTCATGGCCATCGGCATCGTCGGCCTCACCCGGTCGTCGATGGTGGCCGGCGGCGACGACTGGGACGAGAAGGAACCGGAATCCCGAGGGCTCCGCCACAACACCTGACCCACGAGCGCCTGAACCACCAGAAGGCGGGCGTGAGGGACCCGATCAGCGAAAAAGAGGGGGCGGCGGACAGAGAAACGGATGGGACGGTACCGGTTGCGTCGGTGATCTTCGCTGCGTAGCGTCCCACGGGGTGACCGGGCGGCCGGCCCTGATCGTGTCGATCGAGACCGCGTCCTCGACCGCTGGGCAGCGCCCCGGACGGCGCCGGACTACAACCCATCTCCGGCGCGCGTGGCGCCGGTGGAGGGCCCAGAGAGTGGGGAGACAGATGCAGCCGACGTTCGTACTGGTTCATGGAGCCTTCGCGAACTCCTTTTCCTTCGCGCCGCTCCAGGCCGAACTCGGCCTTCTCGGGCACCGGTCGGTCGCGGTCGACCTGCCGGGGCACGGTTTCGGGGCGACTTACCTGCGCGCGTACCAGGCGCCGCAGGATCTCGACGCTCTCGCCGGCGCACCGGGAGCGCTCAAGGGGGTCACGCTCGCCGACAACGCCGCGCATCTGATAGGGGTCCTGGAACGGGCCAAGGAGAACGGGCCGGTGATTCTCGTCTCGCACAGTCGTGGCGGTGTCACGGCCACCGCCGCGGCCAACGCGCGGCCCGACCTGATCGACCGCATCGTCTACGTCGCGGCCTGGTGCCCCGTCGATCTGGACGTCAACGACTACTACGCCGAGCCGGAGATGGCCACCGTCGACGCCTCCTCACTGGGCCGGGCGTTGGCCGGGAACCCGGCCGAACTCGGCCTGCTGCGCTTCAACTTCCGCACCTCGGACCCGGCGGCCCTCGCGGCGTTCAAGGCGGCCTTCCTGGCCGACGGCACCGACGAGGAGTTCCTGACCTTCCTGAACACCTTCCAGCCCGACGAGAACCTGGACGTCGGCACCTCCGCCGACCGGGCACAGGCCGCGACCTGGGGCCGCATCCCGAAGACCTTCGTACGGCTGACCGATGACATGAGTTTGCCGCTCGCCCTGCAGGACCGGCTGATCCGGGAGGGCGACGCGCTGACGCCGGACAACCCGTACGACGTCCGCACGCTCCGGGGCAGCCATCTGAAGTGGCTGACCGACCCGGCGCCGGCGGCTCGAGTCCTGGGCGAACTCGCCTCGCTCACCGTTCGGTCCGCCTGACCGTGCGCGGCGCCGCGTGACGACGCCGAGGTGATGAGGACCCGGCGCGGCGGAACCGTCCCGCGCCGGAGGGCGTCATCGACCGCCGCGCGCCGCCCACGCCGTCGCTTCGCACGTCGGACGTGCCGCGTTGGGTGATAGGAGGATCACCCCGCCACCTTCTTTGTGTCATCTGCCAGTACGACCGCCGGACCGGGCCGGGGAAGACTCGCTGCCACGACCGCGGCCCGGTGAGCCACCGCATGCGGAGGGCCGGCCTGGCCACGTACGGGATGACGTACAGGATCACGCACAGGAGGGGGCGGCACGTGAGCGTGCAGCAGTACGACGAGATCGGTGAGGCGTTCGAGGGGTTCAAGTCCCTGCCGCTGATGCGTTACGGGGAGGTGCCGAGCTTCCTCGGCCTGGTCGGGGACGTGAGCGGCAAGTCGGTTCTCGACCTGGCGTGCGGCACCGGTTTCTACAGCAGGGAGGTCAAGCGGCGCGGCGCCGGTGACGTGCTCGGTGTCGACATCTCCGTCGAGATGATCGCCGCCGCACGGGAGATCGACCGGCGTGACCCGCTGGGCGTGCACTACGAGGTCGGTGACGTGACCGAACTGCGGCCTCTCGACCGGCGCTTCGACATCGCGTTGGGAGTGCAGTGCCTCAACTACGCAGAGGACATCGCGTCGATGGAGCGGATGTGCCGCACCATCCATCGCGGCCTGGTACCGGGTGGCGCGTTCTTCGTCCTCGCCCAGAAGCCCGACTACCGGTTCGACTGTCCGTCGCTGGACACGTACGGGTTCCGCTGCGAGCCGACGGGTGAGGAGATCGAGACGGGCCCGCGGGTGCGGGTCACGGCTCTCCTCGATCCGCAGCCGATCAGCATCGTCAGCGCGGTCCCCCGCCGTGAGGTCTACGAGACGTGTCTGCGGACGGCCGGGTTCAGCGACGTGGAATGGGTGCCGCTGCGGGTGTCGGAGGCCGGCATCCGTGAGTTCGGCGAGGAGTTCTGGGCCGATCTCCTCGCCTACCCGCCGCTGGAGATGCTGCGCTGCCGTGCCTGACAGGTGCGACCGCCCTGGCCACCGGAACGGCCGGGTGGCTCAGTTTTCGGGACGGCGAGGCGACCGCCGGGGACGTGCCGGCCCTGAACCGCGTCGAACTGCACCGCCGCTTCTCCACCTGTACGCGTCGCGTTCGGCACGTCGGTCATCGGCCCCGGCATCCGCACCGCCACGGGCTTCCACCGTGTGCCGGCCCGGGGCGCTCCGGCGGCGCCCACGCGCCGGCCCTCCCGTCGCCGCCGGTCGCCGGGGTGATTCTCACGTATGGGCAGCACGAGTACGGCGCTCAGCGCCGGCACGGCCGGGCTGGCCGACGGGGTGACCCGGTGGATCGCCGCGGAGGACTGTGCGCGCCTGCCGCTGGACACGCGACTGGACAGCCGCGACTGGCGCCTGAGCGCGACCTCCGCCCAGCCGCAGTCGGTACTCGCCCGCCTGGACGTCGAGGTCACGGACCGGCTGCACGGCCTGGTGCTGGCGCTGCGGGCCGGCGTCCCGGCGCCGGCCCTCGACCCCGTCCCGGGCGGCGCCAAGGCGACTGCGCAGGCCCGGGCCCCTGCCTGGCCCGCGCTGGTGCAGGCGCAGCAGCTGAACGCGCGACGCCTGGACGAGTGGTGGCAGTGGTGCCTCGCCCCGGCCGGCACCTCGCCCGACGGATCGGCGCCGTGTTCCGTGAGGATGCCGGGGCGGACGGCGCCGTCGCACTCGTCGAGGCGCTCCGCATGCCTGCCGGGCCAGTAGCCGGACGCCGGTGCGGCCCCACGCTCCATCCCCCGAGCGTCGGCGAGCCTCCGGTCAGGCTCCTTTCATCGACGGCGGCTACACCCACGCCGGCCCTGGGCCACTCGGAGGCACGGCCGGTCAGGCGGCCTCTTGCCGGCGGCGAGTACGCGAACACCTCCGGCAGATCGCTGTCGAGGTAGCGCACGAACGACTTGACGTTCTCGACGGTGAGTCCGGAGGCCGGCAAAGTCGCGGTCGACGTTGCGGGCACGGGTTGTCCGAGGTCGGCCCGTAGACCGGGAGCCCGGCGGTGTCCGGTCGTACTCCGGAAGGCCCTGCTCCTCGTCACAGCGCAGGGCCCGGGTCGTCGATCCGGTCCGCGCGGCCAGCGCACCTATCACCTCGCGGTGCAGTGCCCCCGGCGCGCGCTCCCGCCCTTCGATCACCATCTCTTCGTAGACGATGGATCCGTCGCGCAGCCAGCAGTAGTTTTGAGCCGTGCGGTCTGCCCCGTCAGGCTGCCCGCGGCCCCCGGCCGCGCTGGAGACGAAGACGGTGTCGCCGGGCCGCGGCTCCGCCGCCTCCACGAGCCCGACGTAGGCCACCAGACCGCAGCCGAGATGCAGGGAGCGGCTGGGGTGGGATACGCCGGCCGGGAGCCGGCGGTCCGCCTGGTCGGCCGTGGCGGGCGGGCTGAGTCCTGCGGGCGGGTTCCTGCCCGCCTGGTCGGCGGTCACGGCACGGGCGAAGGCTCGCGCCGGCGCGGTGATCGCGCTTCTGCGCGCCTCGGGCCGGCCGGGCAGTGTCCGCCCTGCCACGGCGGCACGCGGCGGCCGGCTGTCCGGGCGCTCTCGCGCCAGGGCGGCGGTCCATGATCGCCCACGACGCAGTGGCCGATCCCCGGCGAAGGCACTCGGGCCTGTCCTGACGGCTGAGGGACACAGTGCGCGGTCGTCCGATCAGTGCGACGCGCGGCCCCGCCGGATTCCTGGGTTCGGCGCGACCCCGCGCTCACAGCTCCTCTTCCATCCTGATGGCACGGCGGAGATCCTCCTGAGCCTTGCGCGCCTCGCCCTCCCCCTGCTCCAGGAGCGCCGCGGCGATCGCGTCGAGCTTGCGCTGGACGGCGTGCTCGGCCCGCCGCTCGGAGTTCTTCAGCAAGGTCAGCAGCAACAGGGTCACGCAGGTCATCAGGTCACCGGCGAGCAGTTGCTGCGGGACCGCCAGACCCGCGGCATGCGCGGCGACGAAGAAGGCGACCAGCAGCACGCAGAACGCGTAGAACACGGGCGAGCTGGTCACGTTCGACGCGATCTCGGCGAACCGCTCGAACCTCCCCTTGCCCCCCTCGGCGGGATGTCGCAGGACCATGATCTTCACCCTCCTGGGCCAGGGCTGGAACTGCCCACCGAGTGCCCCGGCAGAGCCCGACCGATGAGTGCGACGCCTCACCTGTACGGAACACCGGGCCGGCGCGCTCGCCGCCCCGGTGGTGCCCCCCGCGCGACCGCTACACCGCCGTCACCCGGAGCGGTTCGAAGGCCACGACGGTCCGGGGGCCGTCCGCCCAGCGCACGCGCAACTCCCAGCCGTCCCAGGTGGCTTCCGTGACGGCGGCGGCGAGCGCCGGCGTGCCGGTGCCGGTGTCGGCGCCCAGGGCTGCGAGCGCGGCGAACACCTCCGTGCCCTGGACCTCGGCGGACAGCCGGGGCATCCGCACCCACGGCTCGTACGCGGTGCCCTCGGGCGCGCGCGCCCGGTCCGCCTCGCGCCAGCCGTGCAGCCCGACCAGCTCGGAGCGCAGTGCCAGCGTCGCCCAGCCCGTGAGCGTGACCCGGGCTCCGTGCGGTGCCCCGACCACGCGGTGGATCCGCAGTTCGTGGCGCCCGCGGGCCACCGTCACGCTCTCGACGCGCAGGCCCGGAACCATCGGCGGTCCGGAGACGAACACCGGCCGGTGCCAGGACGCCGCCCACCCCCACCCGTCGCCCTGGCCCGCGCCGAGCGGATGGATGCGCCGCCGTACGCTGGCGACACCGCCGATCTCGACGGACAGGTGGTTGTCCGCGATGTTGGCCGCTGATGTGGGGCCCGTGTGGGTGGAGTAGGCCTGGCGGCCGTACAGCGGATCGTCCTCCGCCGGGGATTCGCCCTCGTGCGGCCGGACGTGGTCACTGCCGTGGTTGTGCAGGCGCACGATCCCGTCGCTCACGGTCGACTGCACGAGCAGTCCGGGCGCGGGCAGCGCGAGCACCCGGTCGGCGCCCTCGCTCGGCGCCGGCTCCTCGGTCGCCGTCCACAGGGGGTCGTCCTCCGGCGCGAGCAGCGCGACGAAGGCCTTGGACGCCCAGTAGGGGGAGGCGGGTCCGGAATACGACTGCAGGGTGGCGGTGTGCGGGCCGTGCCATCCCAGGCTGAGCAGTCCGTCGTCGCGCACCGCGCCCCGGTCGAGGAAGTAGCGCAGGTTTCCGCTGATGAGGCGGCGTGCCGTGCCCGGGGACAGGGGGGTGTGTCCCGTGACGGCGCCCACGGCGACCGCCGCCGACGCCGCGAACCGGTACGTGAGCGAGCGCCCGAAATGGATCGGCGCCCCGTCCGCGCCGAACAGCAGCGAGAATCCCGTCAGATGCTCGCGCAGCCGGGGCCCGAAACGGTCAAAGAGGGCCGTGTCGCCCGTCAGATGCGCGTGGAGCAGCGGGTACAGGTGCAGCGCCCAGCCGTTGTAGTGGTCGAAGGCGCGCCCGTCGCCGTCCGCGTACCAGCCGTCGCCCCGGTACCACGTCTCCATGAGGTCGAGCGCCCGGTCCCTGGCCCGCGCCGTCGCCCGGTCGCCGCGGCCGACCGACTCCAGGAACGACGCGACCATGAACGGGAAGAGGTACCAGTTGTTCGGTGCGGGGGTGTGCGTGACGGCGCCGCGCAGCCATGCCTCGGCCCGGTCTCGTACGTCCTGGTCGAGCCGGTCCCACAGCCACCGCCGGGTCAGTGACAGGCCGAGTGCCACCGACGCCGACTCCACCATCGGCTGGCCCTGCACATGGTGGTCCAGGATCAGCGGCCACGATTCGGCGTCGTCCCGTCCGGGTGTGCGGGTGCCCGCCGCGAGACCTGCCGCATACCGTTCCAGCCGGCCGTGCGGGTCCTTGCCGTGGGCTCCGGCGATGCGGAAGCCGGCCGTCAGGAAGGTGCGGGCGTACCCCTCCAGGCCGTCCGAGCGGACGCCGGACCGGGAGGGGCGCCCCGGCAGGTCGAGGAGGGCGCCGCCCGGGGTCGCCCAGCGCCAGGCGGCGTCGAGCAGCCCGTCGGCGACGGCCTCCCAGTGGGCCCGGGTGTAGCCGGTGTGCGGGCTCGACTCGCGGTTCTCGGCGGGAAGTTCGAACGGGATGCTCATGCCAGGAAGGCCAGCCTTTCGCGTCGTACGGGATGGGCGAAACCGTCTCCCGCCGCCCAGCGGGCCACCTCGCCGACGGCGGTGTCGGCGAGCCGTTCCCATTCGTTGCCCTGGGAGCCGGCGAGGTGGGGGGTGATCAGTGCGTTCGGGCAGTCCCACAGCGGGTGGCCGGCGGGCAGCACCTCGGGGTCCGTCACGTCGAGCACGGCCCGGATACGGCCGCCGCGCACCGCCTCGGTGAGCGCGTCCTGGTCGACGACCGCGCCGCGTGAGGTGTTGATCAGCGTGGCGCCGGGCCGCATCGCAGCCAGCAGCTCGCGGCTGACGAGCCCGTGGGTGGCGGGCAGCAGCGGGGTGTGGACGCTCAACAGGTCGCTGCGGGCGAAGAGTTCGGGCAGGTCCACCCACCGCACGCCCAGCTCGGCGGCTTCGGCTCCGCTGACGTACGGGTCGTGCAGCAGCACCTCGTAGTCGAAGGGGCGCAGCAGTTCGATGACGCGCCGGCCGATCAGGGAGGCGGAGAGGATGCCCACGGTGCGGCGGTAGTTGCCCACCTCGCGCGGGGTGCGCAGCCAGTTCGCGCGCTCGCGGGTGCGGCGGAAGTCGCGGGCCCGCTCCAGTACGTGCTTTCCGTGCAGCAGGATCATACCGAGCGTGTACTCGGCGACCGGCAGCGCGTTGGCCGCGGCCGCCGAGGACACCTCGATGCCGCGGTCCCAGCAGGCGTCGGTGACGTGTCCGCGCACGGACCCGGCCGCGTGCACCACGGCTTTGAGCCGGGGCGCGGCCGTGAGGACGTCCGCGTCGAGGGGCGGGCACCCCCAGCTGGTGACGAGCACCTCGGCCTCGGCGAGGATGTCGTACGCGCGTACGGTCCTCAGGTCGTCGAGGACCGGCGGCGCGAGGTCGCACACCTCTCCGAGCGCGGCCAGCGACCGCGGGGTGAAGACGGCGGCCGCCGCCTCGGGCGACATGGCCAGCGCCGCGCGCGGCTTGGTCACTTGACCGCCCCCGCCGTCAGGCCTGACCGCCAGAACCGCTGGAGGAGGATGAACGCGAGGATGAGAGGGAGGACCGCGAGGAGCGAGCCCATGATCACCACCGGGTAGTACTCGGGCGAGACGGACGCCTGGCTGTTCCACTGGTACAGCCCCAGGCTGACGGGATAGAGGTTCTGGTTGGACAGCATCACCATCGGCAGGAAGAAGTTGTTCCAGATCGCCGTCAGCTGGAAGAGGAAGACGGTGACCAGGCCGGGTCCCAGCATGCGCAGCGACACCCGTACGTACGTCGTCAACTCGCCGGCGCCGTCCATGCGCGCGGCCTCCAGGATCTCGTCGGGCACATAGCCCTGGGCGAAGATGCGGCCCAGGTACACGCCGAACGGGTTGAACAGCACGGGGATGAACACCGACCAGAAGGTGTTCACGACCCCGGTCTCGGACGCGATGAGGTACAGCGGCAGCGCGAGCACGGTCTGCGGCACCATGACGGCCGCCAGCACGAGACCGAACAGCTTCTCCCTGTGCCGGAAGCGGTACTTGTCGAAGGCGTACCCGCAGGCGACGCTGATCAGCGCGCCGAGCCCCGCGCCGAGGACGGCGTAGAGCAGGCTGTTGCCGTACCAGCGCCCGTACAGTCCGCCGTCCATGGCGAACAGGTCCTTGACGTTGCGGACCAGGGAGAAGTCGCTGAACGACAGGATGCTGCTGCTGAACAGGGCGTCGCGGGACTTCGACGCGGCGAGCAGCAGCCACATCACCGGCAGCAGTGTGTACAGCACGGAGAGTGCGACGACGGCGTTGACGGCCGCCCGGCCCAGCAGGCGCGGGCGCAGCGGGGTGGGGTGGTCCGTGGCGCTCATCGTGCGTTCTCCTCGGCCGAGTCGACGCGGTTGGTCCAGCGGGTGACCCCGTAGGAGAGGGCGATGGTGATCACCAGAAGGATCACCGACGCGGCGGCCGCCAGTGAGTAGTTGTTCCGGCTGAAGGCGGCGTCGTAGATGTACATGCTCGGCGAGAACCGGGTGTTGATCATCTGTGAGGACTGGTGGAGCAGCATCGGCTCGGTGAACAGCTGCAGCGCCCAGATGAGTGTGAACATGGCGACCATGACGATCGAGGAGCGCACGAGGGGCGTCTTGACCTGGAGCGCGGTGCGCACGGGCCCGGCGCCGTCGGCCACGGACGCCTCCAGCACCTCGCGCGGGACCGCCTGGAGGGCCGCGTAGAACACCACCATGTTGTAGCCGAGGTTGCTCCACAGGGCGATGTTGACGATCGACGGCAGTGTGGTGTGCAGTCCGAGGAAGTCGACCGTGATGTCGGCCTTGCCGAGTGTCTCGATGACCGGGCTGATGCCGGGCGTGTACAGGTACAGCCAGATCAGGGCGGCGATGATGCCGGGCACCGCGTGCGGCAGGAACAGGCCCAGCTGGGCCCAGGCGCGCAACCGGACGACTCCGGAGTCGAGCAGCAGGGCGAGCGCCAGGGAGCCGATCACCATCAGCGGGATGTAGATCACGCAGTACAGGCCGACCGTGCTCAGCCCGGCCAGGAACGTGGGGTCGCTGAGGACGGCGGCGTAGGAGCGCAGTCCCACGAAGACGGTGCGTTCGGGTCCGAAACCGAGGCCCGGCTCGTCGGCGCTGAAGAAGCTCAGCCACACCGCCGTGCCGACCGGGATGAGGAAGACGAGGGTGAGGAGAGCGAAGAACGGCGCCATCAGGACGCCCGCGGCGCCGCTGCGGCGGCGTTTCGCCGCGCGCTGCGCCTTGCGCCGGGCGGCGTCCGCCGCCTGCGGCGTGGCGGCCTGCGCCGACGGGACGTGGGCTGTCGCGGTCATGGGTCACCTGCCTGTCAGAGGTGCGGCGGTCACGTCGAGTGCTGGGTGGTGGCGAGGCCCAGCGCCTTGAGATCGGGCATCGTGCCTTCCTGGGCGGCGCGCATGGCGGACAGGATCGTGCCGGAGCCGGCGCCCGCCCGGGCGAACGCGTCCTGCATGACATAGCCGGTGGCGGTCATGCGCGGGCCCCACACCCAGCCGTCGCGGATCTTGTGGGCCTCCTCCTCGAACAGCCGGTAGATGTCCTGGCCGCCGTAGTACGCGCGGTCGAACGCGGCCCGCCCTATGGGGATGAGCCCGGTCGCGGCGGGGTACTGGCTGCTCGCTCCGCTGGACAGGCGGGCCCTGAGGGCATCGGGGTGGGCGACCTGCCACTCGATGAACTCCATGGCGGCCTCGGGGTACTCGCTGTCCTTCGTGACGGCGAACGTCGAGCCGCCGTGCGTGCCGAGCGCCGGCTTGCCGGGCGTCCACTGCGGGAGCGGTGCGATGCGCCACTCGCCCTTCTGCTCCGGGCGCGCCTTCATCTGCGCGCCCGCGTCCCAGGCGCCGCTGAGCCGGGTCAGGACCAGGCCATTGCCGATCTGCGCGTCGTAGAGGCGGGCGGTGGTGGAGTTGCAGTAGACGAGGTCCTCGTCGATGAGCCGCTGCCAGTAGGCGGCGACCTTCCGGGTCGGGGCGTCCACCATGGAGACGTTCCAGGCGCCGTGGGAGATGTCGAACCACTGCGCCCCGGCCTGCCAGCACCAGGCGGCCATCTGCGGCATGCCGTCGGTGGGGAAGGCGGCGAGCCTGCGGCCCCCGTCCGTGCGTCGCACCGTGCGGGCCAGCTCGGCGTACTCGTCCCAGGTGGCGGGGACGTCGAGGCCGAACCTGTCGAACAGGTCCTTGCGGTAGTGCAGGACCATGGGCTCGATGTCGAGCGGCACGCTGTACGTGCGTTTGCCGAACGTCGTCTGGCCGAGCGACTGCGGCAGCAGCTTGGCTCGCAGGGCGTCGCTCATCAGCGAGGTGATGTCGCGGGCCACGCCGTCGATGGCGAAGCCCGGCAGCTGGGGGTACTCGAGGGTGGCGACGTCGGGGGCGTTGCCCGCCCGTGCCGCGTTGCTGAGTTTCAGATATCCGCCCTGTGTGCCGGAGGGTATCTGCTCGAAGTCGACGTGGATGTGGTCGTGTGTCCTGTTGAACGCGTCCACCACCTGCCGGCTCCCGCGCAGTGCGGACCAGAACGTGATGGTGGTGGTGCCTTTGGTACCGGACCTGCTGCTGCCCCCGGATCGGACGGACGCGCTGTCGTTCCCGCTGCATGCGCCCAGGGCGCCCGTCAGCGGCAGCGCGGTGATCGCGGTGAGCACGGATCGACGGCTGTGTCGACCAGGCATGGACGCCTCCCGCGGCTCCTACGGCTCCTGCGTGTTCGAGTCACGGGAATACTGATCGACTTAACTCACCCGGTCAATAGATCAATCAGAAGAAAATGAATCGCTCAAACGCTCATCGGGGTACGGGAGTTGACTCCGGGATCGCCGGGGCGTGTGGTGCCTGCGTCGAACCGCGTACCTTCAGCACGGGCAGCAGCTCCACCCGCCGCGCGGGCGCGGTGGCCGCCTCGGGATCCCGTGGGTCGAGCCGGCGCAGGAGCAGTTCCGCCGCCGCCCGGCCCACGTCCGCCTTCGGCGGGGACACCGCGGTCAGGGGGGTGCTGCCGAGCGCCGCGACCACGTCGTCGTACGCGATCACGGAGCAGTCCTCGGGCACCCGCACCCCGTTGTCGCGCAGCGCCTGCACCAGCATCAGGGCGTCCACGTCGCCGTGCAGCACGGCGGCCGTCGCCCCCGACTCGGCTATCAGCGAGGGGAGTTCGACCGGCCGCTCGGCGACCGTGCCCGGCTCGGGGTCGGGCACCGCGCCGGGCGAGCTGAGCACCACGGTCCACCGCTCGATGCCCGGGTGGTCCGCCGCGATCTCGGTGAACGCGGCACGGATGGCGCGCGCCGTCGGGCTGTCGTCGCGCGCGGCGAGCACGATGCGCCGATGGCCCAGTTCCGTGAGGTGGGCGACGGCGAGATGGATGCCGTACCAGTGGTCCGTGCAGACGGTGTCCACGGCGTGCAGCGCGCTGCCGCGCCGGGGCCTGCGCTCCATCAGCACCGTGGGCACGTCCAGGCGGGACAGCCAGGTGTAGTCCGACTCCTCCGTGCTGCGGCTGCGCCAGCGCGGGGCGATCAGCAGGCCGCGCGCGCCGTCCGCCAACGCACGTTCCACCAACGGCTGTTCGGCCCCTGGAACGGCCGGCGCGATGTGCAGCGCGATGCGCACCCCGGCCTCTTCGAACGCGGTGCGGGCGCCGTGCAGCGCCTCGTACAGATACGCGTGACGTTCGGGCACCACGACCGCGACCGGACCTCCGTCGGCCGGGGGCGGCGCGGGCGTGGCCGTCCGCTGCGTCACGGGCAGCACGGGGCGGGCCACGCCGTGCCCGCGGCGCAGCTTGCCATCGCGGGCCAGTTCCTCGACGTCGCGCCGGATGGTCACCACCGACACCGCCAGCTCGGCGGCGAGATCGGTGACCCGGGTCGCGCCGCGTGAGCGCACCGCGGCGAGGATCCGCTGCCGCCTGAGATCGACCGGTTCGCGCATGCTGTTGGCCCCCGCCCACTGTTCGTTTGAGCGTTTCGCTGAACGTTTCGCGAGCAGCATAGCCAGTCGGCGCCCGCCCGGGGCAGTGCTTGACGGGTGCGGCCACGTCGCGACGCGGGCGAGGGCACCACGCCGGTCACCGGTCCGGGCTTCAACCGGTCGGTGGCTGGATGTAGTCCTCCAGGCGGGCCACGGCGAACCCCTGCTCCTGGATGCGCCGGAGCAGGTTGGCGAACATCTGCGTCATCGTCGCGCCCTTGAGTTCGCTGGGGCCGCGGAAGTGAGCCAGGATGATGTCGCCGGGACGCAGTTTCCTGGTCGGCGTCTGATACTGCATGTTGCGGATCTGCATGGACTCCCGCCACCACACGATCGCCCGGGGTCCGCACTCCCCCACCGCGGTCCTGGTGTTGCTGTTGTAGGCGCCGTAGGGCGGCCGGAACAGCAGCGGCGCGACGCCGTACTCCTTGGTGAGGATCTTCTGGTCGCCGCAGACCTCCTCCTTCTGGCGGGCCAGCGGGAGGGTGCTCATGACGGGATGGTGCAGGGTGTGGTTCTGGACGTGGTCGCCGAGGGACTGCAGCGGTTTGAAGTACGCGTAGTCGGACTTGATGGCGTCGTTCATCAGGAACATCGTGATCGGGACCTTCAGGTCCCGCATCATCTCGATGAACCTGGGGTCCTTCTCCTGCCCGTCGTCCACGGTGATGAAGACGACCTTCTGCGCGGTCGGTATGTGGGCGAAGACCGGCACGGTACCGGTGGCGGAGAGCTTCACCGGCTTGTCGGCCGGCGGAGCCGGGGCGGCCGGCAGGGGCGTCAGGCCCCACTTGTGCCAGGCGGCGGCGTCAGCGGCACCGGGCGTGGCGCCGGCCGTGCCGCTCGGCGCGGCGGAGTGCGAGGGCCGGGCGGTAGGACCGGATCCGCTGTCGCCGCCCGCGCCGCAGCCGGCGACGGCGAGTGCCGCCACGACCGTGCCCATGACCGCCGGGCACCAGCTGCCCCGGCCCGCATACTGCTTCACGCTACCGACCCCGCTGACGTACGACCATGATCAGCTGAAACGATAACCCGACAACGCGTGAAACGGATCAATGGACAGGTGTGAATTCGCCAGGGCAGGTACCGAAGTACCGCCGACCGGCCCGCCCTCCTGACCCTCGGCGCGTGAGACGGGAGCGCGCCGGTGCACGCCGGCGCGAAGGAGGGAACCTCCACCGGTCGACGCGGGCGGCGTGCTTCGGTTCGGACGGTACACCGGGATACGTTCCCCGCCGTGGGGGCAGTATCTCCGCCGCCCAGCGCCGGGCCGTCGGCCTGGCCACCGTCGTGGCCCCTGCCCGTGACCGGGGCGGTGGGCCGCCGGCCCTGAGGAGTCCGTGTGCGCTACTACGACCTCGGCGACCACGGCCGGCGCGTGACCACGTCGTCCGCCGAGGCACAGACATGGTTCGACCGCGGACTGACCTGGACGTACGCCTTCCACCACGAGGAGGCCGCCCGCTGTTTCGAGGCCGCTGCCGAGGCGGATCCCGGCTGTGCCATGGCCGAGTGGGGCCTGGCCTACGCGCTCGGCCCCAACTACAACAAGCCCTGGGATTTCTTCGACGAGCGGGACCTGGGCCGCACGGTGGAGCGCGCGCATGCCGCCGTGCGGCGCGCGCAGGCGAAGGCGGCCGGCGCCACCCCGGTCGAACAGGCGCTCATCGGTGCGTTGCAGGCCCGCTACCCACGGGCACATGCCCCCGGCGTGGAGGACTGTTCCGTGTGGAACACCACCTACGCCGACAGCATGCGGGACGTCCATCGGCTGGCGGCCGACGACCTCGACGTGGCAGCCCTGTACGCCGACGCCCTGATGAACCTCACGCCCTGGCGGCTGTGGGACATCCGCACGGGGCGTCCCGCCCCGGGCTCGCGCACCGCCGAGGTCGAGGCGGTGCTCGAACGGGCCCTGGCCACGGAGGGCGGCATGCGGCATCCGGGCCTGCTCCATCTGTACATCCATCTGATGGAGATGTCCCCGACGCCCGAGGCGGCCCTGCCGGCGGGCGAGCGGCTGCGCGGTCTGGTGCCGGACGCGGGCCATCTCCAGCACATGCCGTCACACCTGGAGGTCCTCTGCGGCGACTACCGCCGTGTCCTCTCCGACAACACCGAGGCCATCGCCGCCGACGAGAAGTACCGCGCCAGGACAGGGGCGTTGGACTTCTACACCCTGTACCGGTGCCACAACCACCACTTCAAGATCTACGGTGCCATGTTCCTCGGCCGGTCCCAGGACGCGATCGATGCGGCGGACCGCCTGGCAGCGGCCGTACCCGAGGAACTCCTGCGCGTGGACAGCCCACCCATGGCGGACTGGCTGGAGGGCTTCCTCGCGATGCGGGTGCACGTGCTCATCCGCTTCGGCCGCTGGGCCGACATCCTGCGCCTTCCCCTCCCGGCCGACGCCCGGCTGTACTGCGTGACCACGGCGATGCTGCGCTACGCACGCGGTGTCGCCCTCTCGGCCCTGGGCCGGACCGACGCGGCCGGCACGGAGCGCGCGCTCTTCCGTGAGGCGGCCGCCCGCGTCCCCGGCACCAGGATGCTGTTCAACAACACCTGTACGGACGTCCTGGCGATCGCCTCGCACATGCTGGACGGGGAGCTGGCGTACCGGAAGGGGGAGCACGAGACGGCGTTCGCGGCACTGCGCCGGTCGATCGAGCTGGACGACGGCCTCCCGTACGACGAGCCGTGGGGATGGATGCAGCCGACCCGGCACGCATACGGCGCGCTCCTGCTGGAACAGGGCCGGGTCGAACAGGCCGAGGCGGTCTACCGCGCCGATCTCGGACTCGACGACACGCTGCCCCGCCCGCTGCAGCATCCGGGCAACGTCTGGGCGCTGCACGGCCTCCACGAGTGCCTCGTGCGACTCGGCAAGCAGGGTGAGGCGCGGATCGTGGCCCAGCAGCTGAGATTCGCCGCGGCGATGGCTGACGTACCGATCGAGGCGTCCTGCTTCTGCAGGCTGACGACCGGCACGGGCTCCGCACCCCGTGAGGACTGCTGCACCGCGGAGTGCTGAGCGGCTGCGGGCGGTCCGGTGGGGTTGTCCGCTCGGCGGGGACCGGCTTTCCGCCACCAGGCCCGGCCCGCCGCGTACGGAACCTCGTGCGTCCGGCGGCGGGCAGGATCAACCCCGATGACATCGGCCCCGCGGATCTCGCCCGGCACCTGTACATGCCCGAACTCCCCTACCTGGACCTGCTGGTGCGCACCTGCGGTGAGCCGCCGGTCAGCTTCCTGCCCTGGCACCCCGGCTACGCGGGGCTGGTCTTCGACCCGGTGCTCTGGCCGGAGTACGACCTGGCCCGGCTGCGCGGCGCCGTCACCGTCCACGGGGCGCGCGAGCGCCGCTTCGGCAGCGGCGGCGGCCGGCCCGCACAGGCCGGCCCGGAGAAGCCCGCCCAGACCACCCCTGACCAGCCGGCCCGGACCGGCTGAGCGGTCGGGGCCGGCGGACACCGGTGGTTCGGGCGCCTACTGGCGCTTCACCGCGGGCGGGAGGAGAACTCCTCTGCCTTGCGGAGGAAGCGCACCCTTCTGCTTTCTTCCGGGCAGCGGGCGTGCCCGGTGGGCTTCGTTCCGTCGCCGAAGCGTCAGGCGCGGGCTTCGGCCAGCGTGGGGTAGTCGGTGAAGCCCTTCTCGCCTCCGCCGTAGAAGGTGGTGGGGTCGGGGGTGTTGAACGGGCCGCCCTGGGCGAGGCGGGCGGGCAGGTCGGGGTTGGCGAGGAAGAGGGCGCCGTAGGCGAGGAGGTCGGCGGTGCCGTTGTCGATGAGTGCCAACTCGGCCGATCCGGTGGGCTCCTGGCCGGTGAAGGGGTTGAGGATGAAGGTCGTGGGCCACGCCTTGCGCAGCCGGAGTGTCAGGTCGCGTACGCCGGGGGCCTCCAACTGGTGCAGGTAGGCGAGGCCCAGCGGGGCGAGGGCCTCGACCAGGGCGGTGTAGGTGGCCTCAGTGACGGCGGTGTCGGACTCGTCGATGTCGTTGTAGGGGTTGCCCGGGGAGAGGCGGAAGCCGACCTTGTCCGCGCCGACGGCCTCGGCGACGGCCTTGGCGGTCTCCACGGCGAAGCGGATGCGCTTCTCGGGGCTGCCACCCCATGCGTCGGTGCGCTGGTTGGTGTTCGGGGCGAGGAACTGGTGGATGAGGTACCCGTTGGCGCCGTGCAGCTCGACTCCGTCGAAGCCGGCCTCGACGGCGCCTCGGGCGGCGGTGGCGTAGTCGGCGATGGTGGCCCGGATCTCGGTGTCGTTCAGTGCGTGCGGGGTGACGAAGTCCTGGGGACCTTCGTGGGTGTACACCTGCCCGGCGGCCGCGACGGCGGAGGGGCCGACGGGCTGCAGGCCCGTCAGCACGGGGTGTCCGACCCGTCCGGTGTGCATGATCTGCAGGTAGATCACACCGTCCTGGGCATGCACGGCATCGGTCACCTTCCGCCAGGCAGCGACCTGCCCGGCGGTGTGGATGCCGGGGGTGTCGGGGTAGCCCTGGCCGACCCTGGAGGGCTGGACGCCCTCGGTGACGATCAGCCCGGCGGAGGCGCGCTGCGCGTAGTAGTCCGCCATCAACGGCATGGGGCTCTGGCCGGGACCATAGGCGCGGCTCCTGGTCATGGGCGCCATCACCACTCGGTTGGCCAGGCGCTTGCCGCCCAGCTCGTAGGGCTCGAATGCCTTCGGCATCGTCATCTCTTCTCCTGAGGGAGGGGCGTGTCCAACGGCCGCGCGGAGAGTCCCGCCGGACCGTTACTTGTCCGAACAGGAATCTAGCGGTCCCCCCTTCCCTGAGCGCACGTGCGCTGCATCACAACCGAACTGGTGACGTAGCCATTACATAGGGAGATGACCTGCATCAGACTATGACGATCGACCGTGAAGGCCGATCACGGATCTGCTTGCTCGAACAACATCACTCGCAGCCAGTTCAGCGTGGCGGTCAGTTCGTCAGTGCGGGGCAGGACGCGGTCCGGCGTCGCGCGCACGATGGTGAGCGAGGGGTCGGTCAGCTGCGCTTCCAGAGTGAGGTCGGGGAAGCCGGCCAAAGCCTCCCAGGGTTCTTCTTCCGCCAGCGGCCGTTCCGCATGGGCGACCAGCGCTTCCATGCCCGGGGCCGCCACGCTCTCCATCAGGGCCTCAGGGGTGGGGAAGCGCCGGTAGACGGTGGCCACGCCCACGCCCGCGAGGCGGGCGACGCCGTTGAGCTGCAGCGGGGTGCCGTCGTCGCCGAGCCGGCGGGCACCATGCGCTGCCGGTTGCGGGCAGCGTCCTTGCGCATCGGTGCACTGGTCATGCGTGATGCGTTCACCAGCCACACCGTCGAGACCGGCGACCTGACTCTGCAGGCCGTGGTCGGCGGCGACGGGCCGCCGCTGCTGGTCCTGCCCGGCTGGCCCCAGTTCTGGTACAGCTGGCGCCTGGTCATGCCCACCCTGGCCGAGCACTTCACCGTCATCACCCCCGACCTGCGAGGCATGGGTGCCAGTGACAAACCCGCCACCGGCCCCGGTCTCTCGCCGTGCCCGCCGCTGTTGCCGGACCCGGCCACCAACGAGTTCCTGTGGCACTTCGCCTTCACCGCCTCGCGGACATCAACGAGCGCATGGTCGCCGGCCGCGAGGAGATCTACTTCGGCCACACCTTCACGTCCAAGACCGCCACCCCCGGCGCCATCCCGCAGCAGGCCGTCGACGTCTACGTCGACTCGCTGCGCGACCCGGCGCCGGCTTCGAGTACTACCGGACCCTCGACACGTCCGCCGAGCGCGCCCTGCGCCGGCGCGCCGGGGGACCGCTGACCATCCCGGTCCTGGCCGTAGGCGGCCAGCGGCAGTGCTGGACTTCCTGCGCTGACCGGGCAAAACGATCTATGGCGCAGGGCAGACCTATCATTCGTCTTCATGTCGAGCGTGTTGGATCTGAGCATCCTGGGCTTCCTCTACGAGGAGCGGCTTCACGGCTATGAGCTGCGCACCCGCATCGCGCGGCTCACCGGCCATGTGCGGGCGATCAGTCACGGGACGCTGTACCCGGCGATCAAGCGCATGGAGAAGGCGGGCCTGCTGCGGCGCGAGGCGCAGCCAGGGGCCGCCGCGGCCCCGCGCCACGTACTGAGCCTGACCGAGGCGGGCAAGCAGGAGCTGCTGCGCTGTCTCAGCGAGCCGGAGCAGCCCTTCATCACCGACGAGAACCGGTGGTTCACCCTCCTCGCGTTCCTCCGGTATCTGCCCGACCGGCGGCAGCAGGCGGAGATTCTTCGCCGGCGCCGGCAGTTCCTCGGCGAACCGAGCAGCTTCTTCTACAAGGGAGACAAGCCCCTCGCGGCGAACGAGGTCGACGATCCCTTCCGTCAGGGTGTACTGCTCATCGCGCGCGCTACGTCGAAGGCCGAGACGGCCTGGCTCGACCGGACGATCTCCGCCCTCGAAGACGCTGTCTGACCGGCGGCTTCGACCGGCAGCAGCAGCCGGCCGTCGTCGCCGGGGCTCAGGCACGGCCCCAGTTCACGCGGGGCGTCCGGAGGCCGAAGACAGTGCCGATGATGTCCTTGATGACGTCGTCGATGCGGCCGACCGCGTCGAGTACGGCCCGCTGCCGCTCGGCGTCGAGGCGCCCCGCGATGCTGTGCAGGTCGAGGCCGATGGCGTAGAGGTCCCGGATGGTGCGATCGCGCAGTTCGGCTCCGATGCGGTCCCGGTCCCGCAGGAGTGCGAGTTGTTCGTCGTCCGAGCGGTGCGCGGTCAGGCGCCGGGCGAGTGCGGCCTGGACGGCGAAGGACGCGAGGAGTTCCGCTTCTGTGCCGCTGAAGCTCCTGCGCGCCGGGGTCCGGGCGACGGAGAGCGTGCCGATGGGTGTGTCGCGATCGGTGAGCGGGACGGCCATGGCCGGCCCCAGGCGCGTGGCGAGCGGAAAACGCGGGCCCAGGCTGCAGAGATCTCTGCGGGCGTCGTCGGTGGTCTGGGGCCGGCCGGTGGTGTATGCGCGGCCGGTCAGGGAGGCGGCGTCCACGGGCCGCGTCCGGCCGAGCAGGTCGGAGCTGCCGAGTCCGGCGGCGGCACGGACGACCAGGCGGCGGTCGGGCGACCGGTCGGGAAGGCTGACCACCGCGGCGTCGGCGTCGGCGATCCTCAGGGCCTGCTCGGCGATGACCTGCAGCGCGTGGTCGCTGTCGCCGTCGCTGAGAATGGCCGTGGTGAGCCGTGTGCCGGCCTGCTGCCAGGCCTCGCGCAACCGGGTCTGTTGCAGCAGTACGGCGTGGTCCACGGCGGTACCGGCCGCAGACGCCAGCACCTGCACCAGCTCTTCGTCCTCGTCGGTGAAGGGCCCTGGGGAGTGACCGGTGCCGTTCTTGTCGGCCAGGTACAGGTGCGCGGCGCTTCCCCCACCGGTCCGGATCGCGGCGCCGAGCAGGGCGGTGACGGGCAGCGCGTCCCGCAGATGCCGCGTCGCGTCGTCCACCCGTACGGTGTCACGGTCCGCGAGGAGGTTCTGCAGGGCGTGCAGCCCGTGTGCGATCCGGTCGAGCCGGTCAGCCGCCACGTCCTGCAGCCCCGCGCGGATCAACTCGCCGCGCGGGCCCGGCCCCTCGCCCGGGACCACGGCGGCCCAGGCCGCACCGGTCAGGTCACGCGCGCAGGCGACGAGTTGCCGCAGCACCTCGCTCAGGTCACTCTCGTCGGTGACCAGCATGACCGCACGCAGCAGCGCCCGGATCCGGCTCTGGGTGCGCTGTACCTCCCGCGCGGTGGCCAGCAGGTGCTCCACCGCCTGGTCGAGTGCGAGGCGGGCGGGGTCGGGGAAGTACAAGCGCGCCGGGTCCGGCACGGCCGTGGACCGGACCGGTGGGTCCGGCCTGCTCGGTTCTCGCTCGGTGGCAGGCATGGCACGTGCTCCAGATGGGGCGCGACCCATTATCGTCCCGCACCGCAAAGGAATCCAGCGAGGGCGTGGTCAGCCGGCGAACGGCAGGTACCGGCGGCCGTCCATGAGCGTCAGCCCGATCCGCATCACCTTGTCGGCGGCTTGCGGGCGCCAGTGCCCGTCGAGGGCGAGGCGGGCGATCCGGCCGACTTCCCGGGGGTCGTGGACGCGGCGGGTGTAGCCGGTGACCGTGACGCTCTCCGCGACGTCGCCCCCCGCGTTCGCCCTGTCCGCCTGGAACACGACGACGTCGCCGTCCCGCAGCCTGTCCAGGCGCCGGTCGTCGCATCCACCGATGACGATGCCGTCGTGGTCGAGCAGACAGCAGACCGGTACGACGACGGGCAGCGCCTGATCGGTGAAGACAACACGCCCGTAGCGGCATGTGCCGAGCAGGGACAGGCACTGTGCGTGGTCGAGTTCCGACGTCCCGTTCACGGTCACAGACTCAAGTGTTGTCCCGTGGCCACCGACCGCGCTTGGGCCGTTCGTCCCTGTCAGCGGCCGTTCTCCGGGTCGGGTGGTGGCTCACCTCGTGGCCGATGCGTTCGCCGGCGCTGAGGTCGAGGCCGTGGTGGACGTAGCGGCCGTCCCGCTCCACGCGTACGAGGCCCAGGTCGCGGAGGGTGCGCAGGTGCCGCGACACCTGCGGGCGGGTCATCGCGAGCCGGGCCGCCAGGTCGGCCGTGGTCATGGGCTCTCGGTCAGCGGGGAGCGGCGTACGGGCCGGGCTGATCCCCACGTGCTGCACCAGGAGGGGACATCGCCCGGTCTCCGTGCCTGTCGTCCGTGACCGACCGGAGCAGGTGCTCACAGCTGTCTGCGTGTCCCCGGTTCCTTGGGAAGGTCCTCCTCGATGGCCCGGCGGGCGTCCCCCCGCCGCAGGATCGGCAGGACCGTGTGCTGGCGGACATCCTCGACGAGGAACGCGGTGCCGGCGTACAACGCGAGGGCGACCAGGAGCAACGCGGCCGCGCCGTTGGCCAGTTGGAGGGCGTGGGGGGCGCCGAGCTGGTAGGCCGCCGAGAGGGACGCGCGCAGTATCGAGACGGTCAGGACGATGCCGAGCAGTGACTTCCCGAGGAATCCGACCACCGCCAGCGGTATGAGCATCAGGGCGAAGGCGCACAGATACATGCCGACGGCGACGCTCGTCTGCCGGGCGGGGGCAACGACGTACAGCACGCCGAGTCCGGCCCAGGAGGTGGCGAACAGCCCCAGCGCTCCGGCGGCACCGGTGTCACGGGTGAGGAAGGCCACCACCGCGGCGAGGAACTCCAGCGGGGACACGAACACGGCCAGCAACATGCCCGCCGAGCGGACCTGCTCGCCGCTGATCAGGCCGAGCCCGATGCCGGCCAGCAGGGCCATCCCGATGCCGAAGGCGAAGAACCCGAGCGGCAGGGGGTTGCCGTAGGGCCGGACCACGACCGTGGCGTCCTCGCGCCCCTCTGTGCCCGAAGGAGACGGGCCGCCCCCGGTCCTAGTCATCAGCGGTGGCGAACTCGCCGACGGACTCCGCGCCGGAAGCGGGCAGTTCATCGGGGCCACGGCTGACGACCGGCCCGTCGGCGGCGGCGCCCTCCCCGCCGACCACCGTGGTGCCGGAGCCGCGCGGGCCGGATGCTTCCCCCACGCCCCGCAGTCGGCGGTCGCGGCATGTGACCGGGCACCGCCCGTGGCCCATGGCGATGTCGTGGGTCACGCCCGCGCGTCGCTCCTTCGTGTCCGGCGCCTTCCCGGTCCTCGGATCCGGTACGTCCTGTGTCGCGGAAACCGGTGTGCCGCGTGTCGCGGCGTCGAACGGCCTCCTGTACACGGCAGCCTTCATGGTGCGATGCCTTTTCGGACCTGGCCGGACACCGGAAGAGACCGGCCTGGGCTGTCCCAGTGCCCAGACCTCACACGGCCTGACCCAGCCCGACGGGGGAACCCGGCCAGACTTGATCCAGACCCTTGTGCGCGGTGGCGCGGCCGGCGCCGCCGGGACGACCGCACTGAACGCGGCGACCTATGCCGACATGGCATGGCGGGGCCGGCCTTCCGGTCAGTCCATGCCGATTCCTTCCCCACCGGTGTCCCACACCGGGGTCCGCTCCGTTCGTCGGCCCGGTCGGCCCGCCGCGTCACGGCGACGGCCGGGTCGTCCTCACCGTTGCGGCACATGTCATCGCCGACCATGTGTGACCGAGCCATGACTGGGCCGCGAGGAGCAGTGGCCAGCCACATGCCGTCCGTCGCGCAGCGCTCCTATCGTTCCGGCAACCACGCACCGCGCTTCCGCGGTCGCGCAGCCGGGACGGCGTCCGCAGGGGAGACGGCGCACCCAGCGGCGGCGGGAGGCGGCACACTCTTCAGGAGCCGGTCGTCATGCGTCCCAGCGTCATGAGCACCCTCAGAAGCAGATCCGTTCGCGCCCTCGGCCTGGTCGCCGTCGGAGCCCTCGTCGCGGGCTGCTCCGCGGCCGGCACCGCCGGCACCGCGACCGCCGGTTCCGGGGGCGGGACCGATGCCGTCAAGGTGGGTCTGGTCTACTCCCGCAGCGGGTTGCTCGGCGCTTACGGCAAGCAGTACGAGGAGGGCTTCACCGCGGGCCTGGCCTACGCGACGCACGGTACGAACAAGGCCGGCGGCCATCCCATCGAGGTCACCGAGCAGGACGACGCCGGCGACCCGGCGAAGGCCGTGGCCGCCGCCAAGTCCCTGATCGGCAAGGGCTACCGGATCCTCGCCGGGACCACCGACTCCGGCGTGGCACTGCAGATGGCACCGCTGGCCGCGCAGAACAAGGTGCTCTACGTCAGCGGCCCCGCCGCCACCGACGCGGTCACCGGCGTCAACGCCTACACCTTCCGCTCGGGCCGGCAGTCCTACCAGGACATCCTCGCCGCCCAGGCCCTGCTCGGCGACGCCAGGGGCAAGAAGGTGACCGTGCTCGCGCAGAACTCGGCGTTCGGGCAGGCCAACGTGGCCGCCGTGAAAGCCGTGTTCGGCCCGAAGGGCGCGCACGTCGGCTCGGTGCTGGCCCCGCCGAGCGCCACCGACCTCACGCCCTTCGCGCGTCAGACGAAGGCGGACCGGCCGGACCTGGTGTTCGTGGCCTGGGCGGGCGCCTCGGCGCCCGCCCTGTGGACGGCACTGGACCAGCAGGGCGTGCTGGACTCCGGCAAGGTCGTCACCGGGCTGGCGGGCACCGCTTCGTACCCGGTCTTCGGCGCGGCCGGCGCCAAAGCGGCCTTCCTCGCGCACTACTTCCCGGGCGCCGGTGGCGGCAACCCGGTGGAGAAGGCCATGCTCGACGGCATCGCCAAGGCGGGCGGCACGCCCGACCTCTTCAGCCCCGACGGTTTCACCGCCGCCCAGATGATCGTGCACGCCGTGGAGTCCGGCAGCGCGGACGACACCTCCGCCATGGTGAAGGCACTGGAGGGCTGGAGCTTCGACGGGCCCAAGGGCAGGGAGGAGGTCCGTGCCCAGGACCACGCCCTGCTGCAACCGATGTTCACCGCCAGGCTGACCGGCGCCGGAGGCTCCGCGAAGCCGGCCCTGATCGACACCATTGCGATGACTGCGGTGGCTCCCCCGGTCGCGAGGGCGGCGGGCTGAGACGATGTCCTCCTCGAACACCACCTCACCGAGCACCGCGGGGGCTGCCGACGCCGGGCGGCCCCGCGCCTCCCGGACGCCGGTGCTGCGCCTGTGTGACCTCGGCTGGACGGTCGGCGGCGCGACGATCGTCGACTCCGTGTCCTTCGAGGTCCGCGAGGGCGAGTTCCTCGCCTTCATCGGCCCCAACGGCGCGGGCAAGACCTCCCTGTTCAACCTCATCAGCGGGCTCAGCCCGGCCTCCCGGGGCGCGATCGAGCTGGACGGCCGCGATGTCACCGCCGAGGCCGCCTACGCACGAGCCCGGCGCGGCCTCGGGCGCACCTTCCAGACCTCCAGCCTCTGGCCGGGCATGACCGTCGCGGACCACGTCCGGCTGGCCGCTCAGGCCGCCGACGGCGGCTCGTACCGGATGTGGCGGCGCGCCGGCACGTACCCGCGGCAGGTGGACCGGGTGCTGGCGCGCACCGGCCTCGGGCCCCGGGCGGACACCTGCGCCGACTCCCTGTCGCACGGTGAGAAGCGCAAGCTGGAGCTGGCGGTGCTGCTCGTCGGCGAGCCCCGGCTGATGCTGCTGGACGAGCCCATGGCGGGTGTGAGCGCGGAGGAGGTGCCCGCCCTGACCGAACTCATCCGCGCCCTGCACCGGGAGGAGGGCCGCACGGTCCTCATGGTCGAGCACCACATGGACGTACTCCTGGACCTGGCCGACCGGCTGGCCGTGATGCACCACGGCACGCTGCTGGCCCTGGACACCCCGCAGGCCGTGATGGCCGACCCGACCGTGCAACAGGCCTATCTCGGGGAGGAGTTGTGAGCGCCCCGCTGCTGGCCGTGCGCGATCTGCGGGTCGTGATCGGGGGCAGGCACATCCTGCACGGCGTCGACCTGGAGATGGCCGCGTCCGGCACCACCGCCCTGCTCGGCCGCAACGGCGCCGGCAAGACCACCACCGTGCGCGGCATCCTCGGCCTCGTCCCGCGCACCGGCAGCGTGCGGCTGGCCGGCGAGGAGACGGTGCGTCTGGCCACCCACGCCCTGGTGCGCCGGGGCATCGGCTACGCCCCCGAGGACCGCGGCGTCTTCGCCGGCCTCAGCGTGGCCGAGAACCTGCGGCTGGCCGAAAGTCCCGGCGCCGGGGCACCGTCGTACGACCTGGTGTACGACCTCTTCCCCGAGCTGCGGCAGCGGGCCCGGCAGGCCGCCGGCACCCTGTCCGGTGGCCAGCAGCAGATGATCGCCATCGCCCGCAGCCTGCTGTGCGGCAATCGGCTGATCATCGCCGACGAGCCCACCAAGGGGCTGGCGCCCAAAGTGGTGACCGAGGTCGCCCGGGTGCTGGAGCGGGCCGCCGAGGCCGTGCCGGTGCTGCTGGTAGAGCAGAACCTCGCGGTGGTGCGCCGCCTGGCCCGCCACTGCGTCGTCCTCGCCGACGGCCGTACCGCGCACCGGGGTCCGGCCACCGATCTGCTCGCCGACGCGGACGCGACCCGCCGGCTGCTCGGCGTCGGGCGGGCGGCATCCGACGCCACCGGCGACCCCTCGGCCGGTGCGGCCACCCGCCCCGCGCCGCCCCACACGGCGCCACCCCGCGCCGCCCGGACCACGGAGGCTGACGCCTGATGTCCACCGTCGCGCTGCTCCTGTTCACCGGACTCGGCCTGGGGGCCCTGTACTTCCTGGTCGCCTCGGGTCTGTCACTGATCTTCGGGCTGATGGACGTGCTCAACTTCGCGCACGGCGCCCTGCTGTCCGTCGGTGCGTACGGCACCTGGTGGGCCGCCTCCGGGCACCTTCCCGGAGCCGGTCCCGGCGGCGTCGGCTTCGCTCTGGCGGTCGGGTTCGGCACCGCGGTGGGCACCGCCGCCGCGGTGGTGCTCGAACTGGCCGTCATCCGCCCGCTGTACACGCGTCCCCGCGAGCAGATCCTCGCCACGGTGGGCGTCAGCCTGGCCGTCCCCGCCCTGTTGTCGGCGATCTGGGGCACCGACGCCCGGCCCTTCCCCGGCCCCAGGGCACTTTCCGGCACGTTCGCGCTGCTGGGCGCCGAGGTACCGCTCAACCGCCTGGTGCTGATCGCCGCCGCCCTGCTGGTGCTGGCCGCGCTCAAGCTGTTCCTCGGCCGGACCCGGCACGGTCTGGTCGTCCGCGCGGGCGTGGAGGACCGCGCCATGGTCACCGCGCTCGGCATCGATGTGCGAAAGGCCTTCACCCTGGTGTTCGCCATCGGCGGCGCCGCGGCAGCCCTCGGCGGCGCGATCGGCGGCCTCTACTTCGGCTCCGTCGATCCCGAACAAGGCACGTCGCTGCTCGTCTTCGCGTTCGTGGTCGTGGTGACGGGCGGCATGGGCTCGCTCACCGGAGCCGCCCTGGCCTCGACCGCCGTCGGCCTCGTCCAGCAGTTCGCCAACTACTACACCACCGCCGGGCTCGGCGACCTCGCCGTCGTCGTCCTGCTCGCCGCCCTGCTGCTCCTGCGGCCGGGTGGGCTCACCGGGAGCCTCGCATGACCACCGCCACCCAGCCGCGCGGCCGGGCCGGCGCGGCAGACGAGTCCCCCGCCACCCGCGCCGGACGGCTCAGCAGAGCCACCCGGTGGTGGCCGGTCCTGCCGCTCGTGGCGCTGTGCACGGCGCCCTACAGCGCGCTGCCGCTGCCGGGCCTGCTCGACGGCCCGATCGGCAGCCCGGGCAACCTCCAACTGCTGGCGACGTGCCTGCTGTTCGGCGGCCTGGCCACGGGCTACGACCTGCTGCTGGGCCGCACCGGCCTGCTGTCCTTCGGCCACGCCCTGTACTTCGCCGCGGGCACCTACGTCACCAACACCGTCATGCTGGAGTCGGGGCTGCCGTTCGCGGTGTCGGCGCTGCTCGGGCTGCTCGCGGGGGTGGCGCTGTCCGTCCTGCTGGGCGCGGTCAGCCTGCGGGTCGGCGGAATCGGCTTCTCGATGGTGACGCTCGCCTTCGCACAGGCCGCGTCGATCCTGGTGCAGCGCGACCCGGGAGGCGTCACCGGGGGCGAGGAGGGCAGGGCCGCTCCGGCCGGCGGACTGCCCGCTTCGGTGGTCGGCATCGACCACACCGCCGACCTGTACTGGATCGCCCTCGCCTACGTCGTCGTCGTGCTGCTCGCCGTGCGAGGGGCACTGCGCTCCCCACTCGGCCGCGTCTGGGAGGGCATCAAGGAGAACGAGCGCCGGGTGGAGGTGCTGGGTCTGCGCCCGTACGGATTCAAACTGGCCGCCTTCGTGCTGGCCGGCACGCTCGCCGCGCTCGGCGGCATCGCGTACCTCCTGCTGACCGGCGGCGCGACCCCGCAGACCACCACCTCCGACTTCACCCTGTCGCTGCTGGTGATGGTGGTGCTGGGCGGCTCCGGCACCCGCTGGGGGCCGCTGATCGGCGGCGTCCTGTACACCTGGGCCGACCACCGGCTCGGCGACCTGGCCGGTTCGGGCGCGGTCCGCGGTCTGCCCGCCGTACTGCGCGTGCCGCTCTCCCAGCCACTGTTCCTGCTCGGCGCGCTGTTCGTCGCCGTGATCTATCTTCTGCCCGGCGGTGTCGTACGCCTGCCCGCCCGGTTGCGCACGGCCCGCGACTCTCGCACCGCCACCGACCGCAAGGAGGTCCCCCCGTCATGAACCGCACTCCGCACCATGCGTCGACGCCCCGTCAGAGCATGGATGTCCCGGCCCACGAGGAGCTGCGCCTGCCGGTGTCCGGCGGGGAGCTGGCCGTGCTGCGCTGGCCGGGCGCCGACCCGGCCGCCCCCGTCGTCCTGGCGCTGCACGGCATCACGGCCAACGGTCTGTCCTGGGCCCGGGTCGCCCATCATCTGGCCGGGCGGGTGACCCTGGTGGCGCCCGACCTGCGCGGCCGGGGCGGCAGCCGGGACCTTCCCGGCCCGTACGGCATCGCGGCGCACGCCGACGACATGGCCGCCGTGGTGCGCGCGCTGGGCATGGGGCCGGTGCTGCTGACCGGCCACTCCATGGGCGCGTTCACCGCGGCGCTGACCGCGGTGCGCCACCCGGACCTGGCCTCCGCCCTGCTGCTGGTGGACGGGGGCGTGGGCTTCCCCGTGCCGGCCGGCCTGGACCCCGACGAGCTGATCACCGCCGTGATCGGCCCGGCCATGCGCCGGCTGTCGATGACGTTCCCCGACCGGCAGGCCTACCGAACGTTCTGGCAGCGGCATCCGGGCTTCGCGGGTGCCTGGTCCCCGTGGGTGGACGCCTACATCCAGCGGGATCTGGTGGGAGAGGAGCCCGCGTTGCGCTCCTCCTGCCGTATCGAGGCGGTCCGGGTCGACGGCACCGACCAGCTGGGCGGAGCGGTGTCGGGCGCCGTCCACCGGCTGCCCTGCCCGGCGCTGCTGCTCTGGGCGGAGCGCGGTCTGATGGACGAACCGCAGGGCCTGTACGACGAGCAGCGGCTCGCCTCGGCCGGCCTCGATCCCGACCGGGTGCGCACCGAGCCGGTGCCCGGCACCAATCACTACACGGTTCTCGTCGGGGACGACGGCGCCCGGATCGTGGCGCACCATCTGCTGGCGGCGGCGGACAGGGCGGACGGCGAGGCGTAGTCCGCGCGCTGCGCCGTGGTCTCAGGTGCCCGCCAACAGGTGCAGGCGCAGGGCGAGTTGGAGTTCCAGGGCCCGCTCAGGAGTGTTCCAGTCGGGGCCGAGCAGGGCCTGGATGCGGTCCAGGCGCTGCGCGACGGTGTTCACGTGCACGTGCAGCGCCTCCTTCGCCCGGATCAGGCTCCCGCCGCAGCCGAAATAGGCGTGCAGGGTGCGTACGAGCTGGGTGCCGCGCTGGGCGTCGTACTCCAGCAGCGGTCCGAGGGGGTGGCAACGAAGCCGGCGACGTCGTGGTCCTCGCCCAGCACCACGCCGAGGAAGCCGAGTTCGGCGGCGCACGCTCCGGTCCCGTCGCGGCCGAGCACGTGCAGGGCCCGCAGGCACCGCAGGCCCTCGGTGTGGGCGTCGGCGATCGCCCGCACTCCGGTCGCCGGGCCGGCGCCGGCCACCGTGACCCGCGCGCCGACCATCTGGGTGAGCTGTCCGGCGGCGGTACGGGCCGCCTCTCCCGGCGAGGTCCCGTCGTACGGGAGCAGCAGCACCGCGGCGCCCTCGCGGTCGGCGCTGCCGCTGCCCGCGCAGCCGAAGAGGGCCGTCCGTGTGTCGGCCATGGCCTTGGCGGTGTCGATGGCGATGGCGGCGTGGTCGGCCAGCGAGCACAGCAGCGCGACCTCGTCCGGGGAGAAGGTGCGGGGCGTGCGGTCCGCGGCGAAGAGCGCGCCGATGACCTGGCCGCCGCTGCCGGCGCCCAGCAGCAGCGGCACTCCGAGGATCGCGACCAGGCCCTCGTCCAGGACCCCGGCGTCGATGCTGCCGGTGTGGAGGAAGCGGTCGTCGATGCGGTAGTCCGGGAAGGCGTAGGGGCGAGCGGTCTGGGCGACGAGGCCGCCGAGGCCTTCGCCGAGCTGGAGGCGCAGGTGCTGGAACAACTCCGAGACCGAGCCGTCGGTGACCCTCATGTACGTGTCGCCGGCCTCCTCGTCGGGCAGTGTGAGGTAGGCCGTGTCGGTGCCGAGGAGCATTCTGGCGCGGTGGACGATGGAGCGCAGCACGGCGTCGAGGTCGCGCAGGGCCGTCAGGTCCCCGGCGGTGTCGAAGAGGGCGGTCAGTTCCGCCTCCCGGCGCCGGTGCTGGCCGAGCGTGCTCTGGACGCGCCGCTTCGGTGGCCTGCTCGATGTCCGTGAGGTCCGGGGCGGTGGCGCCGCCTCGCCGGGCTTGGAGGGCCACGGCGCGGAGGTCTTCGGCGGGCGCGCCCGCGGCGATGAGCTGGAGCAGGCGCCGCAGGTGAGGGGCGATGGACACGGGTTTCTGGGACATGGAGGCAATCGTCGGGAGTGGATGCGCGAGGGGGCCGGGGAGGGGTCCGGGTCTCCTGACCGCAGGAGTCCGGCCCCTCCGGTCAGGGGTGTGGTCCGCGCTATCAGGAGGAGGCGGCCGGCTGCTGGTTCGTGGCGGGCCGCGCGGCGGTGTCGTCCGGCTCGACGGCCGCGAGGTCGCTGCCGCGGGTCTCCCGGGCGGCGACGACGGCGATCACGGTGATCACGGCGGCCAGGCCGACGTACACAGAGATCGGGGTCGAGGTGCCGTGGGAACCGAGCAGGGCGGTGGCGATCAGCGGGGCCGGGGCACCGGCCGCCACCGAGGAGAGCTGGGCGCCGATGGAGGCGCCGGTGTAGCGCATCCGCGTGGCGAACAGTTCCGAGAAGAACGCCGCCTGCGGGGCGTACATGGCGCTGTGGAAGACCAGGCCGACGGTGACGGCGAGCACGAGGGCGGGGAAGGACTTCGTGTCGAGCAGGCCGAAGAAGGCCCAGGACCACAGGCCCACTCCGATGGCGCCCACCAGGTAGACCGGCTTGCGGCCCACCCGGTCGGAGAGCGCGCCGAACAGCGGGATCAGGCAGAACTGCACGGCCGAGCCGATGAGTACGGCGTTCAGTGACGTCTGCTTGCCGAGCCTCAGATGCTCCACGCAGTAGGTGAGGACGAAGGCGGTGATCACGTAGTAGGAGATGTTCTCGGCCATCCGGGCGCCCATGGCGACCAGGACGTCGCGCCAGTGGCCGCGCAGGACCGCGACGAACGGCGGCTGCTCGCCCCGCTGTTCGGCCTTGCGTCGCTCGGCCTTGGCCAGGGCCTCCTTGAACAGCGGGGACTCGTCGACGGACAGCCGGATCCACAGGCCGATCATGACCAGTACGGCTGACAGCAGGAACGGCACGCGCCACCCCCAGGAGTTGAACGCGTCGTCGCTCAGCAGGCTGGTCATCAGAGACAGGACGCCGACCGCGAGGAGGTTGCCGGCCGGTGCGCCACCCTGCGGCCAGGAGGCCCAGAACCCCCGCCGTCGCGGGTCGCCGTGTTCCGAGACGAGGAGCACGGCGCCGCCCCACTCGCCACCGAGGGCGAAGCCCTGGACCAGACGGAGCGTGGTGAGCAGCAGCGGTGCCGCGACGCCGATGGAGTCGTAGCCGGGGACACAGCCGATCAGGGCGGTGGAGCCGCCCATCATCAGCAGGCTGACCACCAGCAGTTTCTTACGGCCGAGGCGGTCGCCGAAGTGCCCGAAGACGACGGCGCCGATCGGGCGGGCGGCGAAGCCGATGGCGTAGGTGAGGAACGACAGCAGGGTGCCGGTCAGCGGGTCAGAGTCAGGGAAGAACACCCGGCCGAAGACCAGGGCGGCGGCGGAGCCGTAGAGGAAGTAGTCATACCACTCGATGGTGGTGCCGATCAGGCTGGCGGCGACGATGCGGTGGAGCTTGGACGAGGCTGGTGGAGCGCTTGCGGGCGACGACATCGGCACCACTTCCTGGCGTTCGACGGGGACGTTTGCGTGTCGCCACACGGTAGGAACGCACAGGTCAGAGGCGTATGTGGTGGGACACCATAGTTCTGGGCGCCGGAGTGCGTGCAGCCACCATGGAGGCGCAGCCGGGCCGCTGGCTACGGCCGCGATGAGAGCGCGAAGGGCGCTGTCCGGGTTGCAATGACTAAAAAGCCCACCTCATCACCCCTGCTCACCCTTCCCGTGCTGACTAGCGGTGGCTTGTTGCTGAGCTCTTCGGGTTGTTGTCGGGGTGGTGACGTGTGGTGATCCCTGCGGTAGGCCGGTGGTATGCGGTATGCGCAGGGTGGTGGGCTGGCGGCGGAGCGGCGAGGTTTCGCGAGCGGATCCGGTACGAGGCCGGCGAGCGGTTCGCCCGTGGTGAGAGAAGTGCGGGGATCGCGAAGGATCCGCGGGTCGGCGAGCGGTCGGTGGAACGTTGGCGTCGCGCCTTGAGGGAGGGCCGAATGGCCGCCCTCGCGTCCGCGGGGCCACCGAAGCTGCCCAAGCTGTCCGATGAGCAGTTCACCGAGTTGGAGAAGGAACTGGCGCGAGGGCCTGCCGCCCATGGCTGGGGAGACCAGCGCTGGACCCTGGCCCGGATCAGGGTGCTGATCGCCCGGACGTTCCGGCTGGACTGGTCATGGGCGGCGGTGTGGAGGCTGCCGCCCCGGCACGGCTGGTCCTGGCAGTGTCCCGCCCGCAGAGCCCTCGAGCGCGACGAGCAGGCGGTGGGCTTGCGGAAGAAGGCTGTGTGGCCGCAGGCGGAATGACTGGGGCGGCGCTGGGCGCGTACATCGTCTTAGGCCGGTTCTCGATGACACCGCCACGGGCCCGCACCTGGGGCCGGCGTGGGCACACGCCGGTGGTGCGGGTGCGGGGCCGGTCCTCCGCCAGTGGGCACGACGCCGTGTCGGAGACCGCGTGGACGCTGACCGCGACCTGGCAGTTGGCTTGCTTGCCCAGCGCGCCGCAGTACTGGTGGGCGACACCGAACGACATCCTGCCGTCCTTGGGGAACGACCCGTCATCGACCGCCCAGGCGTCCGGGTCGACCTGCGGCACCATCCGCTCAGCGATCCGCCGACGCACTGGAACCGGAACCCACGTGAACTGATTCACGAACTGCTGAGGTTCTGCTCATTGCCGTCTGGCAGCCGCGAGGCAATGGCCTGGATGGACGGCACCGTCACGAACAGGCCGTCGAGGTTGCCGACGCGTTGCAGCCCACCGACCACGTGGGCGAGGTCGGCGGGCCGGACGTGTACGGGTACCAGCACCGCGTCGAGGCCCAGTTCGGCGAGCGAAGAGGGGGTTGAGCAGTACGGGCGACTGGACCTGGGTGACCGGATCGCCGAGGACGGCGTAGAGCCGGGTGGTTCCGGTGACGGGTGCCGGGTGCGCGGTGTCGGTCATCGTGGCCCTTCCGTGTGCTGAACAGTGCCGAGCAGGGCCGAGCGCGTACATCTTCCGGGAGTCGTGGGCGAGTTCCCGCGTTCCTTCGCCCCCGGCCCTTCGCCCCTCGGCGAGATCCTTGCGACCGTCGCCGAGGGGGCGTTGGGGACGTTCAGACCTTCTTCGCCACGTAGTGCCGGTAGCTGTCCACGGGCGGCATGAACTGCGACGGCAGCACGCCCATCTTCTTCAGCAGCTTGGTGGAGCCGCTGTCGGTGTAGCCGGCGAAGGATCCGCCGACGGCCTCCGGGCCGACGCGCTTGGCCATGTGGCGCTGGATGGCGCCGACCCGCTGCTCGCGCAGCGCTTTGTGGAAGGAGCCGTCAGGGGACAGACGCCGGTGGATCGCGGCCCGCACCTGGGACGAGATGTCGCGGTCGAGCACCCACTCCAGGCCGAGGTCCTTCTCCTGAAGCCCCTTCAGGAAGGCGTGCCGCTGCCTGGTGTAGAGGTCGACGTGCGTGAAGTAGCCGCCCGGCTTGAGCACTCGCGCCACCTCCTGGAGAAACGTCTCCAGCCTCGGGTAGTTGTGCGCGCTCTCGATGTTCACCACGACGTCGACCTCGCCGTCCCCGAAGGGCAGGTTCTCCGCGTCGCCCTGGACGTACCGCAGGCCCTTGCGGGACAGGGAGGCGTTCGCCCGGTTGACGGCCTGCTCCGACAGGTCGAGTCCGATCATGGTCTTGGCGTGGATCACACGGGAGAGGAAGTTCAGTCCCTCGCCCAGTCCGCAGCCGACTTCGAGGACGAACCTGTCGGCGTAGTCGTCGAGGTCGATCGGCACCTCCCGGAGAGCGGCGAAGTACAGCTCCTCGGAGAAGCCGTCCGTGTCGTAGTCCAGGAAGCCTGGGATGCGGGCGTTGATCTCCTTGGCCACCTGCTCGTCGTGGTAGCCCCAGTTCCACAGGATGCCCTTCTTCGACATCCGGGCCTGTAGGTCGTAGCTGGTGGAGATGTTCTTCTTGTGCACGCCCTCCTTGGCGCCCTGGCCGTTCTGGTCGTCGGTCAGGTTGATCTCGTTGACACTCGTGAACAAGCCGTACATGTCTTCGCGTGCGCCCATGTTCCGTGTTCCTCTCTCAGGGTGCTTGTCAAGGTGGTTCGGCCTCAGCCGGCGGCCGGGGGCGGCGCCCCCAGCCGGTGAGCCAGTTCGTCCACGAGCGCGCCCAGCGCCTGTGGCCCGTCCGCCGCGCCGAAGACGGTGAAGTCGGGGCGCACCAGTACGGCTGTCGCACCGCTGTGGCCCAGATAGGGCAGGTACCGGTCCTCGATGTCGAGCACGGCGCCGGGATACAGCTCGCGCGCTGGTGTGTCCGGGGGCAGGAGGTGCGCGTAGCGCGTGCCGAGCCCGTCGAGGAAGGACCGCCGTGGTCCGTCCAGCGCGGTCGCCGGATCAGCGGTGGTGAGCAGGACGAAGCCGAGGCCGACGATCTCGTCCAGCAGCCCGTCCCCGTCGGCTCCCGCCACCCGCGCCTGGGGGAACAGGGTCCCGGCGGGCAGCAGCGGCGTGCCGTCGTCGGCCCGGTGGAGCAGCCCTTCGGTGAGGGGGATCGCGGTCGACATCGGCAGCGCGCCGCCGCCCTCGCGGTCACGCCCGGCGAGCATGATCGCATCCCGGTCGGCGGCCGCGGCGGGGTCGGTCACGCAGATCACCTTGCCGAGCTTCACGGAGGTGGTGATGGCGTTCTGCACGTGGGCCCGGCGCTCGACGGTGTAGGTGTCGAGTACGGAGTCGCCGGCAAGGCCGCGCAGCAGCAGGTCGAGTTTCCAGGACAGGTTGGCCGCGTCCCGGAAGCCCGAGCACATGCCCTGCCCGGCGAAGGGCGGCATGAGGTGCGCGGCGTCCCCCGCGATCAGCAGCCGACCCTTGCGCCACTGCGCCGCCCAGCGGGCCTGGAAGGTGTAGACGGCGTGCCGCTCGAGGGTCGCGTTGTCGGGGCGGACGGAGAACATGTCCAGCATGCGCCAGAGGGTCTCCTCCCGCTTCAGCTCCTCCATGCTCTCGCCCGGCAGCCGCATGAACTCGAACCGGCGGTGTCCCGGACCGGCCGACACGGCGGTCCGGGGCCGCTGCGGATCACAGATCTGCAGGTTGTTGGGGCGAAAGTCGCGGGGCTCGTTCAACACGACGTCGCAGATCAGCCAGTCGTAGAAGAAGCCGAGGTCGGTGAGGGGACTGTCCATCGACTCCCGCACGAAGCTGTTGGCCCCGTCGCATCCGACGACGTACCGTGCGGTGAAGGTGTGTTCCTGCTCCTCGGTGTCCTCGCAGACCACCTCGACCAGGTCGCCGCGGTCGTCGAGTTCGACGACCTCCTGCCCGCGGACGACCCGCAGGTTCGGGAAGTCGGTGCCGCGGTCTATGAGCGTGGCCTCCAGGCCCGGCTGGTACATGGCGGTCGCCTGCGGCCAGCCGCATTGGCCGTGCTCGGCGCTCTCCATGTGCAGCAGCGTCTCGCCGGCGGCGTTGCGCCAGGCGTAGTCGCGTGAGTTCTCGCCGAACTTGTCGAGGAACGGCCCGATGCCGGCGGCCGCGAGGATACGGGCCGCCTCGTCGTCGAAGCCGACCGCGCGCGGCATGGGGTACGGCTGCGGCCAGCGCTCCACGACCGTGATCCGCCAGCCGTGCCGGGCCAGCAGGATCGCCAGCAGCTGACCGACCGGGCCGTATCCGACGACGGCCACGTCCGTGTCGGTGGCGGCGGCCGCTGCGGTCCCGGCGCCGCTGGTCTGCGTCTCCATGGTCATCTCCGTCCGGTCCCGCCTCAGCCGTTGCCCGAGCCGGCGAGGATGTCCTTCACGACACCTTCGAACTCGGCCTTGTCGATCAGCGTGCGGATCGACTCCTGGCCGTTGTCCACCCGCAGCAGCCGTCTGCCGGTGAGCACGAGCTGCCCGGTGTCGGTGGCGCGGCCCCGCAGCACGGTTCCGGCGAACAGCGAGTCCTTCACGATCTGTTCGGCGGCCGTGTCCTGCGGGCTGTCCCAGTCGGAGACGGCACGGGCCGTCAGTTCGAACCGGTACACCGGCCGCCAGTCCCCGGTGGCGGCCCTGCGCTCCAGCACGTGGTACGTGCCGGCCGTCCTGAGCCGGTAGGCGCAGCCGAACTGGTGCTGCACCTCGTCGGTCACCCGCAGCGGTTCCAGATACGACGGGCCGGCGAAGCCCACGTCGACGAGCCAGATCTCCCCGTCGAGGCGCACACAGTTGAAGGTGTGCTCGAAGTCCGGCCCGAACTGCCCGTCGGGCCAGCGCTGGGACGCGGCCAGGATCGAGACGTCGTAGCCGAGTTCGGTCAGGAGCCTGCGGAACAGGCCGCTCAGGTCATGGCAGACACCGCCCGCGCCGCCTGTGACGATGGCCCGGAACGTGGCGTCGACGTCGATGTCGACGACGTTGCGGAAGCCCGTGAAGCTCTTGATGAAGTCGCTGCTGTCGTAGGGCAGCGACATCAGGTGGTTCTTGTGCAGCACACGCAGTGTCTCGGCGCTGGGTTCGGGCACCTCGGTGAAGCCCAGGCGGCGCAGGTAGGTCTCGACCTCGAACATCCGGCTACTCTCCCTTTTCCGGGTGGTCCCACTTGGCCAGCAGCTCGCGCAGCTGCGCTACGGCCCGCGCGCGCGACGCCTCGTCGTGCAGCGCCGGGGTCACCGCAAGTTCCAGCTTGGTGAATTCCTCCGTCACTGCCTGCGGCGTCACGGTGAGGTCGACCTCCAGGGCGTCCAGCATGAGTTCGGCGATCATGCCGGCGGTCGGGAAGTCGAAGATCAGGCCCTGCGGCAGTTCGAGTCCCGATGCCCGGTTGAGCCGGTTGCGCAGCTCCAGACCGGTCAGCGAGTCGAAGCCGATGTCGAGGAAGGCGATCCCGTCCTCGACCGCCGTCGAGCCCGTGACGTGGCCGAGCACCTGCCCCGCCTGCGCCAGCACCAGATCGGTCAGCACCGCCTGCCGCTCCGGTGGGGACAGGGGCAGCAGCCGTGCCCGCAGAACCGGTCCGTCGTTCTCGGTGTCCTGGCGCGTACCGGCGTCGGTCCCGGGCGCGGCCGTGAGCGCGGTGACCTCGGGCAGGGCCCGCAGCAGCGGACGCTGCCTGGCGGCCGTGAAGGACGGTGCGAACCGCGACCAGTCGATGCCCGCGACCACGATGTGTCCCTCGTCGCGCGCCATCGCCTGGCCCAGGGCCTCGACCGCGAGTTCGGGCCGCATCAGCTGCACGCCGACCTCCGCGAACTCCTCGGCCACGGAGTCGTCGACCATGCCGCCGCCGGCCCAGGCACCCCAAGCCACGGCGGTCGCCGCCCGCCCGTCGGCACGCCTGCGGTGCGCCAGCCCCTCGACGAAGGCGTTGGCGGCCGCGTACGCGCTCTGGCCCGCACCGCCCCAGGCGGCGGCTCCGGAGGAGAACACCACGAATGCCTCGAGGGGACGGTCGGACAGCAGCTCGTCGAGGTGTGCGGCACCGGCGACCTTCGCCCGGCCGATCTCGGCGAACTCCGCAAGCGCGCTGTCGGGCAGCTTCTTCGGCTCCTGCGCGACCCCGGCTGTGTGAAAGACGGCGGTGACGGGCCGGTCCGAGGGCACTTCCGCGATCACCGCGGCCAGCGCGGCCCGGTCGGTGACATCACAGGCCGCGAGGGTGACGCGGGCGCCGAGCGCCGTCAGCTGCGCCTCCAGCTCCGCGGCGCCCTCGGCGGCCGGGCCACGACGGCTGAGCAGGAGCAGGTGCTCCGCGCCCCGGGCGGCGGCCCATCGCGCCACGTGCGCACCGATACCGCCGGTGCCGCCGGTGACGAGCACCGTGCCGCGCGGTGTCCAGGCCTCCGCGGGCCCCGTGGCATCGTCTGCGGCGACGGACTCGGCGCGGGTCATACGGCGCGCGTAGGCGCCCGTGGACCGGATCGCGAGCTGGTCCTCACCGTGCTGTCCGCACAGCGCGCCGACCACCCGGTCCCACGCGGCCTCGTCGGGCTCGGCCGCCAGGTCGACCAGTCCGCCCCAGGTCTTCGGGTGGTCCAGGGCCAGCACGGTGCCGAGTCCCCACATCATCGGCTGCGCCGCGCTCCTCACCTCCCCGTCCTCCTGGACGGCGACGGCCCCCGAGGTCAGGCACCACAGCGGCGCGGTGACGTCCAGGTCCTGGAGAGCCTGCACGAGAGTGACGGTGGCGGCCGTACCGCGCGAGAGCGTCGGATGGGCGGGATCCGGCCGTTCGTCCAGGGCGAGCAGGGACACCACCCCGGCCGGTGTACCGGGCTCCGTGTCGAGCCGCGCCCGGACGAGCTTCGCCAGGGTCTCCCGGTCCTCGCCGTCGACGTCCACCCGCACGACGCGGCCACCGTGCGCGGTCAGCGCACCGCTGGTGGCCGCCGCCGTGGCGTCGGCGTGTCCCGCGGGCACCAGCATCAGCCACACGCCGTCGGCGACGGCGGCGCCCGGTTCGAGCGCGTCGGTGACGGGCTGCCAGGTGAGCCGGTATCGCCAGCCGTCCAGCACCGCCTGGTCCCTACGGCTGCGGCGCCACGCGGACAGGGCGGGCAGCACACCGTCCAGCGTGGTCGCGTCGAGCCGCAGCGTCCGCGCCAGCGAGTCCGCGTCGCCGCTGTCGACGATCTCCCAGAACGCCGCGTCGACCGGATCGGCGACCGGCTCGGGAACGCTCGGGCCGTCGCCTTCGATCCAGAAGCGCTGGTGCTGGAAGGCGTACGTGGGCAGAGCCACGCGGTGTGCGTTCCGGCCTGCGAAGACCTGCTCCCAGTCGATGTCGAGGCCACGTGTGTGCAGTTGACCGAGAGTGGTCAGCAGGGCGTGCTCCTCACCGGCGTCACGCCGCAGTGACGGTATGCAGTCACCGTCGACCATGCCGGTCAGGGTGCCGTCCGGGCCCAGCTCCAGGAACGTCGTGACACCCTGGCCGCGCAGCGCCTGCACGCCGTCGTGGAAGCGCACGGTGCCGCGCACGTGCTCCACCCAGTACCCGGGCGAGCACAACCGCCCGGCGTCCGCCACCTCACCCGTCAGGTTCGACACCACCGGCAGCACCGGCGCGTTGTACACCAGCCCCGCCGCGACCTCACAAAAGTCCTCCAGCATCGGATCCATCAACGGCGAGTGGAACGCATGCGACACCCGCAGCCGCTTGACCCGACGACCGTCCAAGCCCTCGGTCACAGCCGACACCGCACTCTCCGTCCCCGAAACCACCAGGGACGTAGGTCCGTTGACGGCGGCGATGCTCACACCGTCCGACAGCAAAGGACGTACTTCGTCCTCGGCGGCCTCCACCGC
>NZ_JBVJMF010000027.1:0-56652 GCF_055584345.1 Streptomyces sp. NPDC104106
ACGCGATCCTCGCAACTACCTCGCCTTTCTGGGCCTCGCCGCCACCCTGTGCTGCTACAAGCGATTGATCCGCCTCACCACATAGGACACGGTCTTAGGAGAGAGGGTGGGGCGTCCCACTGATGACCTGGCGTTTCTCTGACCGAGTGAGCAGGCACGGATATGGCTGCCAGTGACCCTTGTTGACCGTGGCTGACCCCTGCATCTGGCACGGCTGTGGCACAGCGACCTCTTCCTCCCGAAGCAACTTGGATGGGGGTCCGTCTTCAGGCCGGAGTGCCTCTCGCCTGGTGTGATGATGTGCGGGCGTCCGCGCTTGTCCGCCGCAGTCCGTCTGCGTCGTCACGCAGTTAGACACTCACTTGGGGAAGGCCCTCCCAGAGCCTGTCCGACGGGTCGGCGACCGGGACGGGCGCCGACACCACCACCTCGGTGCTTTCGGACGTGCAGGTTACTCGTGCTGAGTTGGCGAGCGCCTTGCAATGTTCACGTGTTCCGCGTGCCATCCATTTTCGTCCTCCACGGGCACGTACGTCACGCGCAAGCCCTCGACGACAAAGGTCGCGTCCTCGATGGCGGCGCGATCTACCCGCACCTCACGGTCGTCGTCCCCGTCGATGTACCCCATGCCCCGGGCTTGGTTGTACCACCGGACCACGCCACTGACCCTGTCAGCCATCTGAAGGCTCTCCAATTCTGACGCTTGCGCAAGCCGTTGACTATCGCATCGGGTCATTCCCGCCCAACACCGTGCGCACCCTGAGTGAATGCATCAACTCAGCTACAAGTCCGCGATGCCGGGCTGGGGCTGCTGCACTGCGGCTTCCGCATACACCGGCGGTTGTGCGCTCTGCGTCTGCCAGCCGCAGCGGGACCAGTGGCGGACAGCGGCAGGCAGCCCCGATCGTCAGCGGACGACCCCTCTGGGCCTGTGGCCGGCCGGGCGACGGGGCGCGTCTGTACCTCAGCCGACGACAGTCAGCTACGACGGCGGGCGCAACGGCCAGCCCGTGACAACGGCGGGAGCCCTCATCTTGGGAAGCTTGGGTGACTCAGAGGCAGTCCCCCTTCTGACCTGCGACGCTGCGGTTGGCTGGCCTTTCCTCGATACCCGGTGTTCCCCGTGGTTCCCCGCTGGATCTGGCACGCGTCTGGCACGACTCTCTTCGTCCCGAAGCGGCTCAGCTGAGTGCGAGACCAAGCGCTAGGAAGATGCGGGCGCGCCAACGTGGGGCGGTCAGGTCGGCCAGTGCCGCTACCGTGCGGGGCCGCCGAGCAGTGGATGACGTGGATGCCAGCGACAGGCTGTCCTCTGGGCGCAGGCGGCTCGATGCTGGCGCAGGCCCGCGACCAACTGCCTCCGCCCGCAGCACGGACCAGCGGCCTGGTCTTCCATTCCCGGCCGCCGTAGGTCTGGCCTCGATGCAAATAGCGATCAAGCGGCAACGGCAGTGATCACGGCCGCCACAGCCAGGAACCCTAGCCCAGACAGCACGAGGTCGACCGCGAGGCGAATCCGAGCGTATTTGGTCCGGGCCGAGGCCGCGAGCACCTTCACCAACGTCAGTTGCTGGCCAGCAGCCAGCTGTCGTAGGAGCTCTTCGGCGGTGAGATTCGACCACTGCGGCCATCCCGTACCGCCCAACTGAGGGCGTACGGCAAGCAGCAGGACCACGGTGGCGGCCAGCAGCGCAACCACACCGACCGCGCCAACCGCCAGGGCAGGGGACGGAATGTGCCCGCCGGCGCCCAGGGAGGCAAGTGCGGCGAGCGCCGCACCGGTCAAGGCCAATAGCAGCGCTGCCTTGCTGTCGCTGCGGACCACCTCACCACGCAGGAGAGCAATTGCTGTGTCGACGTGCGGGCCGGCTTCGCCGGCCTGTAACGGGTCCGGGGTCGGAGTAGTGGTCGACACTGTGCCTGCTCCTCTGCTTCGGCCCGTACGGGCGCCGGTCTCCTCGGCCTGGGTGCAGCCTGCCCGTCCAAGGGACGGCCTACCCCCAGGGTTTGGCCAGCATCAGCGCATACCGCAACCCTGGGAGGAGGGCCCATACGGACAGCACGGGCCCTCCCAGACGACGAGCCAGTCTTCACGAGCGACGGGTTGAAGTCGCACGCGGCTCCGTAGATCCCTTGGGGCTGAGGTGAATGGGCTGGTCAGGTTCCCGCTCCATGGGGACCTGACCACCGCATGAGGAGTTCGATCTCCCCTCGGCCTGGTCGCGGCTCGCCTCATGAACTGGTGCCGTACGTGGCTGCTGTGTGCCGCCGCTGTCCGGGGCCGTTGATGTCAGCGTTGGATGTCAGCCGAACAGCTCGGGCATTGGGCAGGTCTCCAACGGCTCCTCCGGACGGTCGGCCCAGCCCCACAAGACATGTCGACCGGTACACCTCCACAGCGCCCGGCAGGTCCGCCGGCCATCGTCCTTCCGATCGACGAGGACGAAGCCGCCGAACTTCATGGGTCATGCAGCGCACCCTAACGGAGCGACCGCTTCGTCCCGAAGCAACTTGGGTGGGGGTGCTGCCTTGAGCTGATCTGGCTCTCACCTGGTGCAACAGTCCGTAGGCGTCTGCGGTTGTCCGCCGCTGTTCGCCTGCGTTGTCACGCAGTTAGACACTCACTCGGGACGCGGACCACTTCGAAGGCGCTGCGCGGGTTCGACGGGGAGCCTGCCGCCCGCGTCAGATGGCTGTGCCATCAGGGCGCGGGAAACCGTGCTACCCACGGGTGGCCGTACGCGTACCGTCGGTCTGAACCGTGGGGGTGGAAGGCTGTGTTGTACGCACACGAGATGATTCTGAACGAACTCGCACAGGGCCTCAGACCTGTGCACGAGGGCGTCGAGTGGTTCGAGGGCCTCTCAGAGGGTGACCAACGCAAAGTCCTGCACGCACTGGTGCTGTTCTGCGGGCAGGCCCGCGCCCGCGAAGAGGACGTGCCGGAGAGCATTGCGCGTTCCGGCATCCGCCCTACTCACACGCCGGCGGTGATGCTCGCGAAGTGGCGTTTCGGAATGGAAGCACTCCCGGCCTACGAACTCGCCAAGTCCTTCCGCCTGCTCGTCGCCCTCTTCAGCATCGCCGACACCCGCAGGCGGATGCTGCACTGCGCTGGCGGATGCAGTCACGCTTGGCACAGCCTGCCGGATCCGCCAGGCGACGCAACTGAGACGTCTTCTTGCCCTGGGTCTTGCCGTGGATCTTGGTGAGCTGGGTTTTTGCTGGTCAGGAGTGGTGGGCTCGTGCTCCTGGTGGTCGTCGTTGGTCGTCCTTGGCCAGTGTCGAGCGGCCTCGGACGGCCCACAGACGGCCCGGACTCCACGCTGATCTACCCTCCTCCGATGGACGATTCCCCCTGCTTCTGCCTCCTCTGCGAACCGCCAGCAGATGGCCCGGCCTGGGAAGAACGAGACAGCCGGATAGCCCAGAGTGTTACCGACTTCGGTTGGCACGTCATGGGCGTTGGCGCAGGCGACGGCGCACCCGCCGACTGGGCATACTCCATCGGGCTGTGGCACACACTGCGCAGTCCCGAGGTCTGTGTCTTCGGCCTGCGGACGGACGTTGGGATGCCCCTCGTGAATGCGGCTGGAGCTGGGATCCGTGGTGGCCGTCCGCTGGAGCCGGACCAGCACAGAGACGATGTCCTCAACGGATACGACGTCGTGGTCCGCCCTGTTCACCCCAGCTGGAATCAGGACTTCTTCGGTGCCGGCATCGACTTCTACCAAGCCCCTCCGCTGCCCGTCACGCAGCTGTTCTGGCCCGACAAAGCCGGACGCTTCCCCTGGGAGGACGAAGCGGACGACTACTGCCGTACGAGTCAACCGCTGCTCTGGATCCCGAAGTCCGACACCACGGGGCCGTGGTTGCGACTCGCGTGAAGACCAGTGGTGATGCCCTGGGCGTGTACGGCACCGAGGGCATCACCTTCTGATCCGTAGCTCTATATGGATCGGTCACTGGAGGTCATTGCGGTCGGTCTACGGCCCTACAAGGACACCGCTGGACAGGGCCGGTTGCCGTGGTTGCTGTACTTCGCTGCTGTACCGCGGGTAGAGGGCAGGTGGCCCCGAACCGGCGTGAGACCGGCTGGGGCACCTTGCCAGGCTCGGGACGGTTACACGTATTCGAGGAGCCAGCCGACCGGGTTGTCATCCACCACGTCGGTGCTGCTCTTCTTCACCCGCCCGACGTGGATCTTCTGAATCCCCTGGGGAAGCCTCTCGGCACGGCGGCCATTTCCCTGGTTGACGTCCCAGTCCACGGCTGGGAGCCAGGTCGTACCGTCGTGCATCTGTACCTTCAGACGCACATCCGCCCAGCTGGACCCTACGCTGAAGTAGGCGTCCCCCCACGGTGCTGGGGTGCCGACCTGGTTGGGCTGGGGGATGGCAAGGAGGAGCCCGTACCTGTAGTGGATGAGCCCGCCACTCTCGTTGAACACGAAGCCTGTGGGAACTTCGCCAAGCTGAAAGACGGCCATCTGTACTCCATCCGCGAGGGAGTTCGAGGGTCTTCTGCAATGCTGGACAGCAGGTTGCTGCGCCACGGGGGTGACGCAGCAATCGGACTGCCCCGGCGGTCGTCGTTGCTGGGCTGTGGAGTAACCCGCCAGCAGCGATCTACCGGGCGCGCGGCAGGCCGCCTGCGTCAGCGGCGCGCACCGGCGCTCAGGTCGGGCTCACCCAGTGCGCCATCACGGTGGTGCGTCCGTCGTTGTTGCTGATGATGCTGGCGGAGCCGCTCCCTCCGATGCTGCGCGCGTAAAGCGTCACAACGTCCCCGGCGGCGAAGCTGGCCAGGACCGTCTGTCCTGAGGTGGTCTGGATTCCCAGATTCGAGCCCTGGATGCCGGCCAGTGCTTCACTGCCGGGGATGAGTACGCCGTTCTTGCGCACTGAGGTGCTGGCCCACAGTGCCCCTGCAGAGGGGTAGATCGACGCGCGGGCGTTGTAGGAAATCTGCCAGACACCGGGGAAAGGAATCGTGAGTCCCGGAACCTGGAGGATCTCCGTGTCGGCGTTGGTGATGGATTGGTTGAAGTCGATCGGACCGGTTTGCACCCATTGCGTGCCTCCCTGCTGGGAGGTCGCGGTGGTCGAGGATGTCATGTCTGTCCCGTTGCGCATGACAGTGGCACATTAAGCGGAACTCCTGGTTGTTCGGCCGGATATCTCCGTCCGGTTGGCCGGAAGGTCGCGGAAAAACGTCACTACGGTCGGTGGTATCTCGGGGGCTCCAGGGCACCCCTACTGACCCACCGAAGATGCGTAAATATGACCACACCTCGCGTGATCATCACGAGCAGCAACGCACCGAGTCTGGCCTTCATCGGTTGGCGCCAGTCATAAATGTCAAAGACCCCCGATCCATCCGGACCGAGGGTCTTCGTGCGTTGGGGCTAACAGGATGCGAACCCGTGGCCTCATCCTTATCAGGTCGATCATGCCACTCCCCGACGTCGACCAACCGATCGTGAGTCCAGGAAGATCGCCCGCTGGCGATCGGCGCCGACCGCCGTTGTCCGCGCCTGTTGGTGTCAGGCGTTGATGTCTGTCGCCACGGGGGGTGCTTGACAAGTCCGTCTCTCACTCTCTAGGGCCGTGGGCGCGGTCGTTGCTCGCCCGGTCTGGAACGCCGGCAGGCCCACACCCGCTGGGGCTTGCGGGCGTGTGGCCGCCGTGTGGTGCTTTCGAGACGCAGGCCTTCTGCACGTCAACCGCCCTCGCGGTGCGGGACTGGAACGGTGGTCAAGTGGGGAAGAATCTATGACTATCCACGAGGTGGCATGGGGGCGGGCGTATGGGCCCAGACACAGTCATCGCAGGTGCAGCGACAGTCATAGCGCTCGGCTCTCTTTGGGTCAGCTACACGCAAGCCAGGGACAGTAGGCGCCACAGTCGTCAGTCAGTGAGGCCCGCGCTTCAGATGCGTCGTGTCAAGCACTACAAAGGCACCGAAGCGGGGCTCAACGTCGTCAATGGGGGTCTTGGTCCGGCCGTGGTGACAAGATCGGTGGTGCGGTTGGACGGGGAGATCCTTGGGGAGTGGAATTACCAAACGCAGCAACTCTTATTGGACTCGCTTCCGACGCGCCCCAAAGCGCACTCCATGCGCTCTGGTTCCCTGATGCTGCCGGGGCAGTCCACCTGGTTGCTGTCCCTGGACGAGTTCAGCGATGACCAGCATGACTGGTTCTGGGATCTCATCACCCGACGCCTTGTGATCGAGATCTTCTACGAATCCCTTTACGGTGGCGAGAACTTCAGTGTGACGCCGCCTGTGTTCTGAAGTGGCCCTCAAGCCACCACGCACCCCGGCTCCCATCCCGTACGCCGTCGACCCACACACCGTGGAGCGGGCGTGGTCCATGGCGTCCAGGTGGAGCGCGCCACTGTACGAACGACCTGGACGCCATGGGCCGCGTCTGCTCGGCTCTGCCTGGGTCGGCGGTGGACGGGATGGGAGCACCCCGCGCACGCCCCTACGGACCCGCAGCCGGGAACGGCGCCCCCTCCATCCCGGTGTCGGCCGATCCCCCGCCGGAGGCACCGCTCTGACCGTGGCCGGTCCCGCGCGGCATCTGGCTCGTGGTTCTTGGCTCGTTGCTGTGTGCGCGGCACGGGCGCCGGCCGGGCTGGAGCGGGGCGGAGACAGACATCCGATGCGGTTGATCAGTCAAGCGGTGCTGGGGAAGGCGGTCTGCTCGTCGCAGGGGATGCGGTGGGTGAGGCAGTGGTGCAGGCAGCCCAGTAGGCGGTTGAAAGGTTGCGTTGGGCTGCGACGTGTCGGTCTTCGGCTGCCCGGCGGCGGTCGTAGTGGGCTCGTGCTCCGGGGGATGCGGTGAGGGCGGCGAAGGCCCAGATGTAGCCGGCCGAGGCCAGGCGCTGGTTCTTGATGTGCCTGGCCAGGACGGTGGTCTTGTGTCCGGAGGACCGGGTGGTGGGGGCGGATCCGGCGTAGGCCTTCAGGGCGCGTGGGCTGGTGAAGCGGGTGTGGTCGTCGCCGAGTTCGGCCAGGACGCGGGCGCCGGTCAGTGCGCCGAGGCCGGGGAAACTGGTGATGATCTCCGCGTCCTGGTGGGTAGCGAAGGCGGTGGTGGTGGCGGCTTCCAGGTCGTCGGCGCTGTCGCAGGCCGCGTTGAACTGACGCAGCAGAGCGAGGGCTTTGGTGCCCATGGCCTGCTCGATGACGGGTGGCTGGTGCATCTGTGGTTCGCGCAGGAGTGCGTGAAGGCGTTCGACCTCGCCGGTGATCTCCCGCTGACGGCCGGCTTTCTTCAGGATCGCTCGCAGCTGCGGGCGGGTGAGCCGGGCGGCTTGGGTGGGGGTGGGGGCCGCGGCGAGCAGGGTGCGGGTGACGGGTGAGGCGAGGCCTTCGCGGAAGTGGCGGAAGACGGTGAGGAAGCCGGGGAAGTACTCGCGCAGGTGGGAGCGCAGCCGGTTGCCGATCTGAACGCGGTCCCAGACGGCGTCCTGGTGGGCTCGGGCCAGGACGGTGATGGCCTGGGCGAGGTGGCTGTCCGCGGGCAGGGGTCGGTGTTCTGCGGGGTCGGTGCGCAGGATGTGGGCCAGAACCTTGGCGTCGAGGTGGTCGGACTTCTTGCGGCTGAGTGCGTAGCGGGCGGCGGTGAGCGGGTTGATCACGTAGATGGGTCGGCCCGTGGCGCGTAAGCAGGCGACCAGAAGTCCGTGAGAGGTCTCGATGGCGACCGGGATCGGGTGCTCTGGGCTGTCCCCGTGCTGGGCCAGCAGGTCCAGGAGCTGGCTGAGGCCTTCCGGGGTGTCGTCGATGCGGAGCTTCGCGAGAAGGGTGCCGGCCTCGTCGAGCAGTGCGATGTCGTGGTGGTCGGTGGCCCAGTCGATGCCGCAGAACACGCTGGTCATGGTGGTGTCCCTGGGTGGGTGGCGGTGGTGTGGTGGTCGTCGCCATGGCGGGGTTGCGCGTCTCCCTAATGGCAGGGCTCAAGGCCCGTCATCCGATTAGCCGTTCGCAATCCCAGCGGTCGCCAGGGGCCTCGGTCAGCTGCGGAACTGGGGGCGTTCGCCGAGTGGTGAGAGGTGTTCCCTGGCGGCGGCTTGGACCACGAGAGGCAACGATGCCGCTGTTCGCCGACTACCGCGCAGCCCAGGAGGCATCCGTCCTCGGCCTCGACGACCGCGAGCCGGACACCGTCCTTGTCCTGGCGGACTGGCAGTACGCCGGCCACGGCCACACGCCGGGCGAAGCCGCCCTCGCCGCGACCATCGCCCGTGACCTCCAGACCAACCGCGAGACCGCCCGCGACGCCCTCCTGAGCGAAGGGAGCACAGAATGACCACGGCCATCCGGTCACGACGCACCATGCTCACCCTCCCGGAGGTCTGCGAGGAACTGGCCATCTCCCGCTCGACCTTCTACGACTGGAGGGCCAAGCGCCGCGCGCCGCGCTGCATCAAGCTCCCGAACGGCGACCTCCGGATCCGGCGGAGCGACCTCGATCACTGGCTCGACGACTGCGAGGACGCCGCCTGATGGAGACGACGTACGACGTGAAGATCTACAAGATCCTCACCTACAAGGGCGCCCGGAAGACCACGTACACCGTGCGTTGGACGGTGGCGGGCAAGCGCTGGCGTGAGCCCTTCAACACCGTTGCGCTCGCCGAAGGCTTCCGCTCCGAACTCATCCGGGCCACAGGCAAGGGCGAGGCCTTCGTCGTCGCCACCGGCCTCCCGGTGTCCCATCGCTCCAAGTCGGCTGCCATGAGCTGGTACAAGTTCGCCGTCGAGTACGTGGATGCCCGCTGGCCTCAACTCGGCGGCAACAGCCGCAAGAACATCGCCAAAACCCTGACCTCGACCACCATCGCCCTGCTGCGGGCCAAGCCCACCCAGTTCGCACCTGCGGCCGTGCGGACGGCCCTTCGCGAATGGGCGTTCAACACCAACCGACGCCCGGACGCGCCCCGAGACGTGGTGGCCATCCTCAAGTGGGTCGAGCGGAATTCCCTGCCCGTCTCCGCCTGGGAGGACCCCGAGAAGGTCGACCAGGTCCTGCAAGCCATCGACACCCGCCTCGACGGCAAGCAAGCGGCGGCCTGGTCCCGTAAGCGCAACCGCCGGATCCTCAACGTCGCCATGAAGTACGCGATCCGACGGCGCATCCTGCGGACCAACCCACTTCCCAAGGGCAAGGATTCGACGGCGGCCACGAAGACCACGAATGCCGTCGACAAGCGGTCTTTGCTGAACCCCGAGCAGGCGGCGGCGATCCTCGACTGGATCCGGCACCGGCCGCGCGGCGGCAAGCGGCTCCACGCCTTCTTCGCCACGCTGTACTACTGCGGCCCCCGGCCCGAGGAAGCCGTAGCCATGCGCGTGGATGACGTGACCCTCCCCGAGCCCGACGCCAACGACCAGTGGTGCGAGCTGCTGATCCACACGGCGACCCCTGAGGTCGGGAAGCAGTGGACCGACACGGGGCAGATCCACGAGCAACGCGATCTGAAAGGCCGCGCTGAGGGCGAGACACGCACGGTGCCGGGCCATCCGGCCCTCACGCGCATCCTCCGGCAGCACATCGCCGACGAACAGCTCAAGCCAGGTGATCTGCTCTTCCAGGGCGAGTCCGGTGGCATCCTCGCCGGATCCGTCATCCGCCGGGCGTGGCGCAGCGCGCGTAAGGCCGTATTGCCCCCGCACGTCTTCGACTCGCCCACCGGGCGGCGCGTCTACGACAACCGGAACACGCGCCTGACCAAGTGGCTCAACGACGGCATCCCGCCCGCCCAGGTGGCCGAGTGGGCCGGAAACAGCGTCGCCGTGCTCCTGGCGACCTACGCCCGCTGCGTCGACGGGCAGCTGCCAGACCTCAAGCGGCGGCTTGAAGCTGCGGGAGACCTCCCTGAGGCGGAGGTGCCAGGTGTTGGCTGATCTTCCTGGGGTCGAGAACTTCGACACGTATTCGACACGGCCACCCGCGAAAACCCGGTGACAGCCGGACAGCCCCGGGCCGCGCCCTTGATCACCAAGGGGGTGTCCGGGGCTGACCTGTGGCGCGTGAAACCGCCTCTGACCAGCAAAAAGCCCTCCCGATGGGAGGGCTGAGGCTGGGCGCCCCCGGCAGGACTCGAACCTGCGGCCAAGCGCTTAGAAGGCGCCTGCTCTATCCACTGAGCTACGGGGGCCTGGTCGCGGGACCAAGGATAAAGCTCCCTGTTCCTCGACCCTGTCGCTTCGCCTCCGTGGCTCGATGTGGAGGTTCGGTGAAGCGGTCCTGATAATCGCAGGCAGGTACGAATCGTGCATCGCTTTTGGCGTCCGACGCACCGGGTGTTGTGCACTCGTTATGCCTGGACTGTGCCCGTGTCCCGGTCATCCCTTCTGTCTGTTCTGTTCCGTCGGCGCGCAGACATGTCTATATGCTTCAGAATTCCCCTAAAATTGGGCATTCTTCGCATGTGGTGACCTTGGACGTACGGCCTCAGCTGCTCGACACACTCTCCGCACTGCGCGACCGTGTCGCCGCCGCACGCTTTCCGCTGCCCCTGGCCGGGGCCCCACGCGCGCGTGCCAACCGCGACGAACTGCTCGCCCAGCTCGACGACTACCTGGTACCCCGCCTGCGGGAACCAGAGGCGCCGCTGCTGGCAGTCGTCGGGGGGTCCACCGGCGCCGGAAAGTCGACACTCGTCAATTCCCTCGTCGGTCGCCGGGTCAGTGAGGCGGGCGTGCTGCGGCCGACGACCCGGACGCCGGTGCTTGTCTGCCATCCGGAGGACCAGCACTGGTTCAGCCGCATGCGCGTCCTGCCCGGCCTCGCGCGTGTGTGGGCGCCCCAGCAGGACCCGGCGGACGACCTCCTGCTCGCCGGCGACGACCCCGCGCGCGTGCTGCGCATCGAGACCGCCGAGACCCTCCCGAGCGGACTCGCCCTCCTCGACGCCCCCGACATCGACTCCCTGGTAGCGGACAACCGTGCTCTCGCCGCCGAGCTGATCTGCGCCGCCGACATCTGGATCATGGTGACCACCGCCGCGCGCTACGCCGACGCCGTCCCCTGGCACCTGCTGCGCACCGCCAAGGAGTACGACGCCGCCCTCGTGACCGTCCTGGACCGGGTGCCCCACCAGGTCGTCTCTGAGGTATCCCGGCAGTACGGCGCCCTGCTCACCAAGGCCGGCCTCGGCGACGTACCCCGTTTCACCGTGCCCGAGCTGCCCGAGTCGGCCTGGGGGGCGGGCCTGCTGCCCGCCACCGCCGTCGCGCCGCTGAAGAACTGGCTGGTCCACCACGCCCACGACCCCGCCGCCCGCCAGCGCGTCATGGCCCGTACCGCCCACGGCCTGCTGAACTCGCTCAAGTCCCGCATGCCCGAGCTGGCCGGCGCGGCCGCCGCCCAGTACGCCGCCGCGCTCCGGCTCACCGCCGCCGTGGACACCGCCTACGACAGTGAGCACGCGCGCGTGCGTGGCCGGCTGCAGTCCGGTGCCGTACTCGCCGGGGACGCCCTCAAGCGCTGGCGGGCCTTCCCCCTGGACTGCACCGCGGGGGAACTCCTCGACGCGCTCGTGGAGAGCCTGGTCGCCCTGCTGCTGTGTTCCGTCACGGCCGCGGACGAGCGTGTCGACGAGGCCTGGCGTCGCGAGCCCGCCGGCGCCGACCCGGCCCTGGCCGCCGGCGAGTCCACCGTGGAGAGCACCGAGCACCGCATCGGCCTCGCCGTACGGCGCTGGCGGCGGGAGCTGGAGGAGTACGCCGAGGAGGAGACGCGCGAGCTGGACCGTTCCGTCGCCCCCGACGCGGAGGCCGTGGCCGCGCTGGTCGCCACCGCGCTGCTGGGCGGGCGCCGGGCGCGCTCCGCGGGCGAGGGGCTCGCCGAGCGGCTCGGCGCCCATGGCGCGCTACGGCTGCGCGACCGGGCCGGGCGGCTGCTCCATGACCACGTGGAGCGCGTCCTGCACGCCGAACGTGAACGCCGCCTCGCACCCCTCGACGCCCTGGACGTCCAGCCCGAACCCCAGGCAGAACTCATCGCCGCGCTGTCCGCACTGCTGAAGGAGAGGTGACCGGTGACCGCCGTCACTGACCAGGACCACACGGATCACATCGACCACACCGGGCGCATGGAGCACAGGGGCATGGAGCAGGCGGGGCCCGCAGAGCGTGCGGGGCGTACGGAGTGCGCGGGAGGAGGGGAAGGAGCGGAATACGAGGGCCACGCGCGTGTGGAGCGCGGCAAGGACGCGGCAGCGGCCGACCGGGCCGGTGCCGGTTCCTGTGCCCTTGCCGACAGCCGCGGCTCCTACGACGCCGGCGCCCTCGAAGCTCGTGGCTTCCAAGCCCGTGGCTTCGAAGCCCGCTCCCGCGAGGCCGGTGCCCACTGGGGCGGCGCCCCCGGCGGTGCGGGCGACAAGGGCCAGGGCGAGGGGAACGGCGCGGGAGTCTGCCTGGACGCACCGCAGCGCCCGGACCCGGAGAAGAACCCGGACGGGACGGCCGGCGACCCACCGCACCAGCACCCGTATCAGCACCAGCTCCTGCTCCCGCTCTCACCCCCGCCCCCGCCCCCGCCCCCGTCCCCGTCACTGCCCACGTCCCCTCCTCCGCACCCCCGTACCCCCGCCGTCCTCGCCCCTCGCGAGCCCGGCACGGGCACCGTCCATGAGCAGACGGACCGGCGCGAGCACGCCGACCGGGTGGACCGGGTGGACCGGGTGGAAGGGGGCGAGACGGCGGGCCGGGCGGGCCGGCAGGGGCCGGCCGATCGGGTGGAGCGAGGCAGGCGGGAGCAGTCGTCGGTGCCGGCGCTGTCCCCGGCGTCGGAGGAGTCGGCCGGGTCCGCCGAGTCCGGCGAGTCCGGCGAGTCGTGGGACGACGGGTTGATCGCCCGGCGGGTCACCGAGGCCACCGCGGCCGCGCTCGCCGTCGAACGCGCCTCCGTGCTGGAGAACACCAGCCGCAGCCCGGGCAGCCAGATCCCCGCCCCGCTGGCGTACGACGGCCCCCTGCGCTCCCGGCTGGACGCGCTGCGCGAGCTGGTCGGACTGTCCCGGGCCCGATTGGACAGCCGTACCCTCGCCGAGGCGGGCCGGGTCCTGGACGAGGCGGCCGCCCGCCGCAAACTGTCCGGCCGGCACACCGTCGTCGCCATCGCGGGCGCGACCGGCAGCGGCAAGTCGCAGCTGTTCAACGCCCTTGCCGGAGTGGCCATCTCGGAGACCGGCGTACGGCGTCCGACCACGGCCGCACCCATCGCGTGCAGTTGGAGCGACGGTGCCGCGAGTCTCATCGACCGGCTGGGCATCCCCGGCCGGCTGCGCCGCCGCCCCGTGCAGAGCCCGGAGGGCGAGGCGCAGTTGCGCGGGCTGGTCCTGGTCGACCTGCCCGACCACGACTCCGCCGCCGTGGAGCATCGCAAGCAGGTGGACCGGATCCTGAAGCTGGTCGACGCGGTGATCTGGGTGGTCGACCCGGAGAAGTACGCCGACGCGATGCTGCACGAGCGCTATCTGCGGCCCATGGCGGGCCACGCCGAGGTCATGTTCATCGTCCTCAACCAGGTCGACCGCCTCCCCGGCGACGCCGCCGACCAGGTCCTCGACGACCTGCGGCGGCTGCTGGACGAGGACGGTATCGCGCTCGGCGAGCACGGCGAACCCGGCGCCACCGTGCTCGCGCTGTCCGCGCTCACCGGCGAGGGCGTCGGTGACCTGCGCGAATCGCTCAGCCAGTTCGTGGCCGAGCGCGGTGCGGCGGCCCGCCGGGTCGCGGCCGACGTGGACGCCGTCGCGACCGGCCTGCGGCCCGTCTACGCCACCGGGCACCGCGCCGGCCTCACCGAGGACGCGCGCGAGGAGTTCGCCGCGCGGCTCGCGGACGCGGTGGGTGCCACCGCGGCGGGCGAGGCCGCCGAGCGCGCCTGGCTGCGCAACGCCAACCGGGCGTGCGGCACGCCCTGGCTGCGGCTGTGGCGCTGGTACCAGCGCCGTGGCGAGTCCACCACCGGCCGCCACCCCGTGCGGGTCCAGACGGACGAGGAGGCGACGGCCCGCCAGCGCGTGGAACAGGCGGTCCGCACGGTGTCCGACCGTGCCTCGGCCGGACTGCCGACCCCCTGGGCACAGGCGGTGCGCGAGGCGGCCGTACGAGGGGCGCAGGGGTTGTCGGAGGCGCTGGACGAACTCACCGAGCGGGCCGGCCTGCCGCCGGGGCGCCCACCGCGGCCGGGCTGGTGGCCGGCGGCGGTCCTGGCGCAGGCGGCGATGACGCTGTTGCAGGTCGTGGGCGGGCTGTGGCTGGTGGGCCAGATCGCCGGTGTCATGGCGCCCAACCTGGGCGTTCCGGTGCTGTTGATGGCGTGCGGGATCATCGGCGGACCGCTCGTGGAGTGGGGCTGCCGGATGGCCGCGAGAGGCCCGGCGCGGCGCTACGGCCAGGACGCGGAACGCCGCCTGCGCGAGGCGGCCGCGAGCTGCGGACGGGCCCGGGTGCTCGACCCGGTGGCGGCGGAGCTGCTGCGGTACCGGGAGGTACGTGAGCAGTACGGGCGGGTGGTGCGAACCGGAGCGGGGGTGGGGTGAGGGGGCGGGAAGCAGGAAGCGGCCGGGGAAGCGGGGAGCGGGGGGACGGGGCGGGTGACGTAGAGGGCCGGGGTCAGGGGCCGGGGGTTGCGGGTGCGGGTGCCGGGTGGTTACGGCTGCGTGGGTGTGTCACCCGTGTGGGTGGCGGGGTTTTCCACAGACGGGGTGGTCGTCCACAGTGCTCGGCGGGCTCGGCCCGGCGGCGGCAGTCTGGGGTCGCGGCGAATCGCGGACGGCAGCGCCGGTCGCGGTCGCCGGACACATGCCGTACGGGACGGGCCCGTACGGCTGCCGCCCGCCGGCCCGGGAGGCCGGGCGGGGGAGGGGAGCGAGGACATGAACGAGACCATCGTCTGCGTCGTGGGCAACGTGGCGACCCAGCCGGTGTACCGGGAGACGGCGACGGGTCCGGCGACCCGGTTCCGGATGGCGGTGACCGCCCGCTACTGGGACCGGGAGAAGAACGCCTGGACCGACGGGCACACCAACTTCTTCACGGTCTGGGCCAACCGCCAGCTCGCGGTCAACGTGGTCGCGTCGGTGGAGGTGGGCCAACCCGTCGTCGTGCAGGGCCGGCTGAAGGTGCGCACGGAGACGCGCGACAACCAGCAGCAATGGGCCTCGGCCGACATCGACGCCGTGGCGATCGGACACGACCTCGCGCGGGGTACGGCGGCCTTCGTACGCGCGGCCAAACCGGAGACCCAGCCGGCGGCGCCGAGGCCGGAGCCGAACTGGGAGACACCGCACCCCGCGGATGCCGGTACACATGCCGGGACAGGGGCTGAGGAGGACACCGGAACCGGTCAGGGTTCTCGGTCTCGGCCGCAACCATCCGAGGAAGCAGCTCTGGTGACGTGACGTCAGCGGTCTTCCCCGGACGCTTCTCGACGTCCGCCGGGCCACTCCTCGATGTCCGCCCGCCACTCCTCGACGGCCTCCGGCCGTGTGAGCGGGCGCCGTCCGGTCTCCGAACACCCCGTACGAACCGGTTGATTTGTCGATATGCCCAGCTCATGGACGGTCCCGGCGATAACGATTGCGGATCGGATCGGCTATCGGAACATCCGACCGGCGGGACAGGCGCCAAGTGATCCATAGGATGCCGGGCATGCCCTCCGGGGCTGCCGATTCTGCTGGTGGGACCGTCCCCCACGTCCAACGGGTCCTGCTCGAAGGGGAATTCTGTGCTTGCTGCCTTCTCTGGATTCCACCGGTCCGGCCTCGCGGCCCGCCTGGCCGGCGCCGCGACGGTGTCCGGCGTCGTGGCGGCCGGTGTGCTCTCCGGGGCCGGTACGGCCGTGGCCCAGGGGACGCCGCAGACCCAGGGCGGGGCGACGGCCACGATCAACGGCCTCAAGATGTACGGCGAGGCCGTGATCCACGAGGCCGGCGGCGACCAGCGGGTGCAGGCGGGCCTGTTCGAGATGTCCGTCGACGGCGGCGGCACCCTGCAGACGTACTGCGTCGATCTGCACACCCCCACCCAGCGCGGCGCCCCTTACCAGGAGACCCCCTGGAGCAGCACCTCGCTGGGCGCCAACAAGAACGCGGGCAGGATCCGCTGGATCCTGCAGAACTCCTACCCCCAGGTCAACGACCTCGCCGCGCTGGCCAGGAAGGCCGGCGCCGGCAACCTCACCGAGCAGGACGCGGCGGCCGGCACCCAGGTGGCGATCTGGCGCTACTCCGACGGCGCGAAGGTCGACGCCGTCGACCCGCAGGCCGAGAAGCTCGCCGCCTACCTGGAGAAGAGCGCCGGCGACCTCGCCGAGCCCCAGGCCTCGCTCACCCTGGACCCGCCCGCGGTCTCCGGCCGGCCCGGCAAGCTGCTGGGGCCGGTGACGGTGCACACCAACGCGGCCGGTGCCGCCGTCAGCCCGCCGGCCGACGCGGCCATGAGCGGGGTGCGGATCACCGACAAGACCGGCAAGGCGGTGGCGACCGCGAAGGACGGCAGCCGGCTGTACTTCCACGTCCCCGAGGACTCGGCGGACGGCACCGCCCAGCTGACCGTCCAGGCCTCGACCACCGTGCCCGTGGGCCGGGCCTTCACCTCCGACAGCCGCAGCCAGACCCAGATCCTGGCCGGCTCCAGCGAGTCCACGGTCTCCGCGACCACGAGCGCCACCTGGGCGGCCCACGGCGCCATACCGGCGATCTCGGCACACAAGGACTGCGCCAAGGGCGCCGTCGACATCATCGCGTCCAACAACGGGGACAAGCCCTTCACCTTCGAGCTGATGGGTGCCGGGCACACCATCCCCGCGGGCGCAACCCGCACGGTGTCGGTCCCGCTCCAGGAGGACCAGGCCTACGACTTCACGATCACCGGCCCGCACGGCTTCAGCCACCGCTTCACCGGCGTCCTCGACTGCAGGACCCAGGGCGCGATCACGACCGAGCAGGCCAAGCCCCACAACGACCCCCGCCCCGCCACGGTGGGCGGCTCCACGGCCCCCGGCACCGACCTCGCCGCGACGGGCGGCTCAGCCATCACCCCCCTGATCGCCGGCGCGGCCATCGGCCTGGTCGTCATCGGCGGCGCGGTCCTCGTGATCCTGCGCAGACGAGAACAGACGGACGCCTCCTGACCACTGCCGACCGGCTGTCGTCGACCGAACACCGCCGGCCGGCTCACGAGCCGAGGTGCCGGCGAAGCGCTGCATGGCACCCGCGTGCGTCAGAGAGATCGCCGATGAGTACCACCCAGTCGAGGGCGGCGCGGTGACCCCGGACCAGCAGGAGCAGACGCCGGGCGCTTCTCTTCCCCAGCCCGCTCGTTCACTCGGCGTTTTTCCCTCTGTCTCAAGGGCACCCGGCCGGTGACGGCGGAGGCGGTGAGATGAGTACCGGAGAGAAAGTCAAGGCGAAGGCCGAACAGATGGTGGGGAAAACTGTGCGGAGGGTGGCCCACGCGGTGCACAAAGAAGCCCTCGCGGCAAAGGGTGCCGCCCTCGAAGCGCGAGGCACGATGCGGGGCGAGAAGGAGAGGACCAAGGACTCCTTCAAGCGCTGACGGAGTCCTGGCGCCCGCGGAGACGGCGGAGGGCGGCGCCGGCTGCACCGGACCGCCCGAGGCGCAGGCTGGCCGCCCGAGTGTCGCCCGTCGCCGAAGTGCCGTCCGCCTCCCGGGTCGGCCTAGGATCCTGTGTCATGGACATCACGGAGCTCCTCCTCGTACTGGGCCTCTTCGCGGGGATCTGGAGCGTCCAGAGCCGACTCTCCGGCATGGACAAGCGACTGGTGCGCATCGAGGGCCGACTCGCCCTGATCGCCGAGCGGTTGGGGCTGGAGGAGTCGGACGAACAGCGCGCTCAGCGGGAGCGGGTCGAGGCGCTGGTGCGCGAGGGCGAGCGGGTCGCGGCGATCAAGGCGTACCGCGAGATGACCGGCGCCGACCTGAAGGAAGCCAAGGACGCGGTGGACCGGATGGGCGGCCTCTAGTCGCTACGGTTCGCCACGGCGTCATGATCCGGTGATGGATGGGTGGGCGTGGCCCACGGCGACGGTCGCGGCTCTGCCCGTGGGGAGCGCTCGCTTCCGGCCGTTCCTGGGCCGTGTGAGGGCGCCCGAGGCAGACAGGCGGGGACCGACAGGGACGGACGCGCCGCAGCCGTCAGTGGAGAACCCCCAGGTCAGCGCCGCCGCGCCTAACGGGTTTCCGCCCAGGGGTGGCCGTACGGCAAGATGGGGTGTATCTGCCCACTGCCAGATTTCAAGTTGCCGGACGGTTTCTCTTGGCTGAGTTCATTTACACCATGCGCAAGGCGCGCAAAGCGCACGGCGACAAGGTGATCCTCGACGACGTCACCCTGAACTTCCTGCCGGGGGCGAAGATCGGCGTCGTCGGTCCGAACGGTGCCGGTAAGTCGACCGTGCTGAAGATCATGGCCGGGCTGGAGCAGCCCTCCAACGGCGACGCCTTCCTGTCGCCGGGCTACACGGTCGGCATCCTGCTCCAGGAGCCGCCGCTGACCGAGGAGAAGACCGTCCTGGAGAACGTCCAGGAGGGTGTCGCCGAGATCAAGGGCAAGCTCGACCGGTTCAACGAGATCGCCGAGCTGATGGCGACCGACTACTCCGACGCGCTGCTCGACGAGATGGGCAAGCTGCAGGAGGAGCTGGACCACGCCAACGCGTGGGATCTGGACGCCCAGCTGGAGCAGGCCATGGACGCGCTCGGGTGCCCGCCCGGCGACTGGCCCGTCACCAACCTCTCCGGCGGTGAGAAGCGCCGCGTCGCGCTCTGCAAGCTGCTGCTGGAGCAGCCCGACCTGCTGCTCCTCGACGAGCCCACCAACCACCTCGACGCCGAGTCGGTGAACTGGCTGGAGCAGCACCTCGCCAAGTACCCCGGCACCGTCGTCGCCGTCACCCACGACCGGTACTTCCTCGACAACGTCGCCGGCTGGATCTGCGAGGTCGACCGCGGCCGGCTGCACGGCTACGAGGGCAACTACTCCAAGTACCTGGAGACCAAGGCCGCCCGCCTGAAGGTCGAGGGCCAGAAGGACGCCAAGCGGCAGAAGCGGCTCAAGGAAGAGCTGGAGTGGGTGCGGTCGAACGCCAAGGGGCGGCAGGCCAAGTCCAAGGCCCGTCTCGCGCGGTACGAGGAGATGGCCGCCGAGGCCGACAAGATGCGGAAGCTGGACTTCGAGGAGATCCAGATCCCGCCGGGGCCGCGGCTCGGCAACGTCGTCGTCGAGATCGACAAGCTCACCAAGGCCTTCGGGGAGAAGGTGCTCGTCGACGGGCTCAGCTTCACGCTGCCCCGCAACGGCATCGTCGGTGTCATCGGCCCCAACGGTGCCGGCAAGACCACCCTGTTCAAGATGATCCAGGGGCTGGAGACGCCGGACTCCGGTGACATCAAGGTCGGCGAGACCGTCAAGATCTCGTACGTCGACCAGAGCCGCGAGAACATCGACCCGAAGAAGACGCTGTGGGAGGTCGTCTCCGACGGGCTCGACTACATCAACGTCGGCCAGGTCGAGATGCCGAGCCGGGCGTACGTCTCCGCCTTCGGTTTCAAGGGCCCGGACCAGCAGAAGCCGGCCGGTGTCCTCTCCGGCGGTGAGCGCAACCGGCTGAACCTCGCGCTGACCCTGAAGCAGGGCGGCAACCTGCTGCTCCTCGACGAGCCCACCAACGACCTCGACGTGGAGACCCTGTCCTCCCTGGAGAACGCCCTGCTGGAGTTCCCCGGGTGCGCCGTGGTCGTCTCCCACGACCGCTGGTTCCTCGACCGTGTCGCCACCCACATCCTCGCGTACGAGGGCGACTCGAAGTGGTTCTGGTTCGAGGGCAACTTCGAGTCGTACGAGAAGAACAAGATCGAGCGGCTCGGCCCGGACGCCGCGCGTCCGCACCGCGCCACCTACAAGAAGCTGACCCGGGGCTGATCGATCTTGCGGCACCTCTACCGCTGCCCGCTGCGCTGGTCGGACATGGACGCCTACGGACATGTCAACAACGCGATCTTCCTCCGCTACCTGGAGGAGGCCCGCATCGACTTCATGTCCCGCCGGGGCAAGGAGTCGAAGGACGGGTCCGTGGTGGCGCGCCATGAGATCGACTACCGGCGCCAGCTCGTCCACCGGCCCACGCCGGTGGACATCGAGCTGTGGGTCACGGACATCCGGGCCGCGTCCTTCACCGTCACCTACGAGGTGAAGGACGCGGACGCGGTCTACGTGACGGCCAGGACCGTCGTCGTCCCGTTCGACTTCGAGAACCAGGTGCCCCGCCGGATCACCCCGGAGGAGCGCGCGTTCCTGAAGAAGTACACGGACGACGCGGGCGACACGGACGACGCCGGCGACTCCGGGGAGGCCGTCGCGGCATGACCGTGCTGCACCTCGCGGACGAGACGGAGGCGGCCGACCTCGCCGCCTTCCTCTCCCGGCTGCTCCACTACGACCGTGGAGCGGCGGTGCGCCTCCAGGCGGCCGGCACCGCGCTCGCCGTCTTCGGCCGGCCCCCGTCCTTCGAGGTGCTGGCCGTGCGCGCGGTGCGGCTGGCCAAGCCGTACGAGGACGGGCTCGACGTCACGCTCGACGTGACCGTCTCCGCCGGACAACTGCTGGAGTCCGTGGACGAGCGGGCGGCCACCGCCGCCGTACCGGCCGCCCTCACCGGTCCGCCGTGGGCCGGGGTGCTGCCGCCGCGCGGCGGCTGGCGGCCCGTGCCGGGGCTGCCCGCCCCGGACGCGCTGCGGGCGACCGTCGCCGCCGCGGTCGGCGAATTCCGCTCCCGTACCGAGGAACTGGCCCCCGAGGGCCGTACCCGCGCCGCGCTGGACGGGATCGGGCGGGACATCTGGTCCCGGGAGATCGGCCGTACCGGGCTCCCGGTGCGGGCCGTGCACGCCGCGCACTCCCTGGGCTTCCTGCGGCCGGGGACCGAGTCCGCCGACACCGGGCTGTTCTCGTCCGGTGCCTGGCTGCGGCTGCGCACCCCCTACGGTTCCGTCGCCGTCCGCCGCGCCGGGCTCGGCTCGCTCGGCGTCAGCGTCCGCTGAACCCGCGGAACCCGTTCACTCCGGGGTGTTGATCATCGACTGGGCGGCGTACGTCAGGTAGTTCCACAACGTCCGCTCGTGCTCCTCGGACAGTCCCAGCTCGTCGACGGCCACCCGCATGTGCCGCAGCCACGCGTCGTGCGCCGCCCGGTCCACCCGGAACGGCACGTGCCGCATGCGCAGCCGGGGGTGGCCGCGGTTCTGGCTGTACGTCGTGGGACCGCCCCAGTACTGCATCAGGAACAGGGTCAGCCGCTCCTCGGCGGGGCCCAGGTCCTCCTCGGGGTACATCGCCCGCAGGAACGGATCCTCGGCGACCCCCTGGTAGAAACGGTGGACGAGCCGACGGAAGGTCTCCTCCCCGCCGACCTGCTCGTAGAAGGTCTGCTCCTGCAGCGTGCCGCGCCGAATCTCATTCACCCGTCCATCGTCTCAGACCGGGTGACCCAGGACTCGAGGCTTAGGACCCCACGAGGCGAGGACTCCACGGGCGCCACGGCCCCTACTGTGGAGCCATGGGCGCCTACGACCCCGAGACCGACGCGACGGCCGCCGACGCGACGGCCGCGCTGGTGCGCGAGCTGGACGCCGACGGCGCCTTCGCCGGGGACCCGGTGTGGCGGGAGGCGTTCGCCGCCGTGCCCCGGCACCTTTTCGTGCCGTACTACTACGTCGCGGGGCCCCGCGGCTACGAGCGCCGCTGGGGCGAGAGCCCCGATCCGCGGGCCCGCGAGCAGTGGCTGCGCGGGGTCTACGCAGACACCCCGCTCGCCACCCGGCTGCGCGACGGCGAGCTGGTCTCCTCCAGCAGCCAGCCCTCCCTCATGGCCCGGATGCTGGTCGCGCTGCGCGTCGAGGACGGGAACCGGGTGCTGGAGGTGGGCGCCGGCACCGGCTACAACGCGGCCCTGCTCGCCCACCGGCTCGGCGACGACGACCTCGTCACCACGATCGACCTGGAACCGGAGATCACCGAGTCGGCCCGCCGGCACCTTCAGGCCGCCGGCCACCGTCCGGTCGTCGTCACCGGCGACGGCGCGCGCGGGGTGCCCGAACGCGCCCCCTTCGACCGGATCATCGCCACCTGCGCGCTGCCCGCGATCCCGCGCGCCTGGCTGGCCCAGTGCCGCCCCGGCGCCCGCGTCCTGACCCCGCTGGCCACCGGGCTGCTGGCCCTCACGGTCCGCGACCGGGAACACGCCGAGGGCCGCTTCCTGCCGTCGGCCGCCTACTTCGTACCGCTGCGCGGCGAGGGCAGGGCGGAGCCGCGCGGGACGTCGCTCGCCGGCGTGCCGGTCCGGGTCCGCGAGCAGGAGACCTTCCGCTTCCTGCTCGCCCTGACCCGGCACACCCTCGACCCGGGCGAGGCCTGCGCGCTATGGGAACGCGAGGGCATGCCCGGACGCGAACGCTACGGCGTCACGGTCGGCGCCGAGCACGCCTGGGCGTGGCTGGACGACCCGGAAGGGCCGTACGGCTGGCCGCTGTCGTGAGCCGCGACCGGCGGCCGGGCTCAGCCGCGGCGGACGGTGATCGTCGTCCAGGCGCCCACGTGCACCCGGTCGCCGTCCTGCAACGGGACCGGCACGAACGGCTGGATCGGCTCCTCGGACATGTTGACCGTGGTGCCGTTCGTCGAGTTCTGGTCGACGACCGCCCAGCTGCCGTCCGGCTGCTGCACCAGCACCGCGTGCTGGTGCGAGACACCCGGGTCCTCCGGCGGCACCGCGAGGTCGATGTCGGGGGTGTCGCCGGTGGAGTGCCGGCGGCGGCCGATGGTGACCTGGTTGCCGCTGAGGGTGCGCTGCTGCTCGGGCGAGTACGCGGGCAGGTTGAGCCCCGCGGCCTCGGGGCCGGAGCGCTGCATCATCGCCATGAAGTACTCGCGGTCCGGACCGATGGTCGCCGTCCAGGTCGCCGGGCCGGCGGACGCGGGCGGGAAACCGGTGCCGGGTGCGGGACTGTGGTAGCCGGGCTGCGGGTAGCCGTACCCGCCGCCGGGGCCACCGGGTACCGGACCCTGCGCCGGGCCGCCGGACGACGGCGGGGGGATCACCCAGTCGTCGTCACCGCCGCCGAACGAGGGGCCGCCGCCGGGACCGGCGGGCGGCGCCGGAGCGGGCGGCGAGGGCACCGGCCGCGCGGGGGCGGCGCCGAAGCCCGAGGCGCCGGGTGCACCGGGGCCGCCCTGCGGTCCGCCGGGCGGAGTGGGGCCACCGGCACCGGGTCCAAAGGGCCCGCCGCCGAACGACTGCGGACCCGCCGGACCGCCAGGACCCTGGCCCGGACCCTGCCCCGGCCGGCCGCCGAATCCGGGCACGCCGCCGGGACCCTGTGCCGTGCCCTGCCCCGGCGCCTGAGCGCCACTGAAGCCGCCCGGGCCGGAAGGACCTCCGGGGCCGGGGCCACCAGGTCCCTGCCCCTGCTGTGCTTGTCCCGGGCCCTGTCCCTGGTCCGGACCGCCGCCGAACCCGGACGGGCCCGGAGACGTCGGCGGGCCGGACGGCGCGCGGTCGCCGAACGGCGTCGGGCCCGACGGCTCACCGCCGAACGACGGAATGGGCTCGGCGGGCCGGTTCACCTGCGAGGGCCGCGAGCCGTGGTACTCGTATCCGTCACCGCCGCCGTACGTCGCGCTCGGCGGCTGGAAGACGGGCTGCGGCGGGCGCGGGGCGGCCGGGGTGTACGACGTTGCGGTGTTCGTGAGGAAGTTCCACCGGCACTCCTCGCAGAACGGTGCGCCGCCCTCGCGGGGCGTGCGGCACTGCGGGCACAGCTCCGGCTCGGGGGCCGACGCGGCCGGCGCGCGTCCGCCGCCCGCCTGGGCACCGGGACCGCCCGGGCCGGCGGGCGGCGGGAAGCCGTAGCCGCCGGGGGCCGGGGGCGGCGGGGGAGGCGGCGGAGGCACGGCACCGGCCATGCGGTGACCGCAGACCTCGCACCAGTCGTCGGAACCCGACTGGTGTCCGTTCGGGCAGGTCGGCATGTCGGTGCTTCCCCTTCTCTACGTTTCCAGGGTCACTTCTTTACACGAACAGTCTTTGTGGACCGGGTCTCCAGAGTCATCTCGTCCGCCTCCGCGACCTTCGTCTTCAACCGCACAGTACCTGTCGCGGCGTCGACCACGTCCACCACCTTCGCAAGCAGTTTCGCAGTATCCGCGTTTCCGGAGGCACTGGCGAGCTGAACAGCGCGCCCCAGTTTGGCCGTTGCTCCATCGAAATCGCCCGCTTTGCGAAGGTCGAGGCCGTGCTGGATGGCTTGTGCCAGTTCGGCCTGCCCGGTGTAGTGGGCGACTTGGGGATTGATGGAGGTGGAGGCCGTCATGTCGTCCGTCCAGACCGCCCGTACGAGACCCTGCGCACCGAGGTTCTGTGCGGATCCGTCCGCGTTCGGCACCACCAGCGAGACCCGCGCGGCGAGCATCTCCTGGCCGAGACCGGCGGGCGGCACCTCCACGCACAGATGGTAGTCGCGGGACTCGTCGCCCCAGGAGCCGGTCGGATAGTCCCCGGCGCGCGGTCCGGCCTCGGTGCGCCGGTCGGTCAAGTCCTCGACGGTGGGCGCGACTTGCTTCACGAACCGGATGGCCGTGCCCACCGGCGTCCACACCCGCAGCGCGACGTCCGCGACCTCCTTGCCCATCGCCGTCTCCATCATCCGCGTGAAGTCGGCGGCGAGGCCCGCCGGGTCGGCGACGATGTCGGCGGTGCCGAGGAGCGCGGAGGCGATGCCTGTGACTTCCTTCACTTCCCAGTCGGTGCCCACGCCCCGCGCGTCACAGGTGAACCGCCCGGCGCACGCGTCGAGCGTCGCGCGCAGGTCCTGCGGCGACTCGTGCTCGTTGCGGCCGTCGGTGAGCAGGATGCCGTGCCGGATGGCGACGTCCGCCGAGTTCAGCAGCCGGTCGGCGAGCCGCAGCCAGGTGCCGATCGCCGTGCCGCCGCCCGCGCTCAGTGCGCGCAGCGCCTGCTTGGCCTGCTCGCGGGTGGTGCGGTCGGCCACCGCGAGCCGGCCGCCGCCGGGATAGACCTCCTGCGCGACATGCGTGCCGCCGATCACCGCGAAGTGCGTGCCGTCGCGCAGGGCGTCGATCGCGGCGGCCGTGGCGTCGCGCGCGCCGCGCATCTTGGTCGGCGGGTAGTCCATCGAACCCGAGCAGTCGACCATGACCGCGACGGCGGCGGACGGGCCGTGCCCCTGCGGATGCCCAACGGTCCCGGCGTTGCCGAGCGTGCCCCCGCCGGTCGCCGTGACCGTGACGATCGCGTTGACCTCGCGGCCGCCCTCCGGCAGGTACTCGTTCTGGTAGACGTCCATGGAGAACTGCGGCACGTTCGACTTCGAGAAATTGGCCATACGTACTCAAATCCCCCTTGAAGACCCTGCTCACGCAGGGCGATGGCGGTGAACGGGCCGGTCCCCTCCGGCCCGCGGGCCTCAGGCCGATCCTGCCCCCTGCCGCGGGGCCGGGAACGGCACGACGGCCACTGTTACGTTGTCGTGGCCGCCACCGTCCAGGGCGTGGCCGACCAGCACCCGGGCGCTGTGGAGCGGGCGTTCGGCCGCGTCCTGCGGTACCGCCTCGGCCATCTCCCCGGCCGTCTCGGCGTAGTTCCACAGGCCGTCGGTGCACACGATGACGACACCGGACCGGTCCGGCTTGAACGACGCGGTGTGCGGCTCCAGTTCGTAGGCGTCCGCACCGAGCCAGCCGGTGATCGCGTGGGCGCGCTCGTCGGCGTACGCCTGCGCCTCGCTCATCAGTCCGGCGGCGACCATCTGCGCGGCCCAGGAGTCGTCCTCGGTGAGCCGGGCGGGCGGTGCCGTGCGGTCGTCCGGCACCCAGTAGGCGCGGCTGTCGCCGACCCAGCCGACCACCAGCAGCCCGGAGGTGACCACCGCGCCGACGATCGTGCAGGCCGGCGCGTTCTGGTGCGGGGCGTGCTCGCGGGCCGTGGCCGGCTCCCCGGCGAGCGCGTCGACGGCCCGCGCGGCGGCGACGATCGCCTCGTGCATGGCCGCCTGCGGATGCGTGCCGCGCGGCAGGGCGGCCAGCAGGCAGTCCCCGGCGCACTCGGCGGCGGCCAGCGAGGCGTCGTCGGGCCGGGTGGCCGAGGAGACGCCGTCGCAGACGATCGCGACGACGGCCGGGGTGCCGTCGGGCAGCGCGGTGTGGCCCACCGAGAAGGCGTCCTCGTTGCGGTGGTGGCGCAAGCCCCGGTCGCTGACGGCGGCGACCGGGCCCGACTCCCGCTCCACGTGGTCGCGTTCGCGCGGCTGGGCGTGCCCGCAGTTCTCGCAGTAGCCGTCGTCGTCCACCCGGCCCGCCAGGCAGGCCACGCACATCCGCGCGGGCTCCTGGGGCGCGGCGGTCCCGGCGGTCTCGGTCGCCTCGACGGCCTCGGCGGCCACACGCGGATCGGGTGCCTGCAACGCGTACTCCTCGGGCTCCGTGGGCCGGTCGAAGCGCACCCCGGAGCCGGCCCGCGCCTCCGGGCCGCCGTGCTCGGGCAGCGGCTTGCCGCCCGAGTCGGTGCCGGGCAGGTCGGTCGGCAGATGCACCCGGGGCGGGACGCCGGCGCCGTCCGGCTCGGGCACGGGCCAGGCCACACCGCCGCGGGCGTCCGTACCGCCCGGGCCGGTCGCGTCGTCCCCCTCGCCTCCGGTGGTTCCGGGGGTGCCGGTCATGGTCAGGGTCGGCGGGTCCTGCGGCGGCGCCGGTACGACGGAGAGGTCGTATCCGCACGCTCCGCAGAAGTGGTCACCCGGCTCCACGGGCTCCGCGCAGCTCGGGCACCTCGCCAGTGCGGCCTGCTGGGGCATCTGCGACATCAACTACACCCACGTCCGGGGGCGGTAACGGTTGGCCCGTTCCACCAGTTCGATCCTCTCCTCGCCGCCGGGCGCCAGCCGGGCCAGCGTGCGGTAGGCGCGCTCCAGGCCGAAGCGGAGGCCCCGCTCGTCCAGACCGCTGCCCAGCAGCACCCGCCCGCCGGCGGCAGGCAGGGTGCCCTGGCCTCCGGAGAGTATCCAGTCCAGCGCACAGCCGAGGACTTCCGCCGCCAACTGCTCGCGCCGGGCCGGGTCCAGCCCGTACGCGTCGAGCGCCTCGACCTGCCCGGCGGCGGCGGTCAGGTCGTCCAGGAACGGTAGGTCGCCCGGGCTCGCCGTACGGTGTCTGAGCCGGGCCCGGACGGCGGCGACGCGAGCGGCCGTGAAGTGGATGGAGGACTCCGGCACCGACTCCAGGGTGCGCACGGCCCCGTGCCGGTCCCCGGCCGCGAGCCGCACCCGGGCGAGCCCGAACGCGGCGCTGACGAAACCCGGGTCGGTCGCCCACACCAGGTGGTAGTACTCGGCCGCGTTGTCGAGCTGGCCCAGCACCTCCGCGCACAGGCCGAGCGCCAGCTTGGGCGCGGGCTCGCCGGGGAACGCGTCGTAGATCGCGTCGAAGGCGAGCGCGGCGTCCTCGAAGCGGCCGGTGACCAGCGCGGCCAGCCCCCGGTACCACACCACCCGCCAGTCGTCCGGCTGTTCCTCCTCCAGCGCGGCCAGCCCCATCAGCGCGCTCTGCCGCTCCCCGCTCTCCAGCAGCGCCCGGATCCGGCGCAGCCGGGTCTCCACCGTCCGCGCCGGCGCCGCGTCGAGGGCGGCGATCAGCTCGGCCGGGGCCGAGGTCAGCAGGCCCGCCAGGAAACCGGCATCGGGGTCGCCGGGATCGACCAGCGGCACCGGCAGGGCGAGCGCGGTGGCCGGGGCGTCGACGGGCTTGACGAGGGCGGCCGGGGACGGCGGCGGTACGGCGGCGGGCTTGCGTACCGCCCGCGCCCCGAGCCGCGACACGTCCGCATCCAGGCGCGGGAACAGCTCCCGGTCGGTGACCTTCACCTCGGGCCCGAACAGCGTCGACAGCGCGGGCCGGGCCTGGCCGGTCTGGAGCGAGACGACCTCGCGCAGGACGCCGGTGAGCTGCTCGGCCATCTCCTGCGCGGAGCCGAAGCGGCGGGCCGGGTCCGGGTCGGTGGCGCGGACCAGGAGGCGGTAGAAGGACTCGTAGCGGCGGAAGACCTCGATGGTGTCCGGATCGGGCAGGGAGTCGGCGTACACGTTCGTGTAGCCCTGGAAGTCGAAGGTGAGGACGGCGAGGGTGCGGCCCACCGTGTAGAGGTCGGACGCCACCGACGGGCCGGCCTCGGCCACCTCCGGCGCCTGGTAGCCGACCGTGCCGTAGATCGCCGACTCGTCGTCGTCCATGCGGCGCACCGCGCCCATGTCGATCAGCTTGAGCTGGTCCTCGGTCTGGATCGCGTTGTCGACCTTGAAGTCGCAGTACAGCAGGTTGCGGCTGTGCAGGTGGCCGAGGGCTTCGAGGGCCTCGATGCCGTAGGCGCAGGCCTGCTCCACCGGCAGCGGGTCCCGGCGGCCCTCCGGGGTGCGGCGGGCGTTGGCGATCTCCTTCAGGGACTTGCCGCCGACGTACTCCATGACGATGTAGCCGTCGAGGGAGCCGGTGCGCTGGTCGAGGTGCTCGACGAAGTTGTAGATCCGCACGATGTTGGCGTGCTCGATCTCCGCGAGGAAGCGCCGCTCGGAGATCGCCGCCGCCATCGCGTCCTGGTCGCCGGTGTCCAGCAGGCCCTTGAGGACCACCCAGCGGTCGGACACGGCCCGGTCCACGGCGAGGTAGATCCAGCCGAGCCCGCCGTGCGCGAGGCAGCCGACGACCTCGTACTGGCCGTGCACGACGTCCCCGGCCTTCAGCTTCGGCACGAAGGAGTACGGGTGGCCGCACTTGGTGCAGAAGCCCTCCGTGCGGCCCGGCCGGTCGCCGCGGGCCCGGCCGACCGGTGCCCCGCAGTCCGCGCGCGAGCAGAACCGCTTGCGCTCGGGCACCTCCGGGCGGTCCAGCACCATCGCGCGCGGGTCCGGGCGCGGCACCTGCGGCACGCTCACCAGCCCGGCGCCGAGGCGCCCGCGCGTCGGCGTCCCCGACGAGGAGCCGGAGCTGCGCACCGACACCGAGCGGCTGGTCGACCGGCCCGAGGAGGAGCGCGACAGCCGTCCGGACACCGAGCGGCGCGACTTCGAGGACTGCGAGGACGACCGGGAGCCGCGCGAACCGCCGCTGTCCACCGCGCCCCTGGTGATCCCGGTGGGCGGCGAGCCGACCAGGCCGGAGGCCGAGACGACCGGCGCGAGGCCGCAGGTGTCGCAGTACAGCTCGCCGCCGCCGACGTCCTCGTACGACCCCGCGCAGCCCGGCCGCTGACAGCTCTGCCCCGCCTGGCTCATGACCGCTCCCCCCCAAGGTCCTGCGGCGCCCCCGCGCCGCCCAGCAGCTCGGCCGCCAGCTGCTGGTAGCGCAGCACGGCCTGTTCGGCCACCCGCAGATCGCAGGGCGCACTCCACAGCATCCGGCGGGCCGCGTCGTACCGCTCGACCAGGAACGGGTCCTCGGCCAGCCCGTGCCGGGCCACCTTCGCCTTGTAGGCGTCGAGCCGCCCGCGCAGCTCGGCGCGGACCGCGAGCGGCGCGGTGACCGCCGTCAACGACTCGCGGGCGCGCAGCAGTTCGTCCTCGGCCTTCTCCTCCAGCGACTCCAGCAGCGGGGAGAGCCGGTGCCACTGCGCCTGCCTGCGGTACTCGGCGGCCGTCGCCAGCTGCTCCTGCAGCGCGGTCGGCGGGCCGCTGACCACCGGCACCTCGGTCGCGGCGATCTTCGCCAGCACCTCGCCGCGCGCCGTGCGGGCCTCGGCGAGGGTGCGGTCGGCGCGCGAGAGCACGTCCCGCAGCCGGATCAGCCGCTGCTCGGCGTCCTGCCGGACGGTCAGCACGGCGTCGATCTCCCGGCGGACATCCTCCAGGGCGCGCGCCTCACGGTCGTACACCGTGGTGTCCGGGCGTCCGCCGCCGGGCGCCGAGCTGCCCTCGGCCGGCACCCAGAACGCCAGCGGGTCGCAGACGACGTCCTCGCGCAGCTTCGTCAGCGTGCGCGTGATCCGCTCCAGGTCGTCGCCGGCCGGGTGTTCGCCGGGGCGCACGCCGACGGAGTGCGCGAGCTTGCGGGTGCGCTGCAGCTCGGCGGCGAGTAAATCGATCCGGGCGGGCAGCGCCGACCACACCGCGTCGGCGGCGACGACCAGGTCCAGGCTCGTCGCGTACAGCTCGTTCATCCGGTCCACCAGGGCGGCCAGCGAGAAGGTCTCGATCAGCCTGCCGTCCCCGGCCACGGTGACCGGCTCGCCGCGCAGGAGCCGCGTCAGCTCCGCGAGGTCATCGCGGCCCGCCCAGCGGCGCCGGGCGCGGATCTCGCGGGCGGTGCGCAGCGCGTCCGCGTAGGCGTCGAAGTACGTCCACAGCCGGGCGATCCGGGCCTCGGCGGCCTGCCAGCGTTCGCGGGTGACCCCGGTCAGTTCGGCGCCTTCGAGGAGTCTGCGGCCCGCGTGGTCCTGCAGGGCCAGCAGCGAGGTCTCGATCGCCTCGTGCTCCTGGCCGAGCCGCGCCAGCGCACGGTCCACCTCGTCCCGGTCCATCACCGGCCCGGCGGGGTCCGTGACGCCCATCGATCACCTCTCGCTGCTGTCGGTTTCCAAGGATGCGGGGGACGGATACGGGTTCAACTGCCGCGCAGGTAGCGCGGCGCGGGCGGCGTCGACGCCGTGGGGTCCTTTCCCAGTGTCGCCGACAGCCAGGTGTCGTACGACTTCTGCCAGCCGCTCGCGCGGTAGTCCACGAGCACGCGGTTGACCCGGCGCACCAGATCGTCCGCGTCCTTCTTCATCGCCACGCCGTAGTACTCGGTCGTGAACGGCGCGCCCTTGAGTTCCACCGTCGGGTCCTGCGCGGCCTGGCTGGCGGCGAGCGCGCCGTCGGTCACCACCGCGTCCACCTCGCCGAGTTGCAGCCGGACCAGGCAGTCCAGCTGGTTCGGGACGGTGGCGGAGATGTCGGTGGAGGAGGGCAGGGTGCCGTCCTTCCGGTCGGCGTCCAGCTTGGTGTAGGCGGTCGAACCGGCCGCCGTGCACACCTTCTTGTGCGCCAGCGTGGCGTTGTAGCCGGTGATGGGGGAGGACTTGGGCGCGAGGACCTGCTGGCCGGTCTTGAAGTAGGGCGCGGAGAAGGCGACCTGGGAGAGCCGGTCGCAGGTGATCGTCATGGTCCGCACCACCATGTCCACCCGGCCGTCCTGGATCGCGGCGATGCGCTGGTTGGTCGGGATCGCCTTGAACTGCACCGCGTCCGGGTCACCGAGGATGTCCTGCGCGATGCGGTGCACCAGGTCGATGTCGAAGCCCTCCAGCGCCGCGCCCTCGGTGTTGGGGTTGCGGTAGCCCCAGCGGTAGCTGTTCTGGTCGACGCCGACGATCAGCTTGCGCCGCTCTCCGGTCCGGGCCTTGATCGCGTCGATCGTGGGCCCGTCCGCGCCGGAGGGCGCCAGCGTCTGGTCCTGTGCCTCGTCGTCCTTGCAGGTGCCCGCCTTGGCCTGGACGCCGTCGGCGACGCTCTGGCCGCCGCGCCCCGGATGCTGCTGGGGCGCCCGCTGGGTGCACGGCAGCAGCAGGACGAAGGCCAGTGCCAGCACGCACAGCACCGCCATCGCGCCCACCCCGCCCCAGCCCCGCAGGGAGGCCCGCAGACGGCTCGCGTACATCGTCCTGCCCCCTGTCACCGGTACTCCGAGAGTCTGCGCCCGATGCCGGCCACCGCGCCGGCCGCGCCGAGCACCGCGAGCACGGCCGCGCCGACCGGCAGCCCGGTCAGGGCGTCGCGGCCGTCGGCGGCGGCCCGCTGGAACTCGTCCTGCTCGTGGCCGATGGCCCGGGCGAGCGAGGTGTCGACGGCGTCGAAGCACTCGCCGGTGGAGCCCTTGGCGCCGATGACCTTGTCCAGCGCCTGCTGGTAGTTGCCGTTCTCGTCGTCGGCGCGCACGGCGTCGTGCCGCTGCTTCCACACCGCCATGTTGCTCTCGGCCGTCTTCACCGGGGCGCTGCCGCCCTGGTCGTCGGCGAGCTTCGCGGCCTGGGCCAGGCCCTCACCGAGCTTGGACATGTCCTTGTCGAAGTCGTGGTAGTAGGCGTCGTCCTGCCGTCCGTTCACGGTGACGGTCTCGGCGCCGCGCGCGACCAGGCCGAGGTTCTCGTTGCCGCGCGCGCTCAGGGAGGCGATCCGGGCGTCGTGCAGTTCGGTCAGCGAGCGGACGCCGTGGTCGTACGAGCCGTTCAGCTCGGCGCGGGCCACCGCGTGCCCCACGACCAGCCACAGCAGGGCCACCGCGGTGGCGGCGGAGGCGGCGACCAGGCCGTGGTTGAGGACGCGGTTGGTGCGCCGGAAGGTGCGGTGCTGGGCCCAGCCGAGCGCCGCCAGCGCGAGCACGCCGAGCCCGATGGCGAGCCAGGGGTACGGCGTGGCGTCACCGTAGTCGGCGTCGAGCCGGCGGTTCTCGGTGGTGTAGAGGGCCTGGGCCGCCGGGAGCATCTCCTGCTGCATCTTCTCGTTGGCGTAGCGCAGGTACGCGCCGCCGACCGGATAGCCCTGCCGGTTGTAGGTCCGGGCCCGCTCCACGAGCCCCTTGTACTCGGGCAGCAGCCGGTTCAGCCGGGCGATCGTGGCCTCGGAGGCCGAGCCGGGCTGGGCGTTCGCCGCGGCGGTCACCAGGCCGGCGGCGGCCGTGCCGATGTCGTTCTCGTACCGCGTCCGGGACTGGGGCGTCTCCTGACCGCCCGCCAGGAAGCCGCTGGAGGCGGCGGTGTTGGCGTCGGCCAGCGACCGGTAGATGTCGGCCGCGCCCGAGCTGAGCGGCTGGCTGCGGTGCAGGACGTCGTCGGCGGCGGCCGAGCGCGTGTCGGCCTGCCAGGCGGCGCCCGCCCCGAACGCCACGACCAGCAGCGCCAGTACGGCCCCGATGATCCGCAGCCGGCCGGGCTCGGTGGTGGCCGCGGCCCGCAGCCGCTCGACGCTCTCGGCGAACGCGGTCCTGCGGGCGGGCGTGGCGGGCGCGGACGCCGGGCGGCCGGGCTGCGGGGGGATGCCGGGAGCGGCGGGCATGCCGGGGCCCGCCGGCGGTGGCGCCGTGCTGCTTCTCGGCGGGTGTGTCACTCGACCTCCCCCAGGGTCCTTCGTCGCCGCCCAGTATCGCGGCACGCACCGGCATCCGCACCGGCCTTCACTGGATCTTGATCGGATCGCAGTGTGCCCCACAAGAGCGCGGGGCGCGCCCTCCATGAATACGCCCTGTGCAGCTGCTCGGTTCCGGCGGGTACGGCGGGTCAGGACTCCCAGTACGCCCGTGCCCTCTCCCGCGCCCGGGCGTCCGCCCCCAGCCGGTCCAGGCCCAGCAGCGCCGCGCCCAGGACCGGGCTCGCCGTGACCACGCGCACCTCCGCCTTGGGGGCGCGGGCGGCGAGCAGGTCGCGGACGGCGTCGTCCAGCAGGGCGTGACCGGCCGTCAGGACGCTGCCCCCGAGCAGTACGGGGGTCTGCTCGCCGAGGAGGTCCAGGCGGGTCAGGGCGACCGTCGCCATGACCGTGACCTCCTCGGCGAGCCGGGCGACGATCGCGCGGGCCACCGGGTCGCCGTCGGTGGCCGTCGCGAACAGCACCGGGGTGAGTTCGTGCCGGCGGTCGTGGGCGACGCGGTCCAGGTGCAGGGCCTCGATGAGCGCGTACATCGTCGGCAGCCCGAAGTGGCCGGGCAGCGTGCGGGCCAGGGCCGTCGGCCCGCCCCGGCCGTCCTCGGCGCGGGCCGCGTGCCACAGGGCCTCCTCCGCCAGGCCCCAGCCCCCGCCCCAGTCACCGGAGATCCGGCCGATGGCCGGGAAGCGGGCGGTACGGCCGTCGGGGCGCATGCCGACGCAGTTGATGCCCGCGCCGCACACCACCGCCACGCCCCGCGGCTCGGCCACGCCCGCGCGCAGGATCGCGAAGGTGTCGTTGCGGACCTCCACCGCCGCGCCCCACCCGCGCGCCGTGAGCGCCGCCGCCAACCGCTCCTCCTCCACGGGGAGATCGGCGTTGGCGAGGCAGGCCGAGACGTGCGCGGCGGACGGCACGCCCGCGTCGGCCAAGGCGCGCCCGACCGGGTCGGCCAGCGCGTCCAGCGCCGCCGGCACCCCGACCACGGGCGGGCGGAAGCCGCCGCCGCGGGCCGTGGCCAGGACCTGCCCGGCGGAGCCGACCACGGCCACGTCGGTCTTGCTGTTGCCCGCGTCGATGGCGAGGACGGTCGGCGTCAGGCCCACGCGAGGTGCTCCCGGTTGTGTGCGATCAGCTGGTCGGTGAGGCGGTCGGCGTACGCGTGCTGGCCGATCAGGGGGTGGGCGAGGAGCGCGCGGAAGACGCGGTCGCGCCCGCCGCGCAGCGCCGCCTCCAGGGCCAGGTCCTCGTACGCCGTCACGTTCGCGACCAGCCCCGCGACGAGCGGGTCCAGGCCGGGCACCGCCAGCGGGGCCGGGCCGTTCGGGCCGACCGCCGCCTGGACCTCGATCACCGCGTCGTCGGGGAGGAAGGGCAGTGTGCCCTTGTTGACGGTGTTCACCACCTGGTAGGGGCTGCCTCCGGCGCCCAGCAGCGCCGCCGCCAGGTCCACGGCCGCCTCCGAGTAGAAGGCACCGCCCCGCTTGGCGAGCAGCGCCGGCTTCTCGGCCAGTGCGGGGTCGCCGTACATCCCCAGCAACTCCCGCTCCATCGCCGCCACTTCCGCCGCCCGCGACGGCTTCGTGCGCAGCTCGCGCACGACCTCGTCGTGGGCGTAGTAGTAGCGCAGGTAGTAGGAGGGGACCACGCCGAGGCGGTCCAGCAGGGGGCGGGGCAGGCGGACGTCGGCGGCGATGGCGTCGCCGTGCTCGGCGAGCAGCTCGGGCAGGACGTTCTCGCCCTCGGGGCCACCGAGGCGTACGGCGGTCTCCCAGGTGAGGTGGTTCAGGCCGACGTGCCCCAGGTGGATGTCGGCCGGGGCCGTGCCCAGCAGGGCGGCGAACGCGCGCTGGAAGCCGATCGCCACGTTGCACAGCCCGACCGCCCGGTGCCCGGCCTGGAGCAGGGCGCGGGTGACGATGCCGACCGGGTTGGTGAAGTCGATGATCCAGGCGCGCGGGTTGGCGCGGCGGACCCGGTCGGCGATGTCCAGCACCACCGGGACCGTGCGCAGCGCCTTGGCCAGCCCGCCCGCGCCGGTCGTCTCCTGGCCCACGCAGCCGCACTCCAGCGGCCAGGTCTCGTCCTGCTCGCGGGCCGCCTGGCCGCCGACGCGCAGCTGGAGCAGGACGGCGTCGGCGCCGTCGACGCCCGCGTCCAGGTCGCCGGTGGTGACGATCCGGCCGGTGTGTCCCTGCCGGGCGAAGATCCGGCGGGCCAGGCCGCCGACCAGGTCCAGGCGCTCGGCCGCCGGGTCCACCAGCACCAGTTCCTCGACGGGCAGGGTGTCGCGCAGGCGGGCGAAGCCGTCGACCAGTTCGGGGGTGTAGGTCGAGCCGCCGCCGACCACGGTGAGTTTCATAGCCAGTTCAACCCTTTACTCCGGTGAGGGTGACGCCTTCGACGAACGCCTTCTGGGCGAAGAAGAACACGAGGATCACGGGGGCCATGACCAGCACGGTCGCGGCCATGGTGAGGTTCCAGTCGGTGTGGTGGGCGCCCTTGAAGGACTCCAGACCGTAGGACAGGGTCCAGGCGCCGGGGTTCTCGGACGCGTAGATCTGCGGGCCGAAGTAGTCGTTCCAGGCGTAGAAGAACTGGAACAGGGCGACGGCGGCGACGCCCGGCTTCGCCATCGGCAGGACGACCCGCAGCAGGGTCCGCAGGTCGCCGCAGCCGTCGACCCTCGCCGCGTCCAGGTACTCGTTCGGGATCGTCATCAGGAACTGGCGCAGCAGGAAGACGGAGAACGCGTCGCCGAACGCCATCGGGACGACCAACGGCCACAGGGTCCCGGCCAGATCGAGCTGCTTCGCCCAGAACAGGTACATCGGGATGATGACCACCTGCGGGGGCAGCATCATCATCGAGATCACCAGCATGAGCGCCAGGTTGCGGCCCCGGAAGCGGAACTTGGCGAGCGCGTACGCCACCGGCAGGGAGGACACGACGGTCAGGGCGGTGCCGAGACCGGCGTAGAGCAGCGTGTTCTTCCACCAGGTCAGGAAGCCGGGGGTGTCGAAGACCTTCCGGTAGTTGCCCCACTGCCAGGTGTGCGGGATCAGGTCCCGGCTCAGGGCCTGGCTGTCGCTCATCAGCGAGGTCAGGAACACGAACACGAACGGCAGCGTGAAGAAAAGCGCCGCGGCGAGGCCGAGGGAGTGCACCGCGATCCACTCCAGCAGGGCCCTGCGGCGGGCGGTGCGCTCGGCCCCCGACACGGGCGGGGCGAGCTTCACGGGATGGTCCAGTACCTGGGTCATGGTCAGTCACCTGCCTGGATCAGGCCGCCCCGGCGCCGCATCAGCATCGCGGTGAACGCCATCGACAGGACGAAGAGGACGAGGGCGACGACGCAGGCGGAGCCGTAGTCGAAGCGCTGGAAGCCGAGGTTGTAGACGAGCTGGGGGAGGGTGAGGGTGGACTTGTCGGGGTAGCCGGGCTCGAACTGGGTGCCGGCGCCCTGGATCACGCCCGAGGCGACCTTTCCCGCGATCAGCGGCTGGGTGTAGTACTGCATGGTCTGGATCACGCCGGTGACCACGGCGAACATCACGATCGGGGAGATGTTCGGCAGCGTGACGTACCGGAAGCGCTGCCAGGCCGAGGCGCCGTCCAGCTCGGCCGCCTCGTACTGCTCCGCCGGTACGTCGAGCAGCGCGGCCATGAAGATGACCATCAGGTCGCCGATGCCCCACAGCGCCAGCAGGGTCAGCGCCGGCTTGGACCAGGCGGGGTCGTTGAACCAGCCCGGCGCGGGGACGCCCGTCTTCTCCAGGATCGAGTTGACCGGGCCGGTACCGGGGTTGAGCAGGAACGCGAAGGCCATGGTCGCGGCCACCGGCGGGGCGAGGTACGGCAGGTAGAACAGGGTGCGGAAGACGCCGGTGCCCGTCTTGATCTTCGTGATCAGCAGGCCCACGCCGAGCCCGAAGACCACCCGGAGCGTCACCATCACCACCACCAGCCACAGCGTGTTGCGCAGGGCGGGCCAGAAGAGGGGGTAATGCTCGAAGACGTAGGTCCAGTTCCTGCCCCCGCTCCACGTCGGCGGCCGGAAGCCGTCGTAGTGCATGAAGGAGAAGTAGACCGTCGAGACCAGCGGGTACGCGAAGAAGACGGCGAAGCCGATCAGCCAGGGCGACATGAAGGCGGCCGTACGCAGCGCCGCCCTGCGGCGCTTCGAGGCGAGGGTGAGCGTGCTCATCGGCTACTTCGCCTGCGCGATGTCCGTGTCGATCTGCGCGGCCGCCTTCTTCAGGCCGGACCTCAGATCGGCGACCTTGCCGCTTTCGTAGTCGTAGCCGAGCTGTTGGATCGTCACCAGGTACACGCCCCCGTTGACCGAGGCGGGAGTGGTGGTGGAGTCCGGGTTCGCGGCGATGTCGAGGAATGTCCTGAAGCGGGGGTCGTACCTCAGTTTCGGCGACTTCAGGGCGGCGAGCGTGGAGGGCACGTTGTGCAGGTCGTTGGAGAATCCGACCACCGCGTCCGTGTTCGTGGTGATGTACTTGACGAATTCCCACGCCGCGTTCTGCTTGTGGCTGGAGGCGGCGATGCCGGCGATGGTGCCGGTGATGTAGCCCTTGCCGTACTGCGCGGCCCGGTCGTCGGGCACGGGCAGCGGGGCGACGCCGATGTCGAACGCCGGCTTGGTCGCGAGGGCCATGCCGAGGCGCCACTCGCCGTCGAGCTGCATGGCGACCTGGCCGGTGTGGAAGGGGTGCTTGGGGCCCCACTCGTCACCGAGCGTCGCACGGAACCTCTCCAGCTTCCGGAATCCGCCGAGTTCTTCCACGAGCCGCTTCTGGAGTTCGAACCCCTTCTGGAAGGCCGGGTCCCCGGCGAGGTTCGACGTGCCGTCCTTGGTGAAGTACGTCGGCGAGAACTGTGCGAGATAGTGCTCGGTGGTGGTCTCCCAGCCGTGGTAATCCGGCATGAATCCGAGCTGCTTGTAGCCGTCGCCCTGGGGAATGGTCAGTTTCTTCGCGTCGGCCTCGAATTCGGACCAGGTCCTCGGCGGGCCGGCGATACCGGCCCTCTTGAACTCCGTCTTGTTGTAGTAGAGCCCGTACGCGTCACCGAGCAGCGGCACCGTGCAGCGGTCGCCATGGAACTGGGTGTACTCGTTCATCGTCTTCGGGAAGGTCTTCTCGGGGTCGATCCCGGACTTCCTGAAGAACGGGTTGAGATCCACCAGCGCGCCCGAGGAGCAGAACCTGCCCACGTTGTTGGTGGTGAAGGAGGAGATGACGTCGGGGGCCTTGTCGCCGCCCGACCGCAGCGCCTGGTTGATCTTGTCGTCGGTCATGTCGCCGACGACGTTCACGTGGATGTTGGGGTGCGCCTTCTCGAAGCCGGCGATCAGCGTCCTGACGGCCTGCACCTCGTTCTGCGCGCTCCAGGCGTGCCAGAAGTTGATCGTCGTGTCCTTCGAGGCGTCGTCCGTGGCGCCGGAGCCTGACTGGCCCGTACAGGCGGTGGTGAGCAGGGCCAGGGAGACGGTCAGGGCAAAAGCCGCTTTTCGGGCGGCGGAGGGTGTGGCGGGCATGACTTCGGGCATGGCGAGGTCTCCCAGGGACGGGGAAAGGGGAAGGGCGGGGCTGGGCTCAGCGCGAGGTGTCGAAGACCTCGTCGCGGGTGGTGCCGAGCGCGGACTCCAACGCGCCGCGCAGGACGGGGTGTTCGCGGACGTCGCCGACGACCAGCCGGGGCCGGGCCGCCGCCAGCTCCTCCAGCTCGGCCTGGACGAGGGCGCGCAGGCCCTCGCCGCCGGCCGTCAGGGCGGAGCCGCTGAGGACGACGAGTTCGGGGTCGAGGACGGAGACGAGCGAGGCGAGACCGGTGGCCAGCCGGGTCGCGTAGGTCCGCAGCAGCTCCCGGTAGGGGCCGCGGGCGTGGTCGGCGGCGCGGGCGACGAGTTCGGCGGCGACCTCGGCGTACGGGCCCGACGGCACGTCGTCGATGCCGAGTTCCCGGGCCAGCGCGGGTACGGCCTGCGAGCCGGCCAGTTCCTGGTAGCCGCCGCTGTTGGCCCTGGTCACCTGGCGTACCAGCGGCGTGCCCGGCACGGGCAGGAAGCCGACCTCGCCGGCGCCGCCGGTCCAGCCCCGGTGCAGCCGCCCGCCGAGGACCAGGGCGGCACCCAGCCCCTCCTGGTTCCACAGCAGCACGAAGTCCCGGTGGCCCTTGGCGGCGCCGAGCCGCTGTTCGGCGAGGGCGACGAGGTTGACGTCGTTCTCGTACTCCACCGGCATCGGCAGGGCGGCGGCGAGTTCGTCGAGCAGGGCGGGGGAGTGCCAGCCCGGCAGGTGGGAGGCGTAGCGCAGCCGGCCGGTGGTGGGGTCGAAGGCGCCGGGGGTGCCGATGACCAGCCGGTGCACGTCGGAGCGCGCGAGCCCGGCCGCCTTCACCGCCCCGTCGAGCGCGTCGGTGACCTGCTGGACGACGGGGTGCGCGGGGTGCCGCCCGGGGGTGGGCAGTTCGTACTCGCCGACGGTGCGGCCGGTGACGTCGGCGACGGCGGCGCGGATGCGCTCCGGGGTGACGTCGAGGCCGGCGGCGTACGCGGCGGCGGGGTTGACCGCGTACAGCTGGGCGCCGGGGCCCGGGCGGCCCTCGCTGGTGCCGGTGACCCGGACCAGCCCGGCCGCCTCCAGCCGGGCCAGCAGCTGGGAGGCGGTGGGTTTGGAGAGCCCGGTGAGCTTGCCGATCCGGGTGCGCGAGAGCGGCCCGTGCTCCAGCAGCAGGTCCAGGGCGGCGCGGTCGTTCATGGCGCGCAGGACGCGCGGGGTGCCCGGCGTACCGGCTGTTCCTGCCATGGGGTCCACACCTGCCTCTCCAGCCGTCCAGCTTCTCAGTGACCTGGCCGGACGTCCAGCCTTGATCGCCGACGACCGGGAGATCACTGTTAGGAAACTTTCCTATTGGGGTGGGAGGAACGTAAGCCCAGGACGAAGGGGGCGTCAATACACAACGCCCCCGAGGAAACGGAGTCGTTACCTCGGGGGCGGGGCGGGGAGCTGGTCGGCCGGTGGCGGAGGGGTGGTGCCGGCTTCGTGGTCGGTGCGGGTGACTTCGCCGACGAGGGCGAGCGGGTCGATGGGGCACCCCGCGCGCCCTCCGCGCCGCAATGCCCCGCCTGCTCACGCGAAGGAGCGTGCGGAACCGTTCCCCTACTTCCCGGGCGGGGCCGACTGCTGCGGGGTGATCGGTGTCGTCGCCTTCACCTGGGCGGAGTCCGCGTTGGCGAAGACCGAGGGGGCCGCGACCGAGGCCGCCGGGTCGGGGGTGTCCTCGGCGTCCTCCACGGACGTGGCACCGCCCACGATGCGGATCCGCGCCGCGTCGAACGCCCGCTTGATCCGCCAGCGCAGCTCCCGCTCCACCGTCAGCGCCTTGCCCGGCATCGTCTTCGCCGAGACCCGGACGACCATCGAGTCGATCAGGACCGAGTCCAGGCCGAGGACCTCGATCGGGCCCCACAGCAGCTCGTTCCAGGGCTCTTCCTTGCTCATGTGGTCGGCGACCTGGTCCAGCGTCTCCTTGACCTTCTCCAGGTCCTCGCCGGAGCGCACCGTGACGTCGACGCCCGCCGTCGCCCAGCCCTGCGAGAGGTTGCCGATCCGCTTGACCTCGCCGTTGCGGACGTACCAGATCTCACCGTCCGAGCCGCGCAGCTTCGTCACGCGCAGCCCGACCTCGATGACCTCACCGGTCGCGACCCCCGCGTCGATCACGTCCCCGACGCCGTACTGGTCCTCAAGGATCATGAACACGCCGGACAGGAAGTCCGTGACCAGGTTCCGCGCGCCGAAACCGATCGCCACACCGGCCACACCGGCCGAGGCCAGCAGCGGCGCCAGGTTGATCTTGAAGGTCGACAGCACCATCAGTGCCGCCGTGCCCATGATCAGGAAGCTCGCCACCGAGCGGAGCACGGAGCCGATCGCCGCCGACCGCTGGCGCCGCCGCTCGGCGTTCACCAGCAGCCCGCCCAGCGCGGTGCCGTCCACGGCCTGCGCGGTGCGGGCCATCCGCTCTATCAGCTTCGTGATCGCCCGCCGCACCACCGAGCGCAGCGCGACCGCGATCACCACGATCAGCAGGATCTGCAGACCCATCGCGAGCCATGTCGACCAGTTCTGCTCGACCCAGCTCGCCGCGTTCGTCGCGCTGTGCTGCGCGTCCTGGAACGAGGGAACGGCCGGTCCCGTCGACTCCGACGGGGAGGGGGACGGCGACGCACCGGCGGCCAGCAGGACGACGGGCAAGGACGACACGGCAGGTACCTCCAGGTGCTGCGCGGTCCGCACCGGCGGGGCGGTCAAGGGTTCCACGGACTTTCAAGGTCACGAAAAGGTCACCGGGCGGACAGGACCACCACACTAACGGGGCATTGTGTGTGCCCCGCGCGAATACGCCAAGGAGGCCCACAGGAGAGACCCGGCTCACCCTGGCTTGAACAGGCCGTGATCCGGGGGATGTATCCGGTGTGGTCGAAAACACTCCCAGCCCGTTACCGGGACATGGTGGCGCGTTCACCAGGCATGAGGGGAGACTGACCTCAGATCGTCCCGGCGCGAGCCACGCGCCGCCGACGCCCAAGGAGGCACCCGTGCCGCATGTCCTGGTCCTCAACGCGTCGTACGAGCCGCTCGGCGTCGTACCGCTCCGCCGCGCGCTCGTCCTCGTCCTGGAGAACAAGGCAGTCGCCTTGGAGGAGTCGGGCGCCTATATGCACAGCGCCACCGTCACAGTCCCCGCACCCAGCGTGGTCCGGCTCAAGCGATTCGTACGGGTTCCCTACCGGGGGCCCGTTCCTCTCACCCGCCGGGCGCTCTTCGCGCGCGACGGGGGTCGGTGCATGTACTGCGGTGGCGTCGCAACCAGCGTCGACCACGTCATCCCGCGCAGCCGCGGGGGCAAGCACGTCTGGGACAACGTGGTGGCGTCCTGCCGGCGCTGCAACCACGTCAAGGCCGACCGCCACCTCGTCGAACTGGGCTGGCGCCTGCGCCACAAGCCGGCCCCGCCGACCGGACTGGCCTGGCGCATCATCGGCACCGGCCATCGGGATCCGCGCTGGTTGCCCTACCTGCAGCCGTACGGGGCGGACGACGCCCTGGCCCGGATCGACGGCATCTCCGCCTGACGGTCCGGGCCCACGTCGTTCCGCGCCCGGTGCGGGGGTGCGCCGCGCCCCCCGCACCGGCCCTCCTTTCAGGTGCTCCGGCGATAGCCGGGAGTGCGGACGCGGACACGGGGTAGGCCTGCCGTACACACCGGCATGGACGACCGACCCCCACCCGAAGGAGGCCCCCGTGCCCGCATCGGCTCACCTCACCATCCCGGCCCAGTGGAAACACGAGGGAAAACGCCCGGCGGAGCCGTCCGCCACGACCGACGAGGCACCGCTGTGCGTCTTCAGCGCCGAGCGCGCCTGCGCCCAGGCGCCCCTGACCAGCGAGCCGCCCCTGCCCGACGCCGAACCCCTGACCAGTGAGCCGCCGCTCGCCGAGACCACCCCGCTGACCAGTGGATCCGACGCGTTCGGCGCGGGGTTGTAGATGACCGCGGCGCCCGAGGACCGCGCGGACGAGGCCCTCGCCCGGCTCGCCGAGCTGCACGGGGTCGCCACCTCCTACCGCCCCGCCCCGGACCGCACGGTCGCCGTCCCCGCCTCCGCCGTGGTCGCCGCCCTGGCCGCCCTCGGCGTCGACGCGACCGGTCCCGACGCCGTGCGCGCCGCCCTGGCCGACCGGGAGCGCGAACTGCGGGAGCGGCTGCTGCCGCCCACCCTCGTCCGCTGGACCGGCGACCCCGTCCCGGCCGCCCTCGCCGCACTGCCCGCCGGTACCCGGGTGACGGTACGGACCGAACAGGGCCGCCGGCAGGAGGGAATCGGCGAACTCCCGCTCGGCGTCCACCGGCTCAGCGCCGTCGCGCCCGACGGACGCACCGGGCACGCGCACCTCGTCGTCGCCCCCGACCGGCTCCCCGCCCCGGCCGGCCGTTCCCACGGGCTGCTCGTGCAGCTGTACTCCCTGCTCTCGCAACGCTCCTGGGGCATGGGTGACCTCGGGGACCTCGCCGAGCTGGCCGGCTGGGCCGGGCGCACCACCGGCGCCGGATTCGTCCAGGTCAACCCGCTGCACTCGGCCGTACCCGGCGCCCCCACCGACCCCTCGCCGTACCGCCCGTCCTCCCGCCGCTTCCCCGATCCCGTGCACCTGCGCATCGAGGACGTCCCCGAGTACGCGTACGTCGAGGGCGCCGAGGACCGCGAGCGGCTCGGCGCCCTGCGGGAGCGGGCCGCCCGGCTGCGCGCCGCCGTCCTCGACAAGGGCGCCCTCATCGACCGGGACGCCGTGTGGGAGCTGAAGCGCGAGGCCCTGGACATCGTCCTCGCCGTGCCCCTCGCCCCCGGCCGGCAGGCCGCCTACGACGCCTTCCGCGCCGCCCACGGCCAGGCCCTCACCGACCACGCCACCTGGTACGCCCTCGCCGAGACCCACGGCTGCGACTGGCACGCCTGGCCCGCCGGGCTGCGCGAGCCCCGCTCGCCCGCCACCGCGCAGGCACGCAGGGACCTCGCCGGCCGCGTCGAGTTCCACGCCCGTCTCGCCTGGCTCGCCGACGGCCAGCTGCGCGCCGCCCAGCGTGCCGCGTCAGAGGCCGGGATGCCGGTCGGCATCGTGCACGACCTCGCCGTCGGCGTGCACCCGCACGGCGCCGACGCCTGGGCGCAGCAGGACGTGTTCGCCGCCGGCATGTCCGTCGGCGCCCCGCCCGACGCCTTCAACGCCCGCGGCCAGGACTGGGGCCTGCCGCCCTGGCGCCCCGACCGGCTCGCCCGGTCCGGCTACGCCCCCTACCGCGACCTGCTGCGCGCCCTCTTCCGCTACGCCGGCGCCCTGCGCATCGACCACGTCATGGGCCTGTTCCGGCTGTGGTGGGTGCCGCGGGGCAGCGCGCCCACCGAGGGCACGTACGTGGCGTACGACGCCGACGCCATGCTCGCGGTCCTCGCCCTGGAGGCCGACCGCGCCGGGGCCGTCGTCATCGGCGAGGACCTGGGCACCGTCGAGCCCGGCGTGCGCGGGACGCTCCAGCGGCGGGGGGTGCTCGGCACGTCGGTGCTGTGGTTCGAACGGGACTGGGAGGGCGACGGACGCCCACTGCCGCCCGACCGCTGGCGCGCCGACTGCCTGGCCACCGCCACCACCCACGACCTGCCGCCCACCGCCGCCCGGCTCACCGGCGACCACGTCGGCCTGCGCGACCGGCTCGGCCTGCTCACCCGTCCGGCGGCCGAGGAGCGCACCGCGGCCGGCGCGGACACCGCCGAGTGGCTCGCCCTGCTCGCGAGCCTCGGCCTGCTGCACCGGCCGGCGGGCGGTCCGCCCGGCTCAGACGAGGAGGAGGAGATCCGCGCCGTCCACCGCTTCCTGCTGCGCACCCCGGCCCGGCTGATCGGCGTCTGGCTCCCGGACGGCGTCGGGGACCGCCGCCCGCAGAACCTGCCGGGCACCTGGGACCAGTACCCGAACTGGCGGCTGCCCATCGCGGACCGCGACGGCCGCCCGCTGCCGCTGGAGGAGCTGACGGCGTCGCCCCGGCTGCGGGCGCTCCTCGGTGTGTTCACCCAGGTGGGTGACATGTCGGCCGGTTGTACGGGACCCCGCGCGCGCATCCGTCCGAGTGATTCGCTAACTTGAGATCGTGGACAAGAAGAACGCCCTGCGCGCCGGCGCCCTGGCCGCCGGTACGACGCTGATGATGCTGCTCATGTCGTCCCCCGCGCTCGCGCTGACCCGCGACGACGGTGACGACCCCGGCAAGGGCCTGAGCGTCATCCAGACGCTGGGCCTCTACGTGCTGATCCCGCTGGCCCTGTTCGCCGTCATCGCCGGCCTGGTGATGGCGCTCGACAAGTCCAAGGTCCGGAGCCTCAAGCCGTCCTCCAACACCGACACGAAGTCCGGCGCCAAGGCCTGATCCGGCCGGACACCGGTTCTTCTCCTTCGCCGGGGGCGCCTGACCTCCCGTCGGTACGCACGTTCGGCGTACCCGGGTGGGGTCGGCGCCCTCGGCGTTTCGCCGTTCCGCCGTTGTCCCGTTCGGCGGTGCGGCCGCCGTGTTGTGCGGCGCGGCGCCCGCCTCTACGAGGCCCTGCGCGGCGGCCGCTTCGTCCTGATCACCCCGGAGCCGTACGCGGCGCGGCCGGGCCGCGAGGACCGGCTGACCGCGGCGCACCGGGCGAGCGACCGCCGTACGGCCGTGCCGGTGCGCCCCGACGGGCACGCGGCCTGGGCGGCGGAGGCCGCGGATCCGGCGGCGATCGAGAGGGCGCTCGCGGCGCACGTGGGGCGATAGCCGGTCGGTGGCCGAAGGCCGAGCGTGAGCTGACGGGCGAGGACTGAAGGACGAGGCCGGGCGGGGATGCCCGAGGGCGATGGCCGGGCGGGTGGGGCGGCCGGACGCTGGTGCCCGGGCAGGCGACGTTCGCCCCGTCGCGACGCCCGGCACGCTCCCCCGCTGCGCGGGAGGTGCCCCCACTCGCCGCACCGGCCGAAAGCCCACGTACGCCCAGTACGAGGACTTCCGGCCGGCACGCCGACAGCACGCACCGGACGCCGCTCCCTGACGGGCAAACGTTGCCTGCCGGGACACTAGTGCTCCGCCGCCTCCTGTGTCCCTGCCAGCAACTCCCTGAGCAGGTCGGCCAGTTGGCCGGCCTGCTCGTCGTCCAGGGCGGACACGGCCGCCGTCTGGACGTCGAGGCCGGCGCCGACCGCCTGGTCGATGACGTCCAGCCCCTTGTCGGTCAGCGTCACCTTCAGTCCGCGGCGGTCGTGGGGGTCTGGGGAGCGGCGCAGCAGGCCCGCCCGCTCCAGTTTGTCGAGGCGGCCGGTCATGCCGCCGGTGGTGAGCATGAGCGTGGCCGACAGCTGGCGCGGGGAGAGGGTGTAGGGCTCGCCGGAGCGGCGCAGCGTCGCCAGCACGTCGAACTCGCCGCGTGAGATGCCGTACGGCTGGTACGCCTTCTCCATGCGGTCGCCCATGGTGCGGGAGAGGCGGTAGATCCGCCCGAAGATCTCCATCGCCCGGGTCTCCAGGTCGGGGCGGACGGCCGCCCACTGGCCGATGATCGCGTCGACGGCATCCCCGCGCTGCTCCGGATCTTCGCTCATGCGCCGAGTATCGCGCCCTCCTTGGTCGCTCGCAAGAAAGTAGATCAGTAAAAAGCCTCTTGCGGAAAAGTAGCTTAGAGCTAAGCTATTTTTCATCAAGCTACTCCTGGCCGAGCTACCTCCGGTCAGCGACGTCCTGAGGAGGCCGGCACGATGAAGCGCACCAGGTCCGTGGACGAGCGCGTTCCGGGAGAATGGGCCCTGCCCGTCACCGCCGCGGTCAACGGCGTCGGCACCGGCATGTACGTCCCGTTCACGCTGGTCTTCTTCCATGCCGTGACCGGGCTGTCCTTCCCGGTCGTCGGCGCCGTGCTCACGGCCACCGGCCTGGCGGGCATCGCCGTACTGCCGCTCGCCGGTACGGCGGTGGACCGGTACGGCGCGAAGCCGATGCTGTACCTGCTCTACGGCGTCCGGGCCGCCGGCTTCGCCCTCTACCCCTTCGCCCACTCCCTGCCCGCCTTCGCGGCCGTCGCGCTCGTCACCGCGGCCGCCGACCGGGCCTTCCCCGCCGCCCAGCAGTCGCTGATCGGCGAACTGGCGCGCGGGACCGGGCAGGACCGGCTCCAGGCGGCCACGCGGGCGCTCCAGAACGCCGGCAACGGCGCGGGCGCGCTGCTCGCCACGCTGGTCATCTCCCTCGCGGGCAGCACCGGCTACACCTACGCGGCCTGGGGCAACGCCCTCTCCTTCGCGCTCGCGGCGCTGCTGCTGCGCCCGCTGCGGCCGCTGCGCGCGGCGGACGGGGGCCCGGGGCCGCGCGGGGCGGGCGGGGGGTACCGGCTGGTGCTCGCCGACCGTCCCTTCCTGGTCCTCACCGGCGCCAACTTCCTGAACGCGCTGAGCTATTCGGCCCTCTCCGTGCTCTTCCCGCTGTTCGTGGTGGAGTGGCTGCACGGTCCCGCGGCGCTCACCGGCGCCGCGTTCACCCTCAACACCGTGCTGTGCGCGGTGGCCGGGGTCTCCGTCGGCGCGCGGGTGCGGCGTACGGGCGCCCGGCGCACCCGGGCGGCGGCGCTGGGCGGGGCCCTGTTCGCGGCCGCGTTCGCCACGCAGATCGTGCTCGGCACGCTGCGGCCCGGCTCCGCGGTGGTGCTGGGCGGCGCGCTGATCGCCGTGACCGTCGTCTACACCCTGGGCGAGCTGATCCACAGCCCGGCCGCCCAGGTGCTCGCGGTCGCGGCGGCGCCCGAGGCGGTGCGCGGGCGCTACCAGGCCGCGCACCAGATGTCCTGGTCGCTGGCGAAGGCGGTGGCGCCCTCCCTGTTCACGGCCCTGCTCGCGCTGGACGGCCGGGCGCCGTGGATGCTCCTCATCGCCACCTCGGCCCTCGCGGCCACCCTCCTGATCCGCGTCGAGCGCCGGCTGCCGGCGGACGCGGTACGGCCGCGGCCGGCGCCGGTGGCGTCCTGTACCGCCGTCCCCGCCCCCCTCGCCTCCCCCGTCCCCGCCGCATCCGAAGGAGTCCGGCCGTGAACCGGTCCCTGACCACCGTCGCGCTCACCGCCCTCGCCCCCGTCTCCTGGGGCACCACCTACGCGGTGACCACCGAGTTCCTGCCGCCGGACCGCCCGCTGTTCACGGCCCTCGTGCGTGCCCTGCCCGCCGGGCTCGTGCTGCTCGCGGTGGCCCGCGTGCTGCCGAAGGGCGCCTGGTGGTGGAAGTCGCTGCTGCTCGGCGCGCTGAACATCGGTGCCTTCTTCCCGTTGCTGTTCGTCTCGGCGTACCGGCTGCCCGGCGGCATGGCGGCCGTCGTGGGCTCGGTCCAGCCGCTGTTCGTCGTCGGCCTCTCGGCGCTGCTGCTGGGGCGGCGGCCGGCCGGGCGCACGGTCGCCACCGGCGTCGTCGCCGCGCTCGGCGTCAGCCTGGTCGTCCTCCAGGGAGCCGGGGCCCTCGACGTGGTCGGGGTGCTCGCGGCCGTGGCCTCCACCGCCTCGATGGCCGTCGGTACGGTGCTGACGAAGCGGTGGGGCCGCCCGGACGGCGTCGGCCCGCTCGCCCTCACCGGCTGGCAGCTCACCGCGGGCGGCCTGCTCATCGCGCCGGTCGCCCTCCTCGCCGAGGGCGCCCCGCCGGCCCTGGACGCCGGAGCCGTGGGCGGCTACGCCTATCTGGCCCTGGCCAACACGGCGGTGGCCTACTGGCTGTGGTTCCGCGGCATCGGCCGGCTCGGCGCGCCCCAGGTCGCCTTCCTCGGCCCGCTGTCCCCGCTGACCGCGGCCGTCGTCGGCTGGGCGGCGCTCGGGCAGGCGCTGACGCCGGTGCAGGTGGCGGGCATGGCGCTGGCCTTCGGGGCGACGCTGGCGGGCCAGCTCGGCGCAGGCGGCGGAGGTGGCGGAGGTGGCGGAGTCGGGGCTGGGGGCGCCAGGCGACCTTTCAGGTTTTCTGAAAAGAACGGTCGAAAAGATTCGATGGACCTGACAGACGGCTGCTTGCGACGGTAGCGGGAGCGATCAGCCGCTCCCGCTCCCGCCGAAAGGACTCCCGTGACCGCCGTCCTACCCCGGACCGTCACCCCCTCCCCCTCCCCGTCATCCTCGACCTCCTCCACCGGCTCGCCCGCTTCCTCCCGCCCCGCCGCTCCCCTCCTCGGGCTCGCCTGCGCAGCCCTCGCCACGGTCGTCTGGTCGGGCAGCTTCGTCACCTCCCGAGGTCTGCACGACAGCGTCCCGCCCATCCAGCACGCCTTCTGGCGCTGGGTGATCGCGCTGCTCGCCGTGGCTCCCTTCGGCGCCCGCCAGGCCTGGCGCCGGCGGGCGCTGCTGCGCCGCCACGCCCGGTACGTCCTGCTCGCCTCCCTCCTCGGGGTGGCCGTCTACAACACCCTCGTCAACCAGGCCGGACTGACCACCCCGGCCGCCACGATGGGCATGATCATGGCGGCCTCGCCGGTACTCATGGCGCTCTTCGAACGGCTGGGCGGCGTACGGCTCGGCGCGCGGCGCACGGCGGGACTGCTGATCGCCTGCGCGGGCGTGGCACTCCTCGTGGGCGGCGCCGCCCGCTTCTCCACCGGCGACCTCTGGATGATCGCGGCCGCCTGCTGCTTCGCGGGCTACAGCGCGCTGCTGCGCCGGAGGCCGGCGGAACTCGGCGGTACCGCCTTCCTGTTCACCACGTTCGTCGTCGGCACCCTCCTCCTCCTGCCCGTCCAGGTGGCGAGCGTGGCCGTCGAGGGCGGCTTCACCCCCACCGCCGGCACGGTCCTGCCGCTCCTCTACGTGGGCGTGGCCTCCTCGGCCCTCGCCTTCTTCGCCTGGAACAAGGCCATCACCCTGATCGGCGCCACCCGCGCGGGCATCGTCTACTACCTCCAGCCGGTCTGCGTGGCCCTGCTGTCCTGGCCGCTCCTCGGCGAGACGACCGGCTGGCCCCAACTGCTCTCGCTGCTCCTGATCCTGGCCGGCGTCATCCTGGGCGCGGGCACGCGCCGCTGACGGCGGTGGTGACGTGTAGCTTTCCGGCATGGTCGAGTGGGACATCCGGAAGCTGCAGATCCTGCGCACCCTGCGGGAGCGGGAGACGGTGACCGCGGCGGCCGAGGCGCTGCACATGACGCCCTCGGCGGTGTCGCAGCAGCTGACCAACCTCGCCCGGCAGCTGGGGGTGCCCCTGCTGGAGGCGCGGGGGCGCCGGGTGCGGCTCACCGACGCGGCCCGGCTGGTGCTGGAGCGGACGGAGCCGGTGTTCGAGCAACTGGAGCGCGTGGAGGCCGCGTTGGCGGCGTACCGGCAGGGGGAGGCGGGGGAGGTGCGGGTGGGCGCGTTCCCCACCGCCGTCCCCGCGCTCGTCGTACCGGCCGTACGCTCCCTGCGCAAGGCGCACCCCGGGGTGAGCGTGCGCGTACGGGAGGCGGAGGCGGCCGAGGCGTACGACCTCCTGGCCGCCGCCGAGGTGGACCTCGCCCTGTCCCTGGCGGCCGAGGCCCCGAGCGCGGCCGACCCCCGCTTCACCCAGGTCCCCCTGCTCGCGGACCCGTTGGACATCGCCCTGCCCCCCGACCACCCCCTCGCCCGCGCGGCGACCCTGTCCCTGCCGGACCTGGCCGCCGAAAGCTGGATCTTCGGCGGCAGCGGCCCCTGGTCGGACATCACCCGCCGCGCCTGCGAGGCCGCCGGCTTCAGCCCCCACCAGGGCCACTGCGCCGCGGGCTGGACCGCGATCCTCGCCATGGTGGAGGCGGGGATGGGGGTGGCCCTGGTCCCGAGGATGGCCGCCGGCCGGCGTGACGGCGTGGTGATGCGCGATCTCGGCCCTGACGGCCCGGTCCGGCACGTGACGGCGGCGGTCCGCAGGGGCGGGGAGAGCGGACGGGCGGTGAGCCGGGTACTGCAGGCCCTTCAGGGCGCGGCCACCACCGCCGGCGTCACTCGGGCGTGAACTCGTACCGCACCTCGTGGTTCACCGGTGCCCTCGGCTGAGGAGGCCGGGCATGGACGAGGGCGCCCGGTACGGCGTCCGGGCGCCCTCGTGACCGTGGTGGTGCCTACGCGCCGGCCGCCGCGTCCGCCGCCTGGGCCCGCAGGGCGCGCTCCACGCCCGCGCGGGACTCGGAGACGAGGCGGCGCAGGGCCGCGGTCGGGTCGGCCGCGGAGAGCCAGGTGTCCGTCTTGGCCAGGGTCTCCTCGGAGACCTGGACCGACGGGTACAGGCCGATGGCGATCTGCTGGGCCATCTCGTGCGAACGGGAGTCCCAGACGCCCTTGAGGACCTCGAAGTACCTGTCCGCGTACGGCGCCAGCAGCTCGCGCTGGTCGGTCTGCACGAAGCCGCCGATCACGGCCTCCTGCACGGCGTTGGGCAGCTTGTCGGAGTCGATCACCGACGCCCAGGCCTCCGCCTTGGCCTCCTCCGTCGGCCGGGCCGCGCGGGCGGTGGCCGCGTGCCGCTCGCCGGCCGCGGTCTTGTCCCGCTCGTACTCGGCCGCGATCTCCGCCTCGTCGAAGCGGCCGACCGCCGCCAGCCGCTCCACGAACGCCCAGCGCAGCTCGGTGTCCACGGCCAGGCCCTCGATGGTCTGCGTGCCCTCCAGCAGCGCCTCCAGCAGGTCCAGCTGCTCCGGGGTGCGGGCCGTCGCCGCGAAGGCGCGGGCCCACGCCAGCTGGTGGTCGCGTCCGGGCTCGGCCGCGCGCAGATGCGCCAGCGTCGCGTCGGTCCAGCGGGTCAGCAGGGCCTCGCGGCCGGCCGGGTCGGCGTACAGGTCGATGGCGAGCTTGACCTGGCGGTGCAGCGACTGCACCACACCGATGTCGGACTCCTTGCCGATGCCCGACAGGACCAGGGAGAGGTAGTCGCGGGCGGCCAGTTCGGCGTCCCGCGTCATGTCCCAGGCCGACGCCCAGCACAGGGCACGCGGAAGGGACTGCTCGAAGTCGCCCAGGTGCTCGGTGACCGTCTTCAGCGACTCGTCGTCCAGGCGGACCTTGGCGTACGACAGGTCGTCGTCGTTGAGCAGCACGACCGCCGGGCGGCGCCTGCCGTTCAGCTGCGGCACGGCCGTCAGCTCGCCGTCGACGTCCAGCTCGATCCGCTCGGTGCGCACCAGCTTGCCGGAGTCGGAGAGGTCGTAGAGGCCGATGGCGACGCGGTGCGGGCGCAGGACCGGCTCGCCCTTGGCGCCGGCGGGCAGCGCCGGGGCCTCCTGGCGGACGGCGAAGGAGGTGACGACACCGTCGGCGTCGGTGGCGATCTCCGGGCGCAGGATGTTGATGCCCGCCGTCTCCAGCCACTTCTTCGACCAGGTCTTCAGATCGCGGCCGGAGGTCTCCTCCAGGGCGCCGAGCAGGTCGGACAGGCGCGTGTTGCCGAACGCGTGGCGCTTGAAGTAGGCCTGCACGCCCTTGAAGAACTCGTCCTCACCGACGTACGCGACGAGCTGCTTCAGCACGCTCGCGCCCTTGGCGTAGGTGATGCCGTCGAAGTTGACGAGCACGTCGTCCAGGTCGCGGATGTCCGCCATGATCGGGTGTGTGGAGGGCAGCTGGTCCTGCCGGTACGCCCAGGTCTTCATGGAGTTGGCGAACGTGGTCCACGAGTGCGGCCAGCGCGAGCCGGGGGCGGCGGCCTGGCAGGCGATGGAGGTGTAGGTGGCGAACGACTCGTTCAGCCACAGGTCGTTCCACCACTCCATCGTCACGAGGTCGCCGAACCACATGTGGGCCAGCTCGTGCAGGATGGTCTCGGCCCGCATCTCGTAGGCCGCGTCGGTCACCTTGGAGCGGAAGACGTACTGGTCCCGGATGGTGACGGCACCGGCGTTCTCCATCGCGCCCGCGTTGAACTCCGGCACGAACAGCTGGTCGTACTTCGCGAAGGGGTACGCGTAGTCGAACTTCTCCTGGAACCAGTCGAAGCCCTGCCGGGTCACCTCGAAGATGGCGTCCGAGTCGAGGAACTCGGCGAGCGAGGGACGGCAGTAGATGCCGAGCGGCACGGACTGGCCGTCCTTCTCGTACACGCTGTGCACCGAGTGGTACGGGCCGGCGATCAGCGCGGTGATGTACGTCGAGATGCGCGGGGTCGGCTCGAAGGTCCAGACGTTGTCCTTCGGCTCGGGCGTCGGCGAGTTCGACACCACCGTCCAGCCCTCGGGCGCCGTGACGGTGAACTGGAAGGTGGCCTTCAGGTCCGGCTGCTCGAACGAGGCGAACACCCGGCGGGCGTCCGGCACCTCGAACTGGGTGTAGAGGTAGGCCTGTTCGTCGACGGGGTCGACGAACCGGTGCAGCCCCTCGCCGGTGTTGGTGTACGCGCAGTCGGCGACGACCCGCAGGACGTTGCGCCCCTCCAGCAGCCCGGGCAGCGCGATCCGCGAGTCCGCGAAGACCTCGGCGGGGTCGAGCGCGTCGCCGTTCAGGGTCACCTCGTGGACGGTGGGCGCCACCAGGTCGATGAAGGACTCGGCACCGCCGCGGGCGACGTCGAAGCGCACCGTGGTCGCGGACCGGTAGGTACCGCCCTCCTGCGCGCCGGAGAGGTCGAGATCGATCTCGTACGAGTCAACGGTGAGCAGCTCGGCCCGCTGCTGCGCCTCTTCGCGAGTCAGGTTTGTGCCAGGCACGCGGTCATCTCCTCGTTATGTCTGGGTTCCGCCATCCTTCCATGGGACCCGTGGGGAACGCGATGTCCGGATCCCGCCGGTGACGGCGGCGCCGGAAACGGACGCTGGTCCCATGACGACGACAACGGCCCACGCCACGACCCGCACCGCCCGTCCGATCCCGCCGGAGGTCGCCCGCGCCCTGCGGGTCACGGACGACGCGGGCCGCCCGATGGCCCCCTTCACCGACGAGGAGGGCGGCGCCCCGCTGCGCTGCTGCCTGCGCCGCAGCGCGCCGGGGGAGCGCATCGCCCTGGTGTCGTACGCGCCGCTGCGCCGCTGGGCGGCGCGCACGGGCGCCCGCCCCGGCGCCTACGACGAACAGGGCCCGGTCTTCCTCCACGCCGAACCCTGCGCGGGCCCCGCCGACCCCGCCGCCCTGCCCTACACCGACGCCCACCGCGTCCTGCGCCGCTACTCCGCCGAGGGCCACATCCTGGGCGGCCGCCTGGTCCGCGACGACTTCCCGGCCGCCCTCGCCGAGGCCTTCGCCGACCCGGAGGTGGCGCTGGTGCACGTGCGGGCGGTGGAGTACGGGTGCTTCCTCTACGAGGTGCGGCGGGACGCGCGTTCGTAGTCGCCCCCGCCCGCTCGCGCCGCCCCGCCAGCGCCCGCGCGAACTCCCGTACCGTCCCCGTCTGCGCGCAGAGGGCTTCCTGGAGCGTGGTGGCCGCCGGGCCCGGCAGCGCAGTGGGAGCCCGCGCGGTGCGCCAGTACGGCGGGGCCAGGGCGATCAGCGGGACCGACGCGAGGTCCGACAGGCCGACGCGGTCCCGCGCCGCCGGCGGATGGCGGCGGGAGACGGTCACGCTCTGGAGCCGGCCGGGGGCACGGCGGCCGGCTCGGCGGCGCTGCTCCTGGTCTGGGGCTGCGCCTACGGCGGGGTGTCCGGCTGCGCGCAGAACCGGCTGGCCGCCGCGGCGCCAGGGGGCCCCGGAGGCGGCCTCCGCGCTGTTCGCCGCGGTGCTCAACACGGCGATCGCGCTGGGCGCCTTCACGGGCGGGCGGCTCGCGGACGGGCCGGGGCCGACCGCCGTACCGGCCGCGGACACGCGCGGGGCGGCGGCGTGAGGTCACGGGGACGGGAAGGGCGGCCGCGTGAGACGCGACCGCCCTGCGCCGTACAGCCGGGACTACTTCGCGGACAGCTCCGCCGCCACCAGCTCCGCGATCTGGACCGCGTTCAGCGCGGCGCCCTTGCGGAGGTTGTCGTTGGAGATGAACAGCGCGAGGCCGTTGTCCACCGTCTCGTCGCGGCGGACGCGGCCGACGTACGACGGGTCCTGACCGGCGGCCTGCAGCGGGGTCGGGATGTCGGAGAGGGCGACGCCCGGTGCCTTCGCCAGCAGCTCGGTCGCGCGCTCCGGGGAGAGCGGGCGGCCGAAGCGGGCGTTGACCTGCAGGGAGTGGCCGGAGAACACCGGGACGCGCACACAGGTGCCGGAGACCTTCAGCCCCGGGATCTCCAGGATCTTGCGGGACTCGTTGCGCAGCTTCTGCTCCTCGTCGGTCTCGTTCAGACCGTCGTCGACGAGGTTGCCCGCGAAGGGCAGCACGTTGAAGGCGATGGTGCGCTTGTAGACCTGCGGCTCGGGGAAGTCGACCGCCTGGCCGTCGTGGGTGAGCCTGTCGGCCTCGGCGGCGACCTTCTGCACCTGGCCGTGCAACTCGGCCACGCCCGCGAGGCCCGAGCCGGACACCGCCTGGTAGGTGGCGACGACGAGGGCCTGGAGGTCCGCCTCCTCGTGCAGCACCTTCAGGGCCGGCATCGCGGCCATCGTGGTGCAGTTCGGGTTGGCGATGATGCCCTTGGGACGGTCGGCGATCGCGTGCGGGTTCACCTCGGAGACGACCAGCGGGACCTCGGGGTCCATGCGCCAGGCCGAGGAGTTGTCGATCACGACGGCGCCCTGGGAGGCGACCTTCGGCGCCAGCGCCCTGGAGGTCGCGCCGCCCGCGGAGAAGAGCACGATGTCGAGGCCGGTGTAGTCGGCGGTCGCCGCGTCCTCCACGGTCACGCCGTCCAGCACGGTGCCCGCCGAGCGGGCCGAGGCGAACAGGCGCAGCTGCGTCACCGGGAAGTCGCGCTCCGTGAGGATCCTGCGCATGACCGTGCCGACCTGACCGGTGGCTCCGACGATTCCGATCCTCACAGCGACTCCTCTGTTTCCGTCTCTTCCATGACCAGGTGCGTGACCGGGGCATTTCCATCATGCGGCCCACCCCGGTCCGCCTGTCCAATTCTTTGCCGGGCGTGCCCGAGGAGTGGGACACGCTTCCCTCGGACGACGGTTCCACACCTGCGTCGTTCCCCGCGCTGAGCTGGAGGAATTCCCCCACGAGGGGGTCCGCGCCGCAAGCTGTGCTGTCCCGCCCCTGCCCGTGCGGACCCCCGCCACACGGCGGTGTGACGTACGCCTCGCGGGACGTACGGAGCGGGCCGAACGTTTTCCGCTGCTCCGGCGTCATAGGGCAAACGCGTGAGGGGGTGGCGTGTGCTGCGCGGAGGGGCGCGCCGTGACCAGGTGTCGTACGGGGCCGGTACGGACGGCGGTGCCGGTGACGACCCGCTGGACGCGGCCCAGGAACGCCGGGTGAGGGCGGTGCTCGCGCTCGGCGGGGTGCCGCAGTCGGACCTGCCGGACGGGGTACAGCAGGTCCGGCTGCGGCTGCTGGAGCGGACCGCGAACGGCCAGGAGGCGCCGCGGGACGTGTCGGCGTGGGCGGCGGTCGTCGCCTCCCGCCTCGCCATGGACTGGCACCGGGCCAGGCGGCGCCAGGAACGGCTTGGCGAGCGCCTGGCCGCGCTGCGCGCACCCGCGCACCCCTCCGGCGAGGAGACCAGCGTGCTCTCCCTCGCCGTGGCCCAGGGCCTGGACGACCTGCCCGCCGCCCAGCGCCAGGTGCTCGTGCTGCGCTTCTTCGCCGACCTGCCCGTGCGGGCCATCGCCGAGGAGCTGGGCATCCCGGAGGGCACGGTCAAGAGCAGGCTGCACACGGCGGTCCGCGCCCTGCGCGACCGGCTGCACGAGGACGAGGTGGTGTGACATGACCGCCGGGCACGGGGGTTTGGACGGCGAGGGCCGCGGGGGCAGCGGGGGCAGCGGGGGCCCCGGGCGTAGCGGGGGAG
>NZ_JBVJMF010000027.1:56750-122538 GCF_055584345.1 Streptomyces sp. NPDC104106
AGCCGGGGGAAGTGGGGGCGATGTGGGCGATGGAGGCTACGGGGGACGCGACGCCTGCGCGGGCGGGGTTTGCGAGGGTGGCGGGGGCCCCGGGCGTAGCGGGGGAGCCGGGGGAAGTGGGAGCGATGTGGGCGATGGAGGCTACGGGGGACGCGACGCCTGCGCGGGCGGGGTTTGCGAGGGTGGCGGGGGCCCCGGGCGTAGCGGGAGAGCCGGGGGAAGTGGGGGCGATGTGGGCGATGGAGGCTACGGGGGACGCGACGCCTGCGCGGGCGGGGTTTGCGAGGGTGGCGGGGGCCCCGGGCGCCACGGTGTATCTGGGGGCGATGTGAGCCGTGGAGGCGCTGGGGTCGGCGACCGCACGGGCTGCGGGGCCTGCGGGGCCTGCGAGGGCCGCGGTTACGGCGGCTGCGGGGGCCTCGACGGCGGTGGGGATGACGGCGGCGGCTGCGAGGATGGAGGGGATCCCGCGGGATCCTCGGGGTACGGCGACCGCCGACGCGCCGACGCGCTCATGGCCGCCATCACCGGCGAACCGCTGCCGGAGGCGGCCCGCCGGGACCCCGCCTTCCTCGCCGAGCACCGGGCAGCCGAGGCCGACCTGGCGGTGCTCAGAGAGCAACTGGGCTTCCTGGCACAGGCGTTGACCGGTGAGGCCGCCGGTGACTCCGATGCCGCCACCGGTTCCGACGGCTCCGGCGCCCCCCGTGTCCCACGGCGCCCGAACCGTTCCCGACACCCGGCACGCCCCCCTCGCCCGAACCGCCCGCCGCGTCCCGGCCGTCCCTCCGGGCGCCGCCGTACGCTGCGCGTCGCGGTCGGCGCCCTCGCCGGTGCGGCGGCCTTCGCGGCGGTCGCCGGGTTCGGCTGGCTGGTGACGCACGGCGCCGGCGCGGCCGACAGCGGGCCGAGCGCGACGTCCGCCGGCAAGGACGCGCCGGTCCGCGGGGAGGACAGCGGCCGGCCGGCCGATCCGGCACGCGAACTCGCCTGTTCCCGGCTGGTGGTGGAGGGGACGGTGGCGGGCGTGCGGCCGCAGGCGTCGTCCTCGTGGAGCCGGGTGACGCTCACCGTGACCCGGTCCTACAAGCCCGCCCACGGGCCGGCCGAGGTCACCTTCCTGCTGGACGCCGGTGCGCGGCCGGCCCCGCGCACGGGACAGCACGTGCTCGTCACGGTCGGCGCGGGCGAGCGGAACGCGACCCTGTGGGCCGTGGGCGACGCCCGCGTCGCCGTCGACCGGGCGTGGATCACCGAGGCGCTGGCCGCGTCCGGGCGCACCACGTGCGACGAGCGGTGAGCCCCGTTCTCACCCTCGTCCCCACCGGCGGCGGCGCGCTCAGGCCTCCTTCGAGCGCGCGTAGTGGCGGGACGCCTTCGCCCGGTTGCCGCAGGCGGCCATCGAGCACCAGCGGCGGGTGCCGTTGCGTGAGGTGTCGTAGAAGTGCAGGACGCAGCCGCCCCCGGCGCAGACGCGGATCCGCTCCGGGGCGCGGGTGAGCAGTTCCAGGTAGTTCCGGGCGGCGAGCCAGGCCGGGCCCCAGGCGGGGTCGGCGAACTCCGGCTCCTCGGCGGGGCCCTCGGCGGTCAGCCGGGCCCGGATCCGCCCGTGGTCCAGTACGGCGTCCAGGAGCGGCGCGGCCCGCTCCGGTGCCCCGTCGACCGCCGCCCTCAGCGCCTCGCGCGCCTCGCGCAGGTGGTCCAGCACCTCGGGGTTCGCCGCGTGGCTCCCGGCCAGCCCGTTGCTCGCGAGCCACACCGCCAGCCCATCGGTGCCCTCGAGCAGGTCCTGTATCTCGCCCTCCCGGTTCCAGCGGGTGTTGAGCAGGTCGAGGGCGAGGGGCTCGCCGGTGAGCGGGCGGGGGTCGCGGGCGACGGGCATCGGACACTCCTTCTCGTCTAACCCCTCAAGAGTACGTGACCGGTTGACGACTCTGCCTCTAACCCTCTAACGTCAAGTACAACAGTTAGACATCCCGCGGCATCCCGAAAGGACAGCCATGGCTCCGCGCCTCGCGCACACCGGCCTGAACGTCACCGACCTCGACCGTTCCCTCGCTCTCTACCGCGACCTCCTCGGCTTCGCCGTGCTCGCCGAGGGCAAGGAGGACCACCAGCGCTGGGCGATGCTGGGGGAGGCCGGCGGCCCCCCGCTCGTCACCCTCTGGCAGCAGGCGCGAGGGTCGTACGACAGCGGCCGGCCCGGACTGCACCACCTCGCCCTGAGCGTCGACTCCCTCGACGAGGTCCGCGCCCACGAGTCCGCGCTGCGGGCCGCCGGGATCGACTTCGCCCACGACGGCGTGGTCGCCCACCGCGAGGGCGGCACCTCGGGCGGCATCTTCTTCCACGACCCGGACGGCATCCGGGTGGAGATCGCCGCGCCCCTCGGCGACGAGACCGCCCCGGCTCCCCACGAGTCCGCTCCGACCTGCGGTTTCTTCTAGTCATGAGCGCTTATCACGCGGGCTCGCTCGCCGTGCAGGAGCTGATGGGACTCCGCGACCGCGCCGAGCACGTCGGCCGCTCCCTCGGCCAGGACATCAAGCCGGTCGCGGCGGCCTTCCTGGAACTGCAGCCCCTGCTCGTCGTCGGTGCGGCGGACCCGGCGACGGGCCGGGTGTGGGCGTCGGCGCTGACGGGGGCGCCGGGCTTCGTCCGGGCGACCGGGCCCCGGCGGATGTCCGTGGCCGGGGACGGCGGACACGCCCCGGATCCGCTCACCGGCGCGCTGCGCACCCCCGACACCCCCGTAGGCACCATCGCCCTGGATCCCCGCACCCGCCGCCGTATGCGCCTCAACGGCCGGCTGCGCCCCACGGCGCGGGGCTTCGCCGTCGAGGCCGATCAGGTCTTCTCCAACTGCCCCAAGCACATCCAGCGCAGGCACGCCTACGAGACGGTCGCCGGCCGTACGCCGTCGCCCCCGCGACGGATGACCGAACTCGGCTCGGTGCAGCGGGAGTTCATCCGCGCCGCCGACACCTTCTTCCTCGCCACCGTGCACCCCGGCGGGGCCGACGTCAGCCACCGCGGCGGCAACCCCGGCTTCGTCCAGGTCACCTCGCCGCACGGACTCGCCTGGCCCGACTACGCCGGCAACGCCATGTTCCTGACGCTCGGCAACCTGCGCACCGACCCCCGCGCCGGGCTGCTCTTCCTCGACTGGGCCACGGGCGACACCCTGCAGCTCACCGGCGAGGCGCGCGCCGAGTTCACGGCCGACGGCGGGCGTACCGTCCGCTTCGTCCCCGAGGAGATCCTGTGGACCCCGGCCGCCCTCCCGCTGCGCTGGTCGGCTCCCGAGTATTCCCCGGCGAATCCGGACATCGCGCGCTAACGTCCGCGCATGCGAAGGAAATTGAGGGTGGCGGCCTACGCCGTGTGCGTCCGCGACGGACAGCTCCTGCTCGCCCGCTCGCCGGGGCCGGACGGCACTCAGGAGTGGGTGCTGCCCGGCGGCGGCATGGAGCACGGCGAGGACCCGTACGACACCGTCCGCCGCGAGGTCGCCGAGGAGACCGGCTACCGCATCCGGGTCACCGATCTCCTCGGCGTCGACTCCCTCCGCCTGGTCGGCCACCCGCGCGTCGGCCGCCGCACGGACCACCACGGGCTGCGGATCGTCTACGCGGGCGAGATCACCGGCGGCGAACTGCGCTACGAGATCGGCGGGTCCACCGACTTCGCCGCCTGGCAGCCGCTGGACGCCGTACCCGGACTGAACCGCGTCCCCCTCGTCGACACCGCCCTGACGCTGTGGCGTGAACGGCCCTCCCACGGGCGCCCGGAGCGGGCCGCGCGGCCCGGCGGACACCCCGGCCGGTGAACACGGCGTGACGGGCGCACGGCGGCCCGCGCCCCTTGCCGGCCGCCGCGTGGCCCAGCCCCGCCCCGTGGTCCCCGTACGTCGATCGGCGCCGCGCGTTGCCGGCGCGTTCACGCCTCGGTCGTTCCCGCCGCCAAGCATCCACCGCGAGCGGGGCGTCCGCGCCTGCGACGGCCCGCGACCACTGCCGACGCGTTCGCGCCCCGGGAGATCGCGCCATGTCGCGCACACGCTCTGCCGTCACCTCCGCGCTGGGGGCCGGGCGCCGTACCGTCCTCGCCGCCGCCGGAGCGGCCTCGCTCCGCGCCGGAATCGGCTACGCCACGCGCCCCACCGGCAGCGAGGCCGCCACCGGCGTCCCCGGCGAGGTGCCGGCGTCTACCGGAGCCTCGGCGACAGCCCCGGCCGGCCGCGCGTCGTGCGCGAGGAACCGGCCGCGGCCCACTTCGGCCGCGCGCCGCCGCACGGCACTCACCGCATGCGGAGACCGGCCTCGCCGCCCTCTACCGCGATCCGGCCTGCGACGCCCCCGGCGCGAGCACGACCCTCGGCGGCGCCGCGGCGGACCGTGACAGTCGAGCTGGTGCTGAAGAAGGGCTGAAAACCACCCAACTGGCCTACCGGCAAGCAACCTTCGCGCATCCGGCACCGGTTTCTCACCCCGACCGCACCGTTCATCACAGGTTGGGGGAAGACATGCGCGTACGCACGACCCTGGGCGCGACTCTCGTGGGCGCCACCGCCCTGCTCGTCTCGGCGGCCCTGGCGGCCCCGGCCGTGGCGGCACCGCCGGCGGGCGGCGGGCACGGCGCCACCCGCGAAGCCGTCGAGGCGGCGGTCGCGGCCGGGGTCCCCGGGGTGACCGCCACCGCCCGGGACGCCCACGGCACCTGGTCCGCCACGGCGGGTGTCGGCGACCTGCGCACCGGGAAGCCGCGCTCCGCCGCCGACCGCTACCGCGTCGGCAGCATCACCAAGACCTTCGTCTCCACCGTCCTGCTCCAACTGGAGGCCGAGGGGCGGCTGTCGCTCGACGACAGCGTGGAGAAGTGGCTGCCGGGCGTCGTCCACGGCAACGGCAACGACGGCCGCCGCATCACCGTCCGCCAACTGCTGAACCACACCAGCGGCGTCTACAGCTACACCGCCGACGCGGACTTCGGCCGCGCCTACTTCACCAAGGACGGCTTCGACCGGCACCGCTACGACACGCTCACCCCGCAGCAGCTGGTGGCCATCGCGATGCGGCACCGGCCGGACTTCGCGCCGGGCACGTCCTGGAACTACTCCAACACCAACTACGTCCTGGCCGGCATGGTGATCGAGAAGGTGACCGGACACTCCTACGCCGAGGAGATCACCCGCCGGGTCGTCGGGCCCCTGCGCCTGACGGGCACCTCGCTGCCCGGCACCCGGGTGACCGTCCCGCGGCCGAGCAGCCGCGCCTACTCGAAATTCACCGATCCCCGGGGTGCGGTGTACGACGTCACGGCCCTGAACCCGTCCGTCGCCTCCGCCGCCGGAGAAATGATCTCGAATTCCGCGGACCTCGACCGCTTCTACGCCGCGCTGCTCGGCGGAAAACTCCTTCCGGCGCGGCAGCTCAAGGAAATGAAGACCACGGTGGACACCCGGATCGCGCCCCATGTCCGCTACGGCCTCGGTCTCATGGACACCACGCTGACCTGCGGAGTCCACGTCTGGGGCCATGACGGCGGCATTCACGGCTCCGCGTCGACGGCGGTGACGACGGCCGACGGCAGGCATGCGCTCGCCTTCAATTTCAACGGCGACTGGGCCGGCGACGCGAGCAAGATCGTAGAGGGGGAATTCTGTTAGCCGTCGTTTCATCCATGTCATTGCGTGTTAACCAGGACGCAATGTCCGTACCGCCTCATATCGGCTAACCCGCTGTTCACGGGGATGGCTCGATCTTCGCGATCGTCGAATGCAAGGCGGGTGGTCGTGTGCGCGCTTCGCACGGACTGCGTGTGCTGTCGGTCTACGAGGGCTTCTTCTCCGGAGGGGCCCGGATCGTGCACAGTGACGTCGTACGGGGACTGGCCGAGGGCGGCCAGTCCCACCAGGTGCTCAGCATCCATGGCGAGGTCCGCCGCGAGGCCACCCGGCAGCGCATGGAGGACGACGCCTGCTACCGCTCCCTGACGGCCGCCGGGATCGGTGTGACCTCGCTGGGGCGCAGCGCGGGCCTGGTGGACGGCTCCGTCGCGGCGTCGGTTTTCAGCGGGCCCGAGCTGGCCGAAACGGCACGGTCGATGGCCGGCGCGGACGTGATCCTCTCCCTGAAGGAGCAACCGCTGGCGCTGCTGAACCAGGCCGGCCTGCCCCGCCGCCCGGTCGTGGTCTGCCTGCACCGCTCCGACCCGGAGAACCAGGGCCCCGCGCTGGACGAGCTGAAGGCCGCCATCGCCGACGGCACGGTGGCGGCGTGCGTGTGCTGCGCCGAGTCGACGCGGGCGGCCTACGAGGCGGCGGGCGTCCCGGCCGCGCTGCTCCACGTCATCCCCAACGGCGTCGACCTGCTCCGCTTCCGCCCGGACCCGGCCGCCCGGCTCGCCTTCCGGGAGTCCCTGGGGATCGGTGCCACGGACCCGGTGATCGTCTTCGCGGCCCGCTACGCCCCGATGAAGAACGTCCCGCTCCTCCTCGCCGCCGCCCGCACCTGGCTGGCCCGTGAGGGCCGCGGGCACGTGGTGCTGTGCGGGGCCGGGATGACGGACACCAACCCCGCCCTGCGGGCCGACATCGAGGCGGCCTTCGGGCCGGACCGGCAGCTCGCCGACCGGGTGCGCCCGCTCGGCGTCCGGCACGACATGGAGACGGTGTACGCCGGGGCCGACGCCGTCGCCCTGACCTCCGTCTCCGGCGAGGCGGCCCCGCTGTGCCTGATCGAGGGCATGATGTGCGGCGCGGTCCCGGTGACCACCGACGTCGGCGACAGCGCGTCGATCGTCGACGGGCTCGGCTTCGTCACCCCGCCGGACCCGGCCGCGATCGCCCTCGCCTGGAGCGCCGCGGTCGCGTCCCGCGCGGAGCTGGGGGTAGCCCTGGAGCTGAGCCGGGAGCGGTTCAGCCGGACGAGGATGATCGCGGCGTACGCCATGCTGCTGGACGAGGTGTACGCCTCACACGTCGGCGCCGGCGTCGGCGGGCAGCGGGTCGCGGCACCCCTCGCCCTCCAGGACGGCCTCGGCGTCGGCCTCGATCCGCATCGCGGGGCTGCGGGCGAAGAGGCACCGGACGAGCTGTAGCCGCGCCCGGCTGCCGATGCCCCGGCCGCGGACGTCGGGCCGGCGGCACGACCGCCGACAGCGCGACCCCGATCCCGACGCCGGTGAGCACGAACCGGCCGGCCTGCATGCCGTGCCGCGAGGCCAGTGCGTGGACGAGCGCGGCGGCCGCGAGTCCGCCGGCCACGGACACGGCGGGCAGGGCGCCCGGGGCCCGCGCCAGGCCGGCGGCGAGCGCGAGCACGGTGTCGGCCGCGGCGCCGTCCCCGATGCCGATCACGTCCGGCGAGCGAACCCGACCGGCCCGGCACCCGAGGCGACGACCAGCCGGCCGTCGTTCCGGCCGCGCGGCGCGCCCAGCGCCCCGCCGCGCCGCCGGGGATCGGCGAAGCCGTACCGCTGGAAAGGGCTCCGCCGCACCCTCGGCCGGGGCGCGGGCGCCTCAGGAGGCCCGGTCCAGAGCCGGGAGGTAGCCGTGGGCCTGGCCCGGGGCGGTCGGGTGGTAGGACTCGGTGAGCGCGAGCGGCTCCACGCTGTGCAGCCAGGGGCTGGGGGAGCAGATCTCGTGGCCGGTGAAGAGGGCCCTGACGTCGGCGAAGGCGAACCGGTGGGCGGCGGCGCGCCGGGCGATCACGGTGTCGAGGTGGTCGACGGCCTCGTTGATCGCGGCGCGTGAACCGTTCTCCAGGCCGACCCGGCAGCCGCCTTTCAGCTGGTAGAGGTGCGGATAGCCGAGCACCACCACGCGGGCGGCGGGGGCCCGTTCCCTGATGGCCGTGTAGAGCCGGTCCAGGCTGCGCGGCAGCGAGCCGTCCATGGTGGAGCGTGCCTGTGCGACGGCGGCCAGACAGCCGGTGGTGCCACCGAGCGCGCAGATCGTCATGACCCCGCTGAAGCCGGCGTCACTGCCCCCGACGGTGAGGGTGACCAGCCTGGTACGGGGGCCGAGCGGGGCGAGCTGGCCGGTCAGGACGTCGCCGGCGCGGGCGCCGTTGCACGCGGGGAAGGCGAAGGACGGCAGGTGGTGGGCCGTCGCCCACAGGGCGGGGTAGGCGTGGTCGCTGCGCTTGCAGTCCGGGCGGCCGGGCAGGTAGTCGCCGGAGCCGACGCCGGAGGAGTAGGAGTCGCCGAGGGCTACGTAGCCCACGGCCGCGCCCGTGGGCGCCTCCTGTGCCGTGGCGGGGGTGACGAGGCAGGCCGTGGCCAGTACGAAGGCGGACGAGCACACGGCCATCCGGGTGTGTCGCATACGTCCCGGTGTAGCGCGGCCGGACCGCCGCCGCCCGCTCACCTCCGCCACCCGAGTGAACACGCACCGTCACCCCGCTTCGTCCGCCGCACCGCGCGCACGCGCCCGCCACTACCGCGGGAGCACCACGACATACGCGGCCGGGTCCCGGTCGACCGACGCCATCAGGGCCGTACGGACCACCGCCGCCTGCTGCTCCAGCGACTCCCGGAGCTTCTTCGGGGTGACGTGGACGACCGTGATCCCGAGGCGTTCCAGGTGCTCGCGCTTGCGGGCGTACTCCGACCACAGCGCGTCCTCGTCCTGGCGGGGCGCCCTCGTGTCCAGCTCCACCGCCACCGCCTGGTCGGGCCAGTACGCGTCCACGCCGCCGAGGTGGGGACCGCCGGGCAGCCTCAGGTCGACGTTCCAGACCGGGTCGGGCAGGCCGTACTGGCTGACCATCCGGTACAGCCGGTCCTCGGCGATCGAGCGGCCCTCGGCCAGCAGGGAGTCCACGGCGTTCACCACATGGGGCAGGTTCAGCAGCTTGGCCTGGGTCAACTCCCGGACGACGGAGGCCGGTTCGCAGTGCCCGCCGCGCACCGCCTCCGTCAGCAGCCGCCGTACCGCCTGCCCGTCGGTCAGCTCCGCGACCGCGTCCGCCAGCGCCCGGGGCACCGGCGCCACCGGCAGGCCGGTCACCGTGCGGGGCGTGGGCAGCGCCGGGGTACGCCGGATGCGGACGTAGCCCGTGGAGCGCAGTCGGCGCCGACGGGGGACCAGGACGTCGATGCGGTCCAGGGAGGGCAGCGGCGGGGTGGCCGCGAAGCCGTGCAGGGTGAGGGCCGCCAGGCCCGTGATCACCGCCTCGGCGTAGGCCGGGCGGCGGGCGTGCCGTGCCGTCGGCTGGGCCGGGACGCCCGGCGCGCAGGACTCGCGGGCCGCGTACAGCAGGGCCCCGTGCAGCCGCTCCTCGCTCGTCGGCGGGCCGGGGTGGAGCAGGACCACGTTCGGCAGCAGCTGCTGCCAGGGGCCGCCACGGCGGCAGTGCTCGGCCAGCTCGGACGGTGTCACACCGTGGGAGCGGAGCTGGGTCACCGTCAGGACGCGGCGGCCGGTCTCGGCCAGAGCGTGGAGGGGACGGGGGGAGAGCGGGGTGTTGTGCGTCATGGCGTCGGGATTCCCCGGCCCTGTCCCACGCTTAACCGCTGTTACACGGCCGTCGATGAATGCGGACAAGCCGGGACTAAAGGTCAGGTGTTCGGATGCCGAGAAGGCAGCGAAAACCCCTGGTCCGCACGGGTGCGGACCAGGGGTTACGGGGTTGTTCGCCCGGATTTCGTAACGGTCACCGAGGCGGGTAGCTCAGGCCAAAGCTCAGGCTTCCGCCGCCGCGTCGCACGCCTGCGCCCGCAGCGCCCGCGCCAGGTCGTCCCGCGCCTCCAGGACGAGCCGGCGCAGCGCCGGCGCCGCGTCCCGGTGCGCCTCCAGCCACGCGTCCGTCGCCTCCAGCGTCTCCGGCCGGTCCTGCAGCGCCGGGAACAGACCCCGTACGACGTCCATGCCGATCTGGATCGACCGCTCGCGCCACACCCGCTCGATCGCCGCGAAGTACTTCTCGGCGTACGGCGCGGTCAGCTCGCGCTGCGAGGCCTGGTCGAAGCCCGCGATCGTCGCCTCCACCAGCGCGTTCGACAGCGCGTCGGACTCCACGACCTGCGCCCACGCCTGCGCCTTGACCGCCGCCGAGGGGCGGGCCGCGAGGCAGCGGACCTGGTGGCGCTTGCCCGAGGCGGTGTCGTCCCGGGCCAGCTCCGCCGCCAGCGCCGACTCGTCGACCACCCCGTGCGCCGCCATCGGTTCCAGGAACGCCCAGCGCAGCTCCTGGTCCACCTCCAGACCCGGCAGCGTCACCGATCCGTCCAGCAGCGAGGTCAGCAGCTCGAACGCGGCCGGTACGTCGGCCACGCGCGCGAAGAACCGCGCCCACGCCAGCTGGTGCTCGCTGCCCGGCGCGGCGGCGTACAGCTCGGTTGAGGCCGTCTGGCACAGCTCCCGCCCGGCCTCCTCGCGCCGCTCGGCCGCGGTGTAGTGCACCGCCGCCGACTCCGCCCACGTGTGCAGCATCTGCAGCACACCGATGTCGGACTCCCGGCCCGCGAACGCCCGCACCAGCGCGATGAAGTCCCGCGCCGGCAGCAGCGCGTCCCGCGTCATGTTCCACAGCGCCGACCAGCACAGCGCCCGCGCCAGCGGATCCGTCAACTCGCCCAGGTGCGCGCGCAGGGTGTCCAGCGAGGTCGCGTCGAAGCGGATCTTGCAGTACGTCAGGTCGTCGTCGTTGACCAGCACCAGCTCCGGAGCCTCGGCGCCCGCCAGCTCCGCCACCACCGTGCGCGGACCCGCCACGTCCGTCTCCACGCGCGCGTACCGCGCGAGGTCCCCCTCGGGCGTACGGCGGTACAGGCCCACCGCGATCCGGTGCGGGCGCTCCTGCGGGTGCGCCTCGGGTGCCTCCTGCACGATCGCCAGCTCCGCGATCCGGCCGCCCTCGGGGTCCAGCAGCACCTGAGGGGTCAGCGAGTTGACCCCGGCCGTCTGCAGCCAGGAGCGCGCCCACGCCGACATGTCCCGCCCGCTGGTCTCGCCCAGCACCGACAGCAGGTCGGTCAGGCGCGTGTTGCCGTACGCGTGCCGCTTGAAGTAGCGGCGGGCGCCCTCCAGGAAGGCGTCCTGGCCGACGTACGCCGCCAGCTGCTTGAGCACCGAGGCGCCCTTGGCGTAGGTGATGCCGTCGAAGTTCAGCTTGGCGTCCTCCAGGTCACGGATGTCCGCCGTGATCGGGTGCGTGGACGGCAGCTGGTCCGCGCGGTACGCCCACGCCTTGCGGCGGTTGGCGAAGGTGGTCCAGGCGTCCGTGAAGCGGGTCGCGCCCACGCATCCGAACGTGCCCATGAAGTCCGCGAAGGACTCCTTCAGCCACAGGTCGTCCCACCACTCCATGGTGACCAGGTCGCCGAACCACATGTGCGCCATCTCGTGCAGGATGACGTTGGCCCGCGCCTCGTACGACGCCCGCGTCACCTTCCCGCGGAAGACGTACTCCTCGCGGAAGGTCACCAGACCGGGGTTCTCCATCGCGCCCAGGTTGTACTCCGGCACGAAGGCCTGGTCGTACTTGCCGAACGGGTACGGGTAGTCGAAGTGGTCGTGGAAGAAGTCCAGGCCTTGCTTGGTGACGAGGAAGACGTCGTCGGCGTCGAAGTGCGGGGCGAGCCCCTTGCGGCACATCGCGCCGAGCGCGATCTCCAGCTTCGTGCCGTCGTCGAAGGTGCGGGTGTAGGAGTCGGTCACGTAGTGGTACGGCCCCGCCACCACGCACGTGATGTACGTCGGGATCGGCTTGGTCTCGGCGAACCGCCAGACGCCGTCGGCCAGTTCGCCCGCGCCGTTGCTCCACACCGTCCAGCCCTCGGGGGCCCGGACCTCGAAGCGGTACGGCGCCTTCAGGTCGGGCTGCTCGAAGTTCGCGAAGACCCGGCGCGCGTCGGCCGGCTCGTACTGGGTGTAGAGGTAGACCTCGCCGTCCTCGGGGTCGACGAAGCGGTGCAGGCCCTCGCCGGTGCGGGAGTAGGCGCACCGGGCGTCCACCACCAGCTCGTTCTCCGCGGCCAGGTCCTCCAGCGCGATCCGGGAGCCGTCGAAGACCTGGCCCGGGTCCAGGTCCCGCCCGTTGAGCGACACCGACGTCACGCTCGGCGCGATCAGGTCGGCGAAGCTCGCGGCGCCCGGCTCGTTGCAGCGGAAGCGGATGGTGGTCACCGAGCGGAACGTGCGCGGCGCCCCGGCCCCGGAGTCACCGTCGCCCACGGCGGACCTCAGGTCCAGGGACACGTCGTACCCGTCGACCGACAGCAGGGCGGCCCGCTCCCGGGCCTCGTCGCGGGACAGATTCTCACCGGGCACGGGCACTCCCTCGTGTTCGCGTGTATGGCGGCTGAACAGGACCGATCCTGCCATGTGCCCCTGACGGCAGGCAGCGGGGAATCCCTACGGCACGAGTGTCGTTGACCCTCTGTTGAGGCTTCAATGGACCGTTCGCTGAGGAGAGCCATGTCCGAGACCGCGCCGCAGGCCGGCAAGACCCCCGTCGACTTCTGGTTCGACCCGCTGTGCCCGTGGGCCTGGATGACCTCCCGCTGGGTGCTGGAGGTGGAGAAGCTCCGTGACATCGAGGTCCGCTGGCACCTGATGAGCCTCGCCGTGCTCAACGAGAACCGGCTGGACGAGCTGCCCGAGGAGTACCGGGAGATGCTCGCGACCAAGGCGTGGGGGCCGGTCCGCGTCGTCATCGCGGCCCAGCAGGAGCACGGCGCCGAGGTGCTCGGCGACCTCTACACCGCGCTCGGCACCCGCATCCACAACCAGGGCGAGGGCCCGGAGAAGTCGGCCGTGGCGGCCGCACTGAAGGACGTCGGGCTGCCCGACTCCCTCCTGGACCACTGGGACTCCACCCCTTACGAGCCCGAACTGCGCGCCTCCCACAAGGAGGGCATCGACAAGGTCGGCCAGGAGGTCGGCACCCCGGTCATCGCGCTCCCCGGCGACGACGGCGAGCAGATCGCCTTCTTCGGCCCGGTCGTCACCCCCACCCCCCAGGGCGAACAGGCCGCCCGCCTGTGGGACGGCACCGTCGCGGTCGCCTCGGTGCCGGGCTTCTACGAGATCAAGCGCACCCGCACCAAGGGCCCGGACTTCAGCAACCTGTGATCCCGCGCGGTGGTACGGCAGAGCCCCGCGAGTCACGTCCTCGCGGGGCTCTGCGTTCTTCCGCCTGCCGCCGTGAAGGGTGAGAAGACGATCACGAGGCAGGGCGTTCTGGGGGCGGGCCGTCGCTCCCGCGTGGCTCAGGGGGCGAGCAGCAGGGCGTTGGGGCGGGACTTCGCGGCCTCGTGGCGGCGGGCGACGTCCTGCCAGTTGACGACCTGCCACATGGCCTCGATGAAGTCCACCTTCTGGTTCCGGTACTGGAGGTAGAAGGCGTGCTCCCAGGCGTCGAAGACCAGGATCGGGGTCGATCCCTGGCCGACGTTGCCCTGGTGGTCGTAGACCTGCTCGACGATCAGCCGGCCGCTCAGCGGCTCGTACGCGAGCACGCCCCAGCCGGATCCCTGCGTGGTGGCGGCGGCCTTGGACAGCTGGGCCTTGAAGCCGGCGAAGGAGCCGAAGGACTCCTTGATCGCCTCGGCCAGCTCACCCACCCCGTCGGCGGCGAGCGGCTCGCCGCCGCCGTCCTTCGGGCCGGTCATGTTCTGCCAGTAGATGCTGTGCAGGATGTGCCCCGAGAGGTGGAAGGCCAGGTTCTTCTCCAGGCCGTTGACCGAGCCCCACGACTCCTTGTCCCGGGCCTCCGCGAGCTGCTCCAGCGTGTCGTTGGCGCCCTTCACATAGGCCGCGTGGTGCTTGTCGTGGTGCAGCTCGATGATCTCCGGGCTGATCACCGGATGGAGCGCGGAGTAGTCGTAGGGCAGGTCGGGCAGCGAATAGACGGGCATGGGCGGTCCCCTCCGGAGCCTTATTGCAACTCTATTGCAAGTGCAGAGTAACAACAAGAGTGTCGGGGGAACGGAAAGGCCCCCGCGTGTCGTACGCGGGGGCCTTTCCGTGCTGCGGCGGGGCGGGCGTCAGCTCCCGCTCGCCCGCAGCCTCTGCCGGGCGTACCCCACCGCCGCCAGCGCCGCCGTCATGCCGCCCGTGGAGTACAGCTGCACGCGCGTGTCCGCCTCGCGGGCCATCAGGACGAAGATCGCGGCCATGCCGGCGAGCGCGACCCAGGTGAGGACGGGGAACGCCCACATCCGCACGACCAGCTTCTGCGGCGCCTCGCGCTCGATGCGGCGGCGCAGCAGCAGCTGGGAGACGGCGATGAAGATCCAGACGACCAGGATGACCGCGCCGATCATGTTCAGCAGCCACTTGAAGATGTCGTTCGGCCGCCAGTAGCTGAGCAGCACGCAGACGAAGCCCAGCACGCTGGAGGTCAGGACCGCGACGCGCGGGACGCCGCCGGACAGCCTCGCCAGCACCTTCGGGCCCTGGCCGCGGTCGACCAGGGAGTAGGCGATGCGCGAGGCGCCGTAGATGTTGGCGTTCATCGCGGAGAGCAGGGCGACCAGGACGACGACGTTCATCAGCTGGCCCGCGCCGGGGATGCCCAGGTGGTCGAGCGTGGCGACGTAGGGGCCCTTGGAGACGACCTCCGCCGAGTTCCACGGGACCAGGGTCACCACGACCGCCATCGAGCCGATGTAGAACACCGCGATGCGCCACATCGCCGTGCGGACGGCGGACGCCACGCCCCGCACCGGGTCCTCGGACTCGGCCGCCGCGATGGTCACCGTCTCCAGGCCGCCGTAGGCGAAGACGGAGGCCAGCAGGCCGATGATCAGGCCGTCGCTCCCGTGCGGCAAGAAGTCGGACACGTTCGCGGCGCCCGGCGCGTCCGTGCCGGGCAGGACGCCCGCGATGGCCAGCAGGCCGAGGATCAGGAAGAGGGAGATCGCGCCGACCTTCAGCGTGGCGAACCAGAACTCGAACTCGCCGAAGTTGCGCACGGCCGCCAGGTTCGTCCCGCAGAAGACGACCATGAACAGCGCCACCCACATCCACTCGGGTGTGCCGGGCGCCCAGCCGGAGACGATGTGCGCCGCGCCGATGCCCTCCAGGCCGACGGCCGTGCACAGCAGGATCCAGAAGGACCAGCCGGCGGCGAAGCCCGCCCACGGCCCGATCGCCCGCTCGGCGTGCGCCGAGAACGAGCCCGAGGACGGGTACGCGGCCGACATCTCGCCCAGCATCCGCATCACCAGCATCACCAGCAGGCCGGAGACCGCGTAGGCGATGACGATGGACGGGCCGGCCGCGGCGATGCCCGCGCCGGAGCCGACGAACAGGCCCGCGCCGATCACGCCGCCGAGGGCGATCATCGACAGATGGCGCTGCTTGAGGCCGTGGGAGAGCGAGGTGCCGGCCTGCTGCCCAGGCGGCGTCTCGGTCGTCGGTTCCGGTGCGGTCATCAGCGCGGCTCTCCCCCTGCGATGGGCGGCAAAACCCCGCCAGTGTGGGTGGCCCGTCCGCTCAGGCCAACGGGCCGCCCACTATCCGGACACTTGTCGTACGCAGGGTGAACGGCCGGTTACGCCGCCGCGGGCACTGGCGTGTAGTGCGAGGCGTCGCCCTCGATCGAGTAGCTCTCCTTGCCCTCGACGCCCACCGGGACGTCCCCGGCGACGGTCACCCGGTGCAGCCGGCGCGGCCGGCCGTCGTAGTTGTCTATGGCGTAGTGCTGGGTGATCCGGTTGTCGAAGAGGACCAGCTCCCGCTCCGCCCAGCGGTGGCGCAGGACGTTCTCCGGACGGGTGACGTACGCCTGGAGGAGGTCGAGCACCTTGCGGGACTCACCGGTGGACAGGCCCGCGATCCGCTGCGCGAACCCGCCGATGAACAGGCCGCGCTCGCCCGTCAGCGGGTGGACGCGGACCACGGGGTGCACGGTGCGGTACGTGATGGACGTGAACTGGGCGCGCTGGGCCGCCCGCTCCTCGTCGACCTCCTCGTCCGGCACCGCGTAGTCGTAGTCGTTGGTGTGCTCGGCCCACAGGGTGTCGGCGAAGCGGCGCAGCGGTTCGGGCAGATCGCGGTAGGCGGCCGCCGCGTCGGCGATCAGGGTCTCGCCGCCGTACGGCGGGATGGTGATCGAGCGCAGGGTGCTGGCCTGCGGCGGGTTGAGGACGAAGGTGACGTCGGTGTGCCAGTGGTTGGCCCGGCCCCGCTCGCTGTCCACGGGCAGCACGTTCGGCGCGCCGTCGACCGCGCCGACCGTCGGATGTGCGGTGGTCAGATCCCCGAAGTGCCGGGCGAAGGCCTGCTGGCCGGCGTCGTCCAGACCGCCCGCGTCGAAGACGAGGGCCTTGTGGACGCCCAGGGCCTCACGGATCGCGGCGACATCCTCCGGGGCCAGGGGCCGGGTGATGTCGACACCGCAGACGCGGGCGCCGATGCGGGCGGTGACCTTGGTGATCTCGATGGACATGGTGGTTCCCTTCAGATGAGGTCAGATGAGGTCAGACGACGACAGCCCAGGTCAGACGAGGGCTGCGGTGTGCTGGTTGGCGGGGCGGGGGAGGCCGTAGCGCTCCCGGAGGGTGCGGCGGCGCCCGTACTCCGTGCGGAACAGGCCCCGGGCGCGCAGCAGGGGCACGACGTGCTCGACGAAGGCGTCCAGGCCGGAGGGCAGCACGGGGGGCATGATGTTGAAGCCGTCGGCGGCGCCCTGCGTGAACCAGGTCTCGATCTGGCCGGCGACCTGCTCGGGCGTGCCGGCGACGGTGAGGTGCCCGCGCCCGCCGCCGAGCCGTCCGATCAGCTGCCGCACGGTGAGGCGCTCGCGCCGGGCCAGTTCGACCACGAGCGTATAGCGGCTCCTGGCGCCCTCGATGGCGGACTCGGGCGGCAGGTCCGCGGGCAGCGAGCCGTCCAACTCCAGGGTCCCGGAGGGAAGTTGCAGCAGCCGCTCCAGGCGGTCCACCCCGTGGTCGTACACGATGTGGTCCTCCAGCCGCCGCTCCGCCGCCCGCGCCTCGGCCTCCGTCGCTCCCAGGACGGGCACGATCCCGGGCAGCACCTTGACGTGCTCGGGATCCCTTCCTGCCCGTGCCGTGCGGGACTTGAGGTCGGCGTAGAACGCCTGGGCCTCGGTGAGGGTCTGCTGCGCGGTGAAGACCGCCTCCGCGTACCGGGCCGCGAACGCCTTGCCGTCCTCGCTCGACCCCGCCTGCACGAGAAGGGGGTAGCCCTGGGGGGCGCGCGGGACGTTGAGGGCGCCCGCGACGCTGAAGTACGGGCCCTGGTGCGCGGGCGGGTGGATCTTGCTGTCGTCACCCCAGACGCCGGCCGCCTTGTCGGCGACGATCGCGTCGTCCTCCCAGCTGTCCCACAACTTCAGCGCCACGTCGAGGAATTCGGCGGCACGGGCGTACCGCTCGGCGTGCGCGGGCTCGGCGTCGAGCCCGAAGTTCCGGGCAGCCTCCGCCCCAGCCGTGGTGACGATGTTCCACCCGGCCCGGCCGCCGCTGATGATGTCCAGCGAGGCGAGCTTGCGGGCCAGGTTGTAGGGGGAGTTGTAGGAGGTGGAGGCGGTGGCGATCAGGCCGATGTGTTCGGTCGCCGTGGCCAGCGCGGTCAGCAGGGTCAGCGGTTCCAGGGCGCCGGCCGGGCGCTGGGCGAGACTGCCCCACAGGTGGGGGCCGTCGGCGAGGAAGAGCGAGTCGAAGGCGCCGCGCTCGGCGATCCGCGCGAGCCGCACGTAGTGCTGGAGGTCGACGTGCGCGTACGGGTCGCTCTCCGGCAGCCGCCACGACGCCTCGTGATGGCCGGTGTTCATCAGGAACGCGTTCAGGTGAAGCCTTCTTTGTGTCACTGGTGGTCCTCCGTGACGCCCAGTGCGGCCAGCAGCCGCTCGCGGTACTCGCCCAGCAGCGGCTCCCGGTAGGAGCGCGGGTGGGGGCGGTCGATGGTCAGGTCGAGGCCGATGCGGCCCCGGTCGAGGACGAGGACCCGGTCGGCGAGCACGATCGCCTCGTCCACGTCGTGGGTGACCAGCAGCACGGACGGCCGGTGCCGCTGCCACAGGTCGCGCAGCAGGGCGTGCATCCTGATCCGGGTCAGGGCGTCCAGCGCGCCGAACGGCTCGTCGGCCAGCAGCAGTTCGGGCTCGCGGACCAGGGAGCGGGCGAGCGCGGCCCGCTGGGCCTCGCCGCCGGACAGCTCGCCCGGCCAGGCCCGCTCGCGTCCCCCCAGCCCGACCTCCGCGAGGGCGGCCCGGCCGCGCTCCTCGGCGTCCCTGCCCTCCGTTCCCAGCAGCACGTTGTCCAGCACTCGGCGCCAGGGCAGCAGCCGGGAGTCCTGGAAGACGACCGAGACCCGCTCCGGAGCGGTCAGCCGGCCGGTGCCCGCCACCCCGTGGTCCAGGCCGGCGATCGCCCGCAGCAACGTGCTCTTGCCCGAGCCGCTGTGCCCGAGCAGGGCCGTGAACTGTCCGGCGGGCACCTCGAGATCGATGCCGTCGAGGACCGTGCGGCCGTCGAACGACCGTGTCAGACCCTGGAGCCGGACGGCGGGACGGGTCAGCTGCTCAGTGTGCGGCGCCATGACAGCACCCTCCGTTCGATGAGACGGACCACGCTGTCGGAGACCAGGCCGAAGACGCCGTAGATCAGCAGGCCGACCAGGATCACGTCGGTCTGGCCGTAGTTCTGCGCCTGGAACATCAGGTAGCCGAGGCCGCTGGTGGCGTTGATCTGCTCCAGCACCACCAGGCCCAGCCAGGATCCGGTCACCCCGAGCCGGAGGCCCACGAAGAATCCGGGCAGCGCGCCGGGGACCACCACCTGGCGGATGAAGGCGAACCTCGACAGCCCCTGCACCTCGGCGAGTTCGACGAAGCGGGTGTCGATGCCGGACAGCGCGGCATGCGTGTTCAGGTAGACCGGTATGTAGACGACGATCGCGATGATGGCGATCTTGAAAGTCTCCCCGATGCCCAGCCAGAGGATGAACAGCGGAATCAGCCCGAGGGTCGGGATGGCCCGGTTGAGCTGCACCGTTCCGTCGATCAGCGCCTCCCCGGTCCGGCTGAGCCCGGCGGCGAGCGCCAGCAGCACGCCGGCGCTCAGGCCGATCGCGAAGCCGTACGCGGCCCGCCTGAGGGAGGTCAGGACATCGGTGGTCAGCGTGCCGTCCGTCCACAGGTGACCGGCCGTCCGCAGTACCGTCCAGGGCGCCGGGACGGCGGCGGTGTCGAGCGTTCCTGCGGCGGACGCGGCGGCCCACAGCGCGAGCACCACCAGCGGTCCGACCAGCCGGGCGGCGGGCAGCCGGCGGCCGGGGGAGAGCCTGCGGCGCCGGCGGACCTGGGGCAGGTCCTCGGCGCTCGGTGCCGGGGTGGCGGTCGTCGTGGTCACGGCGGTCATTTCCGGTACTCCTCGGGTACGGCCCGGGCGGCGATCGCCTCGAAGCGGTGGTCGAAGAGGGAGGAGACGTCGAACTTCTTCACGAAGCCGCCCTCGGCGAGCAGATCGGCCGTCTCCTGTTCCCACTTGATCGCCTCGTCCCAACGGGGCGGGAACAGAGGCTTGTTGGCGAGGCGGGTGATGCCCTGCGCCTGTGCCAGGGTCAGGTTCTGCGTCTTGACGTAGAACTCCTCGTTCCACGCGTCCGGGTGCTCGTACGCCCACACCTGGCCCTGGGTCCACTGCGGGATGTAGGCGGCGATCGCGGCGGCCTTCGCGGGGTCGTTCAGCACGGACTGCGGCGCCCACAGAAGGTTGAGCAGGTCGACGACGTCCGTCTCGACGGCGCGGGCGCCCTTGGGTCCATACCGCTTCAGATAGGCGGGCGCCTGGCTGATGGCGAGCGGGGCCACGTCCACCTGGCCGGACTGCAGGGCGGTGAAGAACTGGTTGCTGGTCAGCGGGACCAGCGTCACCTCGTCGTACGCCAGACCCGCCTGCCTCAGTGCCCGCAGCAGGACGACCCCCTGCGCCTGGCCCTGGGAGAACGCGAGCCGCTTGCCCTTGAACCCGGCGGTCGTACGGATGTCGCTGCCGGGCCGGGTGGCGAAGAGGTAGTTCGGCTTACGGGTGAGGTCGATCGCCACGATCTTGGCGTCGTAGCCCTGGTAGTGCGCCTGGATCGGCGGGATGCCCGCGTTGTTCGCGAGGTCCAGGGACCCCGCGCGGAAGGCGTTGATGACGTCCGGCCCGGCCCCGATGTTCAGCCAGTTCGCCACGGTGAACGGCAGCTCGGGCAGCTTCGCCAGCCGGAACTGGAGCTGCTGCTGTCCCAGGTAGGAGGCGATCTTCAGGCTGGTCCCCGCCGGGACCTTGTCGGCGAGCGGCTTGGTGGCGGCGCCCTTGGCCGCGACGGAGGCCTCGCCCTTGGCGCAGCCGCTGAGGCCCGCCATGGTCGCGGACGCGCCCAGCAAGGAGGAGAGAAAGACACGACGGTGCATGGGAGAACTCCCAGGAGAAAAGAGAGGAAGCGCAGCAGGAATTCCGGGAAGGCAGGCCGGAGGAAGAAAGACTCACGCAGCGGGAAACACGCGCTTCATGCGCGGCAATGTGTCAGCAACAGAGGGTGCGACAACTCCTGAGCGGGTCCATGACCAGCATGTTCCCGGCCGCGATCGGCCCCTGTCAACATTCCGAGTTTCTGAATTAAATACCCTCAGGTGACGCGCCCAGGGGATCGCGGAACACCACGTCGAGGGCCACTGACCCGCCGGCGACCGCCAGCACGGAATCCGGGAAGCTTGTGGGCAGAACGGCCGCCGTACGACGTATTCCGGCCGATTCTCTGAGCGCGCTCAGGCAGTCCTCGAAATGGATCACGCCCATCTCCGTGACCACGACGGTCTCCGGATTGAGCACGTCCAGCAGCAGCCCGGCCGCCCGCCCCGTCATCCGGGCCCGCTCCACCAGGAGGCGGCGCGCCACCGCGTCCCCGGCCGCCGCCGCGGCCACCACGTGCATCGGGTTCCCCGAGTCGATCACCCCGGCCGCCCGGGCCCGCCGGCACAACGTCCGCTCGCTCAGCTCCACCTGGAGGCAGCCGGTCCGGCCGCACGGGCACTGCTCGGTGCCGCCCGGCAACGGCAGATGCGCGATCGCCCCGGCCGCCGAACGCGGCCCGTGGTGCACCTCGTCATGGGTGGCGAAGGCCGCGTCGACCACATTGCCCACGAACAGGTGCAGCACGCTCCCGCTGCCCCGGGCCCGCCCGAACAGCCGCTCCCCGTTCACCAACGCCCGCGCGTGCCCGTCCACATGGACCGGCAGCCCGCTGCGCGCACCGAGCAGCTCCCGCACCGGTACCTCCCGCCAGCCCAGCAGCTCGTGCTCGACCACCGTGCCCGTCGCCCGGTCCACCCAGCCGCCGACGGCCACCCCGACCCCGAGCGCCCGCCGACCCGGCACTCCGGCCAGCAGCCCCGCGAGCCCTTCGGCGGCCCGCGCCAGCACCGGGCCGGGCTCGGTGCGCTCGTGCTTCAGCTCGCGCCGAGCCACCACCCGGCCGCGCAGGTCCAGCAGGGCGACCGTGGTGTACGGCACGGCCACGTGCACCCCGCCGACCAGGAACCCCGTGTCGTCCAGATCGACGGGGACGTGCGGTCGGCCGACCCCGTTCGAGCGGCGCGGCACGACGGATTCCCGGATCAGGCCGAGACCGGCGAGCCGGGCACAGTGCTCGGTCACCGCCGCCGGCGACAACCCGGTCAGCCGGGCGACGGTACTGCGCGCCACCGGTCCGTGCTCCAGCACGCAGCGCAGCACGACACTGGCGCTGGTGCGCCGCCGACCGCTGTCGGCGGCGCGCGGAACGGGCGAGTCAAGGGTGGACACCGCGGTTCGGGGCATTCAGGACCGTCCTCGGGAACGGGGGCCGACACGGCGCGGGAGGGCGGGGCGTGCCGAGCGCTCGCCCCTGGGCCCCGTCGTTCCGCGCGGCCCGCCCTCCGGGCGGACGACGGGAATGTGACGACAGGGCCTAACCCGGGCGGCGACAGGTGGCCGCGCCCTGGCGTCGCAGGTCGACATAGCGACGCGACGTGAAGTACCGGGCCTGGGCAACCATGCGAGCGAAGCTAGCAAAACGTCCCCGCGCTGCCCAGAGCGCGACCGACGGGCGAGACGGGCCCGGCGGCGGCGCCGGGGTGTCGGGGCTTCGAGCAGGGCTTTGGCGGGAACCCACAGCCCCGGTCTCCGGTGGGGAAGTGAGGTGAGCGTCTCCACCTCAGTGACCGGTATCACGCCGTAACCGGTGTAACCCGCATCCTTTGTACGGAGCCCACCAAGGCCCGGCTCCAGCCTTTGTCGACCGGTGACGGTGATCGACGCGAGCGGCGCGGTATAGCGTCGCGATGTTCCCGCCTGCCCGCCCACACTCACCCCGCGGAGTCCCCATGAGCACCGCCACCGCCGGCGTCCGCCCGGCCACAGTCCTCGCCGACCTGCTCCCGGCGTCCCGCGTCCGCGACGCCGCCCTCGTCATCGGCGGTGCCGTGCTCACCGGCATCGCGGCCCAGGTGGCCGTCCCGGTGCCGCACTCCCCGGTGCCGGTGACCGGCCAGACCTTCGCCGCGCTGCTCGTCGGCACCACGCTCGGCGCCCGCCGCGGCTTCCTCTCCCTCGCCCTGTACGCGCTCGCCGGCGTGGCCGGGGTGCCCTGGTTCGCGGGCGGCGCCTCGGGTGCCGGCATGGTCTCCTTCGGCTACGTCATCGGCATGCTGCTCGCCTCGGCCGCCGTCGGCGCCCTGGCCCGGCGCGGCGCCGACCGCTCCGTGCTGCGCATGGCGGGCACGATGCTCCTCGGCGAGGCGGTCATCTACGCCGTCGGCGTGCCCTACCTGGTCCTGGCCGCCCACCTGTCCGCCTCGCAGGCCGTCGCCGCCGGCCTCACCCCGTACCTGATCGGCGACGCCCTCAAGGCCGCCCTGGCGATGGGCGCGCTGCCCACCGCCTGGAAGCTGGTCGACAAGCAGGGCTGAGGCGGTCGGTCGCGCTGAAGGGGTTCGGCCGGGTCGTCGCTTTCGCTGACCTGGGCCGGGCCCCTTCGGCGTGCGTGGTGGGGTGTGTGGTGGCTGGGGTGTCGTCGCTGTCGCCGTATGTCTGGTGGGCGATGTCCTCACGGCCGTCTTGAATGGTCTGCAGGCAGCGCTGAGGCGGTCGTTCGCGCTGAAGGGGTTCGGCCGGGTCGTCGCTTTCGCTGACCTGGGCCGGGCCCCTTCGGCGTGCGTGGTGGGGTGTGTGGTGGCTGGGGTGTCGTCGCTGTCGCCGTATGTCTGGTGGGCGATGTCCTCACGGCCGTCTTGAATGGTCTGCAGGCAGCGCTGAGGCGGTCGTTCGCGCTGAAGGGGTTCGGCCGGGTCGTCGCTTTCGCTGACCTGGGCCGGGCCCCTTCGGCGTGCGTGGTGGGGTGTGTGGTGGCTGGGGTGTCGTCGCTGTCGCCGTATGTCTGGTGGGCGATGTCCTCACGGCCGTCTTGAATGGTCTGCAGGCAGGGCTGAGGCGGTCGTTCGCGCTGAAGGGGTTCGGCCGGGGTCGTCGCTTTCGCTGACCTGGGCCGGGCCCCTTCGGCGTGCGTGGTGGGGTGTGTGGTGGCTGGGGTGTCGTCGCTGTCGCCGTATGTCTGGTGGGCGATGTCCTCACGGCCGTCTTGAATGGTCTGCAGGCAGGGCTGAGGCGGTCGTTCGCGCGAAGAGGCTCGCCCGGGTCGGCACTTTCGTCGACCCGGGCGAGCCTCTTCGTCGTATCGGGGCTCTGCGGCCCCGCACTGCGCTCGCGCGCGGCGTCAGCCGGTGGTGACCTTCTCGGCCGCGTCGACCGCGGGGGCCGGGGCGCGACCCGCCTCGACCTTCTGCTTCACCAGGGCGACCACGACCACGACCGCCGCCACGCCCACCGACAGCAGCACGGTCGTACGACCGCTGCTCTCGCCTTCCGTGTCGGTCAGCATGTAGCCGAGGACGCCGACGATGAAGGCGGCCGTGATCCACGTCAGATACGGGTACAGCCACATCCTCACGACGAGCTTCTCCGGCGCCTCCCGCTGGATGATCCTCCGCATCCGCAGCTGCGAGAAGCAGATCACCAGCCACACGAACAGCGCCACCGCGCCCGAGGAGTTGACCAGGAAGAGGAAGACGGTGTCCGGGTAGGCGTAGTTGAAGAAGACCGCCACGAAGCCGAAGACGACCGACGCGAGGATCGCCGCCATCGGCACACCGCGCGCGGTGGTGCGGGCGAACGCCTTGGGTGCGTCACCGCGCTGGCCCAGCGAGAACGCCATCCGGGAGGCGGTGTACAGGCCGGAGTTGAGACAGGACAGCACCGAGGTCAGGATGATGACGTTCATGATCTGACCGGCGTTCGGGATGCCGAGGGAGTTCAGCGCGGCGACGTACGAGCCCTGCGCCTTGATGGACGGGTCGTTCCACGGCAGCAGCGCGACCACGACGAGGATCGAGCCGAGGTAGAAGACGCCGATCCGCCAGATGATGCTGTTGGTGGACTTGGTGACCGCGCGCTGCGGGTCCTCCGACTCGCCGGCCGCCAGGGTGGCGATCTCGCTGCCCATGAAGGAGAAGACGACCAGCAGCACACCGGTGAGGATCGCGCCGGGCCCGTGCGGCAGGAAGCCGCCGTGGTTCGTCAGGTTGCCGAAGCTCGCCTTGTCGGTGTGCACCCCGGGGAGCACGCCGAACACCGCCAGCAGACCGATGACGATGAACGCGCCGATCGCCACGACCTTGATGCCGGCGAACCAGAACTCGAACTCGCCGTAGGAGCCGACGGAGACCAGGTTCGTCGCGGTCAGCACGGCCATGACGACGAGCGCCCAGCCCCACTGCGGCACGGCCGGGACCCAGCCCGCGAGGATCTTGGCGCCGGCGGTGGCCTCCACGGCCAGCACGACGACCCAGAAGAACCAGTAGAGCCAGCCGATGGAGAACCCGGCCCAGCGGCCGAGGGCACGGTCGGCGTGCGCGGAGAAGGAGCCGGAGGTGGGATTCGCGGCGGACATCTCGCCGAGCATCCGCATGACGAGGACGACGAGGGTGCCGACGAGTGCGTACGACAGGAGGATGCCCGGTCCCGCAGTGGCGATTCCGGAGCTGGAGCCGACGAAGAGGCCGGCTCCGATGACGCCACCGATCGCGATCATCGTCAGGTGGCGGTTCTTGAGTCCTGCTTGGAGGCCCGAACCAGGGGTCATGGACGGTTTCCTTTGCGCCAGGTGGAGCGGCCCGTACGAGCGGTGTACGAGTCGGTCCAGTGAATCCGAGGCGAACAGATTCGGGAACCTCCGAAATGCGATCGTTACTTGAGGTTCTCTTGAGGATCTATGGCGTCGCTCACATCCCGGCAGGCCGGCGGCTCCCCGCCTCCGCGCGCCGCCACCCGGGGCTGCTGCCCCGGACCGGCCGTGTCACACTCATGGCATGCGCGTGTATCTCGGCTCCGACCATGCGGGCTACGAACTGAAGAACCACCTCGTCGAGTGGCTCAAGGCGGCGGGGCACGAGCCCGTCGACTGCGGGCCGCACATCTACGACGCCCAGGACGACTACCCGCCCTTCTGCCTCCGCGCGGCGGAGCGCACGGCCGCGGACCCCGAGTCCCTCGGCATCGTGATCGGCGGCTCCGGCAACGGGGAGCAGATCGCCGCGAACAAGGTCGAGGGCGTGCGCGCGGCGCTGGCCTGGAGCGAGGAGACCGCTTCGCTGGGGCGGCAGCACAACAACGCCAACGTGGTGGCCGTGGGTGCGCGCATGCACAGCACGCAGGAGGCGACGAAGTTCGTCGAGACGTTCCTCACCACCCCGTTCTCCGGTGACGAGCGCCACATCCGCCGCATCGACATGCTGACGGCGTACGAGGAGACGGGCGACCTCCCGCCGATCCCGGCCCACCACCCGCAGCAGTAGGGACCCTGGGGGCCCCGCCCCCAGACCCCCGCACACCCCCGCTTTTCCCGAAGGGACAGCTCAGCCTTGCCGGAAGGGCACACCATCCATCGGCTGGCCCAGGACTACGCCGAGCGCTTCAGCGGCACCGCCCCGCGGGTCACGAGCCCCCAGGGCAAGTTCTCGGACGCCGCCGCCCTGCTGGACCGGGCCGAGCTGACGGCCACCGAGGCCCACGGCAAGCACCTCTTCCTCGGCTTCCGCGACACCGACTGGGTCCACATCCACCTCGGCCTGTTCGGCAAGGTCGGCTTCGGCGACGCCCCCGCGCCCCCGCCGGCCGACACCGTCCGGCTCCGGCTCGCCCACGACACCGCCTACGTCGACCTGCGCGGCCCGACCACCTGCGCGCTGATCACGGACGCCGAGAAGCGCGCCGTCCACGACCGCCTCGGCCCCGACCCGCTGCGCGAGGACGCCGACCCGAGCGCCGCCTACCGCCGCGTCGCGCGCAGCCGTACCACGATCGCCGCCCTGCTCATGGACCAGAAGATCGTCGCCGGCGTCGGCAACGTCTACCGTGCCGAAGTCCTCTTCCGGCACGGCATCGACCCGTACCGGGCGGGCAAGGACATCACCCCAGCCGAGTGGGACGCGATCTGGGACGACCTCGTCGCGCTGATGCGCGAGGGCGTCCGCAACAACCGCATCGACACCGTACGGCCCGAGCACACCCCCGAGGCCATGGGCCGCCCGCCGCGCGTGGACGACCACGGCGGCGAGGTGTACGTCTACCGGCGCGCCCCCCAGCCCTGCCACATCTGCGGCGACGAGATCCGCACCGCCGGCCTCGCCGCCCGCAACCTCTTCTGGTGCCCCACCTGCCAGAAACCGTGAGCCGGGGTCAGAAGCCGTGCGGCAGCCACGGCGGCACCGGTGAGCCGAACGCCACCGACGCCTCCGTCAGCGAGCCCGGCCGCAGCTCCCGCACCCGCCCGGCCGCCGCGAGGGACCCGAGGCTCACCCCGCCGAGGTAGGCCGCGCCCAACTCCCTTACGGACAGGGCGAGATCCGCCGCGTCCGCCGTCCGCTCGCAGGACGCGCTCTTCGGGTCACCGGTCAGCCGCCAACGGCCCGCGTTCCAGGGACAGAAGGCGTCCTCGACCTCGAACACCACGTCCAGCGGTGTCTGGTAGGTGCGGGCCGACAGGGCCGCGCCGACGTCGACCAGGCGGACGTACCCGGAGTCGCGCATGCGCGGGCGGCAGCGGCGGATGTCGTCCACCAGGTACTGCCAGGTGTCGTCCACCGGGCGCCCGTGCAGGCTCAGCGTGGTCATCAGGTCGATGCCGAACAGGAAGCGCCACAGCGCCGCGTCCGTCGCGGGGTCCAGCGCGGCCAGGTCCTCCAGCGCCACCGTGCCGTCGTGCCCGCTCGGCCCCCAGCCGAGCTTGGTGCGGTACCGGGCGTACCCGGTCACCCGTCCCGCCCGTTCGGCGACCACGCACCGCAGCGCCGACGCGCCCTCCCGCTCGCTCTCCGGGTCCAGCAGGGCCTGCCGCTCCCAGCCGGGCTGCCGGGCCAGCATCCCGGGCCGCAGCGGCACCAGCCGCGCGTACACCGCCTCGCACGCGTCGAGGACGTCCGCGGGCTCGGCGTACCGCACCCGCACGTCCCGCGTGCCGGCCGGCAGCGCCAGCGAGACCCGGCTCGTGTCGATCTCGGCCAACAGCTGGTAGGCCGCCGTGCCGTAGCCGAAGCGGCCGTAGATGGCCGGCTCGGACGCGAAGAGCACCGCCAGCGGCTCGCCCAGCGCGCGTACGTCGTCCAGCTGCCGGCGCATCATCGAGGTCAGCACCCCGCGGCGCCGGTGGGTGGCCGCCACGCTCACCATCGTCACGCCGGCCGCCGGGACCGCGGCGCCGCCCGGCACCGTCATCCGGAAGCTGAACGCCCCGGCCGTCCCGACGATCTCGTCCCCGTCCCGGGCCGCCAGCGAGCGGTCGAACTCCGTGAGGGACCGGTCCAGTTCGCGCTCCTCGGCCGAGGCGACACCGCCGAAGGCCCGGATCAGCCCGTCCCACCAGGGGTCGAACTCCTCCGGCCGTACCCCGGTCAACTCGATCGCGTGGTCAGTCCGCTCTGTCCCCATGAGCCCATGCTTACCAAGGCGGTGCGGGACGGGCCAGCGAATTTGCCCGGGACGGGGGCGCGGTGGCCGCGCGTGCCGTTCACTGTGAGGACCACCTGAGAAGTGGAGCCCCGCAGGGGGGACAAGTGGGACCTCCCGTGCCAAGCAGCCGGTCCGATGGATAGGGTCGCGAACTAATGGCAGCAGGACGAGAACGGCGCGCGAAGGCCGAGACGTTCACGGCCCGGTGGAAGATGCAGTGGCACCGGGTCCGCACCGGCCTGCGCAGAAGCGCCGTGGACTACTTCCGCGGCGACGGCTCCGACTGGATCGCGTTCGCCGGGCTGCTGCTGACCATCCCGGTGCTCATGGGCATGACCCTGGTCGACTCGGTGTGGTGCTCCCCGGCCACGCTGGTGCTGCCGATCATCGCGGGCGGGCTGCTGCTGCGCCCGGCGAGCCTGCTCGGGCTGTACGCGGCCGGGGCCACGGCACTGATCGTGGAGTCGGTGCGGCTCGGCCCGTACACGGAGGGCCCCTCGCGCGTGACCCCCGGGGTGGTGCTCGTGGTGGCCGCCTGCGGCTTCTTCGGTCTGCTCACCGCCCAGTTCCGCAGCCGGGTCGGCGTGCCCTGGCGGCGCGGCGGCACCATGCTGTTCGACCTGCGCGAGCGGATCCGGGTGCAGAGCACGCTGCCGAAGCTGCCGCGGGGCTGGCACCACGAGATGGCGCTGCGGCCGGCCGGCGGGCAGTCCTTCTCCGGCGACTTCGTGGTGGCCGCGCGGACGAACGGCGGCCGCACCCTGGAGGTCGTCCTGACGGACGTCTCCGGCAAGGGCATGGACGCCGGCTCCCGCGCCCTGCTCCTGTCGGGCGCCTTCGGCGGCCTCCTCGGCTCCCTCCCGCCGCACGCCTTCCTCCCCGCCGCGAACGGCTACCTCCTGCGCCAGGACTGGGACGAGGGCTTCGCCACGTCCATCCACCTCGTCCTGGACCTCGACTCCGGGGACTACGAGCTGTACACCGCCGGCCATCCGCCGGGGCTCCAGCTGAGCGCGGGCAGCGGACGCTGGGAGGAGAAGGCCGCCGAGGGTCCGCTGCTCGGGGTGTACGACGGCGCCCAGTTCGACCCCGTGAAGGGCACCCTGCGCCCGGGCGACGTCCTGATGCTCTTCACCGACGGCCTGGTGGAGACCTCCGACCGGGACATCGTCGAGGGCATAGACCGCCTCACCGGCGAGGCCGACCGCTACGTCGCCGGCGGCTTCCACGGCGCCGCGTGGCACCTGATCGAGGCGGTCGCCAGAGACGTCAACGACGACCGCGCCCTCCTCCTGATCTGCCGCGAAGCGACGGCATCGGCCCACTGAGGCAGGGGCGTCCCGACGGCGGGCGACTTCAACCGGCCCTGACCGGAACCTGACCGACCTCCACCCCCGGCCGGCCCGTTCTCGGGGTGCTCGGCGTCGGCCGGTCCGTGTCGGCGGCTGCTCCGCGTCGGCCGGGTGGTCTTTGGCCGGGGTGCTCCGTCGGCTGGGCGGTCTCTGGCCGGTTCCCTCTGCCGGCCGGACCGTGGTCGGCGTCCGCCCTCGTCAGAGCCGGTCTCGGCCGGTGCCCTGCGTCGGCTGGGCCCTCGTCGGCTGGTGCCCTGCGTCGGCTGGACTGCCGTGGGCCGGCGTCTTGCCTTTGCCGGGCCACCTCCGGCTGGTGCTCTGTGTTGGTGGGGCTGTGGTCGGCGTCTGGGCTGGACTGCTGTCGGTCGGGGTCTTGCCGTGGCGGGGCGGCCTCCGGCCGGTGCTCTACGGCGGTCGTGCGGTCTCCGGCTGTTCGCTCCGTCGGTTGCGCTGGGGGCGAGCCTGCGCTCGGCAGAGCCGTTCCCGGCGGCTGCTCCGCGTCGGCCGGGCGGTCTCCGGTCGGTTTCCGGCGGCGGCTGGGCTGTGGCCGACGGCTGCCCTCGGCCGGTGCCCTTCCTTCGGCGGGGCGCCTGCGCGGGCGTTGGCCGTCGGCCGGGGCGCCCCGGCCCTGTCGGCTCAGCCGGCGCCGTCCTCCGGTGTTCGGGTGGCGGCGCTGAGGGGGGCCAGGACCTGCCAGCCGAGGTTCTCGTACAGGGCCCGGCCGGCTGCCGTGGCGCCCAGGACGGCGGCCTTCGCGCCGTGCCGGGTTCCGGCCTCGGCGAGCGCTCCCAGTACCGCGCGCCCGAGTCCCCTGCGCTGGTGGGCGGAGTCGGTCTCGACCTGGTCCACAGCGCCGCTCGTACCGGTGACGGCTATCTGGCCCCGGGCCGCGAAGGAGCCGTCGGCGGCGCGGACCAGCACCCGGGTGACCCCGGCCCGGTGCCAGCTGCTCAGCCGGTACCCGCCGGCGAGCGGGGCCGGGGCGACGGGATGGTCGAGGGAGACGGCCATGAGGGAGTCGTGACCGTCCAGCAGGGTCCAGCCGGCCGGCAGCCACGCCCGCAGCACCGGTGCCGGAACGAACGCCTTCAGCGCGACCCCGCGCGGGCTGCTGACGGCCAGTTTCCGGACGGTGGCCTCGTCGGCGGAGGTCAGGACGTGCCGGGCGACCTCCCTCGGCTGGCCGACGTCCACGGTGAACCCCCAGGGGCGGTCCGCCGGTTCGGCCGCGCCGCGCGATACGACCCACCCGTGGACCCAGGCCCGTACGGCGTCTTCTGTGCTCTCGAACGGCAAGGCGACCCCCAGATTGTGTAATGAGTGCATGGCGGGTCTGATTATTACTCAGTCGAGCGGCGCCGCGCTGCGGGACACTGGGGCGGTGACCCAGCCCACGCCATCACCCGCGCCCCCGCTGACGCTCGCCGAGGTCGAGGCCCTCGCCCGGGCCGCCCATGAGGGCCAGACCGACAAGGCGGGGCGGCCGTACGCCGAACACCTCGCCGCCGTCGCCGAGGGCGTGCGCGCCCGGGGCGGGGACCCGGAGCAGATCGCGGCGGCCTGGCTGCACGACGCCGTCGAGGACGCCGCCCTCAGCCGGCAGTGGCTGGCCGCGGCCGCGCTGACCGAACGCACCAAGGCCCTCGTGGACGCCCTCACCAAGCGGGCGGGGGAGGAGCCGGCCGCGTACGCCCGCCGCATCCTCGCCACCCCGGGCGCACGCCTGGTGAAGGAGGCCGACCTCGCGCACAACGCCGATCCCCGGCGCCTCGCCGTCCTCGACGGGCCGACCCGGACACGGCTGACCGAGAAGTACGCGACGATGCGCGCGCTCCTCGGTCTCGCCGAGGGAGCCGGCCAGGCCTAGTGCCCGGGCAGGCGACGTTCGCCCCGTCGCGACGCCCGGCACGCCACCCCGCTGCGCGGGAGGCGCCCCCACTCGCCGCACCGGCCGAAAGCCCACGTACGCCCAGTACGAGGACTTCCGGCCGGCACACCGACAGCACGCACCGGACGCCGCTCCTTGACGGGCAAACGTCGCCTGCCGGGGCACTAGGCGCCGACCGCCTCCCGGGCGGCGGCGCTCTCCCTCTTCTCGCGCTCACGGGCGATCTCGGCCGCGTCCTGCCGGAACGCCCACTCCATCCCCGGCTCCATCGCGAAGCGGAACACTCGCTGCACGGGCCTGGTGCACAGCAGTGTGACGACGGCGGCCGCCAGCAGCGTCACGAACATCTCGCCGAGCGGGCGGTGCAGCCAGCCCTGGTCGAACCAGCCGCCGTAGGTCGCCGTCTTCACCACGAAGCCGTGCAGCAGATAGCCGTACAGCGTGCCCGCGCCGAGGGCGGTGAACCACGTCCTGCGCCGTGGCACCCAGGCGAAGAAGACGGCGGTCAGCAGCAGCGCGCAGGCGAACAGCGCCAGTGTCATGAGCGGCCCGGTCCACCACGGCGCGCCCAGGTTCTGCGCCGCGCTCTCCCGGTAGAACCAGTTGTCCTCCATGTGCGGCGCCGTCCACCAGCCGACGGCGGCCGCCGCCGCGGCCACCGGCAGCGACGCGATCCGCACCCACCGGCGGCGCAGCGCCGCGAAGTGCTCGGGGCGCAGGGTCAGGCCCAGCACGAAGAACGGCAGGAACTGCAGGACGCGCCCCAGGGCGAGGCCGCCCCCCGTGCCGGGGGAGACCGAGCCGACCATGGCGACGCCGAGCGCGATCGGCAGCGGCCTGCGCACCAGCTTCCACAGGGGGCTGGTCAGCCGCCAGACGAACAGCGCGCACAGGAACCACGTCAGGTACCAGGGGGTGACCAGGTCGAACGGCTCGGCGGAGTGGCCGACGTGGCGCCGGAACAGCGAGTAGGCCGTCTGGAACACGACGTACGGCACCGCGACCCCGGTGACCAGGCGCTTCAGCCGGTCCGGGCGCATGTCGAAACTGCGCGAGAAATAGCCGGAGATGATGACGAACGCCGGCATGTGGAAGGTGTAGACGACGTTGTAGAGGCCTTCGAGGACGCGGCTGTCACCCTTGAGCGGCGCCCAGGAGTGGCCCGCGGCCACCAGCACGATCGCCAGGTACTTGACGTTGTCGAAGAACGCGTCGCGCTGCCCGCCCGGTCTGCCGGCCGGGGGCCGCCGCTCCCGCGCACCCGCCGGGGTGCGTGGACCGGGCACCGCGTCCGCCGGCGTCCGCGACGGAGGAAGTGCCCTGCGGATGGGACCGAGGGGCGAGGCGGCATCGAACATCTCAGGCACCCTAGCGCCGCCCGTGGAATTCCGTAAAACCCGTGCCGGCATTCCTGGTTAATGGTCCTGAATAGCCAACCTTTTACATGCACTTGGGCCGTTGGTTCACCCTTGATGTCCTGATTGATCCCGACTAAATGGGGCATATCGCGGCTCTGTGCGGAGAATTCGAATTACCTGCGCGCGGGATGTGTGGAGACGGAAACGAAGCCGCGAAGTCGCTTAATGGGCGGGGGACTCGGGCCCCGCGTGGCCGGCCCGGTTTCCGGTGCCGTGTCCCTGATGTATCCCCGACGTTCCGTCACGGGCCGCATAGGGTGACCGTGTTGGTGGCACGATGGTCCTGGCGGGGGTGCGGGCCGTACCCCCGGGCCGGGAGAGCGGACCGACCTAGGGTGTGATCAGTTGTGGCCATTTCACTGTCTGTGGTGCTGCTGTTGGCGATCATCCTGGTGGTGCTGATCCGCGGGGGCAACATCAAGGCGGGCCCCGCGCTCGTCGCCATACTCTTCGGCTTCTTCCTCGCCTCGACAGGTATGGCCCCCTCCATCACCCGCTTCCTGGACTCGATAGCCCAGTCCATCAACTCGATCAAGTTCTGATCCGGCGAGCGGCGAGGGCGGTCGGCCGAAGCCCCCGGGGGACACGGCCGAAGGCCCAGGACAAGAGGAGAACGTCCTCTCGCCTGGGCCTTCGGGTGATCAGAGCGGGCGACGGGAATCGAACCCGCGTAGCTAGTTTGGAAGACTAGGGCTCTACCATTGAGCTACGCCCGCAAGCGTGCGCCGCAGGTCGGTGACCTCGGCACGGGAGCATCGTAGCGGGTCGCCCGGCGCCGAGGCCAACGACTTCCTCCGGGAGAGCGCCCGCGAGCCCCCCCGCCGCCCCCCAGGGGGCCTGCCGTGCGCCGGCCCGTGGAATCGGGCCGACGTCACCGTCCGGGGCATGTACCCTACCTGTCGCACCAGACGGGGTGTGGCGCAGCTTGGTAGCGCGTCCGCTTTGGGAGCGGAAGGCCGTGGGTTCAAATCCCGCCACCCCGACCACCGGCTCACGGCGTCGTGATGATCGCCTTTTGGGGCGCTGACCGGCTGCGGTTACTATGCAAGCTGCGCGCCCGTGTGTCCCGGCCCCATGGCCTACGTACTCCTCCGGGCGACGACATCCGCCGGACCTGTCTGGCTCCGGCAGAACCCAAGAAGTCAGCCACAAGGAGACCGAACCGTGAAGAGCGCCGTGGAGACCCTGAACCCGACCCGGGTTCGGCTCACTGTCGAGGTGCCCTTCGAGGAGCTCAAGGACAGCCTCGACGCGGCGTACAAGAAGATCAACCAGCAGGTCACGGTGAAGGGCTTCCGCAAGGGCAAGATCCCGGCCCGCGTCATCGACCAGCGGTTCGGCCGCGGTGCGGTGCTGGAGGAGGCCGTCAACGACGCGCTTCCGAAGTTCTACACCGAGGCGGTCAACGAGGCCGAGCTGAACCCGCTGGGCCAGCCCGAGGTCGACATCACCGAGCTGAAGGACGGCGAGACGCTGAACTTCACCGCCGAGGTCGACGTCCGCCCCGCCCTGGAGATCCCGGACTACTCCGGCATCGAGGTCGAGGTCGACGCCGTCGAGGTCACCGACGAGGACGTCGAGAAGTCCGTCGAGCAGCTCCGTGAGCGCTTCGCCTCCACCTCCCCGGTCGAGCGCGCCGCCGAGGACGGCGACGTCGTCACCGTCGACCTGGAGGCCAAGGTCGACGGCGAGGTGCTGGAGGACGGCATCGCCAACGGCGTCTCCTACACCATCGGCTCCGGCGAGCTGCTCGACGGCATCGACGACGCCGTCAAGGGCAAGTCCGCCGGCGAGGAGGCCACCTTCACCTCCGAGCTGAAGGGTGGCTCCGCGGCCGGCAAGGAGGCCGAGGTCACCGTCAAGGTCACCCAGGTCGCCGCCCGTGAACTGCCCGAGCTGGACGACGAGTTCGCGCAGCTCGCCTCCGAGTTCGACACCCTGGACGAGCTGAAGGCCGACAGCCGCAAGCGCCTGGCCAACATGAAGCAGTTCGACCAGGCCACCCAGGCCCAGGAGCGCGTCCTGGAGAAGCTGCTGGAGCTGGTCGAGGTCCCGGTCCCCGAGAAGCTGCTCGAGGACGAGATCAACACCCGCAAGCACAACCTGGAGCACCACCAGCTGGGCCAGATGGGCCTGACCCTCGACAAGTACCTGGAGATCCAGGGCAAGACCGCCGAGGAGTTCGAGGCCGAGACCCGCGAGGCCGCGATCAAGGGCATCAAGACCCAGTTCGTCCTCGACGAACTGGTCAAGCAGGAGAAGCTCAACGTCAACCAGGAGGAGCTGACCGAGCACCTCATGCGGCGCGCGGCCTCCTCCGGCATGTCCCCCGACCAGTTCGCCCAGGCCGTCGTCGAGGGCGGCCAGGTCCCGCTCCTGGTCGGCGAGGTCGCCCGCGGCAAGGCCCTGGCCGTCGTGGTCGAGAAGGCCACGGTCAAGGACACCAACGGCGAGATCGTCGACCTGAGCGACGAGGAGGAGGAGACCGAGGCCGCCGAGGCGTCGGAGACCTCCGAGGAGAACGCCGAGGGCTGATCGGCCCCGCGGCGCCTTCGAAGCGCGTACGACGGGCCCTGGGGACTTTCCCCGGGGCCCGTTTGCGGCACCGGGGGGGCACGTGTCGGCCCTGGGGGGCACGTGTCGGCCCTGGGGGCGCGGGACTGTACCGATGTGCGGCTCCGCCGCGCGGCCGCGAACAACCCCCAGGCACCCGCGGCCCGAAGACCAGCTACGTCACCCCCACCCACCGCACCGCCGCCCTCGGCGCAGCGCTACGCCCCCGGCGAACACCCGCATTCGCGGGATTCCCCGAAGGGACCATCGCGTTAGGGTCCATGAAAGGCAGAACAATGAGACGGCCCGGCGCCGTCGTAAGACGAGCAGGTGGATACGTGACGAATCTGATGCCCTCCGCCGCCGGCGAGCCTTCCATCGGTGGTGGCCTCGGCGACCAGGTCTACAACCGGCTGCTCGGCGAGCGGATCATCTTCCTCGGCCAGCAGGTTGACGACGACATCGCCAACAAGATCACCGCGCAGCTGCTGCTCCTTGCCGCCGACCCCGACAAGGACATCTACCTCTACATCAACAGCCCCGGCGGCTCGGTGACCGCCGGCATGGCGATCTACGACACCATGCAGTACATCCCGAACGACGTGGTCACGATCGGCATGGGCATGGCCGCCTCGATGGGGCAGTTCCTGCTCACCGGCGGCACCGCCGGCAAGCGCTTCGCCCTGCCGCACACGGACATCATGATGCACCAGGGCTCCGCGGGCCTGGGCGGCACGGTCTCGGACATCAAGATCCAGGCCCAGTACCTGCTGCGGACCAAGAAGACCATGTCCGAGCTGACCGCGCTGCACTCCGGCCAGTCCGTCGAGACGATCATCCGCGACGGCGACCGCGACCGCTGGTTCACCCCGGAAGAGGCCAAGGAGTACGGTCTCATTGACGAGATCATCACGCATGCCTCGGGTGTTCCGGGAGGCGGCGGCACCGGTGCCTGACCGGCCCGGCCGCGCCACGCACCGCCGAGACAGCAGCCCCCCGAACGCCACCAGGACGGTGAACCCCATGAGCAACTTCCCCGGCGCCGCCAGCGGCATGTACGAAGGGCCCCGCCCCGACAGCCGCTACGTCGTCCCGCGCTTCGTCGAGCGCACCTCCCAGGGCATCCGCGAGTACGACCCGTACGCGAAGCTCTTCGAGGAGCGCGTGATCTTCCTGGGCGTCCAGATCGACGACGCCTCCGCCAACGACGTCATGGCGCAGCTGCTGTGCCTGGAGTCGATGGACCCCGACCGGGACATCTCGATCTACATCAACAGCCCCGGTGGCGACATGACCGCCCTGACGGCGATCTACGACACGATGCAGTTCGTGAAGCCCGACATCCAGACGGTCTGCATGGGCCAGGCGGCCTCCGCCGCGGCCATCCTGCTCGCCGCCGGTACGCCCGGCAAGCGCATGGCGCTGCCGAACTCGCGCGTGCTGATCCACCAGCCGGCGGGCTCCACCGGCCGCGGTCAGCTCTCCGATCTGGAGATCATCGCCAACGAGTTCACCCGGATGCGTGAGCAGCTGGAGAACATGCTGGCCAAGCACTCGAACCAGCCGATCGAGAAGATCCGCGAGGACATCGAGCGCGACAAGATCCTCACGGCCGAGGAGGCGCTGGAATACGGCCTCGTCGACCAGATCATCTCCACCCGCAAGCTGAACAACGCCACGGTCCGCTGACGCGGAACGGCATACTCTGAGCCCCCCTTGGCACGGTGCACGTCAAAGTGAACCCTGCCAAGGGGGGCCCGAACACGGGGCCCGGCAAGGTACCGTCGACATAAGGCAGCACCAGGAGCCGCTGGACTCGAAAGCGTCCGGGCGTCTCCCAGGCGAAGGGGAAGCACACCGTGGCACGCATCGGTGACGGCGGCGATCTGCTCAAGTGCTCGTTCTGCGGCAAGAGCCAGAAGCAGGTCAAGAAGCTCATCGCAGGGCCCGGTGTGTACATCTGCGACGAGTGCATCGATCTCTGCAACGAGATCATCGAGGAGGAGCTCGCCGAGACGAGCGAGGTGCGCTGGGAGGAACTCCCGAAGCCCCGCGAGATCTACGAGTTCCTGGAGGGCTACGTCGTCGGCCAGGAAGCGGCGAAGAAGGCCCTCTCGGTCGCGGTGTACAACCACTACAAGCGGGTCCAGGCGGGCGAGAACGGCGGCGCGAGCGGCCGTGACGACGCCATCGAGCTGGCGAAGTCCAACATCCTCCTGCTGGGCCCCACGGGCTCCGGCAAGACCCTCCTCGCGCAGACCCTGGCCCGCATGCTCAACGTCCCCTTCGCGATCGCCGACGCCACGGCGCTCACCGAGGCGGGCTACGTGGGCGAGGACGTCGAGAACATCCTCCTGAAGCTGATCCAGGCGGCGGACTACGACGTCAAGAAGGCCGAGACGGGCATCATCTACATCGACGAGATCGACAAGGTGGCCCGCAAGAGCGAGAACCCCTCGATCACGCGCGACGTCTCGGGCGAGGGCGTCCAGCAGGCGCTGCTGAAGATCCTGGAGGGCACCACGGCCTCCGTTCCGCCGCAGGGCGGCCGCAAGCACCCGCACCAGGAGTTCATCCAGATCGACACGACGAACGTCCTGTTCATCGTGGGCGGTGCCTTCGCCGGCCTGGAGAAGATCATCGAGGCCCGCGCGGGCGCCAAGGGCATCGGCTTCGGCGCCACGATCCTCTCCAAGCGCGAGCTGGAGTCCAAGGACGTCTTCGAGGACATCATGCCGGAGGACCTGGTCAAGTTCGGCATGATCCCGGAGTTCATCGGCCGCCTGCCGGTGATCACCTCGGTCCACAACCTCGACCGCGAAGCGCTCCTGAAGATCCTCGTCGAGCCCCGCAACGCCCTGGTCAAGCAGTACCAGCGCCTCTTCGAACTCGACGGTGTGGAGCTGGACTTCGAGCGCGAGGCCCTGGAGGCCATCGCCGACCAGGCCATCCTCCGCCAGACCGGCGCCCGAGGCCTGCGCGCCATCATGGAGGAAGTCCTCCAGGGCGTGATGTACGAGGTCCCCTCCCGCAAGGACGTCGCCCGCGTCGTCATCACCGCCGACGTGGTCCTCTCCAACGTCAACCCGACCCTGATCCCGAGGGACGCGCGAGGGCGGGGCTCGGGGGAGCAGAAGTCCGCGTAACGCGCCGGTCGTACGGCGGCGAAGGAGCCCCGGTCGACCGACCGGGGCCCCTTCTGTCGTTGGCTGGGTACTCCGTCAGGCCTTGACGCGGACGTCGTTGCGCAGCTTCGCGGCGATGTCCGCCACATCCTGCATGGTGGCCCCCTTGCCACTGGCCAGACTGGTTAGGTCGAACGACGAGATGATGGCCATGGTGCTGTGGTCACCCCAGATGCAGACCGGCACCGTCATGGTCTTCGGCGCGCCGGACCCGGCACCCTCGTTCGAGATCTGGCTCTCCTGGCACTTCATGACGGCGTTGCTGAAGCCGGACGGCGTGAACTGCTGCGGGGAGCCGACGAGCGTGCCCTTGCTCCCGCTGGTCCCGTCGCTGTTCTTCTTCTCGGACTTGGTCTTCGCCGTGGCGAACATCGCGTCGACGGCGGCCTCGGGGTCCTTGATGGTGCCGTACACGCCCTCGAACATCAGGTTCTTGGCGGTGAGTCCGCTCCCGGCCTTGTAGCCGGCCTGGACACCCTTCGCGTTCTGGACGCCGGCGTTCTTGAAGTCGGTCATGTCCTCGTCGCTCACCGAGGAGTCGCCCCCCGCGTCGGCGGACTTCGAGTAGGTCCCGTTGATCACCGTCGCGGGCGTGACCAGCTTGTGCGGCCCGTCGTCCGCGACGCTGGTGCCGCCGCCCCCGCCGAGCACGAGGTACGCCCCCACCGCCACGGCCGCCACCACGGCGACCGCGGCGATGATCAGGCCGGTCTTCTTCTTGCCGCCGCCCGGCTGCGGCGGCTGCGGCATGCCGTAGGGCTGCTGGGGGTAACCGGCGGCCTGCTGGACGTACGGAGCCTGCTGCTGGCCGTAGGGGTTCGGCTGGGGCGGGACGCCCTGCTGGGGGTAGCCGTAGCCCGGCTGCGGGGGCGCCGCCGGCGGGGCCTGCTGGGGGTAGCCGTAGCCGGGCTGCGGAGCCTGCGGCTGCTGGCCGTACGGGCCCGGCTGGCCCGGCTGGCCGTAGGGCCCCGGCTGGCCGTACGGACCCGGCTGCCCCGGCTGGCCGTACGGACCCGGCTGCTGGGGCGGCTGGCCGTACGGGCCCGGCTGGTTGTTGCTCATCTCTGGGTTCCCCCTAGGACGCTTATGTGTTCCTGACATCCTGAACCAGCCACCGCAGACCCACGGCACCGGGGGCCGTACCGTTACACAACAAACGCGTTTCGGGACCACCCCGTGACACCTCTAAACTGACCCCCGTGACCGAGAACGCTCAGCAGCAGCCACCAGCGCCCGACACCGAACTGCCGACCCAGTACGCGCCGGCCGATGTAGAGGGGCCGCTGTACGAGCGCTGGGTAGAGCGCGGTTACTTCGAGGCGGACGCCAAGAGTGACAAGCCGCCGTACACGGTCGTCATCCCGCCGCCGAACGTCACCGGCAGCCTGCACCTGGGCCACGCCTTCGAGCACACCCTCATCGACGCCCTGACCCGCCGCAAGCGCATGCAGGGCTACGAGACGCTGTGGCAGCCGGGCATGGACCACGCCGGCATCGCCACCCAGAACGTCGTCGAGCGCGAGCTGGGGAAGGAAGGCAAGTCCCGGCACGACCTGGGACGGGAAGCCTTCGTCGAGCGCGTGTGGCAGTGGAAGGGCGAGTCCGGCGGTCAGATCAGCGGTCAGATGCGCCGCCTCGGCGACGGCGTCGCGTGGTCGCGTGAGCGGTTCACCATGGACGAGGGCCTGTCCCAGGCCGTCCAGACCATCTTCAAGCGGCTCTACGACGACGAGCTGATCTACCGCGCCGAGCGCATCATCAACTGGTGCCCGCGCTGCCTGACGGCCATCTCGGACATCGAGGTGGAGTACCAGGACGACGACGGCGAGCTGGTCTCCATGCGCTACGGCGACGGGGAGGACTCCATCGTCGTGGCCACCACCCGCGCCGAGACGATGCTCGGTGACACCGCCGTCGCCGTCCACCCGGACGACGAGCGGTACAAGCACCTCGTCGGCAAGCTCATCCGGCTCCCGCTGACCGACCGCTCCATCCCGGTCGTCGCGGACACCCACGTGGACCCCGAGTTCGGCACCGGCGCCGTCAAGGTCACCCCGGCCCACGACCCGAACGACTTCGAGATCGGCCAGCGGCACGACCTGCCGTCCATCACCGTCATGGACGAACACGCCGTCATCACCGTGCACGGCCCCTTCCAGGGTATGGACCGCCTGGAGGCCCGCTCGGCGATCGTCGCCGCGCTGCGCGCCGAGGGACGGGTCGTCGCCGAGAAGCGGCCGTACGTCCACTCCGTCGGCCACTGCTCGCGCTGCAAGACCACCATCGAGCCGCGCCTGTCGATGCAGTGGTGGGTCAAGGTCGGCCCGCTGGCGAAGGCGGCGGGCGACGCCGTCCGCGACGGCAAGGTCAAGATCCACCCCCAGGAGATGGAGAAGCGGTACTTCGACTGGGTCGACAACCTCCACGACTGGTGCATCTCGCGCCAGTTGTGGTGGGGCCACCGCATCCCGGTCTGGTACGGCCCAAGCGGCGAGGTCGTCTGTGTCGGCCCGGACGAGCAGCCGCCGGGCACCGAGGCGGAGGGCTGGCACCAGGACACCGACGTCCTCGACACCTGGTTCTCCTCGGGCCTGTGGCCGTTCTCCACGCTCGGCTGGCCCGAGCAGACCGAGTCGCTCGCGAAGTTCTACCCGAACTCCGTCCTGGTCACCGGCTACGACATCCTCTTCTTCTGGGTCGCCCGGATGATGATGTTCGGCCTGTACGCGATGGACGGCACCCCGCCGTTCCACACCATCGCCCTGCACGGCATGGTCCGCGACCAGTTCGGCAAGAAGATGTCGAAGTCCTTCGGCAACGCGGTCAACCCGCTGGACTGGATGGACAAGTACGGATCCGACGCGCTCCGGTTCACGCTGGCCCGTGGCGCGAACCCCGGTGTCGACGTCCCGATCGGCGAGGACTGGGTCCAGGGCTCCCGTAACTTCGCCAACAAGATCTGGAACGCCACCCGCTTCGCGCTGATGAACGGCGCGACGGTGGAGGGCGAACTGCCGGACGCCGCGCGGATGTCGGCGACCGACCGCTGGATCCTCTCCCGCCTGAACTCCGTCGTGGCCGAAGTCGACGCCTACTACGACGACTTCCAGTTCGCCAAGCTGTCGGACACCCTCTTCCACTTCGCGTGGGACGAGGTCTTCGACTGGTACGTCGAGCTGTCCAAGACCGTCTTCCAGGCGGGCGGCGCCCCGGCCGAGGTCAGCAAGCGCGTCCTCGGCGAGGTCCTCGACGTCACGCTGAAGCTCCTGCACCCGGTGGTCCCCTTCGTCACGGAGACCCTCTGGACGACCCTCACCGGCGGCGAGTCGGTCGTGATCGCCGAGTGGCCGAAGGACAGCGGCTTCCGCGACGCCGACGCCGAGCGGGAGATCGGGACGCTCCAGTCGGTCATCACCGAGGTCCGCCGCTTCCGCGCCGACCAGGGCCTCCAGCCGGGCCAGCGCGTCCCGGCCCGCCTGGCCCTGGACGGCACGGCCCTCGCCCCGCACGAGGCCGCCATCCGCCAGCTCCTGCGCCTCCAGCCGGAGGGTGAGGGCTTCACGGCCACGGCCACCCTCCCGGTCGCCGGCGCCGAGGTCGCCCTCGACCTGTCCGGCACCATCGACGTGGCGGCCGAGCGCAAGCGCCTCGCGAAGGACCTGGCCGCCGCCGAGAAGGAGAAGGCCCAGGCCACGGCCAAGCTCGGCAACGAGGCCTTCCTGGCCAAGGCCCCGGAGAACGTGGTCGACAAGATCCGCACGCGCCTGGCCAAGGCCGAGGAGGACATCGCGCGGATCACCGCCCAGCTGGAGAAGCTGCCGCCGGCGTAGGCGGCCGTACGTGGCTGAAGGCCCCCGGTGCGCTTGGCGCGCCGGGGGCCTCGTCCCGACCCCGAACCGGCCCTCCCAAGCCACCTGCCCCCTTTGTCACTCCCCCTCCGTAGACTGGCCCCGTGAGCGACCTCCCGCACGAAGACGACCAGCCCGACCCCCTCGACAGCTTCGACGAGATCATCGCCGAGGAGACCACCCGCGACCCCGACCTCGCGGTCATCGAGGCCGGCAGCCGCACCCTGCGCACGCAGGGCGGCCCGCCGCAGGCCGACGTGCCCGGGCGTCCGCAGGACCCGGAGGTCGACAAGGCCCTGCGCGAGGTCGAGGCCGAGCTGGCCACCCGGTGGGGCGAGACCAAGCTGGAGCCCTCGGTCAGCCGTATCTCCGCGCTGATGGACCTGCTCGGCGAGCCCCAGCGCTCGTACCCGTCCATCCACATCACGGGCACGAACGGCAAGACCTCCACCGCCCGCATGATCGAGGCCCTCCTCGGCGCCTTCGAGCTGCGCACCGGCCGCTACACCAGCCCCCACGTCCAGTCGATCACCGAGCGCATCAGCCTGGACGGCGCCCCGGTCTCCGCCGAGCGGTTCATCGAGACGTACCGGGACATCAAGCCGTACATCGAGATGGTGGACGCCTCGCAGGAGTACCGGCTGTCCTTCTTCGAGGTGCTGACCGGCATGGCGTACGCCGCCTTCGCCGACGCCCCGGTCGACGTGGCCGTCGTCGAGGTCGGCATGGGCGGCTCCTGGGACGCCACCAACGTCATCGACGGCGACGTCGCCGTGATCACGCCGATCGACCTGGACCACACCGACCGGCTCGGGGAGACGCCCGCCGAGATCGCCGTCGAGAAGAGCGGCATCATCAAGCAGGACGCGACGGTCATCCTGTCCCAGCAGCCGGTCGACGCGGCGCAGGTGCTGCTGAAGAAGGCCGTCGAGGTCGACGCCACCGTGGCCCGCGAGGGGCTGGAGTTCGGGGTCGTGGCCCGGCAGGTCGCCGTCGGCGGGCAGCTGCTCACCCTGCGCGGCCTCGGCGGTGAGTACCAGGAGGTGTACCTCCCGCTGCACGGCGCCCACCAGGCGCACAACGCGGCCGTCGCGCTCGCCGCCGTCGAGGCGTTCTTCGGCGTCGGCGCCCAGCGCGCGGAGCCGCTCGCCCTCGACACCGTCCGCAAGGCCTTCGCGGCCGTGTCCTCGCCGGGCCGGCTGGAGGTCGTACGGCGCTCCCCGACCGTCGTGCTGGACGCGGCGCACAACCCGGCGGGCGCCGCGGCCACGGCGGAGGCGGTGCGCGAGGCGTTCGACTTCACCCGGCTGATCGGCGTGGTCGGCGCGAGCGGCGACAAGAACGTGCGCGGGCTGCTGGAGGCCTTCGAGCCGATCTTCGCCGAGGTCGTCGTCACGCAGAACTCCAGCCACCGCGCCATGGACGCGGACGAGCTGGCCGCGATCGCCGTGGAGGTGTTCGGCGAGGAGCGGGTGCAGGTCGAGCCGCGGCTGCCGGACGCCCTGGAGGCCGCGATCACGCTGGCCGAGGAGGAAGGCGAGTTCGCGGGCGGCGGTGTGCTGGTCACCGGTTCTGTCATCACGGTCGGCGAGGCCCGGCTGCTGCTGGGGAAGGGCTGAGGCTCGAACGATGCGTACGCTGTGCTCCTCCACCTTGATCGGGGAGTTCTTCATCATCGGCTTCGCCGGGCTCGTGGCGATGAAGGACCCGTCCCTGTCGGTGTCGACGGTTTGGCTGGTCAGCGGTATCGCCATGGTGCTGTGCGTGCTGATGTGCGCCGTGGTGACCCGGCCGGGCGGGGTGGCCCTCGGCTGGGTGCTCCAGCTCGCGCTGATCGCCTCCGGCGTCTTCGTCCCGACGATGTTCTTCATGGGCGCGGTGTTCGCGGCGCTGTGGTGGGCCTCGGTGCACTTCGGCCGGAAGGTGGACGAGGCGAAGGCCAGATTCGCCGCCCAGACCGAGTCCGGCCCCTCTACACCTGACGCTGCGTGACGGACGGGCGGACACGCCCTGTAACCTCGTCCCACCGCACACGTCAGTCGTAAGGAGCACCTCGTGACCCAGCGCACCCTCGTCCTGCTCAAGCCCGACGCCGTCCGTCGCGGCCTGACCGGCGAGATCATCAGCCGTATCGAGCGCAAGGCCGGCTGGCAGATCACCGCGCTGGAGCTGCGCACCCTGGACCAGGAGACCCTGGAGCAGCACTACGGCGAGCACAAGGGCAAGCCCTTCTACGAGCCGCTGGTCGCGTTCATGTCCTCGGGTCCGGTCGTGGCGCTGATCGTCGAGGGCGACCGGGTCATCGAGGGTGTGCGCCAGCTCGCCGGCCCCACCGACCCGATCGCCGCCGCGCCCGGTTCCATCCGCGGTGACTACGGCGTGATCGTCCGGGAGAACCTGATCCACGCCTCCGACTCCGAGGAGTCCGCCGAGCGCGAGGTGAAGATCTTCTTCCCGGGCCGAGCCTGAGGTTCGTGAAGAGTTTCCGCGCGTTTTTCTGAGGCGCCGTCAGTTCTGCTCGACGGCGCCCGACCAGGGACGGCCGTACATTTCCGGCCGTCCCTTGGCATATGCCTGGGCGTTCGGGGGAACGCGTGCCCCCGATGGACCGTCTCCACAGGCGGGGCGGACCGCCATCTGGTGACAATGGCGGAGACCCTCGCGCAGTGTCCGTGCAGGCGCGTTTACGATGGAAGCCTTCACGTCACAGCACCCGCCTCGCCGACCTGATGTGCCCTCAAAAGGCATGGGAAGGCCAGATGAATCCGGATGGGGAACTCAATGTCGTTCATCGGCCGTGACATGGCTGTCGACCTCGGGACCGCCAACACGCTGGTGTACGTCAGGGGTCGCGGGATCGTACTCAACGAGCCGTCCGTCGTCGCGATCAACACCAACACGGGTGGGATCCTCGCGGTCGGTGCCGAAGCGAAGAAGATGATCGGCCGGACGCCGGGCAACATCGTGGCCGTCCGCCCGCTGAAGGACGGCGTGATCGCCGACTTCGAGATCACCGAGCGGATGCTGCGCTACTTCATCCTGAAGATCCACAAGCGGCGGTATCTCGCCAGGCCGCGGGTCGTCGTCTGTGTGCCCTCGGGCATCACGGGCGTCGAGCGCCGCGCCGTGATCGAGGCGTCGACCCAGGCCGGCGCTCGCCAGGTGCACATCATCGAGGAGCCCATGGCCGCGGCCATCGGCTCCGGCCTGCCGGTCCACGAGGCCACGGGCAACATGGTGGTGGACATCGGCGGCGGCACCACGGAGGTCGCGGTCATCTCGCTCGGCGGCATCGTCACCGCCCAGTCCATCCGCGTCGCGGGCGACGAGCTGGACAACGCGATCATCCAGTACATCAAGAAGGAGTACAGCCTTCTGCTGGGTGAGCGCACGGCGGAGCAGATCAAGATCACGATCGGTTCGGCGTACGACCTGGACACCGACGAGCACACCGAAGTGCGCGGCCGGGACCTGGTGTCCGGGCTGCCCAAGACCGTGGTCATCTCGGCCGCCGAGGTCCGCAAGGCGATCGAGGAACCGGTCAACGCGATCGTGGACGCGGTCAAGACGACCCTCGACAAGTGCCCGCCGGAGCTGTCCGGCGACATCATGGACCGGGGCATCGTGCTGACCGGCGGCGGGGCCCTGCTGCGCGGCCTGGACGAGCGGCTGCGCCGGGAGACCGGCATGCCGATCCACATCGCCGAGGACCCGCTGGACAGCGTGGCGCTCGGCTCCGGCAAATGCGTCGAGGAGTTCGAGGCGCTCCAGCAGGTTCTGGACGCGGCGCCGCGCAGATGACGTAACTCTTCGCTTCCGCCGTACGAGACGTTCTCCTCTCGTGCGGCGGATCGTTGATATAGAGGCATGAGCTCCCGCAAATGGGCCCCTTCGGTGTGTGTTTCGCACACCGCCGCGAAGGGGCTCCCGAATTCCTATCGAGGAAGGGCACGGCCGCCGCACGTGAGGGACACGAAAGAGAGCCGGCTGCTTCTGGTCCTGCTGGTCGCCATCGCGTTCGCGCTGATCACGGTCGATATCCGCGGAGGACGCAACTCCCCGGTCGACGGTGCCCGGCAGGCCGCGGCCGCGGTGTTCGGCCCCGTCGAGAACGGGCTGTCCTCGGCGGTCGATCCCGTCGGCAACGCCGTCTCCGCGATCCGCGACTCCGGCAGCAGGCACAGCCGCCTGGCCGCCCTGGAGAAGGAGAACGCGGCCCTCAAGGCGAAGCTCGGCAGCGACGACCGCAACCGCAGCCGGCTGAACCAGCTCGACACCATGCTGAAGATCGCCGGCGAGGGCCAGTACGGCATCAAGGGCGCCCAGGTCATCGCCATAGGGTCCGCGCAGGGCTTCTCCTGGACGGTCACCATCGACGCCGGCGCCAACGACGGCATCAAGCGGGACATGACCGTCCTCAACGGCGACGGGCTCGTCGGCCGCGTCACCACCGTCGGCCCGGACACCTCCACCGTGCTGCTCGCCAACGACCCCGACTTCACCGTCGGCACGCGCATGGAGGGCAGCGACGAACTCGGCTTCGCCTCCGGACAGGGCGACCGCCCGCTGCGCGTGGAACTGCTCAACGGCCAGGCGGAGGTCAAGAAGGGCGACCGGCTCGTCACCTTCGGCTCGCAGAGCGACCGCCCCTTCGTCCCGGGCGTGCCGGTCGGCGTGGTCTCCCGGATCGACCCGTCCAACGGCGGCCTGACCCGCACGATCTACGTCACCCCGTACGTCAGCTTCACCAAGCTCGACATCGTCGGTGTGGTCGTCGAGCCCCCGAAGAAGGACCCGCGGGACACCGTGCTCCCCGCCCAGCCCAAGCCGACCCCGACGCCGACGGTGACCGTCACGGTGAACCCTTCGGCGGGCGCGACCGCCTCGCCCGGCCAGTAGCAGGAGGAGCTTACCTTTCATGCGCTTCAACCGGATCCTGCTCTCCAGCGCGCTGGTCGTCGTGGCCCTGGTGGTCCAGGTGAGCGTCCTCGCCCGCCTGCATCTGCCGGGCGCCGTCCCCGACCTGCTGCTCCTCACCGTCCTCGGTCTCGCCATGGTGTACGGCCATGTCGGCGGCGCCCTCGTCGGCTTCGGCGCCGGGCTGCTCGCCGACCTCGCCCCGCCCGCCGACCACGCGGCCGGCCGCTACGCGCTCGTGCTGTGCGTCACCGGCTACTTCGCCGGGCTGATCAAGCCGGAGAACGGCCGGCTGAAGTCGGCGACCGGCCCGATGGCCGTCGTGGTCGCCGCCGCCATCGGCTCCACGCTGCTGTACGCGGGCGTGGGCGCCCTGGTCGGCGACACCGCCGCCCGCCATGTGGGCCTGCCCGGCCTGCTGATCTCGGCGGCGCTGTACGACCTGCTGCTCGCCCCGTTCGTGGTCCCCGCGATCATGTGGCTGGCCCGGCGCGCGGACAACGACCCGCTGACCGAGACCGGTCCGGCCGCCAAGGCCACGGACATCTCCTCCGGCTGGCTCTCCTCCGGCACCGGCCTGCGCATCGGCGGCCAGCGCGGCGGCCTCGGCGTGCTGAAGGCGAAGGCCCGCACCCGCACGGCCCGGGTCGGCCGGATCAAGGGGGTCAAGCGGCTGTGAGACCCGGTCAAGCAGGGGTGGACCCGGCGGAGTTCACCCGAACGGGTCAGCTTTCGCGGAACGCGGGTTCACAGGCTGGTCGTTCATCATTCGTACGCACACAGGCCGATCGGACAGATGTGCCCCATGCGCAGTCGTTCGTGTTCTGAGAGGGGGAGACAGCCGCAGTGACCAACATCCCCGAGACCGGTCGGACCCCGCGGGTCCAGATCCGGCTCGTCGTGATCCAGATCCTCGTCCTCTCCCTCCTCGGCACGCTCGGCGGCCGCCTGTGGTACCTGCAGATCCGCCAGGGCGCCCAGTACCAGAAGGAGGCGTCCGGCAACCACGTCCAGCAGGTCGTGGACCCCGCCGTGCGCGGCGACATCCTCGACGCCCGCGGCGTGCCCCTCGCCGACAACGAGGCCCGCCTGGTCGTCTCCGCCTCGCGCACCGACCTGCTCAAGCAGAAGGACGACGGCAAGGCCGTCCTGACCAAGCTGGCCGGCGTCCTCGGGATGAAGCCCGAGGAGGTCATGCAGAAGGTCCGGCTGTGCGACGCGAAGACGCCCCAGCCGTGCTGGAACGGCTCGCCGTACCAGCCGATCCCGATCACCGACAAGGCGACGCCCAAGCAGGCCCTGCAGATCCGCGAGGCCTCCGAGGACTTCCCCGGCATCAGCGCCCAACCCGAGGCCGTGCGCCGCTACCCCGGCCCGGGCAAGTCCAACACCGCCCAGGTGCTCGGCTATCTCTCGCCCGTCACCGACGCCGAGATCCAGAAGGCCAAGGACACCCAATCGCCCTACCTGCGCTCCGACATGGTCGGCCGCTCCGGCCTGGAGCGGGAGTACGACAAGGTGCTGCGCGGCAAGGCCGGCGTGACCCGCTACGAGGTGGACAACCTCGGCCGGGTCATCGGCAAGGCCAAGTCGGACGCCGCCCAGCCGGGTTCGAACCTGGTCACCAGCATCGACTCCCGGGTCCAGCGTGTCGCCGAGTACGAGCTGGACAACGCCATGACGGCCGCCCGCCAGCAGTACGACAAGATCACCGGTGAGAACTACAAGGCCGACTCCGGTGCGGTCGTGGTGATGGAGGCCAAGACCGGCCGGATCGTCGCGATGGCGTCGGCCCCGACCTACGACCCGAACGTCTGGGTGGGCGGCATCTCCGCCAAGGACTACAAGGCCCTCACCGGCAAGGACTCCGACTACCCGCTGCTCAACAGGGCCATACAGGGTCAGGCGGCCCCCGGTTCGACGTTCAAGGTGGTCTCCACGGCCGCCGCGGTCAACGCCGGCTACGCCTGGGACGGCGGCTACCCCTGCACCAGCTCCTACTCGGTCGGCGGCCAGGTCTTCAAGAACTTTGAGGGCGAGAACTTCGGTGACATCTCCCTGGGCCGCGCCCTGGAGGTCTCCTGCGACACCGTCTTCTACGGCCTCGCCGACCGGGAGTGGAAGCGGGACGGCGGCATCAACCCCAAGCCGGGCCGGCCGAAGGACTACTTCTTCAACACCGCCCACCAGTTCGGTCTCGGCCAGGAGACCGGCGTGGACCTGCCCAACGAGGTCAAGGGCCGCGTCCCCGACCGCCAGTGGAAGCTGAACTACTGGAAGGCCAACAAGGACGCCTGGTGCAAGACCGGCAAGAAGGACGGCAGTTACGTCGAGAAGATCGCCTACGAGAACTGCCTCGAGGGCAACAAGATGCGCGAGGGTGACGAGATCAACTACTCCATCGGCCAGGGCGACACCCTCGTCACGCCGATCCAGGAGGCGATGATCTACGGCGCCGTCGCCAACGGCGGCACCGAGTACGTCCCGACCATCGGCAAGGCGATCGTCAGCCCCGACGGCAAGACCGTCCAGGAGATCAAGCCCAAGGTCGCCCGCAAGCTCCCGGTCACCCAGGCCACCCTCAAGGGAATGGACGACGCCTTCGCGGGCGTCATCACGCGCGGTACGGCGGCGTGGAAGTTCAACGGCTGGCCGCAGAACAAGATCCCGCTGCACGGCAAGACCGGTACGGCGGAGGTCTACGGCAAGCAGACCACCTCCTGGCTCGCCACGTACTCCAAGGACTACACGGTGATCATGACGATCTCCCAGGCCGGTACGGGTTCCGGAGCCTCCGGTGAGGCCGTGCGCAACATCTACAGCGCGCTCTACGGCGTCCAGGGCGACGGCTCCATCGACAACAAGAAGGCGCTGCTGCCGCACCCGCAGCAGGGCCTGCCGAAGGTCCGCCCGGACGGCACGATCGCCGCCCCGAAGGTCACCGGCGACCCGGGCAGGGACGCCGAGGCCCAGCAGCAGAACAACCCCAGCAACGGCACCGACCAGCAGCCCGCCACCTCGCCCTCGCCCACGACGGGCAATCGCAACACCCGCAGGCGGCCACGCAGGACCCCGAGGCGGGGAAGCCGGAGGACGCTCTCATGACCGGAGCGAGCAGCTTCTCCGTCTCCGGGTACGGCCCGGCACGCGCGGGCTGGACCCGGGTCTTCTCCCGCGACTCGCTGGCCCGCCGGCTGGACTGGCCGATACTGCTGGCCGCGCTCGCGCTGTCCCTGCTGGGCTCGCTGCTGGTCTTCTCGGCGACCCGCAACCGCACGGAGATCAACCAGGGCGACCCCTACTACTTCCTGCTCCGCCATCTGATGAACCTCGGCATCGGGTTCGCCCTGATGATCGGCACGCTCTGGCTGGGCCACCGCGCCCTGCGCAACGCCGTGCCGGTCCTCTACGGCCTGTCCGTCCTGCTGGCGCTGGTGGTCCTCACCCCGCTCGGCGCCACCATCAACGGTCAGCGCAACTGGATCGTGATCGGCGGTTTCTCGATCCAGCCCGCCGAGTTCCTCAAGATCGCGATCATCCTCGGCATGGCGATGCTGCTGGCCGCACGGGTCGACGCGGGCGACAAGCCGTTCCCGGACCACCGGACCGTGGCCCAGGCCCTGGGCCTCGCGGCCGTGCCGTGCCTGATCCTGCTGCTCATGCCGGACCTGGGCTCGGTGCTCGCCATGGTGGCGATCATCCTGGGCATCCTGCTCGCCTCCGGCGCCTCCAACCGCTGGGTCTTCGGTCTGCTCACGGCCGGCGTGATCGGCTGCGTGGCCATCTGGCAGCTGCACATCCTGGACCAGTACCAGATCAACCGCTTCGCGGCCTTCGCCAACCCGAACCTGGACCCGGCGGGCGTGGGTTACAACACCAACCAGGCCCGCATCGCCATCGGCTCCGGCGGCCTGACCGGAGCCGGGCTCTTCCACGGCTCGCAGACCACCGGCCAGTTCGTGCCCGAGCAGCAGACGGACTTCGTGTTCACGGTCGCGGGGGAGGAGCTGGGCTTCGCCGGCGCGGGCCTGATCATCGCGCTGATCGGGGTCATCCTGTGGCGGGCCTGCCGCATCGCCCGCGACTCGACGGAGCTGTACGGCACGGTGGTGGCCGCCGGGATCGTCGCCTGGTTCGCCTTCCAGGCCTTCGAGAACATCGGCATGACCCTCGGCATCATGCCGGTCACCGGTCTGCCGCTGCCGTTCGTGTCGTACGGCGGTTCCTCGATGTTCGCGGTGTGGATGGCCGTGGGGCTGTTGCAGTCGATCAAGGTGCAAAGACCCATGTCGGCGTGAGGTCCCGTCTGGGCCGCGGGGTCGTTCACCGGTGCGGTGGCGGGAGCTTTCTCGCCATTCACCCGGAACGGCCCCTGCCGGACCGGGCCGTCCGGCACTAGATTCGGTCCATGGCGGACGCGAAACGCGAGATCGAGCGCAAGTACGAATCCGACGACAGCGGCCTGCCCGACCTGACCGGCGTCGGGGCGGTTGCGGCCGTGCTCGACAAGGGCGTGGTGGAACTCGACGCCACCTACTACGACACCGCCGACGAGCGCCTGGCCGCCGACTCCCTCACCCTGCGCCGCCGCACCGGCGGCTCGGACGCCGGCTGGCATCTGAAGTTCCCGGTCGCCCCCGGAGTCCGCGACGAGATCCGCGCCCCGCTGGGCGACGCCGTCCCCGAGGAGATCGCCGCCCTCGTCCGCTCCCGGGTGCGGCACGCCGAACTGATCCCGCTGGTCCGCCTCCGCTCCGTACGCGATGTGCGGCACCTGGTCGACGCCGAGGGCACGTTGCTGGCCGAGGCGAGCGTGGACGCCGTCACCGCCGAGCGGCTCGGGGGCGGGGGCGGGGCCGCCCAGTGGACCGAGATCGAGGTGGAGCTGGCGGACGGCGGTGACCCCGCCTTCCTCGACCTCGTCGAGAAGCGGCTGCGCACGGCGGGTGTGCGCCCTTCGACATCACCGTCGAAGCTCGCCCGGGCGCTGGAGCGGACCGCGGGCCGCAAGCGCCGGAAGAAGAGCGCGGTCCCGGGGCGCGGCGCGGCCGTGCCGTCGCCGGTGACGGCGGGCGACCACGTCCTCGCCTACCTCCGTGCCCAGCGGGACGCGCTGGTCGAGCTGGACCCCGCCGTCCGCCGTGGCGTGCCCGACGCGGTGCACCGGATGCGGGTCGCCACCCGGCGGGCCCGCAGCACCCTGCGCACCTTCCGCTCGGTCCTCGACCGCAACGCCACCGACCCCGTCGGCGCGGAGCTGAAGTGGCTCGCCGGCGAGCTGGGGCTCGACCGCGACCAGGAGGTGCTGGCCGAGCGCCTGACGAGCACCCTCGACGCCGTCCCGCCCGACCTGGTCAACGGCCCGGTCCACGAACGCCTCGCCGCCTGGGCCGAGGCCCGGCGGGGCAGGACGCACAGCCATCTGATCGCCGTTCTGGACTCCCGCCGGTATCTGGCCCTGCTGGACACGCTGGACACCCTCCTCGCCCACCCGCCGCTGCGCGAAGCGGCCGGCAAGAAGCCCCGGAAGGTGCTCGACAAGGCCGTACGCGAGGACTTCGCGACCCTGTCGGCGCTGGTCGGGCGGGCACTCGACGCGCCGCGCGGCGAGGAGCGCGATCTCGCGGTGCACGAGGCCCGCAAGAAGGCCAAGCGCACCCGGTACGCGGCCGAGGCCGCCACCGAGGCCCTCGGCGCGCCGGCCCGCACCCTCACCCGGCACATGAAGCTCCTGACGACGCTCCTCGGCGACCACCAGGACAGCGTCATGGCCCGCCGGACCCTGCGCGAGCTGTCGGCGGTGGCGCACGCGGCCGGGGAGAGCGCGTTCACGTACGGTCTGCTGTACGGCAGGGAGGAGGCGCGGGCGGCCCGGACGGAGGCGGAGCTGCCGGGCCTGTGGCGGCAGATCACGCAGGCGGTGGCCGGCTGAGCGTACGGGTCGGGCCCCCGGGCGGGTTAGGCTTGATGGTCACCCCTGTCAGCTCACAAAGGTTCCCCCGATGTCTGTCGAGTCGGTGTTCCCGCAGCTCGAAGCCCTGCTCCCGCATGTGCAGAAGCCGATCCAGTACGTGGGCGGCGAGCTGAACTCCACCGTCAAGGAGTGGGACAGCTGCGACGTCCGCTGGGCGCTCATGTACCCGGACGCCTACGAGGTCGGCCTGCCCAACCAGGGCGTCATGATCCTCTACGAGGTGCTCAACGAGCAGGACGGCGTCCTCGCCGAGCGCACCTACAGCGTGTGGCCGGACCTGGAGGCGCTGATGCGTGAGCACGGCGTCCCGCAGTTCACGGTCGACAGCCACCGCCCGGTCAAGGCCTTCGACGTGTTCGGCCTGTCCTTCTCCACGGAGCTGGGCTACACGAACATGCTCACGGCGCTGGACCTGGCCGGCATCCCGCTGGAGTCCAAGGACCGCACGATCGACGACCCGATCGTCCTCGCGGGCGGCCACGCGGCCTTCAACCCCGAGCCGATCGCGGACTTCATCGACGCGGCGGTCATCGGCGACGGCGAGCAGGCCGTCCTCGACATGACGAGGATCGTCCGCGAGTGGAAGGCGCAGGGCCGCCCGGGCGGCCGCGAGGAGGTCCTCTTCCGCCTCGCGAAGACCGGCGGGGTCTACGTCCCGGCCTTCTACGACGTCGAGTACCTGCCGGACGGCCGGATCGCGCGAGTCGTACCGAACAGGAGCGGTGTCCCCTGGCGTGTGTCGAAGCACACGGTCATGGACCTGGACGAGTGGCCGTACCCGAAGCAGCCGCTCGTCCCGCTGGCCGAGACGGTCCACGAGCGCATGTCGGTGGAGATCTTCCGCGGCTGCACCCGCGGCTGCCGCTTCTGCCAGGCCGGCATGATCACCCGCCCGGTGCGCGAGCGCTCGATCACGGGCATCGGCGAGATGGTCGACAAGGGCCTGAAGGCGACCGGCTTCGAAGAGGTGGGCCTGCTGTCCCTCTCCTCGGCGGACCACTCGGAGATCGGCGACATCGCCAAGGGCCTGGCGGACCGCTACGAGGACGACAAGATCGGCCTGTCGCTGCCCTCGACCCGCGTCGACGCCTTCAACGTGGACCTGGCAAACGAGCTGACCAGGAACGGCCGCCGCTCGGGCCTGACCTTCGCCCCCGAGGGCGGCTCGGAGCGCATGCGCAAGGTCATCAACAAGATGGTCTCCGAAGAGGACCTGATCCGTACGGTCGCGACGGCGTACGGCAACGGCTGGCGCCAGGTGAAGCTGTACTTCATGTGCGGCCTGCCCACCGAGACCGACGAGGACGTCCTCCAGATCGCCGACATGGCGACGCACGTGATCCAGAAGGGCCGCGAGGTCTCGGGCTCGAACGACATCCGCTGCACGGTCTCGATCGGCGGCTTCGTCCCCAAGCCCCACACGCCGTTCCAGTGGGCCCCGCAGCTCTCGGCGGAGGAGACGGACGCCCGCCTGGCCAAGCTCCGGGACAAGATCCGCGGCGACAAGAAGTACGGCCGCTCGATCGGCTTCCGCTACCACGACGGCAAGCCGGGCATCGTCGAAGGCCTGCTCTCGCGCGGCGACCGCCGCATCGGCGCGGTCATCCGCGCGGTCTACGACGACGGCGGCCGCTTCGACGGCTGGCGCGAGCACTTCTCCTACGACCGCTGGATGGACTGCGCCGACAAGGCGCTGGCGCAGTTCGGCGTGGACGTCGACTGGTACACCACCCGCGAGCGCGGCTACGAGGAGGTCCTCCCCTGGGACCACCTCGACTCCGGCCTGGACAAGGACTGGCTCTGGGAGGACTGGCAGGACGCCCTCGACGAGACCGAGGTGGAGGACTGCCGCTGGACCCCGTGCTTCGACTGCGGTGTCTGCCCGCAGATGGATACGGCCATACAAATCGGCCCGACCGGGAAGAAGTTGCTACCCCTGACGGTCAAGAACGCGGGTCCGACGCCCGCGTCGAGTGGTCACGCACACTGACGTGGGTGAGGCACTCGATCGGGTGGTTGAGGCGCTGGCGGGGGTGAGCGAGGAGGAGGTGGTCGGTGTTGGCTGCGGCCGGTACTTCGCGTCGCTTCCGGCCAGCGCCGTCAGCGCCTTCCCGAACGCCACTGCCAGCCCCTCGGGACGCCTCGCAGATCGTCTCCGAGGTCGAGTGGGTCTGAGGACCTGCCTCCGACGCTGCTGACCCAGAGACTCCACCAGCCTCGTACGGGCGGCGTCAGTCAGTGCTCAGCGCTTCACGTACAGCCTGCCGAAAGGCGGCCCGCGGAGCCTGGATCGCTTCCATGGCGGTATCAAACCTGTCAGCGAACGCTGTCAGACCGCGTTGTCGGCCAGCGCGCACCGCGTCGCGCCAATCGGTTCCCGCCGAGTCCAGCTCGAACATGATGTCGATCAGAGGCTCTGCCGCTTGGGCTACTTGCTGAGGACCCGCGACGGAAACCGCAGCTACGGCGCTGCTGAATTCGGTCCATAACTCGTGCGTGCGAAGGAACCGTTCGTCCCGGAGGCCCTCGTCGCCATGGTTGGAGCGCAAGACATCCGCGGCGACCCACCAGCCGGCCGAGAGCCGCTCGCAGCAGTCCAGCAACGACGTATACGCCTGGCGTCGCATGTCGTCGCGCCAACGCGCCCGTTCTGCGCGTCGTTGCTGTCGCTGACCAAGCAGGGTGAACCAGCTGCCACCCAGCCCGCCTACCGCACCCACTGCTGCGCCGAGCACCGCCGCAATCCCGGAATCCACGTCTGGCTATTAGATCGCCGGGAAAGGATCAACACAAGATCGCGGGAGGGCTCAGCCCAGCGATTTGAGACGAAGATGTCGACCTTGGCCGGACAGCAAGTACGTCTTGGGCCCCGGTTACCCAGGCACCTTGGGGATCCGCAGCGACCTCGATCATGCCGACGATGTTCCAGAGACCTGGGTCCGGCTCCGGATGTGGGTAATTACGTGTCCGCAGATGGACACCCACATCCAGATCGGCCCGACGGGCAAGAAGCTGCTGCCCCTGACGGTCAAGAACGCAGGTCCGACGCCGGCTTCGAGTGGTCACGCGCACTGATGTGAGCGAGGCCCTCGATCGGGTGATGGAGGCGCAGGCGGGCGCGGGTGAGGACGAAGTGGTTGCTGCGTTGGCTGCCGTCGGCGTTCCGATGCGTCGGCAGCCGACGACGCAGGGTGGGTGCCGGACGCCTCTGCCTGCGCCTGGAGGCCCCGGAAGCATGCACTCTGAGGTGGAGTGGGTGTAGTCCGCTGTAGGCCTGATCCGGCGACCACACGAGTTGTCCGCTCCAGGGATTGGGCCTGAGGGCCAGCGGCCTGGGCCACGGTCGTACATGGTGGCCTTCGCCCGAGTGGATGGTCTCCATCCACGTGGTGTCCTGTGGCTTCCCGGCGTCGGTTTCAGCGTCGAAGCATCCGCGAGCCGGAGATCGCGACAAGGATCGCTGCGAGGGTGACAAGGCCGACGAGCACGGTGACTGTGGGCCAGACCCTGAGCGCGCCGGCGGTGAGGAGCGGCGGGATGGTCATGCCGGCGTAGGCGATGAGGAAGATGCCGGCGAGCGCCTCGCCTCGACGCTCCGCATCCGCGACCGCGGCGACGGTGCCGAGGGCGGCTCGGAACAGGATGCCGATCCCTGCGCCCGCGACCCCGCCGCCGATGAGGAAGAGCGGAAGTGAGGCGACGACGGCGGCAACGCCGATGCTCACGAGCCCGAGCGCGGCGAGTGCGATGGCGAGCCCGATCTGAGGGCGCATCGCCAGCCGCACGGTGAGGATCTGCGCGAGGGCTGCCGCCATGAAAACGACGAATGGCGACAGGCCGGCGAGCAGGTGCGAGTGCAGCCCGAGGAGACCGACGAGGAAGGTCGAGGACAGTCCCATGAAGGTGCCGAACACTGCGAACGCCCCGAACGCCGCCGCTCCGGCCGCCCAGAACGCGCCCCTCCCCGCCGCCGGCACTGCGACGCGCTGCGGCCGGTAGGCAGGGCGCTCCCCACGGCGCGCAACCGTCTCGGGAACGAAGGCGACCAGGATCCCTTCAACGACCAAGAGGATGGCGAAGGCCACGTAGGGAGCGATGAGCGGTCGCGTGGACCAGGTCGCGATGAGCCCGCCGATCAGAGGGCCGAGGCCGATGCCGCCGAGGTTTGCGAAGGTCGACACAAGGGCGACGCGACCTTTGACGTGGTGGGCCGCTGCACCGAGCTCGGAGAGGTGCGCGGTCGCCGTGGCGGTGAGGATGCCGATGCCGAGTCCGCTGGTGAAGCGGGCGACGGTGAGGCCGGCGACGTCGTTCCAGACAAGGAAGAGGATCGCGGCCACCAGGTTGATGAGCAGCGAGCCGAGGATCAGGCGTCGGCGTCCCAGCCAGTCGGAGACATGGCCCGCGAGATACAGGCTCAGCATGACCCCGACCGCGTATGCGCCGAAGATGATGGTGAGGACGATCGTCGGAAAGCCGTCGCGCTGCTGGTAGATCGCGTAGAGGGGCGTCGGGACGGCGCAGAACGCGAGCTCGGTGCTGAAGGTGAGCGCGATGATCCAGAACCCAGCCCCATGTGGAAGTCGTTCGGTGGCTGGAGTCCGGGCCGGAGCAGCAGTTGTCGTCATTCCTCCATGCTCGACACCTCCGGTCATCGCGTCCAACGCATATCCTTGGTCACAGTCATCGACACAAACGATGGAGCCGGGGGACAGAGAGATGGAAACCCGACTGATCGCGTACGCGATCGCGGTCGCCGACGAGCTGAGCTTCACCCGTGCCGCGCAACGCGTCTACGCAGCACAGTCGACCGTCTCCGCCGGCGTTCGGGCGCTGGAACGAGAGCTCGGCACTGCGCTCTTCGAGCGAGACCAGCGAGGGGTGCGGATCACCGCCGCTGGAGAGGCGGTGCTGCCTGCGCTTCGCGCGCTCGCGGACGCCGAGGCGCGCGCCCGCACCGCAGCCGACCCGCGAGGCGAACTGCGGGGCGAACTGCGCATCGGGGTGCTCTCCAGCGTGAGCTACCTCGCGATCCCGCGCGTCATCGGCGCCTTTCACCGCGAACACCCGCTCGTCGACCTCCGACTGCGCGCGTCTGCGTCCGGCTCGGCGGAGCTCGCCGATGCCGTGCGGCGGGGGCGGCTCGATCTCAGCTTGTACGGTCTGCCAGCGGCCACCGCGGGACCGGGCCTTGCCGTGCACCGGCTCGCCACAACGCCCTACGCGGTCATCCTCCCGGCCGACCATGAACTCGCATCCTGCGCGGGACTAGCGCTGAAGGACCTCGCGAACGAGCGCTTCGTGGACGCGCCTGTCGGTTTCGGCAACCGGGACGTCCTCGACGCCGAGCTCGGCGCACGCGGGGTGATGCGCGACGTCGTAATCGAGGCGACCGAGACGACCTCGATCCCGGTCTTCGTCGCCAACGGCCTCGGCATCGCGCTGCTTCCCGAACTGCTGATCCCGCCAAGCGAAGACATCGCAGTCGTCCCTCTGAACGAGCGCATCGACTGGGAGTTCAACGTCGTGACGCGGACCTCGACCGGCGAAGCCACCGCGGCTCTGCTCGAGCAGTTGCTCGCGGCCTATTGACCCCTGTCACCGGCGTGTTCAGCTCGTCAGGGGCGCTAGAGGAGTGCCGTGACGATCCGGCGAAGGCCCGCTCGGATGTCGTCGTCGCTTCGCCCGCAGGTGGACACCCACATCCAGATCGGCCCGACGGGCAAGAAGCTGCCGCCCCTGACGGTCGTGAACAAGAGCCGTTCCCGACCGTCCGGAAAGCGCGGGGCGTGGCGGAGCCTCCCTCATCGTGGTGTTGACGAGGGAGGCTCGAAGGCGTGGCGGGCGGGCTGCCCGCGGTCGCCGGGGCGCCCTGGACGTCAGGAGAGGTCGCCGAGGTCGTCGTCCTGGGTGTCATCGAGTGACGACTGACGCTCCTGCTGCTGGCGCTGCTCCGGGCTGACCTTGCCCTGTGCCTGCCGGCCGCGCTGCTGCGCCTGCTCCTTGGCCCGCTGGGCCTTCTCCCGGGCCTGCTGCGCCTTGTTCTGCATCTCGTCCTTCATACCCATCGGGTTTTCACTCCTTGAGTGGGGGGTGAACCCAGGCTGGCATCCATGCTCGCGCACCGCATGTCGGATCATGACGCTCAGTGATCGGCCCGCGGGGCACGCGGTGGCGTATGTCCTTTTCAGGGCGGTGTTTCTGGGCACCCTGCCGGTATGGGCAGCCCCGTTCCCCCCAGGGTGCCGTGGCAACGTCTGTCTCCCGCGCCGGAGAACGCCGCGGTGGCCCGGCGGTTCGTCCGGTCGGCGCTGGACGGTGTCGCGCCGGAGGTGGTTGAGACCGCCGAGCTGCTGGTCGCGACGAGCTGGTGACCAATGTGGTGATCCACGCGCGCACCGAGGCGGAGGTGCGCGCGTGGGCCGTCGAGGGCCGGGCGCATGTGCGGGTCAGGGATCACCGGCCGGACCGGGGACTGGTGCCGCACGACCGCCACCCCTACGCCTCCACCGGGAAGGGTCTGGGGCTGGTGGAGGAGCTGGCCACCAGCCACGGCGTCCACAGCGGCGAGGACCGCAAGACGGTCTGGTTCGAGCTGTGGCCCGAGGCGCCGGCGCCGCCGACGTCCGCCTGGGAGACCGTGGCGCCGCCCGGCCGGACCGTGACCGTGACGCTGAACGACGTGCCGTACGCCCTGTACTGGGCGGCGCAGCAGCAACCACCCCCACGGAACTGGCGCCCTGGGACGCGAGCGAGGTGGCGGCCGCCAACGTGCCGACCGTCGCGGCCGACGACCGCAACCGGATCATCGCGGTGAACAACGCCGCGGCGAGCCTGCTGGGCTGGCAGGCGCAGGAGCTGGTGGGACAGCGGCTGACCACGCTCATCCCCGAGCACCTGCGCAAACGCCATGTGGCGGCCTTCACCTCGCTGCTGCTCACCGGCGAGTCCCGCATCCTGGGCCGCTCCATACCGGTCCCCGCCCTGCACCGCGACGGCCGGCTGATCCCCGTCCGGCTGGCCGTCCAGACCCAGGAGGCGGTCGACGGGCGCACCGTCTTCGTCGCCCAGCTCACCACGACGACGGCGCCCCCCGCCCCGCCCCGCCCCGGACGGCGGTCACGCCACGCGGCCGGGGCCGGGCCCGGTGCACCTGCCGACCAGCACGAGGAGGGCGAGGGGAGCGCGCGTCGACAGGGCGGTGTCGCCCGAGTCGTCCCTGCTCGCCGACACCGGCCGGGCGCTGGCCAGCACCCTCGACGTGGACGAGGGGCTGCGCCGGGTGTGCCACGTGCTGACGCGGGACCTGGCGGACTGGTGCGCGGCGGACCTGCTGGACGAGCACGGGCGGGCGGTACGGGTCTGCGTCGTGCACCGCGATCCGCGGATGCGGATCTCCGGGGAGCACTACGGCCGGCCCCCCCCGCTGTCCGAGACGTCCCGCGGATCCCTGCCCCGGGTGCTGCGCGGCGCGGGCCCGCTCCTGGTCACCGACATCCCCTCGCTCGGCCAGGACGGCAGCGGGCTGGACGCCCGGCAACGGGCGCTGGTGGAGCAGCTGGGCGGGAGCAGTGCCGTCATCGCCCCGCTGCGGGCCCAACGCGAGGTCATCGGCGCCCTGACGCTGGTCCGCGTCCAGGACGGGCATCCGTTCACCAAGGCGGACATCCCGCTGATCGCCGAACACCTCCAGCGCGCCCTGCTGCCCGAGCTGCCCCAGGTCGCCCATCTGGAGCTGGCCGCCCGCTACCTCCCGTCCAGCACGACCGCCGAGGTGGGCGGGGACTGGTACGACGCCTTCACCCTGCCCGGCGGGGACACCGCGCTGGTCATCGGCGACGTGTCGGGCCACGACCTGCAGGCAGCGGTCTCCATGAGCACACTGCGCAACATGCTGCGCGGCATCGCCGTGGACCGGCAGGAGCCACCGGGGGACGTGCTGCGCCGCCTGGACCTGGCGAGCCAGACGCTCGACCCGCACTCCACGGCCACCTGCGTCTACGCGGTGCTCAAGGGCGACGGAGGCCGGCAGCGCCTCCTGCACCACTCCTCCGCCGGCCATCTGCCGCCCCTGCTGACCACCCGGGAGGGCGAGACCCGCTACCTGGACGCGGGCAGCGGGCTGCTGATCGGCATGGACGCCGACCTGCCCCGCTCCTCCGCCTGCGATCGGCTGCCGGCCCACTCCACCCTGCTGATGTTCACCGACGGCCTCATCGAACGCCGGGGAGAATCCCTCGACAGCGCCATGACGCGGCTCCGCCGGCACACCGCCGAGCAGGCGCGGGACCCCCTTGACGTCTTCTGCGACGAGCTGATCATCGAGTTCGGCGCCGACAGCACCGACGACATCGCCCTGCTCGCGCTACGGCCCGCCCCGCCCCGCCCCTCCGCCTGACACCCCGCGGGAGAGCCGCCGTATCAGTGGCTGTGGGCGTCGAGGTCGGAGAAGAAGCGGTCCACGACGTCGCTCTCCAGGGCGACGGCGTCGAGCGGCTCGCCCACCACCCGGCCGGCCAGTTCCGTGGCCAGGGACACGACGGCGCCGCGCAGTTCCGCTTCCGCGAGGACCCGGTCGGTCGCGAGCCGGGCCTGCGCTTCGGTGATCATCGCCTCGCGTTCCCGCCGGCCCTCGTCGCGCAGGTCGGCGATCAGGGCCGTGCCCTGCTCCAGGGCCTCCTGGCGCAGCCGAGCGGCCTCGTGCCGGGCCGCGGCCAGCTCCTCGCGGTAGGCCGCAAGGACCTCATCGGCTTCGATCGCGGTCCGCTCGGCCCGTTCGCGCTGGCCGTCGATGGCGTCGTGCCGTTCGGCGAGGGCCCTGTTGATCCGGGGCAGCAGGACCCTGGACAGGGACGCGAAGATCACCGCGAAGGTCAGCACGCACACGAGTGTCGGCGTGAGCCGAGGTATGAGAATGCCCATGCCAAGATTTTAGGTAGCCGTGGACAGATGGAGGATGAGTCCGAGGTAAGAGTTTGCTCCCAACCTCACGGGGCCCGCGCCCTTCTGATGGGTCGTCAGGACCGTATCCGCGCGTCGGGTCACCGGCTGTGCGTGCGTCCTGCCGCCGCTCTCCGTGGTGTCGTCCTCGCCCTCGCCGGCGCCGTGGCATTCGCCCCGACCGCCGCCTGCCGTCCGCGCCCGGCCGTCACTCGATCGGCGGTAATGCCGCCGCCCAGGAGGCCGACAGGGCATGTGGCGCACGGAGGTCGTGCCACGATCACATGACGACCAGTCAGAGAGGTGTGAGCATGGCAGAGCAGCTGTACGCGACGCTGAAGACCAGCAAGGGCGACATCGAGATCCGGCTCCTCCCGAACCACGCGCCGCAGACGGTGAAGAACTTCGTCGAGCTGGCGAAGGGCGAGCGGGAGTGGGTCCATCCCGAGACCGGCCAGAAGACCAGGGACCGGCTGTACGACGGCACGGTCTTCCACCGGGTCATCAGCGGCTTCATGATCCAGGGCGGTGACCCGCTGGGCAACGGAACCGGCGGGCCCGGCTACCAGTTCAAGGACGAGTTCCACCCGGACCTCGCCTTCAACAAGCCGTACCTGCTCGCCATGGCCAACGCCGGGCCCGGCACGAACGGCTCCCAGTTCTTCATCACCGTGGCCCCCACCGCGTGGCTCACCGGCAAGCACACCATCTTCGGTGAGGTGACCGACGACAAGAGCAAGTCGGTCGTGGACGCGATCACGCAGACCCAGACCAACCCCCGCACCGACCGGCCTGTGCAGGACGTCGTCCTCCAGTCCGTGGTCATCGAGAGCCGCTGACCGGGCAGTCCATGGCCGCCGACAGCCGCTGACCGGCCCGGACAGCCGGCCCGGCCGTGACGGCATCACAATCCGGCAGCGGAATCCGGGCAGCGGGCCGGCGCGTCCTTGCGGATATGGAACCGCACAACCCGTCGCCCCACCCCCGACAGCCCGAAGGGTGCCTCGCCGTCGCGATCCGGATCCCGGTGCGGATCGTCGTCCTCGTCCTGGTCGTGCCGGTGCGCGTGGCGTGGGACGCGCTCGCCGTCGTCGCGCGGTCGGTGCGCGACGCCCTCCTGCGTCCGCTCGGGCGGGCTCTGCCGCGGGTCGGACGGGTGCTGCTCGTCCGGCCGGCCGCGGGGCTGTGGCGGTACGTCCTCGTGCCCGCCGCGGCGGCGCTCGGACGGCTCGGGCACGTGCTCGTCGTCGTACCGGCCGGATGGTCGCACCGGTACGTGCTCACGCCCGTCGGGCACGGACTCGCCTGGCTGGCCCGGTATCTGCTGGTCGTGCCCGCGCGCCGGCTGTACGCCCGGGGCCTCGCCCCGCTCGCCACCGGTATCGCTCTGGCCCTGTCCTTCGTGCTGCGCGCGCTGTTCGTCCTGCCCGCGCTCGCGCTGTGGCGCCGGGTGCTCGTGCGGGTCGGCCGCGTCCTCGCCGTCGTGGGCCGGGAAGCCGCTCAGGCACTCGGGCACGCGTGGCGGATCGCCGGGCGGATCTCGCGGGCCGTCGGGCGGGTGCTCGGCACGCTCTTCCGGTGGATCTTCGTGGAGCCCGCGCGCCGGATCCACCACCTTCTCCTCGCGCCCGTCGGGCGCTTCGTCCGGGACATTCTCCTGCGGCCGGGCGCACAGGGCGCGCGTGCGCTGGGGCGGGCCGTCCGCGGGGCGCTGACCGGCGCCCGGGACACGGTGCGCCAGGTCCGGGCCGACCTGCGGCGGACGCTGTTCGGCGAACCCCGGCAGCCGGTCGCGGTGGACCGGCGGGAACCTGAGGGGCCCGCGGCACGTACTCTTGGTAGCAGTACGACCGCACTCACGAAGGACTAGGACACTGGGCAAGCGACAGCCCGAAGGCCCGCCGCCCGCACCCGCGGTGCAGCGCATCCGACTGCGCTACACCAAGCGCGGCCGCCTGAGGTTCACCAGCCACCGAGACTTCCAGCGCGCCTTCGAGCGTGCGCTGCGCCGTGCCGAGGTGCCCATGGCGTACTCGGCGGGGTTCACGCCGCACCCCAAGGTGTCGTACGCCAATGCCGCACCCACCGGCACGGGCAGCGAGGCGGAGTACCTGGAGATCGCGCTCACCGAGCCGCGTGACCCGCGGACGCTGCGCGGCCTCCTCGACGAGTCGCTGCCCCCCGGGCTCGACATCGTCGACGCGGTCGAGGCGCGGACCCCGGGCCTCGCCGACCGGCTGACGGCTTCCGTCTGGGAGCTGCGGCTGGACGGCGTGGACCCCGCCGACGCCGAGCGCGCCGCCCTGGCCTTCACCGAGGCCGAGACGGTCGAGGTACAGCGCATGACCAAGAACGGTGTGCGCACCTTCGACGCCCGGCCGGCCGTGGCGAGCCTGGAAGGGCACAGTTCACCGGCTGATAGGCCGACCGACCAGCCCTGTGCGATACTGCGGCTGGTTGTTCGGCACGTGACGCCTGCCGTACGACCCGACGACGTCCTGTCCGGTCTCCGCGCCGTGGCCGACCTGGCGCCGCCGGTCCCCGTAGCGGTGACCAGGCTGGCGCAGGGGCTGTTCGATGAAGAGACCGGCACGGTGACCGACCCGCTCGCGCCCGACCGCGAGGCAGCCGAGGCCCCGAAGGCCGTACCGACTGCCGTCGCGACGGCGCCGACGCCGGAAGGTTCCGCGTAGGGACACGTCGTAGCGCCGCCCTCGTACTCGGGAGCCACCTGGGTCGGGCAGCGCACCGACCAGAAGACTTTCGCCAGGCCGTACCGACAAGGCGTACGGAACCGGCGAGACAAGACACAGAGTGCTCCCGTGCGGCGCCCGCGCCCCGGACGGCGGCCATCGCGCATCGCGCGGGCCGCGGACGTCAACGGCGGACGGCCCTTCGAGGCCGACGCCGGACCAGGCGCGGCGCCCGGGAGCCTGACGGGAGATACGCCCGCATGCTCGAACCGATCGAACCCGCCGAGGGTTCCGAACTGAACACTCCCAGCGACACCCTGCCGCCGCGCAGGCGTCGCCGTGCCGCCTCCCGCCCGGCGGGCCCGCCCGCCGCGGCCGAGGCACCCGCCGAGGTGACCCTGCCGGCCATACCGGCAGCGTCCGACGAGGCCCTTGCCGAAGAGGCCGCCGAGGGCGTGGAGGCCGTTGTGACCCAGGAGGCCGAAGAGACCCCCGAGACCGCCGAGGCGCCTGCCGCCGAGGAGACCCCGGCCGCCGGCCGTCCGCGCCGCCGGGCCACTCGCCGGGCCTCCGCCCCCGCCGGGTCGCCGGCCTCCGCGGAAGCCGTCGAGACCGTCGTACCGGCCGCCCCCGCCGACGCCGCCGAGCCCGAGCGGCCCGCCGCCGTGGCCGAGGCCGGCGACGTCGTCTCCGGCGAGGAGGCCGCGCCGCGCCGCGCCCGCCGCCGTGCCACGCGCACCGTCTCCACCCCGGCCGCCGCCGCGACCACCGGTGAGGAGGCCTCCGCCGCCGAGGCTGTCGTCGCCGAGCCTGTGGCGGAGGAGGCCGCGCCCGCCGCGCGTCCGCGTCGTCGCGCCACGCGTCGTGCGTCCGCGGCCACCGGTGCGCCGCAGGCCGCCGAGGAGACTCCGGCCGCGGCGACCACCGGTGAGGAGGCCTCCGCCGCCGAGGCTGTCGTCGCCGAGCCTGTGGCGGAGGAGGCCGCGCCCGCCGCGCGTCCGCGTCGTCGCGC
>NZ_JBVJMF010000027.1:122636-126542 GCF_055584345.1 Streptomyces sp. NPDC104106
GCCACGCGTCGTGCGTCCGCGCCCACCGGTGCGCCGCAGGCCGCCGAGGAGACTCCGGCCGTCGAGGAGGCCCCGGCCGCCGTTTCCGCTTCCGCCGCCGAGGCCGACGCGCCCGCGGACGAGACCGGCCCGCGCCGTACGCGGCGCCGGGCCACCCGTCGTGCGGCCGCGCCCGCCGAGACCGCCGCCGAAGAGGTTGCGGGCGCGCACACCCCGGAGGTTCCCGTCACCACGCACACCACCGAGCCCGCCACCGCCGCCCAGGAGCCGCGGACCGAGGTCGCCGGCCAGGTACCGGCCGAGGAGGCCGCGCCGCGCCGCGCCCGGCGCCGGGTCGTGCGTGCCGCGTCCGGGTTCGCCGCTCCCGCGCGGGAGCCGCAGGCCGCCGAGACCGAGGGGTCGCGCAGGCCCGCCCGGCCCGCCGTGGCCGTGTTCCAGGCGCCGGTGTTCGCCGAGCCCAAGTTCCAGACCCCGGAGCGCGCCGCCGCCGAGGCGGCTGCCGAGGCCGCCGGGACGGAGGAGCCCGAGGAGTACGCCGAGGAGCGCGCCGAGGCCGGTGCGCGCCGCCGTCGTCGCCGTCGGGGCGGCGCCGAGGAGCCGCAGGGACCCGAGGCCGCCGCCACGGACGAGGAGCCGGAGACGGCCGAGGAGGCCGCCGAGCCGGCCGAGGACCTCGCCGAGGGCGAGGAGGCCGACGAGACCGAGGGCGCCGAGGGCTACGAGGAGTCCGGCCTCCGTCGCCGTCGCCGTCGTGGCGGCCGGCGCCGCCGCCGCGGTGAGAGCGCCGAGGGTGAGGGCGCGGAGGCCGAGGCCGACGAGCTGGCCGCCGAGCAGGCCGACCAGGACGCCGAGGACACCGCCGAGCAGGAGGAAGAGGACGCCGAGGAGGCCCGCGGCGAGGACGGCGCGGGCTCCAGCTCCAGCAGCCGTCGCCGCCGTCGTCGCCGCCGCCGCGCCGGCGAGACCGCCGCCGACACCGAGCCCGGCGAGGGCGACCCGGAGCGTACGGTCGTCAAGGTCCGCGAGCCGCGCAAGCCGAGCGAGCCGTCCGACGAGGTGCAGTCCATCAAGGGCTCGACGCGCCTGGAGGCCAAGAAGCAGCGCCGGCGCGAGGGCCGCGAGCAGGGCCGCCGACGCGTCCCGATCATCACCGAGGCCGAGTTCCTGGCCCGCCGCGAGGCCGTCGAGCGCGTGATGGTCGTGCGCCAGCACGGCGAGCGCACGCAGATCGGCGTCCTGGAGGACGGCGTGCTCGTCGAGCACTACGTCAACAAGGAGCAGGCGACCTCGTACGTCGGCAACGTGTACCTGGGCAAGGTGCAGAACGTGCTGCCCTCGATGGAGGCCGCGTTCATCGACATCGGCAAGGGACGCAACGCCGTCCTGTACGCCGGTGAGGTCAACTTCGAGGCGCTGGGCATGGCGGGCGGCCCGCGCCGCATCGAGGCCGCCCTGAAGTCCGGCCAGTCGGTGCTCGTCCAGGTGACGAAGGACCCGATCGGACACAAGGGCGCGCGTCTGACGAGCCAGGTCTCCCTTCCGGGCCGCTACCTCGTGTACGTCCCCGAGGGCTCGATGACCGGCATCAGCCGCAAGCTGCCCGACACCGAGCGGGCCCGGCTGAAGACCATCCTCAAGAAGATCGTCCCCGAGGACGCGGGCGTCATCGTGCGCACCGCCGCCGAGGGCGCGAGCGAGGACGAGCTGCGCCGGGACGTCGAGCGGCTGCAGGCGCAGTGGGAGGACATCCAGAAGAAGGCAAAGAACGGCAACGCGCCCACGCTGCTGTACGGCGAGCCGGACATGACCGTCCGGGTTGTGCGCGACATCTTCAACGAGGACTTCTCCAAGGTCATCGTCAGCGGTGACGACGCCTGGGAGACGATCCACGGGTACGTCTCGCACGTCGCGCCGGACCTCGCCGGGCGCCTGTCGAAGTGGACCTCCGAGGTCGACGCCTTCGCCACGTACCGGATCGACGAGCAGCTCGCCAAGGCCCTGGACCGCAAGGTCTGGCTGCCGAGCGGCGGTTCGCTGGTGATCGACCGGACCGAGGCGATGGTCGTCATCGACGTCAACACCGGTAAGTTCACCGGCCAGGGCGGCAACCTGGAGGAGACGGTCACCAGGAACAACCTGGAGGCGGCCGAGGAGATCGTGCGCCAGCTGCGGCTGCGCGACCTCGGCGGCATCATCGTGATCGACTTCATCGACATGGTGCTGGAGTCCAACCGGGACCTGGTGCTGCGGCGCCTGCTGGAGTGCCTGGGCCGGGACCGTACGAAGCACCAGGTCGCCGAGGTGACGTCGCTGGGCCTGGTCCAGATGACCCGCAAGCGCGTCGGCCAGGGCCTGCTGGAGTCCTTCTCCGAGACCTGCGTCCACTGCAACGGCCGCGGTGTCATCGTGCACATGGAGCAGCCGAGCGCCGTCGCCGGCGGCGGTGGCGGCAAGCGCAAGAAGCGCGGCCGGGGCGGCGATGTGCACGAGCACGTGGCCGAGCACGTGCACGAGACCGCCGCCGTGGCCGTGGAGAGCGGCGAGGCCGTCGAGCCCGAGGTGGAGACCGCCGTCGAGGTGGCCGCCGAGATCGCCGAGCCGGTCGCCCTGCCCGCGCCCGACTTCGCACCGGACGAGGAGCTGTACAGCAGCGTCGCCGAGGCGGAGGCGGCGGCCACCCGTGGCCGTACGCGCCGCCGGGCGAGCCGCCGGGCGTCGGCTCCGGCGGGCGCGCCGAAGGCGGAGAAGGCCGCCAGGGCCGGGAGGGCCGCCGAGCGTGCCGAGGTGACCGAGCAGGCCGAGGCGCCGACGGAAGAGGCCGCGGTGACGCCGGTCGCTCCGCAGGCCACGGCCGAGGAGGCCCTCGCCGAGGTGCGCGCCGCCGAGCCGGTGGCCGTCGCTGAGGAGGCGGTCCCTGCGCCGCAGGCCGAGACCGGGGCCGCGTCCGTCGAGGGCGCCGAAGAGGCCGCGCCGAAGGGCCGTACGCGCCGTCGTGCGACCCGGAAGGCGTCCGCGCCGGCCGGTTCCCCGGCCGGGGTCGAGGCGGCCGTGCTGACGGTGTCCGAGGCCGCGCCCGCGACCGAGGCGCCGGTGGCCGAGCCCGAGCCCGAGGCCGTGGCACCGGCCGCGGTCGAGGAGGCGCCCGCACAGAGCGCCGCCCCGGCCCGTCCGCGCCGGCGTGCCGTGCGCAAGGCCACCGCGCCGACCGCGTCCGAGGAGACGGCCGTCGTGGTCGTCCCGTCGGCCCCGGCGGAGGAGGCCCAGGCGGCCGAGGAGGCAGAGGCGCCCGCCGACGAGGCGGTCGCGCAGGCCAAGAAGACCGCCCGCAAGGCGGCCAAGAAGGCCCCGGCGAAGAAGACGGCCGCCAAGAAGACCGCGGCCAAGAAGACGGCCGCCGCCAAGAAGACCGCCGCCAAGAAGACCGCCGCGAAGAAGACGACGGCCAAGAAGGCGACGGCCAAGAAGACGGCCGCGAAGTCGACGGCGCGGAAGTCCGCGGCGGCCGAGCAGACGGTCCCGTCCGGTCCGGTCTCCGGCACCGACGACTGACCCGCTGCCGTACCCGGTGTGGTCCTGTCCGCCCGTGACAGGACCACACCTTTTTCCGGCGGGCGTACGGCGCGGGCCCACCCCGGCACCACGCGCCCGCCGGCGCACGTGTGACCCAAAGGAGAGAACCCGCATGATCGGCCTCGTGCTGGCGGCCGGCGCCGGACGGCGTCTGCGCCCCTACACCGACACCCTGCCCAAGGCCCTCGTGCCGGTGGGGCCCGAAGGCGCGCAGGACGGACCGGACGCCCTCACCGTCCTGGACCTCACCCTCGGCAACTTCGCCGAGATCGGGCTGACCGAGGTCGCGGTGATCGTCGGCTACCGCAAGGAGGCCGTGTACGAGCGCAAGGCGGC
>NZ_JBVJMF010000028.1:0-102494 GCF_055584345.1 Streptomyces sp. NPDC104106
AAAGGAACCTCGACCATCGGAATGTTTCCGACGGACGGGGTATCAACATATCTGGCGTTGACTTTTGGCACGCTGTTGAGTTCTCAAGGAACGGTAGCTTCCTTTGTACTCACCCTCTCGGGCTTTCCTCCGGGCTTCCCTTCGGCGTTTCAAACTCTATCAGGGTTTTTCCGTCTCTCTGACCACCCTCCCGCAGACATGCGGGAGGAGATCCAGAGATAGGATCTGACGAGTTTGGGGTCTGCCGGGCGTGGCCGCTTTCGCGTCCCTCCGCCCCAAGCAGGAGTACGACTGTACACGGGGCCTGGAAGAGGGTGCAAATCTGCGGTGTTGGTGGTCTAGACCACTAGCTGGTAGCTTCCATACGGAACCCCAACTTCCTATGACATACGCTGCTGCTCAGTGCCGTCCGGGACACGCAGTGACGGCCCGTAAGCAGCTCCACTTCTGGGAGGCTTCCCATGACCACCGTGACGTCCCCTCTTGCCGGACGCGCCATCGGACTGGCCGCAGTGCCGGATCCGGTCTTCTCCGGGGCCATGGTCGGCCCGGGTACCGCCATCGACCCCGCGCGCGAGCCCTCCGAGGCCGTCGCGCCCGTGGACGGCGTCATCGTTTCCCTCCACCCGCACGCGTTCGTCGTGGTCGACGGGGACGGGCACGGCGTGCTCACCCACCTCGGCATCGACACCGTGCAGCTCAACGGCGAGGGCTTCGAACTGCTCGTCAACAAGGGCGACACCGTGACGCGCGGGCAGGCCGTCGTGCGCTGGAACCCCGCCGCCGTCGAGGCCGCCGGCAAGTCGCCGGTCTGCCCCGTCGTGGCGCTCGAAGCCACCGCCGAGTCCCTCTCCGACCTCCGTGACAGCGGTGACGTGAAGGCCGGCGACAGCCTCTTCGCCTGGAACTGACGGCGGTACCGCTTCAGGGCGGTGTTCAGGACAACCATCGCGGCGGCGGGACCCGCCGCACTACGGAGACGGGTGAGATGGAGACAACGCTGCGAGGCGTGGGCGTGAGCCATGGCGTGGCCATCGGCGAGGTCCGGCACATGGGTACGGCGGTACTGGAACCGCCGGCCAAGCAGATCCCCACGGAGGACGCCGAGCGGGAGCAGGGGCGGGCCCGGCAGGCCGTGGACGCCGTTGCCGCTGATCTGATGGCGCGCGGCAACCTGGCCGGTGGCGAGGCCCAGGCCGTGCTCGAGGCCCAGGCCATGATGGCGCAGGACCCCGAGCTGATGGCCGACGTGGACCGGCGGATCGCCGTCGGCAGCACCGCGGAGCGTGCCGTGTACGACGCGTTCGCGGCGTACCGGGAGCTGCTGGCCGGCGCCGGTGAGTACCTCGCCGGTCGCGTGGCGGACCTCGATGACGTGCGGAATCGTATCGTCGCCCGGCTGCTCGGCGTTCCGATGCCGGGTGTACCGGACAGCGACCAGCCCTATGTGCTCGTCGCCCGGGATCTGGCTCCCGCCGACACGGCTCTGCTGGACCCCTCTCTGGTGCTCGGTTTCGTGACCGAGGAGGGCGGGCCGACCAGCCACAGCGCGATTCTGGCGCGGGCGCTGGGGGTGCCGGCGGTCGTGGCGCTGCCCGGTGCCGGTGAGCTGGCCGAGGGCACGGTGGTCGCCGTGGACGGCAGCACCGGCGATGTCTTCGTGGAGCCGAGCGAGGCGAAGAAGGCCGAGCTGGAGGCCGCTGCTGCCGAGCGCAAGGCCGCGCTGTCCGCTTCGACCGGACCGGGTGTGACGGCGGACGGGCACAAGGTGCCGCTGCTGGCAAACGTGGGCGGTCCGGCGGACGTACCGGCCGCGGTGGAGGCCGGGGCCGAGGGTGTGGGTCTGTTCCGTACCGAGTTCCTGTTCCTGGACGACAGCAAGAACGCTCCTTCCGAGGAGAAGCAGGTGGAGGCCTACCGGCAGGTGCTGGAGGCCTTCCCCGAGGGGCGCGTGGTCGTGCGCGTGCTGGACGCGGGTGCGGACAAGCCCCTGGAGTTCCTGACCCCGGCCGACGAGCCGAACCCCGCGCTCGGCGTGCGGGGTCTGCGTACGCTCCTGGACCACCCGGAGATCCTGCGCACGCAGCTGACCGCGCTGGCCAAGGCCGCCGAGGGACTGCCCGTCTACCTCGAGGTCATGGCACCCATGGTGGCGGACCGCACGGACGCGAAGGCGTTCGCGGACGCCTGCCGTGAGGCGGGGCTGCGGGCCAAGTTCGGGGCGATGGTCGAGATCCCGTCGGCCGCGCTGCGGGCGCGTTCGATCCTGCAGGAGGTCGAGTTCCTGTCGCTGGGGACCAATGACCTGGCGCAGTACACCTTCGCGGCCGACCGTCAGGTGGGCGCAGTGTCCCGGCTCCAGGATCCGTGGCAGCCGGCGCTGCTGGACCTCGTGGCGCTGTCCGCGGAGGCGGCCAAGGCCGAGGGCAAGAGCTGCGGTGTGTGCGGTGAGGCCGCGTCCGATCCGCTGCTGGCGTGTGTGCTGACCGGTCTGGGTGTCACCTCCCTGTCCATGGGGGCGGCGTCGATTCCTTACGTCCGGGCGACGCTGGCGAAGTACACGCTGGCACAGTGCGAGCGGGCCGCCGCGGCGGCTCGGGCCGCCGACAGCGCCGAGGAGGCACGCAGCGCCGCTCAGGCGGTGCTGTCCGGCGAGTAGTCAGGTCGACGGCGCGTCCGGCGCGTCGGGTTCAGGGGCGTCCCGCCGTGGGTGGGGCGCCCCTGGCCTGTGTCGGCGTCCGGTGCGTGCGCGGTCAGTGGTGGTGGCCGGGGGGTGTGCTCGGTGCTCCGAGGTCGGGCGGCTCGCAGTAGTCGACGCCGGACTCCGGGGGGATGAGGTCCCCGGAGTCGACGTCGGTGCAGTAGGCGTCGAATACTTCCGCGGCGGTCAGGGGTTGGAAGTCGCCGGCGCGCAGTCGCCAGCCGTAGACACGGTCGGCCGCTTCGGGCCGGGTCGTGCGGATGACGAGGCCGCCGGGGCTGCGGGTGGCGAGGCCGAGTGCGAGGACGCTGGTGTACTCCAGGGCCTCGGCCTCGTCGAGGCGGGTGCCGCCGTCGCCGTCACGGTCGGCGTGCAGAACGGAGACGAGGGTGTCCGGTGGTCCGTAGACGCTGACCACGAGGTGCCGGTCGCCGGGCGGGGCGGTGTCGAGGACGCGGACCACGAGGTCGGAGGCGCGGGTGAAGGCGGCCCTGCCGATGTCCTCGCCGCAGGTGGGGCAGGGGCCGAGGCGGGCGAGGAGGGTGGTGGCGTATTCCCAGGTGGCCTGGCGCACGGCCTCGTCCACGAGGGCTGGTACGAGGGTGTCGAGGGGCCGTCCGTCGTAGGGGATGGTGGGGCCGGTGGCCGCGAGTTCGGCGGTGAACCTGGTGCGGCTGGCCGCCGATTCCGGGTCGAGGCCGGTGTCGGCGCAGTAGGCGGCGTAGTCCTCGGGGTCGAACAGGGCGAGGGTGGTGTGGCTGCCCTGGGCGGCGCGGGTCTTCAGGAGTGCCTCGACCTGCTGGAGGTAGGTCGTGTGGTCGTCGAAGGTGAAGCTGCGGTAGCGCCGCATGGCGCGGAAGTCGTGTTCGTCGGTGAGCAGGCCGATGGTGCCGGCGATCTCGCGGCGCAGGACGCGTCGCATGGTCCGGTGGTCGGTGTGCGCCATGATTCCCCCAAAGTGCGCGTCGATCAATGCTCACTCACCGTAACCGGCGGCACTGACAACGAGGGGTGCCGCCGGTGGGCGGTGGCCGAGCGGTGCGGTCGTTCGCGCGGGTGGGGCGGGGGTCGGCGGGTGCGGTTCAGGCGCGTTTGCGGGCGAGTTCCTCGTAGAAGGCGAGCAGGGCGAGGTCGTCGATGGAGCCGGGATTGACCGCCTTCTCCAGGGGGGTGCCCTGCAGGAGTCGCTTGACGGGGACTTCGATGCGTTTGCCGGTGAGGGTGTGCGGGACGCCGGGCACCTCGATGACCTCGTCCGGGACGTGACGCGGGGAGAGTTGTTCGCGGATGGCCTGCTTGATGCGGTTCAGGAGTGCGTCGTCGAGGGTGGCGCCGGGTGCGAGGTGGACGAACAGGGGCATCCAGTAACCGCCGTCCGGCTGTTCGATGCCGATGACGAGGGATTCCTTGATCTCGGGCAGGCGCTCGACGACCTCGTAGATGTCGGCGGAGCCCATGCGGACGCCCTGCCGGTTGAGGGTGGAGTCGGAGCGGCCGTGGATGATCACGGTGCCGCGGGCGGTGAGGGTGATCCAGTCGCCGTGGCGCCAGACGCCGGGGTAGGTGTCGAAGTAGCTGTCGTGGTAGCGGCTGCCGTCGGGGTCGTTCCAGAAGCGGATCGGCATGGAGGGCATGGGGTTGGTGACGACCAGCTCGCCCACCTCGTCGATGACCGGGTTGCCGCTGGGGTCCCAGGCCTGCAGGTCGGTGCCGAGGCCGGGGGCCTGCAGCTCGCCGGTGTACACGGGCAGGGTGGGGACGGCTCCGGCGAAGCAGGAGCAGACATCGGTGCCGCCGCTGACGGACGCGATCCACAGGTCGCCGCGGACCTCGTCGTGCAGCCAGCGGAAGCCGTCGGGCGGCAGGGGCGAGCCGGTGGTGGCGACGCACTTCACGGTGGACAGGTCGTGGTCGCGCGCGGGGTGGACGCCGGCTTTGCGGCAGGCCATGACATAGGCGGCCGAGGTGCCGTAGAGGGTGGCCCGGGTGCGTTCGGCGACGCGCCACTGGGCGCCGGTGTCGGGGTAGCCGGGACTGCCGTCGTACAGGACGATCGTGGTGCCCGTCAGGAGGCCGGAGACGAGGAAGTTCCACATCATCCAGCCGGTCGAGGTGTACCAGAAGAAGCGGTCCTCGGGGCCGAGGTCGCAGTGCAGGCCGAGCTGTTTGAGGTGTTCGACGAGGATGCCGCCCTGGGACTGGACGATGGCCTTGGGCAGCCCGGTCGTGCCGGAGGAGTAGAGCACCCACAGGGGGTGGTCGAAGGGGACCTGCTCGAAGACGGGCTCGGTGTCGGCCGTGGTCAGGGCGGACCAGTCGAGCGCGCCCTCGGGGGCCTCGGTGCCGAGGAGCGGGATGTGGACGACGGCGCGCAGGGTGGGCAGCTCGCGGCGGAGTTCGGCGACGGTCTGGCGGCGGTCGTGTTCCTTGCCGCCGTAGCGGTAGCCGTCGACGGTGAACAGGACCACGGGTTCGACCTGCTGGAAGCGGTCGAGGACGCTGCGGGCGCCGAAGTCGGGGGCGCAGGAGGTCCAGACGGCGCCGACGGCGGCCGTGGCGAGGAGGGCGACCACGGCCTGGGGGATGTTGGGGAGGTAGCCGCTGACGCGGTCGCCGGGGCGGACGCCGAGGGCGCGGAGTTCGGCGGCGAGGGAGCCGACCTGGCGGCGCAGTTCGGCCCAGGTCACGGGGCGCGGTTCGTGGGTCTCGTCCACGTGGAGCAGGGCGGGCTCGTCGGCGCGGTCGGCGGCGGCGCGCAGGGCGTGCTCGGCGTAGTTGAGGGTGGCTCCGGGGAACCACTGGGTGCCGGGCATGGAGCGGTCGCCGAGCACGCGCGCGTAGGGGGTCGAGAACCGTACGTCGAACCACTCGGTGACGGCTTTCCAGAACGTGTCGAGCCGGTCGACGGACCACCGGTGCAGGGCCGGGTAGCCGCCGTCGGCAGGGGCGCCGTGGTGCTCGGCGGCCCATGCCTGGAACCGGGTGATGCGGGCCTGGGCGATCCGCTGCGGATCGGGCTGCCAGAGCGGCTGGGGGTTCGCGGTCGACATGGGGCGGCTCCCGGGCTGTGCGCGTCGTGGGCGTCGGTCCCGCGCACGTGCTGGGGTGTGCGCGTGACGCGGCTGACAGGGACGATGCCATGTGATCGACTTCAACACCAGGCCTCACCGCACATAGTCGGGGTCGTGAAGATGTGGCCCAGGCACAGGTGAACGGCAGTTGAACGACACGCGCGTGTGGGGCGCGCAGTGGCAGGGTGAGCAGCATGGACGGTCGTGACCTGGTGCGTTCGATGAGTGTGGTCGGTGCGGGGAGGGCGGCTCGGGGGTTGCGTACCGTACGTGCCGCGTGGCGCAGGCGGCGGATCGACGCCGCCGGGCTGCCGCGGCGGGGGGCCGAGCGGGCGCGAGTCCCGGGGCGGGTGGAGGGTGCGGCGCCGGGGCCCGGGGGTGGTGTGATCCGGTTCGGCCGGTCGGAGCTGCGGATCATGGTGGCGGTGAACGGGGCGGTGTTCTGGGGCTGGGACGGGGCCGTCCCGGAGCCGTCGTACGCGCTGGCGGGAAGCTGTCCGGAGCCGGATCCGCGGGCGGTGCTGGAGCCGGACAAGGACGGTGGCTGGCGGGTGGTCGCCGAGCGTGTGACGGTCGTCGTCTCGCGGCACGGTGCGGTGCAGGTGTGCACCCCTGGCGGGGTGACTCTGCGGCATGATCTGCCGCCGCGCTGGTGGGAGCCGGTGGGCGGGGGGACGGCGCGGTGGCTGCAGCGCTCGGAGGTGGCGGCGGACGCCCGGTTCTTCGGTCTGGGCGGGCGGGCGTCGGGGCCCCGGCTGCGGGGCGGTTCGTACCGGTTGTGGAACACCGATCCGGGCCGGGCGTTCGGGCCGGGGGTGGATCCGCTGTATCTGACGATGCCGGTTCAGCTCGTGGTGGCCGACGCCGGTACGCATCTGGTGTTCCACGACACCACGTGGGACGGCACGGTGGTGCTGCGGGAGGGCGAGGAGGGCGCCGGGTCCGGGCACGACCGGGCGGGGCGGTGCGAGGTGCGGATGGACGGCGGTCCGCTGCGCTGCTGGGTGATGGTGGGAACTCCCGCGCGCGTGCTGGCCACGTGGGCCTCGCTGACCGGGGCTCCGGCGCTGCCGCCGGCATGGGCGCTCGGTCACCATCACGCGCGGTGGGGCTTCGGCGGCGAGCAGGAGGTGCGCCGGATCGTGGCGGGCTACCAGGAGCGCGGTCTGCCGCTGGACGCGGTGCATCTGGACATCGACCACTACGACGAGCACCAGGTGTTCACGGTCGACCAGGAGCGGTTCCCCAAGCTGCCGGTGCTGGCGGAGGAGCTGCGGCGGGACGGGATCCGGCTGGTGTCGATCGTGGATCCGGCCGTGAAGGCGGGGCCGGGCAACGCCGTGTACGACGCGGGTTCGGCGGTGGACGCGTTCGTGCGCGACGGTTCGGGGCGTGAGGTGCGGGGGGTGGTGTGGGCCGGGGAGTCGGTGTTCCCGGACTTCACGCGCGCGCGTGTGCGGGAGTGGTGGGGCGGGCTGTACGCGGAGCGGCTGGGGCAGGGCTTCGCGGGGTTCTGGCACGACATGAACGAGCCGACGTCGTTCCACGCCTTCGGTGAGCCGACGCTGCCCCGTTCGGCCCGGCATGGCCTGGAGGGGCGCGGCGGCGACCATCGCGAGGCGCACAACGTGTACGCGTTGTGCATGGCCCGGGCGGGGTACGAGGGGCTGCGCGGGCTGTCGCCCGAGGAGCGGCCGTTCGTCTTCTCGCGTTCGGGGTGGGCGGGGTTGCAGCGCTACGGGGGCACCTGGTCGGGGGACGTGGCCACGGACTGGCCGGGGCTGCGGGCGTCGCTGTCGCTGGTGCTGGGGCTCGGGCTGTGCGGGGTGCCGTACTCGGGTCCCGACGTGGGCGGGTTCGACGGGAACCCGTCGCCCGAGCTGTATCTGCGGTGGTTCCAGCTCGGCGCGTATCTGCCGCTGTTCCGGACCCACGCGAGTGTGCGGGCGGGGCGCAGGGAGCCGTGGGAGTTCGGGGCCGAGGTGCTGGAGCACGCGCGCGTGGCGCTGCTGGAGCGGCGGCGGCTGCTGCCGTACTGGGTGACGCTGGCGCAGCTGGCCCGGCGGACCGGCGCGCCGTACGCGCGGCCGGTGTGGTGGGGCTCTCCGGAGGACCGGGCGCTGCGCGAGTGCGAGGACGCGTTTCTGCTCGGGGACGCCCTGCTGGTGGCGCCGGTCCTGGACCCGGGTGTGAAGCGGCGTGCGGTGCGGCTGCCGCGGGGCCGCTGGTACGACACGGTGACGGAGCGGGCGTACGAGGGGCCGGGCCAGGTGTTCGTGGACGCGCCGCTGTCGCGGATACCGGTGCTCGCGCGCGCGGGAGCGGTGCTTCCGGTGCGGGGCGCCGACGGGGGTGTGGAGCTGGAGGTGTGGGCGCCCGCGCGGGGCCGCAGCGGGGGCGGAGTCGTGGTGCCGGACGCGGGCGACGGATGGGACGAACCGGAGACGGAACGCTACGTCGCCCGCCGGCGGGACCGGACGGTGGTGGTCACCCGCGAGGGGGAGGGCGGTCCGGTCGAGCCACCGTACCCGGTGCGGGTGCGCGGGCTCGGCTGAGCCGGCCGGCTCAGACGTACCGGCCCTCGAACCAGGCCCGTACGGCCACGGTGTGCAGCGGGAAGGCGAGGTCCCCGGGCCTGCGCAGCAGCTGCCAGCCCTCGGTCTCGTCCGTGGGAACGGAGGGCGGCAGGCCGTCGACCGGGCGTTCCGGGAGGGCGCCGAAGAGCAGCAGGTGGCCGTCGGGCGAGCTCATGGCGTCCACGAGCCGCACGTCGCGGGCGGCCGCGTCGATGCCGGTCTCCTCCTTGAGTTCGCGTACGACGGCCTGCTTCCAGTCCTCGCGGTCGTCGACGTAGCCGCCGGGCAGGGCGACGCCTCCGCGCGCGGGGGCGACGGTGCGGGTGATGACGATCAGGGCGGTGCCCTGGGTGTCGTACACGGGCTGGAGTGCGATGGCGACCGGCAGCGGGTTGCGGTAGGCGACTCCTCCGCAGGACGGACAGGTGCGCGGCCAGCCGGTGACGCCCTCTCCATAGGGCGCTCCGCAGCACGAACAGTGGGAGTCCGGTGCGGAGTTGGCAGTGGGTTGTTGAGTTTCGGACACGCGCGGACTGTATCCGATCGAAGGAAGGGCTGGTTCCGCCAGTGCGTGCCTCCGTTCGTGCGGGCTCTCTGCCCTTTTCCGACTGCCGGTGGCACACTTCTGACGCATCGTCAGATTCTGCCGCGAGGGAGGGGCCTTGCCGCACACACGCACACCCGTGGTCGCCGGCTGGTTCGGCGGAGAGGGGGACGGCTTCCGGCTGCTGGGCACACGCTGCTCGTCCTGCGGGTCGGTGTTCTTCCCGCGTGAGGACGTCCACTGCCGCAACCCGCACTGCGCCGGCGGCGCGCTGGAGGAGGTCCCGCTGTCACGAAAGGGTCGTATCTGGTCGTACACAGACAGCAGGTATCGGCCACCGTCACCCTATGTGAGCAATCGGGAACTTCCGTGGGAGCCGTACGCGTTGATCGCGGTGGAGCTGGAGGCCGAGCGGCTGGTGGTGCTCGGCCAGGCGGCTCCCGAGGTCACCGTCGCCGATCTGACGGTGGGCATGGAGGTGGAGGTCGTCCCCGGAGTGCTCGACGAGGACGCGGACGCGGGGACGACCTGGACGACGTGGCACTGGCGGCCGACGGGGGTGAGGGCGTGACGAGGGACGTGGCGGTGCTCGGCGTGGGCATGCACCCGTGGGGCAAGTGGGGGCGGTCCTTCGTGGAGTACGGGGCGGCGGCGGCCCGCGCGGCGCTCGCGGACGCCGGTGTCGACTGGCGGGACATCGGCTCCATCGTGGGCGCGGACACGGTGCGGGGCGGCTATCCGGGGTACGTCGCGGGGGCGACGTTCGCCAAGGCCCTGGGCTGGCAGGGGACGACGGTGGGGAGTGTGTACGCGGCGTGCGCGTCGGGAGCGCAGGCGATCGCCGCCGCGCGGGCGCAGATCCTCGCCGGGCTCGCCGAGGCCGTCCTCGTGGTGGGGGCCGACGCCGCACCCAAGGGGTTCTTCCGGCCCGCGGGCGGGGACCGGCCGGACGACCCGGACTGGCTGCGGTTCCGGGTGCTGGGCGCGACGAACCCGGCGTACTTCGGGCTGTACGCACGCCGGCGGATGGCGGTGCACGGGGACACACCGGAGGACTTCGCGCTGGTCAAGGTGAAGAACGCCGCCATGGGCGCGCTCAACCCCTACGCCCGGTACCGGAGGCGGGTCACCGCCGAGGAGGTCGCCGCGTCCGCGGTGGTCGCCGATCCGCTGCGGCTGCTCGACATCTGCGCCACGTCCGACGGCGGCGCCGCCCTGGTCCTCGCCAGCGTCGGCTTCGCCCGACGGCACGGCGTGGAACGGCCGGTGCGGATCCGCGCGGTGTCCACGGTGACCCCCGACTTCCCGAACACGGTGCTGGACCTGCCGGAGATCGCCACCGACTCGGCGGTCGCGGTGGAGCCCGCGGGCCGGACGTTCCGCGCCTCCATCGCCCAGGCCGCCTACGAGGAGGCGGGTATCGGCCCCGAGGACCTGTCGCTTGCCGAGGTCTACGACCTGTCCACCGCGCTGGAGTTGCAGTGGTACGAGGACCTGGGGCTGTGCGGCGGAGGCGAGGGCGCGAAGCTCCTGCGGGAAGGCGCGACGGCCGTCGGCGGGCGGATACCCGTCAACGCCAGCGGCGGACTCGCCTCCTTCGGGGAGGCGGTGCCGGCCCAGGCCATCGCCCAGGTGTGCGAGCTGACCTGGCAGCTGAGAGGGGCCGCGGGCGATCGTCAGGTCGCCGGGGCGCGCGTCGGGATCAGCGCCAACCAGGGGCTGTTCGGGCATGGTTCGTCGGTGGTCGCGGTGAGATGAGCTGCGGTGATCCGAGCCGTTGCCGGTCGCGCGGCGAAGCGTGAGAGCCGCCACGCTGGGTGATCGTCCCGGAATCCTGCGTGAATGTCTCATGAACTGCGCCTGGGCGTACGCGGGCGGCGCCATCATGCTCCCGTGCACTCCTGGACGGACACTCTCCGCTTCGCCTTCCAGCCGGTGGTCAACCTCAGGACCGGCGCGGTCACCGCACTGGAGACACTCGCCCGCCCGGAGACCGGCGACGTCCTCGCCGAGGCCCGCCGGGATCCCGAACTCGACGGCATGCTCACGGTGTTGGCGCTGCGGGCGGCCACGCGCAAGGAGACGCTGCTGCCGCTGCACCTGAACGTCTTCGCGGCCACACTCGCCGACCTCGGCGGCCTCACGCCGCTGCACGACGCCGTGCGCGCGGCGGGGCGCCTGCCCTGGGAGGTGACGCTCGACGTCGTCCCGCCCTACACGCACGTGCCGCAGCGGGCGCTGCTGGAGGCGGTGGCGGCCCTGCGGGCACAGGGCTTCCGGATCAGCGCGGACGGCATCGGCGACGGCGACGTACCTCTGCGGCTGCTCACCGACCTCTCGCCCGACCTCGTCAAGCTCGACGCCTCGCTGCTGGCCCGGCCCGCCGCGGTGCGGTCGATGCGGACGCTGTGCGAGGAGTTGGGCGCGCTGGTGGCGGTGGAGGGGGTCGAGACCGAACTGCAGTGTGCGGCCGCGCTGTCGGCCGGCGCCCAGCTGGCCCAGGGCGAGCTGTTCGCGCCGCCGGCCCGGATCCCCGCGGTGGACGTGTACGTTCCGCCGCGCTCCCCCGGTGCCGTGGCCGTGCCCCGGTCCGGGCCGTCGGTGCGGGAGTTCGTGCGCCCCGCCGCGCTGCTGCCGGTGACCGCGTCGGCGGGGCAGGTGCGGGCACTGCTGACCGGGTCACCGGACGTCTCCGGGGTGCTGCTGGTGGACCAGGCCGGCCGGCCCGTGCGCTCGGTGCACCGCTCGCGCTTCCTGCTGTCGATGTCCGCCCGCTACGGGCACGCCCTGTACGCCGACCGGCCCGCCTTCAAGCTGGGCGACGCGCCCCGCACGGTCGGGGTGGACGCCACCGCCTGGGAGGTGCTGGACGTGGTCGCGGTCGGCGGCCGGGACCGGACCTCCGACGATGTGGCGGTGGTCGACGCGTACGAGCGCTGCGTGGGCGTCGTACGGCTCGCCGACCTGGTGCGGGCCCTGGCCGAGAGCCGGGTGGAGGAGGCGGCCGGGCTCAATCCGCTGACACGGCTGCCCGGTTCGGACGCGATCACGGCCGAGGTGGACCGATGGATCGCGGACGGCCGGTCCTTCGCGCTCAGCTGGCTGGACATCGACCACTTCAAGCAGGTCAACGACGGCGCCGGGTTCGCCGCGGGCGACGAACTGATCCGATCGGTGGGCCGCGCGCTCCAGCAGGCTGCCGTGGGGCACGCGCGCGTGGGACACATCGGCGGGGACGACTTCCTGGTGCTGGCCGACGAGGTGGCGCTCGATCCGCTGGTCGCCACCGTGCTCGACGCGCCCTGGTCGGCGGGTGACCGGCCGGTCACACTCTCCCTCGCGACCGTCGTGTGCGCCCCGGGCAGCGTGGGCGACCACCGCCAGGCCGCGGCCCACCTCGCGCCGCTGAAGAAGGCGGCCAAGGCGCTGCGCGGCGCGAGCTGGGTGCTCGGGCGTGCCGGGGCCGCCGGGCACGAGGTCCGGCGCGGGGACACCGGGGCGGCCACGGCGCAGGCCGGACGCGCGGCCGCCGAGCCCTGGCGGTGAACCGCCTCGTGCCGCACGGCCGTTGGGGCGCCCCGGTTCGGCGGGCGCGTCCGTGTCACCGTCGCCGTCGGCAACCTTGACGCCCCCGGGGCGCCGGTGAACACTTCCCGGTGTCGGCCGACATCGCCGTACATTCTCGGCGTTATCAGGCACTGTCCATGGGGCTGTCCTGCGCCACGGGCCGTCCCTGCCGGCGATCGCGGCCGCCACGGCACACTCATCACGGACGCCGGGCGGGGCGCAGGGCCTTCCCCGCCGTCGGCCGAAGTCGCCAAGGGAACCGTTCCTGCACGGAAGGCCGGGGCCGATCGCCCCCAACCCGCGCCAAGGGAGCCGCCATGAGCAACGGGCACATTTTCGTCGGCGAGGTCATCGGAACCGCGATCCTGATCCTGTTCGGTGCCGGTGTCTGCGCCGCCGTCACCCTCCGGCACTCCAAAGCGCGGGCCGCGGGCTGGATCGTCATCGCGTTCGGCTGGGGCTTCGGGGTGCTGGCGGGGGCGTACACCGCCGCTCCCCTCTCCGGCGGCCAGCTCAATCCCGCGGTCACCCTCGGCATCGCCATCGACACCGGCGCATGGGGCAAGGTCTGGGTGTATCTGCTGGGCCAGCTCGTCGGCGCGATGCTCGGCGCCGTACTCGCCTATCTGGTGTACCTCGCCCAGTTCCAGGCCAACGTCCGCGAGGAGGGCGGTGGCGCCGACGACGAGCCGGTGCCGACGCTGGGCGTCTTCTCGACCATCCCGGAACTCCGCAATCCGGTCGCGAACCTGATCACCGAGATCATCGCGACCATGGCGCTCGTCCTGCCCGTCCTCGCCTTCGGGCTGACCAAGGGGCTCGGTCAGTCCGGCTCCACCGCGCTGATCGTCTCGCTGCTCGTCGTCGGCATCGGGCTCTCCCTCGGCGGCCCCACCGGTTACGCCATCAATCCGGCCCGCGACCTCGGCCCGCGCATCGTGCACACGCTTCTGCCGATCCCCCACAAGGGCACGTCCGACTGGGGTTACGCCTGGATCCCGGTCGTCGGCCCGCTGATCGGCGGGGCACTCGCCGGCCTCGTCTACAACGCGGCCTTCTGATCCCGCACGTCCCGCTCCCGTACGCCGTGCTCCGCTCCCCCGCGCGCCCTCAGTGATCCGACCCAGCGACCCAGGGACTGCCATGACGGACACCGCCGAGAAGTACGTCGCCGCCATCGACCAGGGCACCACGTCCAGCCGCTGCATCGTCTTCGACCACAGCGGCGCGATCGTCGCCGTCGACCAGCGTGAGCACCGCCAGATCTTCCCCAAGCCGGGCTGGGTGGAGCACGACGCGACCGAGATCTGGGCCAAGGTGCAGGCCGTGGTGGCCGGAGCGCTGGCCAAGGCCGGGTTGCGCGCCGACCAGGTGAGCGCGCTCGGCATCACCAACCAGCGTGAGACGACGGTCCTGTGGGACCGGGCCACGGGCAAGCCCGTGCACAACGCGATCGTCTGGCAGGACACCCGAACCGCTGCGCTGTGCGTCGAACTGGGCGGAGCGGACGGCCAGGACCGCTTCCGCGAGCGGACGGGGCTGCCGCTCGCCAGCTACTTCTCCGGGCCGAAGGCGGCGTGGCTGCTGGACCATGTGCCCGGTCTGCGGGAGCGGGCCGAGCGCGGCGAGATCGCGTTCGGGACGATCGACTCCTGGCTGATCTGGAACCTCACCGGCGGCACTGACGGCGGCCGGCACGTCACCGACGTCACCAACGCCGGGCGAACCCTGCTCATGGATCTCGCCACGCTCCAGTGGGACCCGGCCATCCTGTCCGCCATGCGCCTCCCCGCGGCGATGCTGCCGGAGATCCGGTCCTCCGCCGAGGTCTACGGCACGGCGGTCGGGCAGCTCGCCGGGGTGCCCGTGGCCGCAGCGCTGGGCGACCAGCAGGCCGCCGTGTTCGGCCAGGCCTGCTACGGCGTGGGCAGCGCGAAGAACACGTACGGCACCGGCAGTTTTCTGCTGCTGAACACCGGCAACCGGCCGGTGCCGTCGAAGAGCGGGCTGCTGACGACGGTGGGCTACAGGATCGGCGGCGAGGCGCCGGTGTACTGCCTGGAGGGGTCGATAGCCATCACGGGCGCGCTCGTGCAGTGGTTCCGCGACCAGCTCGGGATCATCCGCACCGCCGACGAGATCGAGACACTGGCGGCGAGCGTCGAGGACAACGGCGGCGCGTACATCGTGCCCGCGTTCTCCGGCCTGTTCGCACCGTACTGGCGCGCCGACGCGCGCGGGGTCGTCACGGGACTCACCCGGTACGTCACGAAGGCGCACCTCGCCCGCGCGGTGCTGGAGGCGACGAGCTGGCAGACGCGGGAGGTCGTGGACGCCATGTACCAGGACTCCGGGGTGCGGATCAGCACCCTGAAGGTCGACGGCGGCATGACGAAGAACAACCTGCTCATGCAGCACCAGGCGGACGTCCTCGGGGTCCCGGTGATCCGGCCGCGGGTGTCGGAGACGACCTGCCTGGGCGCGGCGTACGCGGCCGGCCTGGCGACGGGCGTCTGGAACGACCTCGACGAGCTGACGTCGCACTGGCGCGAGGACGCGGAGTGGACGCCCGCGATGGAGGCGTCGGTGCGTGAGCGGGAGTACCGCAACTGGCGCCGGGCCGTGGAGAAGAGCTTCGGCTGGCTGGAGGAGGGCGGCGCCGTGGACGGGGACGGCGCGTAGAACTCCCGTACGCGCGCGTGCTCCTCCCCGGACCACGGCCCGTGCCCCGGTCGGCGGGGGTACGGGCCGTGTCCGTCGCCGTGTGGGGGGAGTGTGCGGGAGCAGGGTGAGGGCAGGCCGGGCGGCGGGGCGCGGACGGTGAGGCGGCAGGGCGTGGGCCGACAGGGCGGCGGGCAGCGAGGCGGCGACAGTGGGCAGCCGGGCCCCATGGCAAAGGACCGGCGCCGACCAGGGGGCAGACCCCGGCGGCAGCCCGAACACCGATAGCCAACAACCAACGCCGACGACAGGCACCCGAGCAGCGACCGCGCGCAGCCCGACCGCCGACAGGCAGCCGGGACCCATGGCAGGTGGCCGGGCGCCGACCGCAGGGGGCAGAGCCCGGCGGATGCCTGAACGTCGGCGGCGGGCAGCCGCGGACGGCACGCAGCCGGGCCTCATGACAGGCGGTGGCGGCCGGGCACGGCGGGTGGCCGGCGCCGGTGGGGGTGGCCGGGCCCGCGCGGACCGCGGGTGACCGGCGGGGACGGGCCGGCGTGCAGTCGGGACAGGAGGCGGCTCGTGTCCGGTCAGCCGAGAGTGGCGTGGCGGCGGTCGGCCGCGTGGTGCATCGCGTGCCGGACGACTCCGATGAGTACTTCCTTGACGGATTGCCGGTCCCGGGCGTCGCACAGGGCGAGGGGGACGTCGTCGTCCAGGTCGAGGGCCTGCCGTACCGCCTCGGCCGGATAACGGGCCGCCCCCTCGAAGCAGTTGACACCGACCAGGAAGGGGATGGCACGCCGCTCGAAGTAGTCGACGGCGGCGAAGCAGTCCTCCAGGCGCCGGGTGTCGGCCAGCACGACGGCACCGAGCGCGCCCTCGGACAGCTCGTCCCACATGAACCAGAACCGCTCCTGGCCGGGCGTGCCGAACAGGTACAGCACCAGGTCCTCGCGCAGGGTGATCCGGCCGAAGTCCATGGCCACGGTGGTGGTGTGCTTGCCCTCCACCCCGCTGATGTCGTCGACCGGGCGTCCGGCCTCGGTGAGCACTTCCTCGGTACGCAGCGGCCTGATCTCGCTGACCGCGCCGACGAGGGTCGTCTTGCCCACGCCGAAACCGCCGGCCACGAGGATCTTGAGCGTGACCGGCTCGACCGGAGGCTTGCCGCGCTCAGAACGCCCGAAGATCATCGGTCTCTTCTCCTGCTTTCGTCCTGCGTATGTCCTGCGTAAGTCCTGCGGTAGGCCCGCGTGATTCCCGATCGGGTGCCGCCCCGTACCTGCGTGAGGCGGCTGGGCTGCGGTCACAGTGCCCGCAGGCCGCTGATCACGTCGCGCAGAATGCTCTCGTCCGGCAACTCGGCCGGGGGTATCGGGCGGGACACGTGGACGAGTTCGGCGTGGACGAGATCGCCGATGAGGACCCGGACCACGCCGATCGGCAGGTCGATCTCCGCGGCGAGTTCGGCGACCGACTGTGGCTCGTCCCGGCACAGGCCGACGATCGCCACGTGTTCGGGCGACAGCGTCGGATCCGCTTCCGGGTCGCCCGCGTCGGGTTCCGCGACGACCACCGCGATCAGATCGAGGCGGTGCTGGGCCGGGCTCGTGGTCCGGCCGCGTGTCATGGCGTACGGGCGGACGACCGGCCCGGCCTCGTCGTCGAACCAGTGGCTTCTTCCCTGACCGTCTCCGCTCATGCCATCCCACTACCCGCCCGCGGGCAGATCGGTGCGCGGGGAGGTACCCAGATGCACACCGACCCGCTTGACCAGCAGGGTCATCTCGTAGGCGACCTGACCGACGTCGGAGTCGGCGGCGGAGAGGACGGCGAGGCAGCTGCCGTCCCCGGCGGCGGTGACGAACAGGAAGGCGTCGTCCAGCTCGACCACGGTCTGGCGGACGCCGCCCGCGTCGAAGTGACGGCCCACGCCCTTGGCGAGGCTGTGGAAGCCGGACGCAACGGCGGCCAGATGCTCGCCGTCCTCCCTGGTCAGGTCCTTCGACACGCCGACGGCAAGCCCGTCGCCGGACAGGATGACGGCCTTGCGGATGCTGGCGACCCGGTCGACCAGGTCGTCCAGGAGCCAGTTCAGCTCCCCCTTGTTCGTCGCCGTATGGCCGGTGGCCTTCGGTGCGGTCATCGACCGTCCCCCTTAGTCGTTCCTGGTGCTGTGCCGTTCTGGGACTCGTCGCCCGCGGCGTTCTCCTCCCGGCCGCGCTGCCAGCCGCGCTGGAGCGAGGCCATCCGGCTGCGGACCTCCTCCGCGTCGCGATCGGCGGGCGGCCCCGTCCGTTCGGCGCGTCGTGCGGTGGCGGCCTGCTTGAGCTGGGGGGCCAGGCTGGCCTGACGCACCCGTCTGGGCAACGGCCCGATGCCGTCCGGTGCCGCGGCCGGCCGGGCCGCCGCCTCACCGGTGGAGAGGTCTGGAGTGCCGCGCGGCGAGGACGCGTCGCCGGCGGGCGGGCGGCTGCCGGCGGCGGGCGGGCGGGCGTCGGTGGCAGGGGGGCGCGCGTCGGCCGCGGGGAGGGGCGTACCGCTGCCCGAGCGCGCCGCTGCCGCGAAGGGGGACGTACCGCCGGAGCCGTCGGGGCCGCCAGATCTGTCAGGGACGCCGGGACGGTCAGGACGGTCCGCGCTGCCTGAGGCGTGGGGGCCGTGGGGGTCGTTCACGGCGGTCGGCCTGGGCCGGGTGCGCCGGGGCAGCGCCGGGATCTCGGGCGTGTCACCGGCGGCGCCGGGGCGGATCGGTGCGCCGTCCTCGACGCGGTCGGCGGCTTCGCCGGTACGGCGGTCGGCCGCGCCGCGCCGCCGGGTGGGCAGCGGGGCCAGTGCCCCCTGCTCTGAGCGGCGGGAACCTGCGGCGGACTGCCGGTCCGCGTCGTCGCGTCGGGAGCGCTGGTCGGTGACGGGTTTGCCGTGCGAGCTGACCAGCTTGGGCGTCTGACGACGCGGCAGCGGTACGGGGCCGCGGTCGCCGGCCGGGTCGGACGGCAGGAGGCCGGCGGACGGGGGGTCCGTCCGGTCGTCGTCGTGGGGGCGGGTGTGCCGGTGGCGGAACAGCCCGCCGCGCCCGCTGTCCTCGTCCCCCAGGATGCCCGGGAAGTCGTCGAGGGCGTCGAGGTCGACCGGCGCTCCCAGCTCCACGGGACCGTCCAGCAGGGAGGTCTGCAGACCTGGCAGCGGCACCGGAGCCGGGGACCGGCCGATCGCCTGCCCCCCGTCCCTCGCCGGGCGGTCCCGGTCCAGGCGGAAGCCGAGGCCGTTGGTGTCCGGTACGTCGTCGCTCAGCAGCGCGTCGGGGATGAACACGACGGCGGTGGTGCCGCCGTAGGGCGAGGGCTGGAGGGAGACGCGGACGTTCTGCCGCTGGGCGAGGCGGCTGACCACGAAGAGGCCGAGCCGGTCGGTGTCGGACAGCTCGAACTCGGGGGTCTCGGCGAGACGCAGATTGGCGTCCAGGAGCGCTTCGGCTGTCATCCCGAGGCCGCGGTCGTGGATCTCCAGGGTGAAGCCGTTGGCGACGCGTTCGCCGAGGACCTGGACGGCGGTGTGCGGCGGCGAGAACATCGTGGCGTTCTCCAGCAGTTCGGCCACGAGGTGGGTGAGGTCGGCGACGGCCGGGCCGGTGACGGCGACCCGGGGCAGCCGCCGTACCTCGACGCGTTCGTAGTCCTCGACCTCCGCGACGGCGGCGCGGACGACGTCCATGAGCTGCACGGGGCGGCGCCACTGCCGCGACGGGGCTGCGCCGGAGAGGATCACCAGGCCCTCGGCGTGCCGGCGCATACGGGTGGTGAGGTGGTCCAGGCGGAAGAGGTCGGCGAGTTCGTCGGTGTCCTCGGTCCGGCGCTCCATGGTGTCGAGGAGGGTGAGCTGTTTGTGCAGCAGCACCTGGCTGCGGCGGGCGAGGTTGACGAACACCTCGGAGACACCGGCGCGCAGTTCGGCCTGCTTGACGGCGGCCTCCACGGCGGCGCGCTGGAGGGTGTTGAGGGCCTGGCCGACCTCGCCGACCTCGTTCTTGTCGTATTCCAGACGCGGCACCTCCGTCTCGACGTCGACCTGTTCGCCGGCGGACAGCCGGCGCATCACGCTGGGCAGCCGGACCCCGGAGGCCTCGTGGGCCTCCAGGCGCAGCTGGCGCAGGTCGCGGATGAGGCCGCGGCCGACCCGGACGGACAGGACGAGCGAGAACAGCAGGGCGATCAGGCCGAGGAGGCCCACGACGGCCGCCTGGGCGATGACGGTCAGGGCCACGGGGCGGGTACGGGCCTGGAAGCGGTCGCCGGCCTGGTCGTCGAGGGAACCCAGTTCGTCCAGGACGCCCGCCGCGGCGGAGTCCCAGCTCTGGGCGGTGACGTCGCGGGGTATAACGGCGCCGGTGCCGATGACGGACTGTTCCGCCGTGCGCAGCGGGGCGGTGGTGGCGTCCTTCCAGATCCGTTCGTAGCGTTCGCGCTCGGTGGCGGGCAGCAGCGGCAGGCTGATGTCGTACAGGAGGGTGCGCTGGGCGACGAGGCCGGAGATGTCCCGGGTCTCGTCGCGGGTGAGCCGGCCGACGACGAGGGAGGAGCCGAGCAGGGCGTCCTCGCGGGAGAGCAACTCGCGCGCGCGGGTGACGTTGACCAGCGCGCGGGCCTGCTTGTCCAGTTCGACGTCGTCCACGCCGTCGAGGGAGTCGAGCAGCGTGTAGCAGGGATCGACGAGGCGGTTGTAGAGGTCGAGGGCCTGGGCCCGGTCGACCGTGCGCTGCTCGACGCCGCGGCGCAGGGAGTCGAGGCCCCCGAAGCCGTCCAGGACGGTGGTGAGGCGATCGCGGTCGGCCGCGTCCATGCCGTCGACGGTGCCGTGGTTCCCGGCGTTCCGGCGGATCCTGCCGATCGCCCGGTCCGCGGCGGTGCGCGTGCGCTCCAGCGCGGTGAGCGCGTCGGCGGCGCGCGGGTCGGCGAGGTAGACGAGGCTCTGGCGGCGTTCCTGTTGCAGTGCGCGAACGGCGTCCTCGGTGGGATAGCCGATGTGCTTGATGACGTCGTCGGCCTGGAACAGGCGAGCGACTTCGCGTCCGGTGATCACCGTGCCGAAACCCCAGACGGCGGCCAGGGACACCAGCGGCACGAGAAGCAGCGCCACGATCTTCCGGCGGATCGACTTCCCGCGAAAGCGCATGGCCTCCCCCAGCTCGACCCCCGCCGGCCGGGGGTGCACATGTGCGTCATCAAACGGCGCGAGCCTACTACCGCCTCACAGTTAACTCGAAGACATGTCCGGAGGGCGAACTTCCGCTCCGGCGGTGAGACATGGCGAGTTGTCCGGGCATTGCGGGAGATTGCGCCCGTGATCGGGGGGCCGGTCGCGGGCCGAGCAGGGCGCCACGGCCAGTCACTTGGCTGGTTTTTTTCGCTGAGAGGGAATCTTCCCGCGATCTCGTTCGTCCTGAGTAGGGGAAGCCTTCGGGAATGGGGGGCGGAATGGGCCACAGGTGCCGCATCCCGCATCCCGGCGGCGTAAAACTGCGCAAGCCGGGCAGCCACTGGGGAGTCGGAGTCCTGGTACTCCGGGGCGAGCGGTCTGCCGGCGGTGGGGAGTGACACGGTGATGGGGACGGCGGGGCAGCGCGAGGCGCCCGTTGAGCGCGCGGCGGAGCGCTCGGCGGCGGCGCGACGGGGACAGGAGGATCCGGATCGCGACATTCCGGCGCGTGGACGCGCTCGGGAGGCCGCGGGCGGTGAACGGCAGCCGGGTTACCGGCCGTTGTGGGTCGAGGAGCCGGCCAAGCGGCATCCGATGCCCGATCCGGTGCGTACGGCGGCGGTGCGAGCGCTCCTGATCATCGCGGTGACGCTGATCCAGGCGATGGTGGCCTTCCTGTGCACGATGGCCGGGTCCTGGCTGGCCTTCCCCATGGTGATCAGCAGCGTGGCCAGCACGGTGGTGGCCACCTGGGCGGTGGTCGACGTGTGGGTCACCCGCCAGGTGTGGAACCAGCGGTACGGCGTGGTCTCCGAGCCGAGCAGCACGGCCCGGGCCCTGCGCCGCGAGCGGCGAGCCCGCCGGCGCCGAGAGGGGGCCGGGGTACGCGAACAGGAGCGGATACCCGGGCCGGGCGGCGCCGGCCGGCTGTCCCACCCCTGACCCGGGGGCCGGTCGGTGCCGACCAGTCGTGACACCGCTGACCCGGCCTGGCAGCATCGGCCGGTTGTGGCACCGCCGGCCCGGGCCTGCCCCGCTCACGGTCTGCGGATCGCACCAACCGCCACCCGCCCGGCGGTCGTACCGGCCACCGCATGAGGGCCCCGCCGGTCGGCGGGCACCCTCCCCACCGGCCGACGATCACCCCCAACCACCCGACGGTCACGCGGACCACCGGCCGCTGGTCACGCCGGTTTCTTGAACATCCGCGTGGCCGTGATCTCGCTGTGCACCGCTTCTCCGGCCTGCGGCGGCTGGGGCAGGCCGGGCCGCAGATGTTCCTCGACGCTGATGTACTTCAGGCCCGCCCTCAGGTCGGCGTCGTTGCGCAGGCGGATGACCAGCGGGAACTCGGCGAGGGCGGTCGTGTCGAACAGGCCCGTGGTGTAGAGCAGCTGCACACCCAGCGCGTCGGACACGGCCCGCTGCAGCTCCAGCAGGTACGTGGCGTTGGCCCGGCCGATCGGGTTGTCGAGGAACAGCGTGCCGGCGTGCCGGTGCTTGTCCCTGCCCCGGTCGTTCGAGCGCAGGGCGGCCATCGTGCAGTACAGCGCGATGGCGGCCGTGAGCAGCTGGCCGCCGGAGAAGACGTCGCCCATCTGCCCGACGGGGACGCGCTCGGCGCGCAGTACGGCGTCGGGCTTGAGGATCTCGACGGCCACGCCCTTCGGCTGCAGGGCGGCCGCCACGCCCCGCAGCAGCAGGGACATGCCGTCGCGGCGCAGGTCGGAGTTCTTCCTGACGGCCGCACGGGTGGCCTCGTCGATGACCTCGCCGAGGCGTTCGGTGAGCGTGGCCTGGTCGGGCTCCTCGAAGCGGATACGGAGGAACTCCTGCCCGGACCACTCGCCGAGCCCTTCCGGCAGCCGGGAGAGGCGCTGGGCGGAGCGCAGCGTGGCGAGCGCGGACTCGACCAGTCCGCGCAGCCGGTCCACGATCGAGTCCCGGTTGCGCTCCAGCTGGGCCAGTTCGTCGGTGAGGACGCGCAGGCGCGGTGCGAAGGCGTCGGCCCACTTCTGGGCGTGCTCGGGCAGCGCGGAGGCGGGCAGTTCGCGGATCTGCTGGCGGGCGGGGGTGCGGACCTGCTCGTAGCGCGTGGAGTTGGCGTGCCGGACGAGCACGTCGCTCGCCTCGCGCACGGCCGCATCGGCGGCGGACAGGTCACCGGCGCAGCCGCGCAGCGAGCGGCGGGTCTCGGCGGCGGCGAGCCGGGCCTCCTCCAGGCTGCCAGGGTACGGCTCGGGTTCGTCCTGGTCCTCTTCCGGGGTGTGCTCGCGCAGCAGGTCGCGGAGCATGGCGGCGGTCTCGTCGAAGCCGCCGGCCGCGTCCTCGGCACCCCGGTGGGCCTCCAGCAGTTCGGCGTGCGCCTCGCGGGCGCCGGCCAGCGCCTCGGTGCGGGCGGCGAGTTCGGCGGTGGCGGTGCGCAGGAGCGCTTGCGCGTGTTCGGCGTCGCGCGGGACGAGTTCCTCGGGCAGCTCGGTGTGTGCCTCGCCGTCCTCGGGGGCGTGCCGCTCGGCCTCGCCGCGCAACCGGCCGAGCTGCTCGCTCGCGGTGGACATCCGGGTCTCCAGGAGCTGCACCAGCTCCTCCGCGCGCGCGGCGGCCGCCTGCCGGGAGGGGCCGTCGGAGCCGTCGGGCGACTGGAGCAACTGCTCCGCGCGGGTGCGGACCTTGTTGCTGAGCCGGTCGAGTTCGGCGCGGGCCGCGCTCTCGTCGCTCTCGGCGCGGGCCTGCTCGGCACGCAGGTCGGCGCCGACGCCGACCTTCTCGTACACCTGGGACGCCGCCCGGTAGGCCTCGCGGAGGGCGGGCAGGGACGCCGTGGGGGCGTCCGCGTCCTCGACGGGTACGTCGTCGGGGGCGCCGGCGATCTCGGAGCGCTCGGCGCGCAGCGCGCGGGCGGTGCGGCGGGCGTCGTCGGCGGCGCGCTGGGCGGCACGGCGGTCCTCGTCGGCGGCGCGGGCGCGGTCCAGGCAGGCCTGGGCGCGGGCCTCGGACTCGGCGGCCTCGTCGGCGAGTTCGCGGAGCTTGACCTGCCAGCCCGCGCGTTCGCGGAGGCGGAAGGCCAGGCCGGCGAGGGCGTCGGCGGCACGGCGGGCCTTCTGCGCGGCCTCCTGGCGCTCGTCGCGCGCCTGGGCCGCCTCGGCGGCGGCCTCCTCGGCCTCCGCGCGCGCGGTGCGCGCCTCGGTCAGTTCCGCCTCGGCCTCCTCGGCGAACGCGCGGGCCTCCTGGGCGGCCTGGGCGAGTTCGGTGAGGCGTCCGGCGGGGCAGCCGGTGCGCCAGGAGGCGAGGCGTGCGGCCAGTTCGCGGTCCTTGCCCAGCCGGGCGGCCAGGGCGCGGATCTCGTCGTCGCGTTCGGCGGCCCGCGCGCGCAGCGCGTGGCGTTCCTCGTCGGCGGCGTGCTCGTCGTGCATGGCCGGGTTCGGCGGGACGAGGAAGACGTCGGCGGAGGCGGCGTCGGTGGCGGGGGGCGGGGCGAGGAGGGCGGCGGCGGTCCCGACGGCCACGGCGGAGCGGGGCAGCAGGGCGGCGTCGCCGAGGGCTTCGCGGGCACGAGCGTGCGTGTCCGGGTCGGTGATGATGACGCCGTCGACCAGTTCCGGCCGGGCGGCGAGCACGCGCGCGTGGTCGGCCGGGTCGACGGACTGGGCGAGATAGCGCCAGCCGGGCAGCGCCGGGATGCCGTGCTCGCCGAGGAACTCCACGGTGGCGAGCACGTCCGGGCCGGGCGGCAGCAGGCCGCCGTCACCGAGCGCGCCCAGGATGCGGGCGTCGTCGGCGGCGGCGGTGCGCAGCTCGAAGAGGTGCCGTTCGGCGGCGGTGATCGCGTCGTCGAGGAGCCCGCGCAGTTCGTCGGCGAAGCGGTCCAGCTCCGCCGGGGTGAGCGGGCCGTCGTCGGCGGTGCGCGGGGTGTCGTCGGAGCCGGTGCCGGCCGCGCGGTCGCGCGGGCCGCCGTCGGTTTTGCCGCTCGCCCGGCCGTACGACCTCTCGTCGGCGCCGTCGGCTCCGCTGCGGGGGCCGGGCACGCCGGGCCGCGCGGTGCGGGCGCCGGGCAGGCTGAGCAGTTCCGCGAGCCGTTCCTCGCCGGCCAGGGACTCGGCGAGGCGCTGTTCGGCCTCGTGGGCCCGCTCGGCCGCCGTCGCCGCGTCCGCCGCGCGGGCCGCCGTCAGCTCCGCGCGGGACTCGGCCGAGGCTGCCTCCCGGGCGTGCTCGGCGACCTTGCGGGCGGCCTCGCGGGCCGTGTCCCAGGCGGCCACCGCGGTCTTCTCGGCGTCGCTGGCGGCGAGCGCGGCCCGGGCCGGGTCGGCGTCCGGGGCGCTGTCGTCGAGCCAGCCCGCGCGGACGGCCTCGGCCGTCTCCTGCTCGACCTCGGCGAGGCGCTGGCGCAGATGGCCGGCCTCGCTGCGGGCGCGCTGGGCCTCGGTGGCGGCGGTCGTGGAGTCGCGGTGGGCGCTGTCGCTGACCTCCTGCAGGGCGGCGGAGCGCTCCTCCTCCTCGTTGGCGAGGGCGTCGGCGTTCTCGGCGGCCGTGTGCAGGGCTCGTACGAGGTCCACGGCGGCCTTGGCGCGGGCCGCGAGCGCGGGCGCGGCGTCCCGCTCGGCCTCCTGGATGGCCGCGGACACGCGCGCGACGCGGTCGGCGGCGGCGCGGTGGCGCAGTACGGCCTCGGCGGCCTGCCAGGCGGAGTGCAGGGTGCGGGCGTCGGCCAGCTCGCGCTTCTGCGCGGCGGCGGACTTCTCGGCGGCGGCGAGAGCCAGGGACGCGTGCCGGTAGGCGAGTTCGGCGGCGATCAGGGCGCTGCGCTCGCGGGCGCCCTCGGAGTGCGTGACGGCGTATGCGGCGGCCGTCACCCGCTGGGCGAGGTCGGCGGCCCGCACCCGCTCCCGCACCGCCCGCGCGGACAGCCGCCGGGCCAGGGTGCGGGTACGGCGCTCGGCTCCCGCGTGGACGTCACGCGCGCGTGAGCGCGCTTCGGCGGCCTCGACGATCCGTCCGAGCAGGTCGACCGACCCGGCGGTGAAGTCGCGTTCGGCGATCAGTTCGGCGCGCCGGCCGAGCTTGTTGCCGAAGCCGCTGACGAGGTCGGCGAGACCGTCGGTGTCGCGGGTGTCGGTGACCGCGCGCAGCAGCAGGTCGGTGAAGTCGGAGTCCTTCTTGACCGCGAAGAGGCCGGCCGCCTCGCCCTCGTCGGCGTTCATCTCCCGCTGGTACCGGAAGAGTTCGGGGTCGAGGCCGAGGTCGCCGAGGTGCTCGATCCAGCGGTCGTGGATCTCCTCCCAGTGCACTTCCAGGTGCGGGTAGGCCTTGCCGGCCTCCGTGAGGGCGTCGCGGAAGCCCTTCATGGTGCGGCGGCGGCCCTGGGCGCCCGAGGTGCCCTCGGCGGGCGGCCGGACGGCGGTGGCCTCGGCGACCGGCAGGTTGTCCAGGCTCAGTCCGGGGCCGGGCCGGAAGGAGTACCAGGCCTCGGCGAACTTGCGCGGGTCGTTGGAGACTTGGCGACCGCGCCACTCGCTGACCTTGCCGACGACGACGCACTCGCCGGTCTGCACGTGCTGCCACTCCAGCGCGACGTGTCCGCAGTCGTCGGCGAGCAGGAACTTGCGCAGCACGCCGGAGCTGGCTCCGCCGAGGGTGTTGCGGTGGCCCGGCAGCATCACCGAGAAGATCAGCTTGAGCAGGACCGACTTGCCGCCGCCGTTCTCCAGGAAGAGCACGCCCGCGGGGGCGGGCCGGCGCGGCGGGCCGGCCGGCTCGTCCTCGAAGAACTCCGCCTGGGCGGGCGCCGGGTCGGGCACGGGCTCGCCCACGCCCCGCAGGTCAAGCACGGTGTCGGCGTAGCGCGCACCGGCGGGCCCGATGGAGTAGAGGCGGACCCGGGACAGCTCGTACATGGCGGACTCTCGTCGTAAGTCTGGGGAAACGTGCGGTGGTCGTGAGGGGGGAGGCTCAGGAGTGGAACGGCAGCCCGGCGTCGGCCACCAGCTCCAGGTCCTCGGTGTCCTCGGCGGGCAGCAGGCTGGCCGTGCCGTCGGTCACCGGGACGACGCCCAGGTCGAGCAGTTCGGCCATCGCCGCGCTGCCGGCCATGTCGCGGACCTGGAGCTGGTAGCGGGCCGTGGTGCGGTACGTGCCGCCGCTGTCGTCGCCGGTGCGCTGCAGGAAGCCGGAGTCGGTGAGGAAGGCGAGGGCCTTGGCGACGATGCCGGTGGTGGAGGCGGCCGGGCGACGGGCGTCCTTGGTGGCGCCGGTGGCGCTGCGTCTGGCCCAGATCCGCCAGGCTGCCTCCAGGCCGGGCGCGTCGGTGGCCGGGTCGGTGTTCTCGCCCTGTTCCTCGGCCCGTTCCTCCAGGCGCCGGCAGGCCTGCCGTACGAAGGCGTCGACGCCGTTGACCGTGACGCGGCCGATGTAGGAGTCGTCGGCCAGGTCCTCCGGGCGCGGGAAGGCCAGCGCGGCGGTGGCGAGATGGGCGAGTCCGTGCAGGAAGCGGTCGCCGGAGTCGGCGGCGGTGCGACGCGCGTAGTCGCCCATGCGGACGGCGAACACGGAGTCCTCGGCGGCCGTGACGGCCATCCCCGCGCGCGGGGACACCTCCAGCACGACGAGCCCCAGTCCGGCGGCGACGGCGTCGGCGAGCCGAGCGAACACCGGGTCGTCGCGGTAGCGGCGCAGCAGCTCGGTGTACTCCTGGTCGCGCGCGGGCTGCAGTTTGGGCTGCAGCCCGAAGGCGACGAGCCGCGCCGCGTCGGCGGCGTCGGCGGGCGTGACGGCGGCGGATGCCGACGGGGCGGGGGCCTCCGTGTCACTCCACTCGACGTGCTCGGTCACGGACACAACTCCTCGTACTCGGAACGGGGGGCGGGCGCGGCCCGCCCGGGGACGCGGGGAAGGGCGCGACGAGCCGCGAACGGCCCGCACGCGCCCGTCGGCGGCACCATCACGCGGCCTCCGTCCTGTCCGCCGCCATCCCGGCCGCGTCCAGCAGAGCGGTGCCCACGATGAGGTCCGCGCCGCCGAACTCGGGATCGTCCAGCTCGGTGCCGTCGTCCACGGCGAACAGCAGCTTCTCCTCGCCCTGCCGGTAGGCGGTGCCGACGGCCGGGCTGGCCGCGTGCACCGCCAACAGGGCCACCAGGTAGGCCAGGTCGGGGTCACCGGTGCGGCGCGCCTCGGCGAGCAGCCCGGACAGTCTTCTCGGCGCGTCCGCCGGGAGGTCCAGCAACTCCGTCGCGGCGGCCAGCTGTTCCTCGCTGAACCGGCTGTCGTCCGGTGTGGCGATCAGGTCGGGCTCGGGCATCTCCGCGCCGAGGTGATCCCGTTCGACGGGCGGGGTCAGCAGTATGTCGACGAGGTCCGCCACGCGCACCGAGACCGGCGTGCGCAGCCCGGTGCCCTGGGCGAAGAACGCGTCGGTGACCCGGATCGCCCGCTCCAGGGGCAGCGGCAGCACGGGGGCGAGGAGATGGCCGTAGAGATCTGTGCCCGAGGTCGTCGCGGGGGCGGCGAAGGCCTGCCGGTCCTGCTCGGCCCGGAACAGCGGGCCCGCCTCCAGCAGGCGGGACTGGAGCTGGGTGTGCCGCCTGATGCAGTCCTTGACGATGTCGACCAGCTCGGCGGCCCGGCGCTTGTACTCAGGCTCCTCGGTCTCGTCGCGGGCCTTGCGGATGTTGGTGAGGATCGCGTTCTCGTGGCGGTAGCGGTCGGCCACGTGGTCCAGAGCCTCGGCGATCATGTCCGGTACGGCCTTTAGCCAGTCGACCGCGCGGACGTTGCGCCGCGTGGCCTCCAGGGCGCGGCGCAGGGTCTCGGAGTACTGCACCGTGCGGTAGCGGGCCTGTTCGGCGGCGAGCTGGGCGTCGGCGAGGCGGCCGCGGCTGATGAGCACCTCCAGCTTGACCTCGGCGGCGATCTGGGCGCTGGTCACGTCGGTGTCCAGGGCCCCGACCAGGACGTTGACCGCCTCGTCCGTGGTGCGCAGATAGACGGTGCCGCCGGGGCCGGGGACCTCCTCGATCAGCTTGAAGTCGTAGTCCCGGCGGACGTACGTGCCGTCCGCCGCGAAGGTGCCGTACACCGCGCGGAAGCCGCGGTCGACGCTGCCGACGTTGATCAGGTTCTCCAGGACCCAGCGGGCCACGCGCTCGTGCTCGCCGGCCGGGCGGTGCGGGGCCTGGGCGGCGATGCGCGGGATCAGCCGGGCCACGATCTGCTCGTGGTCGGCGCCGGTGTCGAAGTCCATGTTGAGCGTGACGAGGTCGATGGCGGCCAGGGCCACCTCGGCCATGCCGTAGACCGAGTACTCACCGGCGAGGTTGGCCTTGCGCGCGTCGAGGTCGTGCAGCGGCGCGGTGCACGCGAGCGCGCGCAGCCGCCGCGCCAGCCCCTCGTCGGCGGCCGGACCCGGAGCCGGGCGCGGTGCTGCGCTGAGCTGGGGCGGAACGCTGTCCGTCGATGCAGGCGAAGTCACGGTGCACAGACTAGGTCCTCGGTCTGACATCGACCCAAACGACCGCAGAAGCGACGGCCGTCACAGGGGCTCACGCCGGCCCGGCGCCCTCCTCGCCGACCCTGCGCCGGTACACCTCGACCACCCGCTCCAGCGAGTCGGCGAGATAGGTCTTCAGCATCCGCTCCGCCGTGCGCCGGTCGCCGGCCTGGAGCGTCCGGAGGATCTGGCGGTTGCGGACGAGGTACGGCTCGTGCAGCCGGCGCGGGTCGTCGACGACGTGGAAGGCGAGGCGCAGTTCGGCGAAGACGCTGCGCATCAGTTCGTCGGTGCGTTCGCTGCCGGCGAGGGCGACCAGTTCGCGGTGGAAGTGGATGTTGGCGGTGCCGAGCGTCTTCCAGTCGCTCGCGGCGGCCGCCGTCTCGCCCTCGGCCACCGCCGCGGCGAGCCCGTCCAGCGGGTACGGGGGTTCGCCGAGACCGCGGACGACGGCGCACTCGACCAGGGTGCGCGCGCGGTAGATGTCCTCGACGTCCTCGACGGTCAGGACCCGGACGAACACGCCCCGGTTGAGTTCGTGGACCAGCAGGCGCTCGTGCGTGAGCAGCCGGAAGGCCTCGCGCAGGGTGTTGCGGGAGACCCCGAGCGCGCCGCCGATGCCGTCCTCGGACAGCCGCGTGCCGGGCGGGAAGTACCCGTCGGCGATGCGGCTGCGGAGGATGTCCGAGACCCGCTCCGCCGTGCTCGTACGCCCGAGGAGCGCCCGGTCACCGGCCAGTCCCGTCAGCTGCTCTGCCATGCCGGGAATTCAATCGCAGACGAGCGGAACGAGACAACATGGGGATCGCCGGATCGTTGAACGATCCACTACTCGCATGCGCTGCCGATCCCCTGGGCGCGCGCTAGCACCCGCCGTCGGCCGTCACCCCCGCCTCCGCGCGGTGGACCGCGCCGCTCGGCACCACGGCGCGGTTCATGACGATACGACGCGGCTGCGCCCCGACGGCGTCGCCGGTCCGCCGCGGCAGCGCGGCCAGGGCCGCGGACACCGCCGCGGAGGCGCTCAGGTCGAGGCGGGCGCTGGTGCCGCGGGCCTGGTGACGCACCTCGTCGGCGGCCAGGCGCAGCAGCTGGGGCAACAGGTCCTGGCAGCGCCGGACCACCCAGCCGGTGCCCGCCGTGGCCAGCCACAGCAGGCTCGCGGCGCGGGTCGGTGGGGGGAACTCCGGCTCGGGCGAGGGCGGTTGACCCGTCGCCCGGCCCACCTCGGCGAGCAGGGCGTGGAAGCGGACGGCGAACTGCCGGTGCCCGCGCTCGCTCGGATGCAGCCGGTCCGCGCTCCACAGGGCCCGGTCGGCGATCCAGGCGCCGTCCGCCGCGTGCAGATGGACGGCGCCGTAGCGCTCGGAGAGCGTGTGCACGACCGTGTTGACCGCGCGCTGCCGGCGGGCCAGCGGGCGGGCGAGGGCGCCGGGGAGGCCGAGCATGGCGCCGGGGTCGGGCAGGCAGGCGGTGAGGAGGGTGGTGCCCTGCCGGGTGAGGGCGGCGTAGACCTCGTCGAGGCGGGCGGCCACCGCACGGATGTCGAAGGTGTGGCGCAGGGTGTCGTTGACGCCGATGACGACGGAGGCCACGTCGGGGCGCAGTTCGAGGGCGGCCGGGGTCTGCCGCTCCCGCACGTCCCGGGTCTGTGCCCCGCTGACCGCGAGGTTGGTGAACTCCACCGCCGTAGCGAGGCAGGGGGCGAGCAGGGCGGCCCAGCCCCGTCGGCCGGCGCCGACGGGGTCGCCCACGCCCTCGGTCAGCGAGTCACCGAGGGCGACGAAACGCAGCGCTGTCATGCCACGCCCTCCGGGACGGCGCCGGGCCGGGGCGCGGACACCGGGGCGTCGTGCGCGGCGAGGAAGGCCTCCACCGCCGCACCCCAGCCGAAGCACTCCGCACGCGCGCGTGCGGCCTCGCGGCGCTCGCGCTCGCCGCGCTCCAGCAGCGTCTCCACGGCGTCGGCGAACGCCTCGCCGCGGTCGGCCGCGGTAGCGCCCGCCGAGCCGATCACCTCGGGCAGCGCGGAGGAGGCGCTGGCCACGACCGGAGTGCCGCACGCCATGGCCTCCAGGGCGGCAAGCCCGAAGGTCTCGGCGGGTCCGGGGGCGAGGGCGACGTCGGCGCCGGCCTGCAGCGCGCCGAGCAGGGCCCGGTCAAAGACGTGCCCGAGGAAGGTCACCGGCAGCCCCCGCTCGCGGGCGCGCTGCTCCAGCCGGGCCCGTAGCGGTCCGTCCCCGGCGACCACCAGCACGGCCCGCCTGCCCCGCCGCAGCAGCGCCTCCAGCGCGTCCAGGGCGGTGCCGGGCCGCTTCTCGACGGACAGCCGTGAGCACATCACGAGCAGCGTCTCGTCCACGCGCGCGTACCGAGCGCGTATCCCGGCGTCGCGCAGGGCGGGGTGGCGCGCCATCAGGTCCACGCCCAGGGGGGCGCGTACGACGTTGCGCGCGCCGATGCGGACGAACTCGCGCTCGGCGAACTCGGTGGTGCACACGACCTTCGAGTAGACGTGCGCGGTGCGGGTGTTGAGGGCGTCGGCGACCCTGCGGGAGAGGTTCTCGGACAGGCCCCAGGTGCGCAGCACGCCGTCGGCGGTCTCGTGGGACACCATCACGGCGGGCACGCGCGCGCGTCGGGCCCAGCGGCCGGTCCAGCGCAGGGTGGTCCGGTCGGAGACCTCCAGTCGGTCGGGGGCCAGTTCCTCCAGGAGGGCGGCCACGCGGCGCTTGTCGGTGAGGACGCGGTAGCCGCCGGTGCCGGGCAGCGGCGGGCCGGGCAGGGTGATGACCCGGCCCTGCTCGGTGTCCTGGTCGGTGTGCCGTTCACCGGGCACGATCAGCACCGGCTCGTGGCCGGCGGCCCGCAGGCCCTTGCCCAGCTCGCGCAGGGCGGTGCGCAGACCGCCGGAGGCGGGAGCGACGAAGTTGGCGAGCCGGACGATGCGCAGGGACGGGCCGGTCATGCCGCCACCGCCGTCCTGCGGCCCGCGAGGACGTCGCCGTAGTGGCCGATCAGCTGGTCGCCGACGGCGGCCCAGGTGCGGCCCTCGACCGTCGTGCGGGCGGCCAGGCCGTAGGCGGCCCGGCGCTCGGGGTCGGCGGCCAGGGTGCGCACGGCCTCGGCGAGGGCGCCGGCGTCGCGCGGCGGGACGAGCAGTCCCGTGCGCTCGTGCGCGACCAGGTCGAGCGGGCCGCCGGCGGCGGGCGCGACCACCGGGACGCCGCTGGCCATGGCCTCCTGCACGGTCTGGCAGAACGTCTCGAACGGGCCGGTGTGCGCGAACACGTCCAGCGAGGCGAAGATCCGGGCGAGGTCGTGGCCGGTTCGGCGGCCGAGGAAGACGGCGCCGGGCAGCGCCTCGGTGAGGTGGGCGTGGCTCGGACCGTCGCCGACGACCACGACCTTGACGCCCTTGAGTCCGCAGACGCCGGCGAGCAGTTCGACGTGCTTCTCGGGCGCGAGGCGGCCGACGTAGCCGACGATCAGTTCGCCGTCCGGGGCCAGTTCGCGGCGCAGTGCGACGTCACGGTGGTCTGGCTTGAAACGTACGGTGTCCACACCGCGTGGCCACAGCCGGACCCGGGGCACGCCGTGCGCCTCCAGGTCGGTGAGCGCGGCGCTGGAGGGGGCCAGGGTGCGGTCGGCGGCGGCGTGGACGGAGCGTATCCGCCGCCAGGCGGCGGCCTCGCCGGCGCCCATGTAGGTACGCGCGTACCCCGCGAGATCGGTCTGGTAGACGGCGACGGCCGGGATGCCGAGCCGGGCGGCGGCGGCCATGCCGCGGACGCCGAGGACGAAGGGGCTGGCGAGGTGGACCAGGTCGGCGCGGTGATCGAGGAGGGCTGCAGCCAGGCGTCGGCTGGGGAGGGCGACGCGGACCTGGGGGTAGCCGGGCAGGGGGAGGGAGGGGATGCGCACGACCGGGCACGGGGCGTCCGTGTCCGGTGCGCTGCCGGGCGCGGGGGCCGGCGCGACGACGAGCGGGGAGTGACCGCGATCTACGAGGTGCCGGGCGGTCTGGAGCGCGCAGTGGGCCACGCCGTTCACATCGGGGGGAAAGGATTCGGTCACGATGACGACACGCATACGGGTGTTGTCGCCGCGCCGGACGTGGCAGCGTCAACGTCGATCTTTCCGTCCGGGGAACGTCCCATGAGCGTTGGGCTGCACACCCGAGCGGGTCAGACGGCCGTCATGGGCGCCTGACCCGCGGGTCATCCGGTGTTCACCCCGCGCGCGGTCGTCCGCCCGTCCCGCACGCGCGCGTGCGGACACGGTGGGGTTCAGCTGCCGGCGGTCTCGGGGCCGAAGCGGCTGCGTACCGCCGTCTGCACCTCTGCCTCCTCGGCCGGATCCGCGGCCAGGCGGCGCAGGCGCTCCACGACCCGGGCGTCACCGGTCTCGGCATGCCGGGCGGCGATCTCGCGGGTGGTCTCCTCGCAGTCCCAGAGGCATTCGACGGCGAAGCCGGTGGCGAAGGAGGGGTCGGTGGCGGCCAGGGCGTGGGCGGCGCGGCCGCGCAGGTGGGAGGAGGCGGTCTCGCGGTAGATGTGCCGCAGGACGGGGGCGGCGCAGGAGATGCCGAGGCGTCCGGCGCCGTCGACCAGGGTCCACAGGGTGGGTGCGTCGGGGCCCTCGCCGCGTACGGCCTCGCGCAGGGCGCCCAGGACCAGGTCCTTGTCGCGCGCCCCGCCACGGCAGGCGAGCATGCGGCCCGCGGCGGCGCCGAGGGGGTCGGGGCGCTGGGCCCAGCGGCGGGCGCGGTCGACGGCGGCGACGCTGCGCATGCGTTCGAAGGCGTCGACGGCGGCCTCCACGACGACGCTCGCGCCGTCGGCGACCGCGGCCTCGATCAGGCCGAGGGCCTCGGGGTCGTTGCTGTCGGCGAGATAGCGCAGGGCGGTGCAGCGGGCGCCGTCGGTGCCCGTCCGGGCGGCCTGGAGGATCTCCGGCCGGTCCTCGGGGCCGGCGACGGCGACCAGACAGCGGGCGGCCGGCACATGGAGGGCGGCGCCGCGGTCCATGCCCGCCTGCGCCCATTCGAAGACCGCGCGCACACTCCAGCCCGGCCGCGGGCCGGTCGGCCGCATCTGCCGCTGCCAGCGGTCGAAACAGCCGGCCTCCCGCGCGGCACGCACACGTGCGGCGATCGATTCGCGCGGATCCTCCGCCCACAGCCGCCACGGCCGGGGCTCGAAGGCGTCCCGGACGGCGACGGCCAGTTCGGCCTCGCCCTCGGGATCGGTGCCGAAGCGGGCCAGGACGGGGGAGGCGAGGGCGCGCAGGCCCGCGTCGTCGTCCCGCAGGGCCAGTTCGTCCAGGGCCCAGGCCCAGTTGCTGCCCGTGGCGGCGTACCGGCGCAGCAGTGCGAGCGCGTCCCGCCTGCCGTAGGAGGCGAGGTGTCCCAGCACGGCCAGGGCGAGGCCGGTGCGGGACTCGTCGGCGTCGAGAACGTCCTCGGGGCCGAAGAGATGGGCCTCGATCGCGTCCAGCTCGCCATTGAGGTCGAGGTACAGGCGCGCGTAGTAGAGGGAGCGGTTCTCCACCTGCCAGTCCTGGCGGGGGTCGCGCAGCACGCACTGGTTCAGCGCCGCGAGCGCTTCCGCGCGCGGGGCCGTGAGCGCGTGCAGCGTGCCGTCGCCGCGGCCCCGCTGCAACAGGCCGAGCAGCGTACCGCTCGGCGCTATGAACGGATCGAACATGGGAAACAGCCTCACATCAAGCGTCGACGCAACCGGGGAACACGCACTACCTGGCCGCGTGACACAACGTCGGAGCGCCCGCCGTCTCTTGCTTGCTGTAGACCATTTCTCTCTGCCTCTCGTCGGTGGCCCATGCGGACCGCATCACGGCCCGCGCGGTGCGGCAACACCTGCCCAGCCATCGCGTCCGTGAATCACGTCGTCATGATGACCCGCGGTGTGTGCTGCCGCGACCGTATTTCCGGCGGCCCCGTACCGCCTCCCCCGTTTTTCGTGTCGTACCTGGTCAGGACATGTGCGTCAGTGCGCGCCGAACAGTTCCAGGAGTTCCGTCTTGCCGAACATCCGGGCGGTGTCGACGGCCGAGGGCGTACCCGCGGCGGGATCGGCGCCCCCCTCCAGGAGGGCCTTGATGACCTCGGTCTCGCCCTTGAAGACCGCGCCCGCGAGCGGGGTCTGGCCTCGGTCGTTCACGTGGTCCGCCGCCGCGCCGCGGGCGAGCAGCGCGCGCACCGCGTCGGCGTGGCCGTGGTAGGCGGCGAGCATCACCAGGGAGTCGCCGCGGTCGTTGGTGAGATTGGCCGGAACGCCCGCGTCGACGTATGCCACGAGCGCCTCGGCCTGTCCCTGCCGGGCCAGATCGAAGATCTTGGTCGCCAGCTCCACGACCTCGGGGTCGAGGGCTTCGCTCATCGTCCGGACCGCCTCTCCTGGAATGAACTTCGGGGACTGCAGGGAGCGTACGGCAGCGAGCGGAACACGGCCGTACGAGTGAATCGCCAGCGTACTGGTTGAACCGCTGCGCCGACTGAGGGAAATCCGATGAATTTAACCCATTTGCACCTTTTATCGTATGGATACATCCTGTGATCCTGGAAGAGCTCACGGTGACTGTCCCCCTCGACACCAGGAGGCCCCAATGATCTTTTCCATGTCCGGCGTCATCATCCTCGGCGTCATCGTCTTCCTGTTCTTCCGCAAGGACGGGCTGAAGGGCTCGCACGCCACGGTGACGGCCCTGTTCGGCTTCTACCTCGCCAGCACGGGCATCGCCCCGAGCATCAAGGCCGGCGGCGAGAGCCTGGCGAGCCTCCTCGGCGGCATCAAGTTCTGACCAGCCCGTCCCGCCCGCACGCACCGTCAGGAGACAGCAGTGGCCCGGCGCCCTCTCCCCCGCATTCTGAGCAAGGACAGCGCCCAGATCGCCCGGACGCAGATCGCCCGGAGCCGGGAGCTGGCCCGGGCGGCGGCCGACAGCGCCACCGACGTCCTCCACCCGCTGTTCACCGTGACGCGCGGGATGCGCCGGCTGGCCGCGGCCGGGCGGCGCAGGTGGGCGGACACGCCCCACGACAAGCGTGGACCACTGCTGTTCCTGGTGGCGTGCGTGATCCTGGTCGTGGTGATGGTGCCGTACGGCCCGCTGCTCGCCGTCATCTGCGTGATGGCGGCGGCCGCCTGGCAGGGCCGCGACCGCACCGAGCCGGCCCCCGAAGGGCCGGACGAGTCCCAGACCGAGCGGCTCCGGTCCCTCTACGAGGCCCTGGTGCCGTACTTCTCCACTCCCGAGGACCCGGCGCCGCTGTACGCGTACGGCGGGGAGTGGGAGAAGGCCCTCACCGAGGCCGAGTTCGACGACGGCGGACGCGTCGCCCACCTCTCGATCCGCTACCCCGCCTACTTCCCGGACGGCGAGCCCGAGGTCCGTGCGCGGATCGAGCAGCTGCTCACCGCGAAGTCCGGCCGGGGCCGCGAGTACCACTTCGACTGGGAGGAGGAAGGCAACCAGCTCACCGTCACGGTCCTGCCCCCGCTCCCCGCCGACATCCCGGCCCAGCACTTCGTCACCGCGCCGGGCGAGACCGTGCTCGGCTTCACGGATCCGAGCCACGTCCAGCGCACGCTCCCCCTCGCGTACGGGGAGGAGCAGATCGACGTGCCGCCGGTCGTCTGGCGCACCGGCGTGCGCTCCACCGAACCCCACCTCCTGGCCGTGGGCCACCCCGGCAGCGGCGCGTCGACCCTGCTGCGCTCCGTGGCCCTGCAGGCGCTGCGGTACGGCGACGTCCTGATCGTCGACGGCGGCGGCACCGGCGAGTACACGTGCCTGACCGGCCGGGACGGCGTTCTCGCCGTGGAATGCGCGCTCCCCGGAGCACTGGCGAGCCTCGAATGGGCCGCGCAGGAGACCGAACGGCGGCTCATCGCGATCAACCTGGCCCGGCAGGCGGGCGACCCGCCGCCGGCCGACACCCGCCGTCCGCTGTGGGTCCTCCTCGACCGCCCGTCCGTCTTCGCTCACCTCGCCGCCTCGGAGGGCCGCCAGGACCCGCAGGCCCTGCTCCAGGTGCCGCTGCGGCACGGCCGCGCGGCGAACGTGACCGTCGTGGTGGCGGAGCAGTTCGACGGCGCGGAGGCGCTGAGCGACGCGGTACGGCAGCACACGCGCGCGCGTGTCGTCCTCGGCGGGCTCACACCCGGGCAGGTGGAGACCGTCCTGGGCGCCCCGCCGCACACCACGCCGACCGGCCACGTGCCCCCCGGCCGTGGATACGCCCGCCTGGGCTCCGGCCCGGTGCACCGGCTCCAGGTGCCGCGGACCCCCGACCCGTACGACGACGCCACGAGCGACGCCGACCGGGCCGCGGTGCTGGACCTGCTGCCGCCACGGGCCACCGCCGCGGAGGCTCGGCCGACCGACCTGACGAAGCCGGCCGCCGACCCGGCACCGTTGACCGCCGAGGCGGTGGGGGCGGAGACGCCGTAAGGCGTCGCACGCCCCGCCCTCGCAGGCGTCAGGCCACGAACGTCCGCGGCGCCTCCGTCACGCCCGTCACGCCCGTCTCCACCAGCCGGGCCGCGGCGGCGAGCCGGACGGCGGCCTCCTCCGCCACCGCTCCCCCGACGGTGAACGGCAGCCGCACATACCCCTCGAACGCGCCGTCCACGCCGAAGCGGGGGCCGGAGGGGACGCGGACGCCGGTCCGCTCGCCCGCCTCGGCGAGCCGGGAACCGGACAGGCCGCCCGCGCGGACCCACAGGGTCAGCCCGCCCCGCGGCACCTCGAACTCCCAAGAGGGCAGTTCGCGGCGGAGCGCCGTCACCAGGGCGTCCCGGTTCTCCCGCGCCTGGGCGCGGCGCAGCTCCACCGCCTGCTCCCAACCCCCGGTGCTGAAGAGCCAGTTGACCGCGAGCTGTTCCAGCACGGGCGTGCCCAGGTCGGCGTACGCGCGCGCCGCGACCAGGCTGCGGATCACGTCCGGCGCCGCGCGCACCCAGCCGATCCGCATGCCGGCCCAGAACGCCTTGCTGGCCGAGCCGACCGTGATCACCGTGGAGCCGGCCGGGTCGAACCCGCACACTGGGCGGGGCATGTCCGCCGCGCCCATGTCCTCGTCGAGCCACAGCTCGGTCATCGTCTCGTCCGCGACGAGCACCGTGCCGGCCGAGCGTGCCGCGTCCACCAGCCGGCGCCGCTGGTCCTCGTCGGCCAGCGCGCCGGTGGGATTGTGGAAGTCGGCGACCACATAGGCGATGCGCGGCGCGGCCTCGCGCAGCACCTGGCGCCAGCGGTCCATGTCCCAGCCCGACAGGCCCTCGGCCATCGCGACCGGGACGAGGCGGGCACCGGCCTCGCGCATCAGCTGCAGGATGTTGGCGTAGGACGGGGACTCCACCGCGACGCGCTCGCCACGGCCCGCGAAGAGGTGGCAGATGGCGTCTATGGCGCCCATCGCGCCGGTCGTCACCATGATCTGCTCGGGCATGGTGGGAATCCCGCGCGCGGTGTAGCGCTCGGCGATCATCTCGCGCAGGGCGGGCAGTCCCGCCGGATAGTCGCCGTGCGTGTGGGCGTACGGCGGCAGTTCCTCCAGGGCGCCCCGCACGGCCCGGGTCAGCCAGGGCTCCGGGGCGGGCAGCGAGGCACAGCCCAGGTCGATCATCGAGCCCAGCGCCTCCGGGGGCAGCGGTTCGAGGCCACGGGCCGGGATCGGGTTCCCGGCCGGTACGGCGGTCCAGCTGCCGGCGCCGCGCCGGGACTCCAGGAAGCCCTCGCCGCGCAGCGCCTCGTACGCGGCCGCGACGGTGGTGCGGCTCACGGACAGGGCGAGGGCGAGTTCGCGTTCGGCGGGGAGGCGGGCGGCGACCGGCACACGCCCTTCGAGCACCAGCAGCCGGATGCCGTCGGCCAGGGCACGGTACGCCGGTGGCCGGCGGGTGCCGGGGCCGGCCGGCCGCTCCTGCTGGGAGTTCAGCAGGCGGGCGAGTTGCGCGGCACCCATCGCAGAGGTCCACTGCGCCATGACGATCAGTCCACCTTCCCCGAATTGGCCATGGATGGCTCTTCATCCCAAGCCACAGAGTGACATGCGTCAGGCCACCGCCACCACCCAGGGGGGTATCTCATGTCCGCTCCGGACCGTCTCGACCGTCTCGGACGACGGTTGGTCCAGCTGTACGCCGGACTCGCGCTCTACGGCGTCAGCTCCGCGCTGCTCGTGGCGGCGGGCCTCGGGCTGGAGCCCTGGGGCGTGCTGCACCAGGGGCTCGCCAAGCTGACCGGGCTGAGCATCGGCACCGTGTCGATCATCGTGGGGGCGGCGGTCCTGCTGCTCTGGATCCCGCTGCGCCAGCGTCCCGGGCTCGGCACGGTCTCCAACGTCTTCGCCATCGGCCTCGCCATGGACGGCACGCTCGCGCTGGTTCCCGACGCGCGCTCCCTCGCCGCCCGGATCCCGCTGATGCTCGCGGGCATCGCGCTCAACGGCGCCGCGACCGGCCTGTACATCTGCGCGCGCTTCGGCCCCGGCCCGCGCGACGGGCTGATGACCGGCCTGCACCGGCGCACGGGCCGCTCGATCCGGCTGGTGCGCACGACGATCGAGGTGACCGTCGTCGTCACCGGTTTCGCGCTCGGCGGCACCATCGGCGTGGGCACCGTGCTGTACGCGCTGGCCATCGGCCCGCTGGCCCAGCTCTTCCTGCGGGTGTTCGCCGTCCCGGCGGCATCGACCCGCAGCACGGTCGTTGCCGAAGCGACACCGCAGGGAGTGATACTGCGTCCGTGACCCTCACGACACCGCCCCCGCGCCACCCGTACCTCGACCACCCGGGCCCCCTAGCCTTCGCCCACCGGGGCGGGGCCGCCGACGGCATCGAGAACACCGTTGCGCAGTTCCGGCGCGCGGTGGAGATGGGCTACCGGTACATCGAGACGGACGTGCACGCCACGGCCGACGGCCGGCTCGTCGCCTTCCACGACTCCACCCTGGACCGGGTCACCGACGGCGCGGGCCGGATCGCGGACCTGCCCTGGGACGACGTACGGCACGCGCGCGTGGGCGGGCGTGAACCGGTGCCGCTGTTCGAGGAGTTGCTGGAGACCTTCCCGGAGGTCCGCTGGAACGTCGACATCAAGGCCGAGCCCGCCCTGCGGCCGCTGCTGGAGCTGATCGAGCGCACGGGCGCGTGGGACCGGGTCTGCGCCGGCTCGTTCTCCGAGGCGCGGGTGCTGCGCGCCCAGCGGCTGGCCGGGCCGCGCCTCGCGACCTCGTTCGGCACGCGCGGGGTGCTCAGCCTGCGGCTGCGCTCCTGGGGCCTGCCGGCGGCCGTGCGCCGCTCGGCCGTCGCCGCGCAGGTGCCCGAGGCACAGTCGGGCGTGCCGGTGGTCGACCACCGTTTCGTCCGCGCCGCCCACGCGCGCGGGCTGCACGTGCACGTGTGGACGATCAACGAACCGGAGCGCATGCACCGGCTCCTGGACCTGGGTGTCGATGGCATCATGACCGATCACATCGACACGTTGCGCAAGGTCATGGAGGACCGCGGCGCCTGGGTCTGACCCCGGCCGCCGAGTCCGAGCCTTCGCGGTGGGACGGGGAGGCGAGGGCACGGGTGGGAACCGACACGGTGCGCACGGAGACGGCGGACGAGACCGCCGCGCTCAGGCGCGAGCAGCGCGGCTGGTACGTCTACGACTGGGCATGTTCGGTCTACTCGACCAGCGTCCTCACGGTCTTCCTGGGGCCGTACCTCACCGCCGTCGCCGAGCACGCGGCGGACCCCGGCGGCTATGTGCACCCGCTGGGCGTACCGGTCCGGGCGGGCTCGTTCTTCGCCTACACGGTGTCCCTGTCGGTGATCCTGGCCGTGGTGCTGATGCCGCTGGTGGGCAACGTGGCCGACCGTACGGGCCGGAAGAAGCCGCTGCTCGCGGCGGCGGCGTACACCGGGGCGGGGGCCACCACGGGCATGTTCCTCCTCGACGGCGACCGGTATCTGCTCGGCGGGGTGCTCCTCGTCGTGGCGAACGCGGCGCAGTCCGTCGGGATGATGCTCTACAACTCCTACCTGCCGCAGATCGCCCCGCCCGAGGAGCGCGACGCGATCTCCTCGCGGGGCTGGGCCTTCGGCTACGCGGCGGGCTCCACGGTCCTCGTCGCCGACCTGGTGCTGTACTCGGCGCACGGCTCCTTCGGTCTGTCCCAGACGCAGGCGGTGCGGATCTGCCTGGCCGCGGCGGGTCTGTGGTGGGGCGCGTTCACGCTCGTACCGCTGAGCCGGCTGCGTGACCGGCACGCGCGCGTGGAGCGCGCCACGGCTCCAGGGCTGCGGCAGCTGGCGGCGACGGTCCGGGACCTGCGCCGGCATCCGCTGACGCTGGCGTTCCTGCTGGCCTACCTGATCTACAACGACGGCATCCAGACGGTGATCTCCCAGGCGTCGGTCTACGGCTCGCAGGAACTGGGGCTCGGGCAGTCGACGCTCATCGGGGCCGTGCTGCTCGTGCAGGTGCTGGCGGTGGCCGGGGCGCTGGCGATGGGGCGGCTGGCGCGGGCGTACGGGGCGCAGCGCACGATCCTGGGCTCGCTGGTGGCCTGGACGCTCACCCTGGCGGCCGGCTACTTCCTGCCCGCGGGAGCGCCGGTGTGGTTCTTCGTACTGGCCTCCGGCATCGGCTTGGTCCTCGGTGGCAGCCAGGCGCTGTCCCGGTCGCTGTTCTCCCATCTCGTGCCGCCCGGCAAGGAGGCCGAGTACTTCTCGGCCTACGAGATGAGCGACCGCGGGATGAGCTGGCTCGGACCGTTGCTGTTCGGTGTGACGTACCAGCTTACGGGCAGCTACCGCTCCGCGATCATCTCGCTGGTGGCCTTCTTCGTCATCGGTTTCGCGCTGCTCGCCCGGGTCCCGGTGCGGCGGGCGATCGCCGAGGCCGGCAACCCGGTGCCGGAGAAGATCTAGCCCGGATTTAGCGCTCAGGGCGAAAGGGCGGTAGTGTACGCGTTTGGCCTGCCAGGCGTACCGTTACTGCGCGTCAAAGGTGCTGAAACGCTGGGTGACATCTGCTAGCAGATGTGACAAACCGGGCGCCGGTGGGTACAACAAGGGGCGGCTACGACGGCGACGCATGACCCGGAACGGGACTCGGAACGGGAATCTTTACCGCCGACCGGACGTTGACCGGATGACGACGACAGCGACACCTGTCCTGTGGGCGACAAGCCCGGGAGGCACGATTCATGAGTGAGCGAGCTCTTCGCGGTACGCGCCTCGTGGTGACCAGCTACGAGACGGACCGCGGTATCGACCTGGCCCCGCGCCAGGCCGTGGAGTACGCATGTGAGAAGGGGCACCGCTTCGAGATGCCCTTCTCGGTCGAGGCGGAGATCCCGCCGGAGTGGGAGTGCAAGGTCTGCGGGGCCCAGGCACTCCTCGTCGACGGCGACGGCCCTGAGGAGAAGAAGGCCAAGCCCGCGCGTACCCATTGGGACATGCTGATGGAGCGGCGCACCCGTGAGGAGCTCGAAGAGGTCCTCGAGGAGCGCCTGGCGGTTCTGCGCTCGGGGGCGATGAACATCGCGGTTCACCCTCGGGACAGCCGTAAGTCCGCATAACGCGCAGCGAACAGACCGCGGGCGCCGTACGTGCTGCACGTACGGCGCCCGCGGTTTCGTATGCGGTGGGCTGCGGGACGCTCAGCGCGTCAGCGGCGGGTACTGCTCCCCCGGCTCCGGCCGGTGCCCCGTGGCGTCGTCGCGGATGACCTCGCCCTGGACCACCTTGCCGTCGGGGCGGTGCATGCGAGCCTGCTGGAAGACGTCGCCGAGGCTGCCCGGGGCCGCCGTGCGCAGCCGCTTCTCCAGGGCGCTCTCCGCGAACCGGCTCACGGCCTTCTGGACCGGCGGCAGGAGCAGCAGGAGCCCCGCCGCGTCGGAGACCACGCCGGGGATCATCAGCAGCAGACCGCCCAGCATCATCAGGCCGTTGCCGCCGCCGCGCTCCGGGGAACCGCCCCGCTGCACGGCCTCGTTCAGGCTCTGGAAGGCGCGGCGGCCCGCCCGCTTGATGACCACGGAGCCCGCCGCGAAACCCGCGACGAGCAGCAGGAACACGGTGAGCCCGCCGGCCGCGCCCGCGACCAGGGTCAGCAGCCAGATCTCCAGCACCAGCCACGCGGCGATCCCCAGCGGCAGATACCTGCGCAGCCGGGAACGCCGGGGCCGGGCGGTGTAGGGAGAGGTGGGAGCGCCAGTCGTCATGCTCCCAGTGTGCCTGGCGGCCCCTCAGCACGGGATAAGCGGCCCCTCGGCAGGTGCGAGGGGCCGTCCGGGCGTCAGCCCCGCTTGCCCTTCAGCTTGGCGACGCGGTCCGCGGCGCCCCAGGCGGTGACCCGCCACAGCGCCTCGATGAGGATGTTCTTGCTCATCTTGGAGTCGCCGAGTTCCCGCTCGACGAAGGTGATCGGGACCTCGACCACGTGGTAGCCGGCCTTCACCGCGCGGCGCGCCAGGTCGACCTGGAAGCAGTAGCCCTGCGAGGCGACCTCGTCCAGGCCCAGGCCCTGCAGCGTCTCGCGCCGGAAGGCCCGGTAGCCGCCGGTGATGTCGCGCAGCGGCAGGTCCAGGGCGATACGGGAGTAGAAGCTGCCGCCGCGGGAGATGAACTCGCGGGACTTGGGCCAGTTGACCACCCGGCCGCCGGGCACCCAGCGGGAGCCGAGCACCAGGTCGGCGCTCTTGAGGGCGGTGAGCAGCCGGGGCAGCTCCTCGGGCTGGTGGGAGCCGTCGGCGTCCATCTCGATCAGCACGCCGTAGTCGTGCTCCAGCCCCCAGCGGAAGCCCGCGAGGTAGGCGGCGCCGAGGCCTTCCTTGCCCTTGCGGTGCATCACCTGGACGTTGGCGTCCTCGGCGGCCAGTTCGTCGGCGAGCTTGCCCGTGCCGTCGGGGCTGTTGTCGTCCGCGATGAGGACGTGCGCCTCGGGGACGGCCTTGCGTACCCGGCCGACGATCGTCTTGATGTTCTCCGCCTCGTTATAGGTCGGAATGATCACCAAGGCCGTGCCGAGCGGACCGAACTGCCTCCCCTGGCTGTTGGCGTCCAGGGTCCCGTCGCCGTCGTTCACTGCTGCCCCTTCTGGTCGTACGCAGGCGTCCACCATAGTGGCCGCGGCCAGGCGCTATGCGCCGACATCGGTCGTACGGTGGTGTCGATTCCACAAGAGTGGGGTAAGAACGCGTTTTTCGGCACCTTCCCGCCACACGTCCGCTACATTCCCGCCGCTGCGGATGGGGGCCCGGCGCCCTTCGGGCCGACCTGGGACCCGCTGGCTGCGGATCGACCGAAAGCCGTTGTCTACTGAGCGCCCGGGCCCCACCCGGGTCACACCTTGCCGACCGAACGTCGCCTCGTCGGCGCAGGCGCTGAGCCTGGCTCCCAGTGACGGTGCCCGGTGCGGCACACCGTCCGTGACCCAGCGACGCTGCGACGAGTGGCGTGAACGCTTTCTGGCCGGGCGTCCGGTGGTGGACTCGGACGAACCTACCGGCCCCCGGGCGCCGACTGTCAACCGCCCCGCCGAGCTGCCACGACGGCCAGGCCGGCCGGGCCGCCGGGGAGGATGCGCAGGTCGGGCCACGCGGCGCCGGCGTCCGGCCGGGGCCGCGCCGCCCGCGCAGATCACTCGCCCGGCCGTACGAACACCGTCCGTCCGCCCACCACCGTGCGCAGGCAGACCGGCAGGTCGCGGCCGGGGCTGAGGTCCGGCAGGCCGGGGGTACCGGAGCGCGGGTCGGTCGACCAGCGGGCCACCCGGTCGTCGGGGGCCTGGACGATCAGCTCGTCGGTGCGCCAGACGGCGTAGTCGGCGGGGGCGCCCGGTACGAGCACGCCCGCGTCGTCCCGGCCCACGGCCCGCCAGCCGCCGCGCGTGTGGGCCGTGAAGGCGGCGCGCACGGAGACGCGGTGCTCGGGCGTGCGGTGGAACGCGGAGGCGCGCACGCTGCCCCAGGGGTCGAGGGGGGTGACCGGGCTGTCGGAGCCGAAGGCGAGCGGCACGCCGGCCCGCAGCAGGGCCGCGAAGGGGTTCAGGGTGCGGGCTCGCGCCGTACCGAGGCGCCGGGCGTACATGCCGTCCTCGCCGCCCCACAGGGCGTCGAAGGCGGGCTGCACGGACGCGATGAGACCCAGCTCGGCGAAGCCGGCCACCGTCTCCGGGGTGAGCATCTCGGCATGTTCGACGCGGTGGCGGGCGGCGCGGACGCGGGCGAGGCCGAGCTTCTCCGCGGCGGCCCGCACGCCGTCCACGACGGCGGTCACGGCGGCGTCGCCGATGGCGTGGAAGCCGGCCTGCAGGCCCGCCTCGGTGCAGGCGACGACATGCGCGGCGACGGCCTCGGCGTCCAGGTAGGCGGTGCCGGTGTGGGCGGCGTCGGCGTACGGCTCGTGCAGGCACGCGGTGTGCGAGCCGAGGGCGCCGTCGGCGAAGAGGTCACCGGCCGCGCCCACGGCGCCCAGCTCCCGGGCCTTGTCCACGTCCTGGTCGGCCCAGTAGCCGACGACCCGGGGGCCGGGCACCTCGCGGGCCAGCCGGAGCAGGGCGGTGAAGTCGTCCTCGGAGGAGATCCGCGGGCCGCCGCACTCGTGCACCGAGCCGATGCCGAGCGAGGCCGCGTGGGCCAGGGCGGTGCGCTGGGCCTCGGCGCGCTGGGCCGGGGTGATGGCGGCGAGGGCCGCCTCCCGGACGGCGTGGTGGGCGTCCGCGGTGAGCGGGGCGTCCTCGCGCGGCAGATCGCCGGGGATCAGGTCCAGCAGCGCGGTGGTGACGACCGCCGAGTGGACGTCGATGCGGGACAGGTACAGCGGGCGGCCGCCGGTGGCCTCGTCCAGCTCGGCGCGCGTCGGCGGGCGGCCACCGGGCCAGCGGGCGGCGTCCCAGCCGTGGCCGAGCAGCACGCGGTCGTCGGGGCGGGCGGCGGCGAAGTCGCGGACCAGGGCGAGCGCCGCCTCCAGCGAGGGAGCCGCGGACAGGTCGAGGCCGGTCAGGGCGAGGCCGGTGGCGGTGGTGTGCACATGGGCGTCGGTGAAGGCGGGCGTGACGAGAGCGCCGTCGAGATCGATCACCTCGTCCACACCGTCGGCGAAGGCGTCGGCGGCACCCTCGGAGCCGACCCAGGCGACGTGGCCGGCCTCGACGACCAGCGCCGTCGCGAAGGGGTCCGCGGGGCTGTGCACCTCGCCGCGGCGCAGGAGGACGGTCTTGACGGGCTCGGCGGTGCGCTCACTCATAGCCGACAGTTTCTCTCGCCGCGGGGTGCGAGTGGCACGAGGGGCCGGTGGCCGCGCGCTAGATCTTCGGTGGCCGCGCCTCGTACGGCGTCGACAGCACGACCGTCGTGCGAGTGGACACCCCGGCCAGGCTGCGCAGCCGGGCCAGCAGTTCCTCCAGCTCGTGCGGGGTGGCGACGCGTACCTTGAGGATGTAGTTCTCGTCGCCGGCCACGCTGTGGCAGGCCTCGATCTCGGGGACGCCGGCGAGGCGGTCCGCGATGTCGTCGGGGGCGCTGGGGTCGAACGGCTTCACCGAGATGAAGGCGGTGAGCGGCAGCCCGACGGCCTCGGGGTCGACCACCGCGGCGTAGCCGCGGATGACGCCACGCTGTTCCAGCCGCCGCACCCGTTGGTGCACGGCCGACGTGGACAGGCCCGTGGCCTTGCCCAGGTCGGTGTAGCTCATCCGCCCGTCCTTGACGAGCAGCTGCACGATCTGTCGATCCAGCTCCTCCATGGCGCCAAAACCTACAGGGCGCTTGATCTCCTGGGATAGCCGAGAGCGCAGGTCATAGCCGGTTCGATACAAAAAGCGACGCGATGCGCCCACCGGGGGCACCCGCCTATGGCATGTGACGAATGCCACACATCTCGAACAGGCTTCGTGATGTTCTCGTGATTACCGCCGAGAGCGGACGGGAAGTGCTTGCTGTGGTCGAGGCCGCAGCGCCTTCACGGCCCAGCCTTAGGGGGAGAATCCCATGCAGAGTGTCCATCGCCCTGGTCGTACCACGTCCAAGCGGCAGCAGCCGGTCGTCGAACCCGAGCCGGAGTACGTCGAACCCGACGCCTTCGACGACGAACTGGACGCCTACGACACCTTCGAGATGTACCGGGTGATCTGCCCGGACTGCGCGCAGCCGATCGCGCTGCTGGCGGACGAGGAGATCCTGCCGGAGCACGCGCTGTGCGTCTCGCCGTGGAACCCGTTCGGGCTCACGGTCTGCGCGGGCACGGGCCGCGCGGCGGCCGACGCGCGGCCCGCCGACGAGTCCGCCGAACCGCAGGAGCAGGACACCGCCCTGCTGCTGACGCTCCCCCAGGGTCTGAACTGGCGGACGCAGCCCTTCTCGCACGTCGGCGGCCCGGGCTCGCGCCCGATGCGCGTGCCGGCGATGCGCCGCCAGGCCGCCTGAGCCGTCGCGCGTTCCCGCCGGCCGGACCGGCTCAACTCCCGTACGTTCCCTGCGCCGTGACGCGCCGGCTGTCATGGTGCGGGTTCGGCGCGTCCGGGCCGGCCGGTACGACGGCGGGGTCGAGGCCGTCGCAGCCCGCCCTCCGGACTCGGTCAGGAGCAGCCGGGCGGGCCGTCGAACGCCTGGGCGCGGCAGAGGCGTTGGGACGGCGCATGGCGCCACAGGGCGTCGCCCCGCCGGACCGTGAACTGGAAGTCGGCCTGGGCGGGCGGGACTTGGCCGTGCACTCCCGACGATCTGGACGGCATGGCCTCCGCAGGCACGCGCCCCACGACGAAGAACGGCGCCCCGAGCGGCCCCGGTTGCTCTTGCGCCGCGGCATCCCCTCGGCACGAAGCCGCTCCGCCGGCGGTCCGCCGTCCTCGCCGGGGGCCGCGCGCCCCGCGCTCGTCGGCGACCCGGCGCACCTGCCGCTGACGGCGCGTCGAACCGGTGGAGTTGGCCAAAGCATGAACGGGACGTGCGTGGACTGACGCTCGATTCCATGGGACGGTGACCTGTCCGGCCGGGACCGCGTTGCCCGGGTATGACCGCCATGTACGCAGCCACCGGGCGTCCGCGCCGGCTCTTCGTCCCACGCCCCGCAGAATCGGTTCCGCCGCCCGCGCCGGTGGACCCGCCGATCTACCGCGACCTGATGCGGGCCTGGGCCGACCGGGGCCGCACCCTGCCGGGCCGCCACGACCCGGAGTGGGTCCGGCTGGCGGCCCCTACCGTCCTCGGAGGGCAGTTCAGCGACCCTCGGGTCCCGCCACGTGGCGGGCGATGACCATCCGCTGGATCTGGTTGGTGCCCTCGACGATCTGCAGCACCTTGGCCTCGCGCATGTAGCGCTCGGCCGGGAAGTCGGCGGTGTAGCCGTAGCCGCCGAGTATCTGCACGGCGTCCGTGGTGACCTTCATCGCCGTGTCGGTGCAGTGCAGCTTGGCCATGGCCGCCTGCCGGGCGAACGGCCTGCCCGCGTCGCGCAGCCGGGCCGCCGCGAGGTAGAGGGCGCGGCCGGCCTCGATCTGGGTCGCCATGTCGGCGATCATGAAGCGCAGGCCCTGGAAGTCGGCGACGGGGCGGCCGAACTGCCGGCGCTCGGTGGCGTAGGCGACCGCCTGGTCCAGGGCGGCCTGGGCGAGGCCGATCGCGCAGGCGGCGATGCCGAGCCGGCCGGAGTCCAGGGCGGCCAGGGCGATGGAGAAGCCCTGGCCCTCCTCGCCGATGCGCCGGTCCTCGCCGACGCGGACCCCGTCGAGGTGGACCTGGGCCGTGGGCGAGCCCTTCAGGCCCATCTTCTTCTCGGGCACGGCCCCGCTCAGGCCGGGGGCGTCTCCTGGGACCAGGAAGGCGGTGATGCCGCGCGGGCCGTCCTCGCCGGTGCGGGCCATCACGGTGTAGAAGTCGGCGATCCCGCCGTGGGTGATCCAGGCCTTGGTGCCGTTCAGCACCCAGTCGTCGCCCTCCCGGACCGCCTTGGTGCGCAGGGAGGCCGCGTCCGAACCGGAGGACGGCTCGGAGAGGCAGTAAGCGCCGAGCAGGCCGCCGCCGAGCATCGCGGGCAGGTGGTCGCCCTGCTGCTGCTTGGTGCCGTAGGTGGCGAGCGCGTAGGAGGCGAGCGTGTGCACGCTGACACCGAGGCCCACGGTGAGCCGGGCCATGGCCAGCTCCTCCAGGACCTGGAGGTAGACCTCGTAGGGCTGGTCACCGCCGCCGTACTCGGAGTCGTAGGGCAGGCCGAGCAGGCCGGACCCGGAGAGCAGGGTGAAGACCTCGCGCGGGAAGCGGCCCGCGTCCTCCTCCTCGGCGGCCCTCGGCGCGATCTCGCGCTGGGCGATCTCCCGGACGAGCGCGAGCAGATCCCTCGACTCCTCCGTGGGCAGCTGACGCTCCACCGGCTGCGGGTCGCGGTCGGACATGGCGTCGGTCTCCTCCCTGTCGGGCACGGGCGGGTGGCCCGTGGGATGGGGGCGGCTCCGCCTGATCGTTCCGGATGGCCGCAGGCGCCCGCTCCCGGGTCTCGGGAGCTGCTGACCAGCGGCTGTGCGCTGTGAGTATGCCCGATCAGCGACCTCCCGTCACCAGTTAACGACCGCTTACTTCAGGAAACCTCGGCTACGGGGCGCACGCAATGTTCAGCGGAAAGTGACGTGCTCGGGGGGCCGACTCCCGCGCCGTCGCCGGCGCCTCGGAGCAGCCGCTGCGCGGCAACCGGGCGTCGGCCGAGTGCGGCGGCGGCCGGTGGAGCGGCGACACCGCGCACGGTGGGCCGGTCAGGGGCAGCCGACCAGCCCGCCCGGGCGACCTGGGAGTCGGGGGAACGAGCCCGCGCTCCCGTGCGCGTCCGCCGTACGAGGGTGACCGGCCGTCAGGAGTCGCGGCGGGCCGGCGGCGGGGCCGGGTAGGCCGGGTCCAGTTCCTCGACGGCGCGCAGGGCGCCGCCGAGCGTCTTCACCAGCAGTTCCCGCATGGTGTCGCGGGACAGCCCGGGGCGGTCGATCCACTCCAGGGTCGCGCCCTCGACGCTGCACAGCCAGGACAGCAGACCCATCCTGGCCAGCGCGGAGACGTCCCGACGGCCGTAGGCGCCCTCGGCGATGGTCCCGATGATCGCATCCCGCACGCCGTCCCGGATGGCGTGCACCTCGGCGTCGAAGCCGACCCCGCCGCTGACGATGGTGCGGTAGGCGGCCTGATGGTGTTCCGCGTAGCGCAGGTAGCTGTCGACGGTGCGGTGGACGCGGTCGACGGCGGCCAGTTCGAGCCCGCTCGCGGCGAAGGTGACCAGGTCCGCGACGGAGTCCTCGATGATCGCCAGGTAGTAGCCGCGCTTGGACTGGAAGTAGTAGTAGATCAGCCCCTTGGCGACATGCGCCTGGCGGGCGATGTCATCCATGGACAGCGCGTCGTAGGACGTGTCGGCGAACAACTTCCGCCCGATGGCGATGAGTTCGGCGCGGCGCGCGACCGAGCGCTCGGTGCCGCGCATCCGGGGACGGACGGCGGCACGCTGGTGCGGCATAGTCAATTTCGACCCTGTTCCAGGCGGTCGGCGGGACAGCCGCAGTATGTCAGAACAAGCCGCACGCGTGAGCGGGTCGCGTCAGAGCAGGCCCAGCTGGGTCACGAACATCGCGACGACCGCGACGAGGACCCAGCCGAGGGCGTGTTCGAGGATCTTCGGGCCCTCTTCCCGGGGCCCGCCGGTGGCGGCGCGGGTGGCGGTGGCGGGGTGTGCGCTCATGTGGTTGCTCGCTGCAGGTCGGACGTACGGGTGCCTTCCCCCCCCGTTCGTCCACCTTGCCACCCGCGACGGCGTCCGCGGTGATGAGTTTGCTCACACGGTCAGCGCACGCCCACCGCGGCGAGGGCCCTGCGCTGGTGCGGGGTCGGCCGGGCCGGGAAGTAGAGGTAGCAGACTCCCCCGGTGCCGGAGGCGACCTTGCCGGAGGCGTTGTACCGCTTGGTCCTGAGCCAGATGTTCTCGAACTCCCGGCGCGGATAGACCCGTCGTACCGCGTCGTCGCTCGGCGAGGCCGGGTCGTTGGCGATGACGTCGCCGTCCGCCGTGAAGCCGATGACGGTCATCAGATGGCCGGAGGTGCCGTAGCCCGCGCCGGTCAGCTCGCTCGCCAGGAAGGACTGAGATGTTATGGCCGGGATGCCGGCCGCGATCAGCGTCTCCAGGTCGGTGAGCGAGGCGAGCCGGGTGACCACCCCCTGGATGCCGTCGAAGGTGGCCGCGTAGGCGGCGTTGAACGGCCAGTTGCCACAGCCCTCGTACTGGTAGTCGTAGGTGAAGCGGGCGGCGTTGTCGACCTGCGGATCGGCGTAGCCCGGATCCACCCAGGCCAGTTGTCCGGGGGTGAGCCGGCCGCCCCAGTACTCGATGATCATCTGCGAGGAGGTGGGGCTGCACCAGGCCTCCCCGCCGTTGTCGTACTGCGGGTACTGCCCCTTGTGGATCTCCTGCGAGTAACGCGGGACGACCAGTTCCTGGGCGAGGCCGGGGACGGAGGCGGGGACCGTGAAGCGGTCGGGGATGTCGGAGCCCATGGCGCCGAGCCGCCGGACGGTGGGGGTCAGCGTGGTGCCCGGCGTGCGGTAGAGGGTCAGGCGCAGCCGGTACGACGTCAGGCGCAGGCCGGTGCTCGCGTCGTCGATGGCGAAGGTGTCGGTCGAGATGCCGCTCCTGCCGTCGCCCTGGCCGTCCACCGAGGTCCGCTTGATGTCCTGGTCGCCGGCCGCCCACCGGCCCATCACGTACCAGGGGGTGGCGGTGCCGTCGGAGTACGCGCCCCGGAGTTCGACCTGGAGCCAGGTGCCGGCGGGCGTGTGGGCGTTCCAGGAGGCGACGGCCTCGGTGGCGGGGACGGCGAGCCGGTGGACGGGCGAGGTCCAGACGGCGTACTCCCAGGTGGCGGTGGTGCCGGTGTGCGGGTCGGTGTAGTCGGTGCGGCCGGCCGGGGTGCCGATGACGACGCCGGGGCGCGGGCCGGCGACGGCGCGGACGCCCTGGGCGGCGCCGAGGCGCCAGTCGCGGTAGGTGGTCCAGGCGTGGTAGTCGATCGGGCGGACCCGGGCCTGGGCGGGGTCGTCGGCTTCGGCGGAGGGCCGCCGCTCCGCCGCCGCGGCGGGAGCCGCGGCGCCGGCCACGGCCGCGGTGACCGCGGCGGCCGTGGTGAGGACGGTTCTGCGGGACGGCTGTCGGTCTGTGCTCATGGGCGCGGTTACCCCCAGGTGTCCGGGTCGGTGCCGGTCCGGCACGTGGTTTGCGCCAACTATGAAGCAGGCGGCATGCCCCTGCCAGCTCTTCGGCGCATGCCGCGCCACGATTATTGGTCTGGCCCGCTGAAGGCCCGAGCGGGCCGTTCCTCAGACGAGATCCATCGCCGCCACCTCGTCCGGTCCGCCGTAGCTGACCGGGCCCTGGAAGCGGCGGCGGGCCGTGGCGAACCACCACGCCGTGGCCACGAGCAGGACGGCGGCCAGCGCGATCGGGGCGTAGTTGAAGGAGTCGGCGGTGATCGGCGAGGCCTGCGGCAGCATGAACAGCACGCTGCTCAGCAGGATCCAGATCACAGCGAGCCAGCCGATCGGCCGGCCCCAGCGGCCCAGGTGCCAGGGGCCGGTCTCGAACGCGTCGCCGAGCCGCAGCCGCAGGAAGATCGGCACGGCGTAGGCCAGGAACAGGCCGACGACGTTGACGCTGACGATCGCGGTGAACGCCGTGTGCGACCACCAGCCGGGCACGACGAGGGCCAGCGAGCAGGCCACCGCGAGCCACACCGCCTTCACCGGCGTCCGGGTGCGCGTCGAGACCGAGTGCCACCAGCGCGAGCCGGGCATCGCGCCGTCCCGGGAGAAGGCGAAGATCTGCCGGGTGTTACTGGTGAGGTTGGCGAGACCGCAGAAGAGCATCGCGCCGATGACGACGAGGAGCAGCACCTTGGCGGTGCCGAGGCCGAGGCTGTCGATGAGGATCTGGACGGGCGGTGCGGCTGCTCCGGCCTCCTTGGCGTAGGCGCCAATGCTGTAGACCAGTGCGAGCATCAGGATCAGGCCGGTGATCGCCGAATAGCCGATGGCACGGGTGATGCCCTTGGGGGCGTTGACCGTGGCCTGGACCGTTTCCTCGGACATGTGGAAGCTGCCGTCGAAGCCGGTGAAGGTCCAGCTGGTGACCAGCAGACCGAGCATGCCGCCGTAAAGGCCGTTCGTGAAGCCGGTGTTGTTCTCGAAATGCGTCAGGAACGAGGCCGGCTGATGATGATCGGGGATCACTACGAGTGCGCCCACGATCACGACGAGTCCGATCAGCAGCCACCAGACGGAAATGCGGTTCAGTACGGCGACGAGCTGGACGGTGTAGGTGTTGGCGAGCCCCTGCACAACGATGATCAGCGCCGTGATCAGGACCGTCTGGTGCGCGGTCGGCCGGTAGGACGGCCACTGGAGCTGCACGAAGGCCTGGACGAAGGTGGCGGCCGCGTAGCCGGTGGCGGCGGTGCCGCCGATCTGGCCCACGAAGTTCAGCCAGCCCGTGAACCAGGACCAGGCGCCCTTGTGCCGCTTGGCGAGTTTCCCGGCGGAGAAATACAGTGCGCCGCTCGTCGGATAAGCGGAGGCGACTTCCGCCATGGCCGCGCCGATGAGCAGCACCATGAACGAGACACCGATCCAGCCGAACACGAGAACGCGGGGACCACCCGCACCCATACCGAATCCGAAGGAGGAGAAAATACCCGAGAGGATATTGATGATGGTGAAGGAGATCGCAAAATTGTCGAACGCCTGGAAACGCCGGGTGAGTTTGCGCGGATAACCCATCGCGTGCAGGGTGGCGTCGTCGTCGAGCACGCCCGGGTCGTGGCCCGGGCGGGCCTTCGCCCGTGGGGCGGACATCCGTTCCGACACGGTTCGCCTTTCTCTCGGTGGGGGGGCAGAGAACGTGCGGGGTCAGGCGGCTCCCGGGACGGGCAGACCGCAGGCGCGCCGGGCCCGGGAGAGCTGTTCGGCGGGCTCGCCGAAGGCGCTCCAGGGCATGCGCGAGGCGTACGGACCCATCGCGGTGAACACCGCCCGGGCCTCGAACAGGCACTGGGCCATGACCAGCGCGTGCGCGAGGTACGCCAGGTCGAGCACCGGGGTGAAGCGGTAACCGGCCACCGCGGGCAGCCAGTTCTGGTAGATCGCGAGTGCGGTGGAGCGCCACTGGGGCTGTTCCCAGACGCGGTCGGCGAGCAGCTGGGTCGGGTTGTAGCTCTCCACCAGGGCCACCAGGGGCAGCAGCCGCAGGGCGGAGTCGGCGGGTGCCCGCTGGCTGAGGAAGGCGGCCACGTCCCAGGCGGCGTTGACCGAGCCGCCGTGGCGCGTGAAGAAGAAGGAGAGGAAGCGGTGGTGGGCCTCACGGTGCCAGGGGTCCAGCGAGAGGACGTGTGCGAACAGCCGCCAGGGGCCGGGCGGGGCGGTGAGCAGGCCGTGCGGGGCCGGGTCGCGCAGCCGGTGCAGTCGGGCCATGGCCAGCTTGGCGGCCCAGGGGGTGGGGTCCTCGGGGGCCAGGGCGGCGGCGCGGTCGCAGGCGGTCAGGGCGATCCGCTCCAGCGTCTCGGCCCGCTCGTCGCGCGCGTCGGCGGCCCGCAGCGCGCGCTGCACGGCGACGCGGGCCCACATGAGCGCAGCCTCGGGGCTCGGCTCCTCGCCGAGCCAGCGCTCGACCAGATCGGTGCCGGCGGCCTCCGAGGCGACGACCAGCGAGCGATGGGCACGCAGGCCGAAGTCGGAACGCGTCTCGGCGAGCGCCTCGTACGCGTATCGATAACGCCCGGCGCGCACATCGACGCATACGTTCGCCAGTACCCGGTCGTCGGCCGCCGGATGCCACACATAGTGCCCTTCGAATAACTCCGCGGCCATGTCCCCCTGCCAGTCCCCGTACGACGCATTGCGGTTGCGCTGCAGGCACCTTACTCAGGGCCGGGCGGCACCGGAACGCCGAATTCGACATATCGGTCAGGCGATTCCCGAATGTTTATCCGGAACATTGACTGGCCGCCAGCCGATGGTTCAATGCGTGACCTTTTCCTCGATCAAGGGTGCGACTAGACTGTGTCCGGAAATCCGCCCACACCGTGTCACACCTCGGGAATCGCCATTCAGGACCTCGCCGCCCGGCTGCGCCGGCTCCCCCCTTCCCTCGGACCGGTCCGGCTGATCGGCGTCGACGGGCACGCCGGCTCCGGAAAGTCCACGTTCGCCGGGCGGTTGGCCGCCGCGCTGGGCGGGGCACCGGTGCTCCACCTCGACGACATCGCGAGCCACGAGCAGCTCTTCGCCTGGACCGACCGGCTCACGGCCCAGGTGATCGGCCCGCTGGCCCGCGGCGAGAGCGGGCACTACACCCCCTACGACTGGCGGGCCCGCGCCTTCGGCGCGCCGAGCCCGCTGCCGGCGGCGCCGGTGGTCGTGCTGGAAGGCGTCGGCGCCGGCCGCCGGGAGGTCCGGCCGCACCTGGCGCGGCTGCTGTGGATGGAACTGCCGCCGGAGGAGTCCTGGACCCGGGGCCGGCTGCGGGACGGCGCGGAGCAGCGCGAGTTCTGGGACGGCTGGGTCGAGGCCGAGCGCGCGCACTTCGCCGGGGACCCCTCGCGCTCCCATGCCGATCTCCTGGTGCTGCAGACGCCGAAGGGTTACGAGGTACTGCCGGGACCCGGGTCAAGCCGTGGACCGGACCAGAAAATGACGCTGCGTGACCGACCATCGGCAATGTGGTGAACTTGTGAAGGCTCCCGGTGGGTGAACTTCTTCCAGTGCCCCAACTGTGCTTGACCGGGGGCCCGTACAGGTCTTACGTTCTCAATGTGCGGTCATTCGGGACCGCCCGCCCACGCGAAGCCCCCGGTTGTTCCCCCGTGACCGGGGGCTTCGTTCTGCCCTTTTGCCGCTTTCCGGGCGCCGCGCGCACCGATCCGCTCACGCTCGGTCACGAAGCGGTGCGCGCCCCGTCTGCTCCCACCTCGCCAAACGGCCCGGCCGGCACCCTTCGGCAGGGGGTCCCGCCGCGGGTACGATGCCCTCGGTGCGACCTTCGAGCGGCTGCCTCGCGCACCTGCAACTCCGGTCCGCGGCTGGGCGGTTCGACCGCGGCGGCCCCGGGCGCCCGCCCGGTGGTGAACCACGGGGCACGGTCTGTGGGGGGACGGATGGACTTCGGCACGCAGGGCCCCGACGCCCCGGCCGACCTCGCCTGGCTGCGCGGGGTGGACGCCTACACGATGGGGGCCTATCCGCAGGCGGAGGAGGAGTTCCGTACCGCGGTGCGGATGGACCCGGGGATGGCGGACGGCTGGCTCGGGCTGCACGCGCTGCGGATCGACACGACGACCGCGCTGCTCAGGATGTTCCGGCACCGCGACCGCTTCGGCGAGCAGCGCGCCCGGCACCGCAGGCCGCTCAACTCCTGGTACTGGCTGGGCTGGTGGGTGCAGCCGGTGCTGGAGAGCCCGCGCGATCTGCTGCTGGCGCACGCCTCGCACTGGCTGGACGGCCGGCACGTGCCCGAGCTGGACCGGGCGCTCGCCGGACTGCCCCCGGTCGACACGGAGCCCCAGGTGCGTTTCCTGCACGCCTGCCGCGCCTATCTGGTGAAGGACTGGGACCAGCTCGTCCGGCACACCGACCCGCTGCTGGACGACGCCCTGCTCGGCATCGAGGCGGGCCTGTTCGGCGGCATGGCCCGGGTCCGGCTGGAGATGTACGGCCAGGCCGAGCCGCTGCTGTCGGCGGCCCTGATGCGCTGCCGCAGCGAGCAGCCGCAGCGCAAGGAGCTGCGCTACTGGCTGGCACGGGCGCACGAGGGCACGGGCCGCTCGGCGGCGGCGCTCCCCCTCTACCGGGCCGTGCACCGCGTCGACCCGGCCTTCATGGACACCTCGGCGCGGCTCGCGGCGATCGCCGAGGGCGACGGGTACGACGACGCGGCCGACCTCGCCTCGATCAGCCTGACCGGCGCCGGGCAGGACAGCGTGGACGGCCTCGACGGGTTCGATCCGCTCTTCGGCACCGAGGGTCGGGACCTGCGGCTGCCCGAGCCCGATCTGCCGACCGGCCCCCTGCCCTCGGTGGCCGATCCGGCGGTGCGGGTGAAGACCGGTGTGTCCACCTCGCCGATCCCGGCCGGCCCGACCGATCCGGCGCTGCTGGAGGAGGCGCTCGCGGAGTTGGAGCGCATGGTGGGCCTGGAGCCGGTCAAGCGCCAGGTGAAGGCGCTGTCCGCGCAGCTGAACATGGCCCGGCTGCGCGCCGGGCAGGGGCTGCCGGTGCAGCCGCCGAAACGGCACTTCGTCTTCTCCGGCCCGTCCGGCACCGGCAAGACCACGGTGGCCCGGATCCTCGGCCGGGTGTTCTACGCGCTAGGCCTGCTCGGCGGAGACCACCTCGTGGAGGCCCAACGAGCGGATCTGGTCGGCGAGTACCTCGGGCAGACGGCCGTGAAGGCCAACGAGCTGATCGACTCCGCGATCGGCGGCGTGCTGTTCGTGGACGAGGCGTACTCACTGTCCAACTCCGGGTACGGCAAGGGCGACGCGTACGGCGACGAGGCCTTGCAGGTGCTGCTGAAGCGGGCCGAGGACAACCGGGACCACCTGGTGGTGATCCTGGCCGGCTACCCCGAGGGCATGGACCGGCTGCTGGCGGCGAACCCCGGACTGTCCTCCCGCTTCACGACCCGGGTCGACTTCCCCTCCTACCGCCCGCAGGAACTCACCGAGATCGGCAAGGTGCTGGCGGCGGAGAACGGGGACGTCTGGGACGACGAGGCCCTGGAGGAGCTGCGCTCCATCGCCGGGCACGTGGTCGACCAGGGCTGGATCGACGAGCTGGGCAACGGCCGCTTCCTGCGGACCCTGTACGAGAAGAGCTGCGCGTACCGGGATCTGCGGCTGACCGCGTATCCCGGCACGCTGTGCCGGGACGACCTCGCGACGCTACGGCTGCCGGATCTGATGCAGGCGTACGGCGAGGTGCTGTCGGGACGGGGGCCGCAGGATCCGCCGGGACTGTGAGCGCCCCGCGGGGGCGGGCGGGTCCCCGGGCCACCCGGCTGGTGCCCGGGCAGGCGACGCTCGCCCCGTGGCGACGCCCGGCACGCTCCCCGCCGCGCGGGAGGTGCCCCCGCCCGCCGCACCGGCCGAAAGCCCAAGCACGCCCAGTACGAGGACTTCCGGCCGGCACACCGACAGCACGCACCGGACGCCGCTCCCTGACGGGCAAACGTCACCTGCCGGGGCACTAGTTGGCGAGCGCCCCTTCCGGTTCCCCGCTGATCCTCGGCTCCAGCAGCTGCACCCCGGGCAGCTCCCGGTGCGCCGGATCCCGGACCTCGCCCACCAGCAGTTCCAGTACGTCCTCCAGGGCCACCAGACCCAGCACCTTGCCGGAGGCGTCCGCCACCTGGGCCAGATGCGTCGCCGCCCGGCGCATCACCGTCAGGGCGTCGTCGAGCGGCAGCTCGGCCCGCAGCGTGGCCATGGGGCGCCAGACGTGCTGCGGGACGGCGCGGCCGGAGTGCTCCAGGTCGAGGACGTCCTTGACGTGGACGTATCCCATGAAGGGGCCCTTGTCCGACGCCGCGACCGGGAAGCGGGAGTAGCCCGTGCGGGCCGTCAGGTCGACGATCTCGCCCGGGGTGACGGACGGGGCCACCGTGACCAGGGACTCCCGGCGCAGCAGCACGTCGGTCACCGGACGGGAGCCCAGCTCCAGGGCGTCCTCCAGGCGCTCGCGCTCCTCGGGGTCGAGCAGACCCGCCTGGCCGGAGTCCTCCAGCAGGCGGTTGAGCTGCTCGGTGGTGACGACCGCCTCCACCTCGTCCTTGGGCTCGACCCGGAAGAGGCGGAGGACGGCCCCGGCGCAGGCACCGAGGGCCACCGTGATCGGCCTGCACAGCCGGGCGAACGCCACCAGCCCGGGGCTCAGCCACAGCGCCGCCTTCTCGGGGGCCGCCATGGCGAGGTTCTTCGGCACCATCTCGCCGATGACGAGGTGAAAGAAGACCACCGCGGCCAGCGCGATGACGTAGCCGAGCGGGTGGATCACGCCGCCCGGGAGGCGGACCGCCGCGAACACCGGCTCCAGCAGCCGCGCCACCGTCGGCTCGGCGACCGCGCCGAGCGTCAGGGAGCACACGGTGATGCCGAACTGGGCGGCGGCCATCATCTGCGGCAGCCGCTGAAGGCCGTAGAGCACCTGGCGGGCGCGCGCCGTGCCCAGCGGTTCGATCTGGCTGCGGCGCACGGAGACGAGCGCGAACTCGGCGCCGACGAAGAAGCCGTTGGCGAGTACGAGCAGCGCGGCGAAGAGCAGTTGGAGGGCGCTCATCGCACGGCCTCCATCACGTTCGCCGCCGGGGCCGTCCTGACCAGGCGGACCCGTTCGGCGCGGTAGTGGCCGACCTGGCGGACCGACAGGCGCCAGCCGGGCAGTTCGGCCCGGTCGCCGGGGGCCGGGATGCGGCCGAGCAGGTCGGCGACCAGGCCGGCGACCGTCTCGTACGGCCCCTCGGGCACGTCCAGGCCTATGCGCTGGAGGATGTCGACGCGGACGCTGCCGTCCACGTCCCACGCGGGCTTGCCGTCCTGCGGCGGGGCGACCGAGAGTTCGGGCGCGTCCGGCCTGTCGTGTTCGTCGCGGACCTCGCCGACGAGTTCCTCGACGATGTCCTCCAGGGTGACGACGCCGGCCGTGCCGCCGTACTCGTCGACGACGACCGCGATCGGCTGCTCGGAGCGCAGGCGGGTGAGCAGGGGCTGGACCGGCAGGGTCTCGGGGACCAGCAGCGCCTTGCGGGCGATGCGGCCGACCGGGGTGCGCAGCCGGTCGTGCACGGGGACGGCCAGGGCGTCCTTGAGGTGGGCCATGCCGACGATCTCGTCGATCTTCTCCCGGTAGACGGGGAAGCGGGACAGGCCGGTGGCGCGGGTGAGGTTGACGACGTCCTCGGCCGTGGCCGAGTCCTGCAGGGCGCTGACCTTCACGCGCGGGGTCATGACGTGCTGGGCGGTCAGCTCGCCCAGGGACAGGGTGCGGACGAACAGGTCGGCGGTGTCCTGCTCCAGGGCGCCGGCCTGGGCGGAGTGCCGGGCCAGGGACACGAGTTCGCCCGGGGTGCGGGCGGAGGCCAGTTCCTCGGCCGGCTCCACGCCGAGGGCGCGGACCAGCCGGTTGGCGACCGTGTTGAGCGCGGCGATCACCGGGCGGAACAGCCGGGAGAAGCGGGCTTGCGGCCCGGCGACGACGCGCGCGACCTGCAGCGGCTTGGACACCGCCCAGTTCTTGGGCACGAGTTCGCCGATGACCATCTGGATCGCGGAGGCCAGCAGCATGCCGACGATCACCGCGATGCCGGAGACGGCGCCGTCGGGGAGGCCGAGCGCGGCGAGGGGGCCGTGCAGCAGGCCGGCCAGGGCCGGCTCGGCGAGCATGCCGACGACCAGGGAGGTGATGGTGATGCCGAGCTGGGTGCCGGAGAGCTGGAAGGACAGCTCCTTGAGCGACTCCACGACCGTACGGGCGCGTCGGTCGCCGTCGGCGGCGGCCTTCTCGGCCTCCGGGCGCTCGACCGTCACGAGACCGAACTCGGCCGCGACGAAGAATCCGTTGGCGAGGATCAGCAGGAGGGCGGCTGCCAGGAGCAGCACGGAGGTGGTCACGATGCCGCCGCCTTCCCGGTATGTCGGGTGGGGGCGGCGCAGGTACTACAGGACGATCCGTCCATCGCTGGAGGGAGTCACTCCTCGGGTAGCAGGAACCCCTGTGCGCCGGGCGGCACAGGGGCGGAGGCGCAGCGAAAAGGCCTCCGTCACCAGATTAATCAAGACAGGGGCCGCTCGGGCAGGGTGGGCGCCCCCGAGTCGGCCCCGATCCGTCCCCGAGTGAACCAGGATCCGCCCCCTGAGTGGGCCGGACCGGTCGGCGGATCAGCCCCGGCCGCCGGCCTCGGCCACCGTCGAGCGGGCCTCGGCGAGGGCCCGCAGGGCCCGCGCGTCGGCGATGGCGCGCTGCTTGGCGAGGCCCGGCTGGATGCCGAGCGCGGGCAGGCTGGTGCCGTCACTGAGGTTGAGGAACACCCAGGGGTCACCCGGGCGGAGGTTCACCTGAACGATCTCCGCCCATTCCAGGCGCCGCTTGCTGACGATGTTGACCACGGTGACACCGGCGTCGTCGGCGACCACCTTGATCCGGGCCAGCTGGGCCAGCACCCAGAAGATCAGCGCTCCGGTGACGACGAAGCTGAGCCGCTCGCCGGGGCCGAGCTGGTCCAGCAGCAGGGCGACCGCCGTGATGGTCAGGAAGATCGCCACGCCGGCGGTGAGCAGGATGGCCCGGGTGTGGCCCGGCCGGAAGGTGACGGGGAGGGCGGGCAGGGGGGTCGGCTCGGACATCGGTCGGCGTACCTCTTACAGGCGGCAGGCGTGGATGGCCGTGGTCAGGATGGCGCGGGCGCCGATGGCGTAGAGGTCGTCCATGATCCGCTGCGCCTCCTTGGCGGGCACCATGGCGCGGACGGCGACCCAGCCCTCGTTGTGCAGCGGGGAGACGGTCGGGGACTCCAGGCCGGGGGTGAGCGCGACGGCCTTCTCCAGCTGCTCCACCCGGCAGTCGTAGTCCATCATCACGTACGTCCGGGCGACGAGGACGCCCTGGAGGCGGCGCAGGAACTGCTGGACCTTCGGCTCCTCGCCGTCGGTGCCGGTGCGGCGGATGACGATGGCCTCGGACTTCATGATCGGCTCGCCGAAGACCTCCAGACCGGCGTTGCGCAGGCTGGTGCCGGTCTCGACGACGTCGGCGATGACCTCGGCGACGCCCAGCTCGATCGCGGTCTCCACGGCGCCGTCGAGGTGGACGACGGAGGCGTCGACGCCGCTGTCCGCGAGGTGCCCGGCGACGATGCCCTCGTAGGAGGTGGCGACCGTCCTGCCCTTCAGGTCCTCGACGCCGTTCGCGGTGCCGGGCTTGGCGGCGAAGCGGAAGGTGGAGCGGGCGAAGCCGAGCGGCAGGATCTCCTCGGCGTCGGCGCCGGAGTCGATCAGCAGGTCGCGGCCGGTGATGCCCATGTCGAGGCGGCCGGAGGCGACGTAGATCGCGATGTCGCGGGGTCGGAGGTAGAAGAACTCGACCTCGTTCTCCGGGTCGACGATCCGCAGCTCCTTGGACTCGCGGCGCTGCTGGTAGCCGGCCTCATGCAGCATGTCCGCCGCAGGGCCGGACAGTGAACCCTTGTTGGGGACGGCGATGCGCAGCATGAGGTCGGCTTCCTTTGCGTGAAGGGGTGTTCGTGCGGTGGGTACGGCTGGTGCGGCGGGGCTCAGAGGTGGGCGTAGACGTCGTCCAGGGAGATCCCGCGGGCGACCATCATCACCTGGACGTGGTACAGCAGCTGGGAGATCTCCTCGGCGGCCGCCTCCTTGCCCTCGTACTCGGCGGCCATCCAGACCTCGGCGGCCTCCTCGACGACCTTCTTGCCGATGGCATGGACACCCTTGCCGACCAGCTCTGCGGTACGGGAGGTGGCGGGATCGCCGTGGTCGGCCTTGTGCTGGAGCTCGGTGAACAGCTCCTCGAACGTCTTCTTGGACATGGTGGTCCTTACCCTACGCGCTCGGGCCGCTGCCTCAGTGCCAGGGTTCGGATACTGAGCGGAGCGTCGTCGCCGTCGCCACCGCGGCCGTCACCGCCTCGTGGCCCTTGTCCTCGCTGGAGCCCTCGATGCCGGCCCGGTCCAGGGCCTGCTCCTCGGTGTCGCAGGTGAGCACGCCGAAGCCGACCGGGACGCCGGTCTCCACGCTGACCTGGGTGAGGCCCTGGGTGACGCCCTGGCACACGTAGTCGAAGTGCGGGGTGCCGCCGCGGATGACGACGCCGAGGGCGACCACGGCGTCGTAGCCGCGGCCCGCGAGGACCTTGGCGGCGACGGGCAGCTCGAAGCTGCCCGGGACCCGGATCAGGGTCGGCTCGTCGATGCCCAGGTCGCGCAGGGCGCGCAGCGCGCCGTTCACCAGGCCGTCCATCACCTTCTCGTGCCACTGCGCCGCGATGACGGCGACCCTGAGGTCGCTCGCATTGCGTACGGCCAGCTCCGGTGCACCCTTGCCGCTCACGTGTTTCCTCTCCGTGCCTTCTTGCCGAGTGACTTACTGGTTGCCGCAGGCCGCCACGGCGGGCGTGTCGAGCCACGGCAGGTCGTGTCCCATCCGGTCGCGCTTGGTGCGCAGGTACCGGAGGTTGTGCTCGCCGGCCTGGACCGGCATCGGCTCGCGGCCGGTGACCTTCAGGCCGTGGCGCAGCAGCGCGTCGGTCTTGTCGGGATTGTTGGTCATCAGCCGTACGCCACGCACGCCGAGGTCGGCCAGGATCTGGGCGCCGGCGCCGTAGTCCCGGGCGTCGGCGGGCAGGCCGAGTTCGAGGTTGGCGTCGAGCGTGTCGCGGCCCTGTTCCTGCAGTGCGTAGGCCCGGAGCTTGGACAGCAGGCCGATGCCGCGGCCCTCGTGTCCGCGCAGGTAGACCACCACGCCCCGGCCCTCCTGCTGGATGCGCGCGAGGGCGGTGTCCAGCTGGGGGCCGCAGTCGCAGCGCAGGGAGCCGAAGACGTCGCCGGTGAGGCATTCGGAGTGGACGCGGACCAGGACGTCCTCGCCGTCGCCGATCTCGCCGTGCACGAGGGCGACGTGCTCGACGCCGTCGACGGTGGAGCGGTAGCCGTAGGCGGTGAAGGTGCCGTGGGCGGTGGGCAGGCGGGTCTCGGCCTCGCGGCGGACGGTGGGCTCGCTGCCGCGGCGGTAGGCGATCAGGTCCTCGATGGAGATGATCGTCAGGCCGTGCTTGCGGGCGAACGGGATCAGCTCGGGCAGGCGCAGCATCCGCCCGTCCTCGCCGGCGATCTCCACGATGGCGCCGGCCGGGCGCAGCCCCGCGAGCCGGGCGAGGTCGACGGCGGCCTCGGTGTGACCGTCGCGGACGAGGACGCCGCCGGGCTTGGCGCGCAGCGGGAAGACATGGCCGGGGCGGACGAAGTCGGCCGGCCCGGCGGTGCCGCTCGCGAGCAGCTGGAGCGTGGTGGCGCGGTCGGCGCCGGAGATGCCGGTGGTCACGCCGTGTGCGGCGGAGGCGTCCACGGAGACGGTGAACGCGGTCTTCATGGACTCGGTGTTCTCCTCGACCATCTGCGGCAGCCGCAGCCGGTCGAGTTCCTCGCCCTCCATGGGGGCGCAGATCAGGCCCCGGCACTCGCTCATCATGAAGGCGACGATCTCGGGGGTCGCCTTCTCGGCGGCGATGACGAGGTCGCCCTCGTTCTCCCGGTCCTCGTCGTCCACGACCACGACGGGGCGGCCCGCGGCGATGTCGGCGATGGCCTGCTCGACGGGGTCGAGCAGGAAGTCCTCGAGGGGATCGGTGTCGTGGAGCAGGGGTGCCGCGGTCATGCCGGAGCTCCTTCCAGGACGGGCTGCGGACGCCTGCGGGAGCGCAGCCACCAGTCGCGCATGCCCCACAGGACGAGCGCGCCGTAGATGACGTAGACGAAACCGGAGAAGGCGTAGCCGTTGGTGAAGTTGAGGGGAACGCCGACGACGTCGACGAGGAGCCAGGCGATCCAGAACTCGACCATGCCCTTGGCCTGGGCGTACATGGCGACGACGGTGCCGACGAAGATGTACGCGTCCGGCCAGGGGTCCCAGGACAGGCTCGGGTAGGCCTGGAAGAACAGGGCGACGGCGACGGTGCCGACGGCGGCCGCGAGGAGCATGGCCGCGCGCTCGCGCCAGGTGGCGAAGCGGGGCGCGATGTGGCCGTCCCCGGCGCGGTCCTTGGTGCGCTGCCACTGCCACCAGCCGTAGAGGGCCACGGCCATGACGACGGCCTGCTTGCCGGCGCTGCCGGTCAGATGGCCGTAGAAGGCGGCGAAGAGGACGAGGCCGGACAGGAACTGCACGGGCCAGGTCCACAGGGAGCGGCGCCAGCCGAGGGCGAGGGTGATCAGGCCGAGGATGTTGCCGACCATGTCCGACCAGATGATGCGCTGGCCGAAGAGGGTGAAGGCCTCGGAATTCAGCCAGCTCACTCGCCGGCCCCCTGCGCGCGGTCGCCGAGGAGGCGCTCGACGTACTTGGCGATGACGTCGACCTCCAGGTTGACCGGGTCGCCGGCCTGCTTGACGCCGAGCGTGGTCAGGTCGAGGGTGGTGGGGATGAGACTGACGGTGAAGTGGTCGTGGCCGGCCTCGACGACGGTGAGGCTGATGCCGTCGACCGTGATGGAGCCCTTCTCGACCACGTAGCGCGCCAGGTCGGCGGGGAGGGAGATCTTCACGATCTCCCAGTTGTCGGAGGGCTTGCGCTCCAGTACCTCGCCGGTGCCGTCGACGTGGCCCTGCACGATGTGGCCGCCGAGGCGGGCGCCCACGGCGGTGGGGCGTTCGAGGTTGACCCGGGAGCCGACGGTGAGCGCGCCGAGGCTGGAGCGCTTCAGTGTCTCGGCCATGACGTCGGCCGTGAACTCGTCGCCCTCGTGCTCCACGACGGTGAGACAGACCCCGTTCACGGCGATGGAGTCGCCGTGCTGCGCGCCCTTGGTCACGACGGGGCCGCGGAGCGTGAAGCGGGAGGCGTCGCCGAGGTTCTCGACGGCGGTGACCTCACCCAGCTCTTCGACGATTCCGGTGAACACTTCCCGGGTCCTCCTGCCTCTTCGGGCACGGACTCCGGGGCCTGTCGATGACGACAGAATCAACGAGTGAGCAACGCCGTGGGCTGCGCCGACGCCGACAAGGACCCGTCCGGGTACGGACGAGCCCAGATACGACGACGCGCGCACAGGACGTGCCCGCTCGCCGCGCACTGCCTCCCATCCGGACTTTAACCGTCGGTCCAGGAATTTCACCTGGTCAACCGGCCGCTGGAAGCGACCGGGTCGCGGACTGTAACCGCCGGTTCGGACTTTCACCGACCCCGGAGTGCGCTGCTTCTGGTACAGGCCCAGTGTGCCACGCCTGAGCGAACTCCAGGCAGGCGGGGAGTGTGGGCTCCCTCACAGCGCGTGTCATCACCCTTGCGGCGCGCAGTCGTACCGGGCAACTGCCGCGCGTCGGCGGCGCCTTGGCGATGGACCGGACCATTGACCGCACTGGTCTAGTCCTTTTAGGGTGCGGACGGGTCCGGCGGCGGTGACGACGGCCCTTGCCCGCCGCCGGGCCGCCAGGGCACGCGGACGCCTGCCGCCGCCGTGTCACGATTCCCGGGACCGCCTGGTCTCCACTGGCGAGGGGTGCTCCACCGGGGCACCCGCAGTCCGGAGGAACGGGAGCAGCATGACCACGATCCTGGTGACCGGCGGGACCGGCACGCTCGGCCGCGGGGTGACGGAGCGGCTGAGGGCGGGCGGGCACGAGGTCCGGGTGCTCAGCCGGCGCGCGCGGCCGTACGCCGTCGATCTGCGCGCGGGCGGGGCGGGCCTCGACGCGGCGCTGGCCGGTGCGGAGACGGTGGTGCACTGCGCGAGCAGTCCGCGCGGCGGGGACGAGCAGGCGGCCGGTCACCTCCTCGAGGCGGCGCGGCGCGCCGGGGTGGGCCATCTGGTCTACATCTCGATCGCCGGGGTGGACCGGGTGCCGTACTGCTACTACACGTCCAAGCTGGCCGTGGAACGCCTGGTCGAGGAGTCGAGGCTCGGCTTCACGGTCCTGCGCGCGACCCAGTTCCACGACCTGGTGGCGACGGTGCTGGGCGCGCTGGCCAAGCCGCCCGTGCTGCTGGTCCCGGCCGGGGTCCCGGACCAGCCGGTGGAGGTGGGCGAAGTCGCCGACCGGCTGGCCGAGTTGGCGCTCGCCGCACCGGCCGGCCGGGTCCCCGACATGGGCGGCCCCGAGATCCGCTCCCTCGACTCCCTGGCCCGCGCCTACCTGCGGGCCACCGGCCGCCGCCGGCCCGTGGTCCGCGTACCGCTCTTCGGCGGCACCTACGGCGCCTTCCGCGCGGGCGGCCATCTGGCACCGCAGGGCGTACGGGGGAAGGTGACGTTCGAGGAGTACCTGGCGCGGCGGTTCGGCGGCTGAGGAGGGGCGCGGAACGGCTCGACCCCGGTCCGGCTCCCCCGGTCAGGGTGTGGCCGCCGGGTCGAACAGGTCGTCCTGGGCGCGGTCACGGGCCGTCAGGAGTGCTCCGCGCAGGACGGCCGTACCGCCGAGGGCGCTCGGGCGGACCTCCGTGAGCAGCGGTGACATCCGGCGCAGCCGCTCCTCGACCAGCCGCGCGAGCACCGCGCCCCCGGCCTGCCCCGCCTCCCCGCCGAGCACCACGCAGCCGGGATCGAGGACGGCCACGACGGAGGCGGCGCCGATGGCGATCCGGTCGGCGAGGGTGTGGAGGAAGCGGCCGGCGGGCTGTTCCGGGTCCACGTGCCCCCGCTCGGCGGGAGCCGCGGCCGCCACGGCCCCCCGCACCGCCTCGGCAACGCCCGGCCCGTCCGTCCGGGCCGGTGCGGGCAGGCCGCACCGTGCCGCCAGGGCGCCGATCGCCGCCGCGCCCGCCAGGGAGTGGAAGCCGCCGTCGCAGTCCTTCGCCGAGGGCAGTGAGCCGGTGCCCGGCACCGGCAGGAAGCCGATCTCGCCCGTGCCGCCCGAGGCACCGCGGCGCAGCGTGCCGTCGAGGACGACCGCCGCGCCGACGCCGTGGCCCAGCCACAGCAGGACGAAGGTGTCACGGTCGCGGGCGGCCCCCTCGCGCTGTTCGGCGACGGCGGCGAGGTTGGTCTCGTTCTCGACGATGACGCGGGCGCCGGGCAGCCGCTCCTGGAGGGCGGCGGACAGGCTGCGGTGCCACTCGGGCAGGCCGCTGGAGTCGCGCAGGTCGCCGGTGGCCGGGTCGATGAGACCGGGGGCGCCGATGCCGACGGTGTGCAGCCGCCCCCACGCGCCCCCGCCCGCACGCGGGGGCCCCACCGTGGCGCCCGCCTCCTTCACGGTGCGTTCCACCGCGGCCACCGCCTGCTCGACGGCCGGCCCGGTGCCGGCGTCCCCGCCGATCGGCACGGACGCCTCGGCGAGCACCCGCCCGACCAGATCCGACACCAGCACGAAGACGCCCCCGGTACGGACGTCCAGCGCGGCCAGGTGGGCGCGGTCGGCGACGATGCCGTACAGCCGGGCGTTCGGCCCGCGGCGCTGCTCGCCGGACTCGCCGACCACGGTGATCAGGCCGGCGCCGGTGAGCCGTTCCACGAGGTCGGCGACCGTGGGCCGGGACAGCCCCGTCAACTGCTTCAGCTGCCCCGCCGTCAGCGGGCCTTCCTGCTGGAGCAGGCGCAGGGCGAGCCGGTCGTTGATGGCCCGGGCGGTGCTGGGTGATGCGGGCATGGCGGTGATCCTCCCAGATCGGCGCGCCCGGACCGGCGGACGGCTGCCGGGCAACCGCCTATCTATCAGGCAGGGTCCCTGATAGTTTACGGCGCGTGCCGTGCGGCGACCTCTGGGGAGGGACGGGAACATGAGTGACGTGGCATACGCGCCCGGCGAGGTGAGGCGCGCCCGGCTCGCCGTGGCGGCCGTGTTCGCCGTGCACGGCGCCGTGACCGGTTCCTTCGCCACCCGAGTGCCCTGGGTCCAGGACCATGCCTCGCTCAGCGCGGGCCAGTTGGGCTTCGCGCTGGCCTTCACCGCGCTCGGCGCCTCCTGCGCCATGCCGCTCGCGGGCCGGATCAGCCACCGCTTCGGCAGCCGTACGGCCCTGCGCGGACTGCTGGCCCTGTGGACGCTGTCGCTGGTCCTGCCGTCGCTGGCGCCGAATCTGTACACCCTGTGCCTGGCGATGTTCGTCTACGGCGCGAGCGCGGGCACGGCCGACGTCGCGATGAACGCGCTCGGCGTCGAGGTCGAGCGGCTGCTCGGCAAGTCGATCATGTCGGGGCTGCACGGCATGTGGAGCGCGGGCGCGCTCACCGGTTCCGCGGCCGGCACGCTCGCCGCGCACCTGGGCGCGGACGCGCGGGCGCACTTCCTGCTCACGGCCGCCGTCCTCACCGCGCTCGGCGCCGTGGCCTGCTGCTGGGTGCTGGACCTCCAGCCCGCCGAGGACGAGGAGCCCCCGCCGCGGTTCGCGCTGCCGCCGCGCTCGGCGCTGCTGATCGGCACGGTCGGCTTCTGCGCGGTGTTCGCGGAGGGCGCGAGCCTGGACTGGTCGGCGGTGTTCCTGCGGGACCGGCTGGACAGCTCGGCCGCTGTGGCGGCGGCCTGCACGACCGGCTTCATGCTGACCATGGCGGTGGCCCGGATCGCCGGGGACGCGGTGGTGAACCGCTACGGGGCGGTCCGTACCGTCCGGTCCGGCGGGGTGCTGGCCGTGCTCGGCGGTCTGCTGATCGTCGTCGCCGGGCAACCGGTGGTGGCGATGGCCGGGTTCGGTCTGATGGGGCTCGGTATCGCGGTGGTCGTACCGCTGTGCTTCGCGGCGGCCGGGCACGCGGGGCCGAATCCCAGCCAGGCCATCGCGGGCGTGGCGACGATCACCTACACGTCGGGGCTGGTCGCGCCGAGCCTGATCGGCGGGGTGGCCCAGGCGGCCAGTCTTGTGGTGTCGTTCGGCGTGGTGACGGTGCTGGCATGCGGGCTCGCGGTGTTCGCGGGCGTGCTGCGCAGCGCCGAGCGCGGCGGCCGCGCGCAGGTCGGTCCGCAGCCGGCCGCCGTCCCGGACCCGCGGCCCTGAGGGGCCTGGGCCGCGGAGACGTCCACCGATCGCCCCGGCCGGCGCGATGGGTCAGTCGGCGGGGCGCAGCAGCGCGCGGGCGACGGTGCGGAAGGCATCGCTCCAGGGCGCCGGGCGCAGGGTGTCGGCGTCGAGCCGGACCAGCACCCGCGTGCCCCGCGCGTAGGTGCGGATACCGTCGGCCGAGCAGAACCGGAAGCCGTAGGTCAGGCCGGTCGTGCCCAGCCGTTCCAGCCAGAGGTGGACGGCGTAGGTGCCGGGGCTGGTGACCGGCGCCTCGTAGCCGACGCGCAGTTCGCGCACGGCGTTGCAGGCGTCGCCCGCCGCGTGCCAGTCGCCGTCGAAGCGGACGCCGTGCGCGTGCCACAAATCGGTCCAGGCGCGCTCGACCAGCAGCGGGTAGCGGGCGTTGTGCAGGAGGCCGAGCGCGTCGAGGTCGTCGAAGTGGACGGTGACGGGGATCAGCCGGCCGTGGGGGACGACGGGGGCGATCGGGGCTTCGGCGGTCACGGGAGGGGCTCCTGAACATCGCTGGCGAGACACTTCATACTAAGCGACCGCTCAGGGGACCGGCCGTGGAACCGGACCGTGGAGCCCCCGCCACCCGCGACAATGGTCTGGACCCCCTTCACGTTCGTGAGAAAGCGAAACCCCACCATGGACCTCGGCGTGCGCTGGAAACTGCACGGTGACGGGCGCACGCCCGCGCCCGGAGCGGTGGTACGCCCCGACGAGCGGCTCTCCTGGCCCCGCACCGTGGGCCTGGGCGCCCAGCACGTCGTCGCGATGTTCGGCGCCTCCTTCGTGGCTCCCGTGCTCATGGGCCTGGATCCGAACCTGGCGATCATGATGTCGGGCGTGGCGACCGTGATCTTCCTGATCACCACCCGGGGCAGGGTGCCGAGCTACCTCGGCTGCTCCCTGTCGTTCGTGGGCGTAGCCGCCGTGATCCGCGCCCAGGGCGGTACGAGCGCCACCGTGACCGGCGCGGTGTTCGTCGTCGGCGTGGTGCTGTTCCTGGTGGGCCTCGCGGTGCAGCGGTTCGGGGCGCGGATCATCCACGCGGCCATGCCGCCGATCGTCACCGGCGCGGTCGTCATGCTGATCGGCTTCAACCTCGCCCCGGTCACCGCCTCCACCTACTGGCCGCAGGACCAGTGGACGGCCCTGCTGGTGATGCTGTTCACCGGTCTGGCGGTCGTCTGTCTGCGCGGTTTCTGGTCACGCATCGCCATCTTCCTGGGCCTGGTCTTCGGCTACGGCATCTCCTGGGCGTTCGACCGGATCTTCGGCAAGATCCACTCGATGGGCCCGGGCGGCCGGGTCGCGGACCACTGGCGCCTGGACCTCTCCGGCGTCTCCAAGGCCGACTGGATCGGCCTGCCGCACTTCCACGGGCCGTCGTTCCAGTGGTCGGCGATCCTGGTCGCGCTGCCGGTCGTCATCGCCCTCGTCGCGGAGAACGCGGGTCACGTCAAGGCGGTCGGCGAGATGACCGGCGACCCGCTGGACGACAAGCTCGGCACGGCGATCTCCGCCGACGGCATCGGCTCCATGCTGTCCACCGCGGTCGGCGGGCCGCCGAACACGACGTACTCCGAGAACATCGGCGTGATGGCCGCCACCCGCGTCTACTCCACCGCCGCCTACTGGGCCGCCGCCGGCTTCGCCCTGCTCTTCGGCGTCTGCCCGAAGTTCGGCGCGGTCGTGGCCGCCATCCCCGGCGGGGTGCTCGGCGGCATCACCGTCATCCTCTACGGCATGATCGGCCTGCTCGGCGCCCAGATCTGGCTCCACGCCAAGGTGGACCTGCGCAACCCGCTGAACCTGGTGCCGGCCGCCGCGGGCATCATCATCGGCGTCGGCAACGTCAGCATGAAGTTCACCGGCACCTTCTCGCTCAGCGGCATCGCCCTCGGCACCCTGGTGGTCATCACCGGCTACCACGCCCTGCGCGCCTTCGCCCCGGCCCATCTGAAGAAGCAGGAACCACTGCTGGACGAGGGCACCTCCAGCTACGACACCGACGGGCCACGCGCCACGCCCTAGCCGTCGGACGGGGTGTCGCGGGCGGGAGCGGACGTGCCTGCCCTGCCCGTTCCCCCGTTCCGGGGAAGCACCGGGCCGGTCGGGGCGTGCGCCGGGTCCGGGGCTGGGAGCCTTCTTCCATGCCGCAGTTGGATCACATCCCCGCCCCCGCCGGCACCACCGGCGTCGACGCGGTCGTCTCCCGGATGCGCGCGCTCGACGCGGCCCTGCCCGAGCGCGACGGGGTCGCCGTGTTCAACCGCGTCTACCTCACCGTCACCGAGGAGGTCGACCGGCACCTGGACGCCGGGGAGTTCCCGGATCCGCGCGCGGCGATCGCGCTGGACGTGCGGTTCGCCGAGCGCTATCTCGCGGCGGTCGACGCGGCCGCGGCGGACCGCCGCCCGCCCGCCTGCTGGCGCCCGCTGTTCCAGCTGCGCCGCCATCCCGGGGTACGGCCGCTGCAGTTCGCCCTGGCGGGCGTCAACGCGCACATCGGGCACGACCTGGCGCTGGCCGTGGTGGACGCCTGCCGCACGCTCGGCTGCGAACCGGCCGATCTGGAGGACGAGTTCGACCGCGTGGGCGAGCTGCTCCAAGGGTTGGAGGAGCGCGTCCGCGAGGACCTCATGCCGGGTCCCGATCTGCTCCAGATCGCCGATCCGCTGACCCATCTGCTGGGCTCCTGGAGCCTGGAGCGCGCCCGGGACGCGGCGTGGGCGGCCGCACGGGCGCTGTGGGCGCTGCGCCGCTGCGGCGAGGTCGCGCAGGAGTTCGCCGAGCGGCTGGACGCGGCGGTCGGGTTCGCGGGCCGGATGCTCCTCACCCCGCTCCCCCAGCTGATCTGATCCCGACCGCTCCTGGCCGGATACGGACCTCTCGCGAGCCGCTCCGGAACAGCCTCGTCCCTGCGTACGTTGGCATCCGGCACCCATCGCGAAGGAGCGGACATGGCAACGCGGCTCGGTCTGGGTCTTCCCCAGATGCGGCAGTACTCCCTCGGCGCGGACGTGCCCGACGTGGCCCGCGCGGCCGAGCGGATCGGGTACGAGAGCCTGTGGGTCTTCGAGCGGGCCCTGTTCCCCGAGCCCGCCACGCAGGGGCTGTACGGCATGGACGGCGTGCCCTGGCCGGACCAGTACCGGAACGTGGCGGACCCGCTGGTCACCCTCACCCTGGCCGCCGCGGCCACCGAGCGGGCGGAGCTGGGCTCCAGCGTCCTGGTGGCGCCGCTGCACGTGCCGTTCCAGCTCGCCAAGGCCCTCGCCTCGCTGGACGCGGCGAGCGGCGGCCGGGTGATCGCGGGCCTCGGCACCGGTTGGTCCCTCGACGAGTACGCGGCCTCCTCGGCGCGCCCCTTCGAGGAGCGCGGCAGGGCGCTGGACGAGATCATCGAGGTGTGCCGCGCGGTGTGGGGTCCCGATCCGGTCGTCTACGACGGCACCCTCACGAAGATCGCCTCCGCCGTGGTCGGGCCCAAGCCCGTGCGGCCGATTCCGGTCATGCTCGCCGCGGGCAGCCCGCGGGCCTTCCGCCGGCTGGTCGACCACGCCGACGGCTGGCTGCCGGCGGGCTTCGACGCCGAGCAGGTCGGCGCCCAGTGGCGGCGGCTGCGGGAGCTGGCCGAGGAGCGGGGCCGTACGAGGCCGATCCGCACGGTGCTGCGGGTGAACACCGCGCGTGAGGCGAAGCCGTACGAGGGCGCCGACCGCAGGCCCTTCCAGGGCAGTGTCGACCAGATCGTGGCGGACCTCACGGAGTTCGCGCGGCTCGGCCTGGACGAGATCCTGATCGACCTGCAGGGCGGCGCGCGGGACGCGGAGGAGCTGAAGGACGTCGCCGCCGAGGTGTTCGACAAGGCGCGGGCGGCCGGAGTCTGAGGCCGGCCGCCCGCGCCTCGGTCCTCGCGCCGGCCGGGGTCAGTCCTCGGGGAGCTCCACCGGGGCGATCTCGTCGTAGACGTCGCCCGGGCCGGGGTTCGACGCGTCGGTGGTGCCGCCGAAGTGGTGCATGACGCCCCAGACCGCGTTCAGCGCGGTCTGGACGGCGCCCTCGGCCCAGCCGGCGGTCCAGGAGATGTCGTCGCCGGCGAGGAAGATGCCCCGCTTGTCCTCGGGCAGCCGGTCCTGCATGAAGTGGGTGAACAGACGCCGCTGGTAGCGGTAGTGACCCGGCAGGTTGGCCTTGAACGCGCCCATGAAGTACGGCTCGTTCTCCCAGGAGACGGTCACCGGGTTGCCGATGATGTGCTTCCTGATGTCGACCTTGGGGTAGATCTCGCCGAGCGACTTCAGCATGACCTCCATCCGCTCGTTCGCGGACAGCGGCAGCCACTTCAGGCTGTCGTCGCACCAGGTGTAGGACAGACAGATCACGGCGGGCTTGTCCGGGCCGTCGTCCAGCAGGTACGTCCCGCGCGTCATGCGGTCGGTGAGCGTCATCGACATGACGTCCCGGCCCGTCTCCTCGTCCTTGTCCAGCCAGAACGGCCTGTCCACCGGCACGAAGAGCTTGCTGGACTCCATGTAGTGGGTGCGCTCGATCGCCGTCCAGTGGTCGATCGGGAAGAGTGAGTCGTCGCAGGCGATCTTGGACAGCAGCATCCACGACTGGGCGGTGAAGACGGCAGCCTTGTAGGTGCGGATGTCGCCGTTCGCGTCCGTCACCGTGATCTGGTTGCCGGCGGTGCGGTGCAGCCGGGTCACGGCCGGGCGCGGCTCGCCGTCCGTGTGCAGGGACTTCAGCGAGGTGCCGTACGGCCAGTGGACGATCTTCTCCGGCTCGCGCTCCCACAGGCGCAGCGGCAGCTGCTGGGAGCCGCCGACGATGCCGCGGTGGTGGTCGTCGGCCTCGGTGTAGACGACGCGCAGGATCTCCAGGATGGAGTTCGGGAAGTCGGTGTCCCAGCCGCCGGTGCCGAAGCCGACCTGACCGAAGATCTCGCGGTGCCGGAAGGACCTGAACGCCTCGGAGTCGCAGAGGAAGCCGTAGAAGGTCTGGTTGTCGAGCTTCTCGACCAGCTTCGCCCAGATCTCGCGGATGCGCTTGACGTCCCGCTCGCGCATGGCGCGGTTCATGTCGGAGAAGTCGGCGCCCTCTTCGAGGCACTTGTTCCAGGCGTCGGCGACGTCCCGGTAGACCTGGGGCAGGTCGTCGATGGTCTCGGCGTAGTGCGACTCGCCCTTGAGGTCCACGACGGTCGAGGGGGTGGCCTCGGCCAGCGGGTTCGGGAAGGGCCTGGTCTCCAGGCCCACCAGGTCGATGTAGTGCTGGAGGGCGGTCGACGACGGCGGGAAGCGCATCGCGCCCATCTCGGCGGTCAGGGACTCGTCGCAGCCCTCGAAGCCCACGGTGCGCAGCCGGCCGCCGATCCGGTCGGCCTCGTAGACGACGGGCTTGAGGCCCATCTTCATCAGCTCGTAGGCGGCCACGATGCCGGACAGACCGCCGCCGATGACGGCGACCTCGGTGCCGTGCTCGGTCGCGGGTATCTGGCCGAGGCCCGCCGGGTGGGCGAGGAAGTCGTCGTAGGCGTACGGGAAGTCCGGGCCGAACATGGTGATCGGCGGCTGCTGCCCGTCGGTGTGCTCGACGGCGTTGGGCACCGTGGACGTCATGGGGTACGGACTCCTTGCACGAAGAACTCGGGGGGAAGTTCAGGGGGAGGCTCGGGGGAAGCCGGGGGGTTCAGGTCAGGGACCCGTACAGACCGGGCCTGCGGTCCTTCAGGTACGGGTTGGCCTCCCGGGAGGCGGCCAGGAAGGCGGGGTCGGCGTCGGCGAGGACCAGTTGCTCGGCGCGGCCGGCGCGGGTGCGGGCGACGCCGTCGGGGCCGGCGAGCGTGGAGAGCCCGACGAACTCGAACTCGCCTTCGCCGCCGACCCGGTTGACGTAGGCGACGTACATCTGGTTCTCGAAGGCGCGCACCGGGATCACCGACTCGGCGACGAACTGGAAGGGGTGCATCTGCGCGGTCGGGACGACCAGCAGGTCCGTGCCGGCCAGGGCGTGGGCGCGGACGTTCTCCGGGAACTCGACGTCGTAGCAGATCATGAGGCCCACGGTCAGGCCGTTCAGCTCGGCCTGGACGACCGGCCGGTCGCCGGGCGTGAAGTGGTCGCGCTCGAAGCAGCCGAAGAGGTGGGTCTTGCGGTAGTTCGCGAGCCGGGTGCCGTCGGCGGAGATCAGCTGGGCGGAGTTGTAGACGCTCTCGCCGTCGCGCTCCGGGTAGCCGTAGGCGATCGCGATGCCGTGCCGGCCGGCCGTCTCGGCGATGGCGTCGGCCGAGTCGCCGTCGGCGGGTTCGGCGAGGCGGCCGATGGCGTCGCCGATCGCGTACCCCGTCAGGAACATCTCCGGTGCGGCGAGCAGCGCGGCGCCCGCGGCGGCGGCCCGGCCCGCGGCGGCGTCGAGGACCTCGAGGTTCTCGGCGGTGGAGCCGGGGCGGCCGGAGCTCTGGAGCAGGGCGGTGCGCATGCGTGATCCTCACCGGGAGGGGATTTGGGGGCCACGAAGACGGTACGGTCGGCGCGCTCGGCCGGACAAGAAGGAGCCGTTGCGCGCCCGTGCGCGGTTCGTTGCGTGGAGCGGGGGCGCCGCGGCGATTCGTTGCGCCCCCGCACGCAGGTGCCCCCTGCTCCTGAGACGCAGGTCACGGACGGGGCAGGAGTGACTCGGCCGGGGACCGTCGGCAGGGTCCTACTTCCCGGTGCCGACCGGGTCGACGGTGACGGGCCGGCCGCTGCCGTCGGTGACGGGCACGTTGATGCGGACGGGCAGAATGCGGGAGTGGGTCTCGTCGGGCGGCGTGACGACGAGACCGGTGAAGGTCTCGCCGCTGCCGCCGGAGTCGTTCGGCTGGTAGTGCAGGGTGAAGCGGGTCTGCTCGCCCGGCTTGACGCTCACCCGTACGGGGGCGACCGTGCTGCGCTTGGCGCTGACGGTGCCGTCCTTGCTCGTGAGGTCGACGCCGGGGAAGCCCTTGAGGGTGCAGGCGGCGGAGCCGGTGTTCTTCAGGTTCACGATCAGCTCGCCCTCGGCCATGGCACCGGAGGTGCTGAACGCCAGCTGGGAGGTCGTGCAGGCGCCCGAGCCGCCGCCCGCGGGGGACTGGCCGGTGCCGGTGCCCTTGCCGGCGGTCGCGCCGCCGCTGCCGCCCGTGCCCTGGCTGCCGGAGTCCCGGGAGGCGGCGCCCTGGCTCGGGGCGGAGGAGCCGCCCGCGTTCGAGGAACCGTTGTCGCCGCCCTGGCAGGCGGTGAGGGACAGACCGGCGACGACGGAGACGGCGAGCAGCGGGAGCTTCCGGACACGCATGGTTCCCCTTCGGCAGACGTGGGCGACGTGCTGCTTCATGAGACCCCGACGGCGATCGGGCCGTTCCGGCCGCCGCGCCTCCCGTACACGGCTGTGACAAACAGCCGGATCAGGCGCACCTGGGGGGCAGGGCGAAGGTGGTGACGACCGCCGCGTGGTCCGAGGGCCAGTCGTTGTCCGCCACGTCCGGCCAGGGGCGCGGGCTGCCGGTGACGAGGGTGCGGGCGTCCCGCACGGTCAGGCCCCGGTGCAGGACGTAGTCGATCCGGTCCTGCGGTTCGGGCCGGCCGCTGCCGTCCTCGTGCACGGGGTGGATCGGCGACCAGGTGTGCCCGGGGTCGGCGACGGGGTCCGGGCGGGCCTCGCGGTAGGAGTCGGCGAAGCCGGCGTCCTCGGCGGCCTTCGTCACCGGCCACGCCACGTCCGTCCGGTCCAGGTGCGAGGGGCAGTTGAAGTCGCCGACGAGGACGACCGGGACGCCGTCGCGGGACGACTCGTCGATCCGGCGCAGGGTGTCCCGCATCTGCGCGAGCCGGACGTCCTCGTGGGCGATCAGTTCCGCCGCGCCGAGCCGGTCGAAGGCGGCCTCGTAGGGCCCGTACGGCGTGTAGTGCAGATGCGCCGTCCACACGTCGACCTCGCGGCCGGGCGCGACGGCGATCCGGACGCCCGCGGCGCCGTAGAAGCCGACGTCCGGGTCGCCGAGGCGGGCGGTGATGGGGTGGCGGCTGATGACGCCGAGGTTCTCGCCGGCGCGGTGGTGGTGCCAGCCGAGCGCCTCGGCCAGTTCCCCGGCGGCCGTGCCGGCGGTCTCCTGGAGGCCGACGACGTCGGCGCCGCTCTCCAGGATCGCCGTGAGCTGCTTGGCCCGGTGGTCGTCGACCCGGCTGCCGCCGAGCCACAGGTTCCAGCTCATGACCCGCAGTCCGGGCGCGACCATCCGCGCCAGCTCCCCGGCGGTGACCCCGGCGAGGCTCTCGCGCACGGTCCGGCCCGGTGCCGCGCCGATCGGCGCGAGGGACGGTACGGCGAGTACGGCGCACCCGGCGGCCTCGGCGGAGGCGACCCCCGTCTCGGTGTCCTCGACGGCCACACAGCCGGCCGGGTCGACGCCGAGGGCGTGGCAGGCGGCCAGGTAGGGGTCGGGGGCGGGCTTGGTGCGGGCGGTGTCGTCGGCGGTGACGGAGGCCGCGAACCGTCCGGCGCCCAGGGCGTCGAGGACGACGTCGGCGACCGCGCGCGGGGACGCGGTGACGAGCGCGGTGGGCACGCCGGCGGCGGCGAGGGCGTCCAGCAGGTCCAGGGCGCCGGGGCGGGGCACGATGCCGGTGCGGACCCGGGCGGCGAACTCGCGGTGCAGCTCGGCGGCGAGGCCGGCGGCCGGCCTGCCGGTGGCGGCGCCGAGCCAGGCGGCGGTGTGCTCGACCGGCCGGCCGAGCACGTCCGGCTGGTCGGCCTCGGTCAGCGGCCGTCCGGCGATCTGCTCCACCGCCTCCCACCACAGCCGCTCGGTGTCGACGAGCGTGCCGTCCATGTCGAACAGAACGGCCTGCAGCGGGCCTTGGAGGGTGTGGGGGGTCACGTTCGGGTCAGTCCTCACTTCTGGATGCGGTCGGCCACCAGCACGGGCCGCTGCGGCAGCGACACGCTCACGGCAGCCCCGGCGCCGAGTCCGGTGGCCTCGTGGGCGGGCAGGTCGGCCTTGGCCTCGGTGCCGTCGGCGAGCCGTACGGTGACCCGGACGACCGCGCCGAGGAAGGCGGTGGCGAGGACGCGGGCGGTGCCCCGCTCGTCGGCCGCCACCCGGACGGCCTCGGGCCGCACCAGCACGTCCACCGGGCCGTCCGGCACCGCGCCGTCGGCGGGCAGCCGCTGCCCGAGCACCTGGACGGTGCCGCCGGACAGCTCACCCGGCAGGCGGCTCATGGTGCCGACGAACTCGGCGACGAAGGCGGTGGCGGGACGGCCGTACAACTCGGCGGGTTCGGCGCACTGTTCGAGGCGTCCGGCGCGCATCACGGCGACCCGGTCGGCGACCGACAGGGCCTCCTCCTGGTCGTGCGTCACGAACAGGGTGGTGATGCCGAGTTCCCGCTGGAGTCTGCGGATCTCCTCGCGCAGGGTGAGGCGCACCTTGGCGTCGAGCGCGGACAGCGGCTCGTCCAGGAGCAGCACGCGCGGGCGCAGGGCGAGGGCGCGGGCCAGGGCGATGCGCTGCTGCTGTCCGCCGGAGAGCTGGTGCGGATAGCGCTCGCGCTTGTCGCCGAGGCCGACCAGCTCCAGCAACTCGCTGGCGCGGGCGCGGCGTTCGGCCGTCCCGACTTTGCGCATGCGCAGCCCGAAGGCGACGTTGTCGACGGCGCTCAGGTGCGGGAAGAGGCTGTACGACTGGAAGACCATCCCGGCGTCGCGGCGGTGGGCCGGTACCTGGGTGATGTCCTCTCCGTCGACCAGCACGGCGCCGGAGTCGGGATGTTCGAACCCGGCGAGCATGCGCAGCGCGGTGGTCTTGCCGCAGCCGGAGGGGCCGAGGAGGGCCAGGAACTCTCCGGGGCGGACGGCGAGGTCGAGCCCGTCGAGGGCGACGGTGGCACCGAACTCCCGTCGCAGAGACTGGAATTCGACGGTCGCGGCCTTCTCGGTCACGGCCTTCTCAAGGGTGGTGGCGGTCATGGTCGGTGTCATCCCCGGGAGTTCGCGGTTCGGTTGCGTCCGCCGCCGACGCCGGCGAGCGCGAGGAGCAGGGCCCAGGTGACGAGCAGGCTGAGTACGGACACGGCGACGGACATCTGGGCCTGGGAGCCGCCGACGTTGTAGATCCACACGGCGAAGGGCTGGTAGCCGAGCAGCTGGGCGACCGTGAACTCGCCGAGCACCAGGGCCAGGGTGAGGAAGGACGCGTTCAGCAGGGCCCCGCGCAGGTTCGGCAGTACGGCCCGCACGAGCGCCTGCGGCCAGGAGGCACCGCAGCTGCGGGCGGCCTCGACCAGCGTGCGCACGTCGACGGCGCGCAGGCCCGCGTCCAGCGCCCGGTACACGAAGGGCAGCGCCATCACGACGTAGGCGAGGACGAGCACGACCGGGAAGCTCGGGTTCTGGATCGCGACGAACGTCTGGAACAGCGGGGTGCGGGACAGATGGTCCGGGCCCCACTTCAGCACGCTGACGATCCCGGCGACGAACGCGATCGGCGGCACCACCAGCGGCAGCGAGCAGACCACCTCCACCACCGGCCGCAGCCGGGGCGCGCCGAGCCGGAGGGCGACCATGGCGGGCACCGTCAGCAGCAGCACGGCCGCGATGGTGGCCAGGGCCAGCTCCAGCGAGAGCAGCAGGCTGGAGCCGAAGCCGTCGGCGGACAGGATCCTGGTGTAGGCGTCGAGGGAGACGCCCCGGCCGGGCACGTCGACGGTGAAGACCACGGACGCGCCGAGCGGCACCAGGAAGTACAGGGCGGCGAGGCCGAGGACGGCCCAGCGCCAGGGGGTCAGGCGTCGAGCCATCGGGCGCTCCGGCGTTGCAGGGGCAGGTACACGGCCATCACCGCCGCGGCCACCAGGACCATGTCGAGGCTGAGGGCGAGCGCGGTGTTCTCCTGGCCGACGAGCACGTTGCCGGACAGCGCGTCGGCGATCTGCAGGGTGACCAGCGGGACCGCGCTGCCGACCATGGCGGCGGCGGTGGCGTAGGCGGCGAAGGCACTGCCGAAGAGCAGCACGAGACCGCCGAGCAGCGAGGGCGCGAGCACGGGCAGGGCCACGTGGCGCCAGTACTGGGCGCCGGTGGCGCCGTTGTTCAGCGCGGCCTCGCGCCACTGGACGCGCAGGCCGTCCAGCGCGGGGGTGATGGTGAGGACCATGAGCGGGATGAGGAAGTACAGGTAGACGAGGACCAGGCCCCAGAAGCTGTAGAGGTCCCAGCCGCTGTCCTTCAGGCCGAGGTGCACGGTCAGGACGCCCGCGTTGCCGAGGGTGGCGACGAAGGCGAAGGCCAGCGGCACACCGCCGAAGTTGGCGAGCACGCCGGAGGCGGTCAGCACGGCCTCGCGCAGCCGGGGGGAGCGGGAGCCGGCCACGGCCTGGGCGAGCGGGAGTCCGAACAGGGCGCCGAGCCCGGCGGCGGTAGCGGACAGCTTGACGCTGCCGAGCAGGGCGGTGAGGTAGGGCCCCTGGAGCGAGTCGGTCAGGTTGCCCGTGCCGTAGTGTCCGCCGACCGAGAAGGCGCCGTCGACCAGGGCCAGGCAGGGCAGGCCGAAGGCGGTGGCGGCGAAGACCAGCAGGGGGACGACGGCGAGCCAGCCGGGGGCGCGGCGCCGCCGCTTCGCCGGAGCGACGGGCGCCACGTCCGCACGCGTGAGGGCGGCGGTCATCCGGAGACGGCCTTCGCCCAGCCCTGCGCGATGACCGTCTTGGCCTTGCTCTGCTGGGCCTCGGTCGGGAAGGAGGGCGTGCCGCTGACCGCGGGCAGCTTGGCGGCGGCGGTCCTGTCGAGCGTGCCGGCCTTCTCCAGGGCGGCCATCAGGGCCGGGCGGGCGTAGCCCTTGAGCCACAGGTTCTGGCCCTCGGCGCTGTAGAGGTACTCCTGCCACAGGCGGGCGGCCGCCGGGTGGGGGGCGTCCTTGTTGACGGCCTGGGAGTAGTACTGGGCGTACTGGCCGTCGGCCGGGATGGTGACCTTCCAGTCCAGGCCCTTGGACCTGAACTCGTCGGCGTACCCGGCGTTCAGGTAGTCCCAGTCGATGGAGATCGGGGTCTCACCCTTCTCGACGGTGGCCGGGGTGGAGGCGACGGGCGTGTAGTTGCCGTTCTTCTTCAGCTTGGCGAAGAAGTCCAGGCCGGGCTGGATGTCGTCGAAGGACCCGCCGCTCGCGAGGGCGGCGGCGTAGACACCGCCGAAGGCGGCGCCGGCCTTGGTGGGGATGCCGTTGAGGGCGACCTGGCCCTTGTACTCGGGCTTGAGGAGGTCCTTGAAGCTGGTCGGGCAGGCCTTGACGCGCCGCGCGTCGCAGCCGATGGAGACGTAGCCGCCGTAGTCGTTGTACCAGCGGGCCTGCGCGTCCTTCTGGGCCTCGGGGATGTCGCCGTAGGAGGCCACCTTGTACGGGGCGAGCAGCCCCCGCTGTGCGGCGCTCAGCGCGAAGGAGGATCCCAGGTCGAGCACGTCGGGTGCCCGGTCCTGCCCCTTGCGGGAGGTGACGGCGCTGATCTCGTCCTGGCTGCTGCCGTCGGGGCTCTCGTCCTCGATCTTGATGCCGTACTTCTTCTGGAAGCCGTCGATGATCGCGCCGTAGTTCGCCCAGTCGCGGGGCACCGCGATGATGTGCAGCGTGCCCTCCTTCTTGGCCGCCGCGACCAGGCCGGCCATGCCGCCGAAGTCGGCCGCGGAGGTGGCGGCGGCGGCGCTCTTGCCGTCCTTGGTGGTGGTCGACGCGTTGTCGGGGGCGGCGCCGCAGGCGCTCAGGGCGAGCGCGGCGACGACGGCGGTGCAGCCGCCGAGCACGGCGTTTCTCGGCAGGGACACGGTCATGGTCTCTCCAGGGGGACACATGGCGAGGGTGGGAGAACTTGTCTGAACAAGTCCACCTCAGTACGCCCGGCCCCGGTGTCCTTTCCGTAAACGCGGGCGAAACACAAACCCCAGTTTCCCTGCACACTTCCGGTTGGCACGGATCACACGGAAACGTCGATTAGGCTGGTCACGCTGTGCACAGCGACCTACGCAGAGGGGAAGCATGACGGCGCGACACGAGGAGATCGCCGACGAGCTGCGGCGGGCCATCGACCGCGAGGAGTACACGGTCGGCAGCCGGCTGCCCTCGGAGTCGGAGCTGGCCGCGCACTACGGCGTGTCACGCGGCACGGTCCGCCAGGCCGTCGCGGCCCTGACCTCGGAGGGCCTGATCGGCTCCCGTCAGGGCGCCCGCCGGGTGGTCCTCGCCAGCCGCCGCAGCCAGAGCTTCGAGGAACTGCGCAGCTTCGCCCAGTGGGCGCGGGCGATGGGCCGCGAGGCCACGGGCCGGGTGGTGAGCCAGCAGTACCGCCCGGCGACCCACGAGGACGCGGTGCGCCTCCAACTCCCCACAGGGGCACCGGTGTTGCATGTGCTCCGGGTGCGCGGCCTGGACGGCGAGCCGGTGCTCCTGGAGCGCACGGTGTACGCCGACTGGATCTCCCCGGCGGTCGAGGCCATCGAGCCGGAGTGCCCGTCGGTCACCCAGCGGCTGTACGACGACACGGGGCTGGTCTTCGCGTACGGCGAGCACATCATCGACGCGGTCGCCTGCGGCGCCCGGGACGCCGAGTTGCTCCGGGTGCGCCGGACGAGTCCGCTGCTGAGAGTGCGGCGCGTGACGACGACGCGGGAGGGGCGGCCGGTGGAGTGGTCGGACGACCGGTACCGCCCGGACGCGGTCAGCTTCAGTGTGCGCAACTCGATCGGGAGCAACGCGCTGGCGAGGAAGACGGCGGAGTAGAACCCCGGGTGCGCGGTCGGCCGCCGGGCACGAGGTACCGCACGCGCCCCGTGACCGGCACCGGCGAGGGCGCCCCGACCGGGGCCCGACGCCTATCCCGGCGCCCCGGAAGAGAACCGCCGCAGCAACGGCGACAGCACCAGCACGGACTTGGTCCGCTCCACGAACGGCTCCCCGGCGATCCGCTCCAGCACCCGCTCGAAGTGCCGCATGTCGGAGGCGAAGACCTGGGCGATCGCGTCCGCGTCACCGGTGACGGTCGACGCGGCCACGACCTCCTGGTACCGCTCCAGCCCCCGCTGAATGGTCTCCGGCGAGGTGTTGCGCCGGCAGTAGATCTCGATGTACCCCTCGGTCTCCCAGCCGAGGGCCGCCGGATCCACCCGGACGGTGAATCCGGTGATCGCGCCGGTGGCCCGCAGCCGGTCCACGCGCCGTTTGACGGCGGGGGCGGAGAGTCCGACCAGTTGCCCGATGTCCGCGTAGGAGCGGCGGGCGTCCTCGGCGAGGGCGTGCACGATGCGTTCGTCGAGATCGTTCAGCACAGGGGGTGGTTCACTTCTTCGGTCCGGTCACTTCTCTGCCGTCACCGCGAGACCCTCACCGGTCGCGAGACGGGAACGGCGATAGCCGTATACGAAGTAGAACACGAGCCCGACGGCCATCCAGACACCGAACACGATCCAGGTGACCGTGGACAGGCTGCCCATCATCCAGACGCAGAAGAGGAAGCCGAGCGCGGGCAGCACCGGCGACAGCGGCACGCGGAAGGTGCGGTGCATCGCCGGGCGGGTCCGGCGCAGCACCACGACCGCGACGTTGACCAGCGCGAAGGCGAACAGCGTGCCGATGCTCGTGGCGTCCGCCAGCTGACCGAGCGGGATCGCGGCGGCGAGGACACCGCAGAACAGGGACACGATGATCGTGTTGGCGCGCGGCGCGCCCGTCTTCGGGTGGACCTTGCCGAACACCTTGGGCACCAGGCCGTCGCGGGACATCGCGAACAGGATGCGGGTCTGGCCGTAGAGCACGGTCAGGACGACGCTCGCGATGGCGATGACCGCGCAGAACGCCAGCAGCGTGCCCCAGAAGCTCTGCCCGGTGACGTCCGTCATGATCTGCGCGAGCGCGGCCTCGGAGTCCTTGAACTTCTTCCACGGCCAGGCGCCCACGGCGACGGCCGCGACGAGGACGTACAGCGCGGTCACGATGACCAGGGACAGCATGATCGCGCGCGGCAGGTCGCGCTGGGCGTCCTTCGCCTCCTCACCGGCGGTGGAGGCGGCGTCGAAGCCGATGTAGGAGAAGAACAGCGTGGCACCGGCCGCGCTGACACCGCTCATGCCGAGCGGCATGAAGTTCGCGTAGTTGCCGGACCTGAAGCCCATGAAGCCGATGGCGCAGAAGAGGATCAGCGCGGCGATCTTCACGCTCACCATGATGGTGTTGGCCCGCGCGGACTCCTTGGCGCCACCGAGCAGGAACACCATCCCGAGCAGGACGACGATCAGGGCGGGCAGGTTGAAGACGCCGCCCTGGCCGGGCGGGGCCGACAGGGCGTCCGGGATGGTGACGCCGAGGGTGCCGTCGAGCAGCTCGTTCAGGTACTGGCCCCAGCCGACGGCCACGGCGGCCACCGAGACGCCGTACTCCAGGAGCAGGCACCAGCCGCAGATCCAGGCGATCAGTTCGCCCATGGTTGCGTATGCGTACGAGTACGAGGATCCGGAGACCGGGATGGTGCCCGCCAGCTCGGCGTAGGACAGGGCCGAGAACAGCGCGGTGAGGCCGGCGATCACGAAGGAGAGGGTGACGGCCGGACCCGCCTTGGGGACGGCCTCGCCGAGCACGACGAAGATGCCGGTGCCGAGCGTGGCACCGATGCTGATCATGGTCAGCTGCCACAGCCCGAGGGAGCGCCGGAGCGATCCCCCCTCACCGTGGCCGCCCTCCGCGACCAGGCGTTCCACGGGCTTGCGCCGCATGAGGCGCGCGGCGACGCCCGGGGACGCGGGGGCGGTCGCTGGGCGGTCGTGCGGGGGTGCGCCTTGGTCGAGCACGCGCTGGCTCCTTATCGCTGCCGGTCAATGCGTTCGGGGACCGGGGGCAGCCTGCGAGGACAGGAACCCACCGAGCGGGATCCCCGCCACGCCCCGTACAGACGAGCACCCTATGAGGCAGGCCTTCACGGACGTAATGCAGCAACCTTGCGCGTCCCCGAAGGATCATTGCGTTCATCGGACCGGAACGCCAAATCGTTGCGCGTGGACTGTCAAGCTTTGCGCGACGGTCCTCATGTGCGTCCCTGGCCCGACAAATGAGTACGGAGCTTCCGGATACGGGAACGGCCCCCGCACCTCCCCTGACGAGGGGGTACGGGGGCCGTGGAAGGACGTTGCGCGGATCAGCTCCAACTGGCGTGCAGCGGCTTGCCCTCGGCGTAGCCGGCGGCGCTCTGGACGCCGACGATGGCCTTCTCGGCGAACTCCTCCAGGGAGCCCGCGCCGGCGTAGGTGCAGGAGGAGCGGACGCCCGCGATGATCGAGTCGATCAGGTCCTCGACGCCCGGGCGGGCCGGGTCGAGGAACATGCGGGAGGTGGAGATGCCCTCCTCGAACAGCGCCTTGCGGGCGCGGTCGTAGGCCGACTCCTCGGACGTGCGGTTGCGCACCGCCCGGGCGGAGGCCATGCCGAACGACTCCTTGTACAGGCGGCCGTTCGCGTCCTGCTGGAGGTCGCCCGGCGACTCGAAGGTGCCCGCGAACCAGGAGCCGATCATCACGTTGGACGCGCCGGCCGCAAGGGCCATGGCGACGTCGCGCGGGTGGCGGACACCGCCGTCGGCCCAGACGTGCTTGCCGTACTTCTTCGCCTCGGCGGCGCACTCCAGGACGGCCGAGAACTGCGGCCGGCCCACGCCGGTCATCATGCGGGTGGTGCACATGGCGCCGGGGCCGACACCGACCTTGATGATGTCCGCACCGGCGTCGACGAGGTCCTTGACGCCCTCGGCGGAGACGATGTTGCCCGCGACGATCGGCACCTGGGGGTCGAGTGCGCGCACCAGCTTGATGGCGCTGATCATCGACTCCTGGTGGCCGTGCGCGGTGTCGATGACGAGCGTGTCGACGCCCGCGTCGAGCAACTGCTTGGCCTTGCCCGCGACGTCGCCGTTGATGCCGACGGCGGCGGCGATGCGCAGCTTGCCGTGCGCGTCGACGGCGGGGGTGTAGAGGGTGGCGCGCAGGGCGCCCTTGCGGGTGAGGATGCCGGCCAGCTTGCCGTCCTTGTCGACGGCCGGGGCGTAGCGCCGGTTGTGGTGGTCGAGGGTGTTGAAGGCCTCGCGGGGGTCGATGTCGGCGTCGAGGAGCAGCAGGTCCTTGGACATGACCACTTCGAGCTGGGTGAAGCGGTCGACACCGGACAGGTCTGCGTCGGTGACGACACCGACCGGGCGGTCGTTCTCGTCCACGACCACACCGGCGTTGTGGGCGCGCTTGGGCAGCAGCGCGAGAGCGTCGGCGACGGTCTGGTGCGGGGCCAGCACGATCGGGGTGTCGAGCACCAGGTGGCGGCTCTTGACCCAGGAGATGACGTCGGTGACGACCTCGATCGGGATGTCCTGCGGGATGACCACCAGGCCGCCGCGGCGGGCCAGGGTCTCGGCCATGCGGCGGCCGGCGATGGCGGTCATGTTGGCGACGACGAGCGGGATGGTGGTGCCCGTGCCGTCCGGCGAGCTGAGGTCCACGCCCTGACGCGAGCCGACCGCGGAGCGGCTCGGCACCATGAACACGTCGTCGTACGTCAGGTCGTACGCGGGCTGGATGTCATTGAGGAAACGCACGTGCTGCACATCCCAGTCGATCAGAGGTGACCCCCCGACGGGTGCGCCAGGGGAAAAGAGCACGTACTTCATTGTCCCATGTCGGGCGGTCTGTCATGCCCTGACAGAACATCCAGGCCCCGCGCCGATCAGCTAGGAGGATCCTCCAAGCTCGGTCCGCCCAGCGCGAGGGCGACGGTGAGCGCCGGCATCACCCGCATGGCGTGCGAGAACACCTCCTGGGCGGTCTCCCACTCCCGCGGCCGTGCCTCGGCGTACCCCTGCCAGTGCGTGACGACGAGGAGGAGTCCCTCCTTGGCCTCCTCCGGCCACACGGACAGGTCGGACAGGGAGTCCGCCAGCGCGTCCCAGTTGCGGCCGAACCAGTCGGGCAGCGCCAGGGCCCGGGCGGCGCGGTCCATCAGACCGGCCTTGTCGCCGACTCCGCCGAGGTCCAGCGTGACGACGAGCCGCCCTGCGAGGTCTTCGCTCATCTCAGCACCGCCCGGAACGAGTTGTAGTGATCATCGGTGTAGTAGATCTCCCCGTCTTGGCCGGTGATGATGCGCCGGGCGCCTCGATCGCGCGAGCCCGGCGTCCTGACGGTGTACTCGTGGTAGTAGCCGCGCTGGTGCTTGGGCAGGCGGCGTTCGACGTTGCCGAAGACGACGCCGTCCCGGGCGTAGGGGTAGGGGCCGCCCTTGTCGATGAGGGCGAGGGTCTGCCGGGCCTGCGGGGGCAGCGCGGGGGCCTGGACGGTGGCCATGCCCCTGGCCCACGCCGGGGTGGCCGCGCTCGTGGCGGCGGGGCGGGTGGGGGAACCGGGACCGGCACTTCGGCCCGTGCCGGTGCTCGTGTGCGACGAGCATGCCGTCAGCAGGACGGCCAGAACGACCAGCAGCCCCGCGAACAGGCGGGGCACCCGCCGTCGCCGGGCCGGTGGTGGGAGGAACCGGAGCAACATGCCGCTGATGCTGCCACGCCGCCGCACCGGAGACGGCCCAGCCCCTGCCGAGGCCCGCCGACTCCGTACGACACCGGTCAGAACCCGTCGGAACCCGCCGGATCCGGCCGGACCCGGGTCAGGGGAGTCCGAGGCAGGCCGAAGCCCGCGAGCCCGCTGCCGCCCTGCCCGCCGGAACAACCCATCGGAGCCCGCCCGAATCGGTCAACGCCGGTCCCCACCGGCCCGTACCGGCCGGCACCGGTCAGCGGCGCTCGACTTCCCTCGGCTTCCCTCGGCAAGCTGTCGCCGCCGGCCCGGAGCCCGCGAACTCCTGTGTCAGGAGCCGTCGGGGTCCGCGCGGCTCAGGGCAGGCTTCGGGGTCGGGCCCGCCGTCATCAGGTAGTCCGCGGCCGATGTGTCCGTGACCAGACTGGTGACCAGCCCGGAGCGCAGCACCGCGTCGATGGCGGACGCCTTGCGCTGGCCGCCGGCGATCGCCACGACCTCCGGGATACGGCGCAGCTGATCCGCCTTGACCGTGATGCACCGCTCCCCCAGGTCCCGCCCGATCCGGCGCCCCTCGGCGTCGAAGAGGTGCGCGGACATCTCGGCGGCGACACCGAGCGAGGCGTAGTGCGCCCGCTCCTCGTCGCTGAGCATGTCGTGCACCGTCGAGATGCCCGGCTCCCAGGAGCCGATGGAGACGCAGGCGACCGTGACCTTGTCGAAGTACTCGAAGGCCCGGGCGATCCCGGTCTGGTTGCGCAGCGCCGCCGCGGTGGCCGCGTCCGGCAGCAGCATCGGCGCGTAGATGGGGTGCGCGTCCCCGCCCGAGACCTGGGCGGCGCGGCGCACGGCCTCCACCGATCCGCGCTCGGCGGTCCCGGCGTCGTACACCCCCGTCAGCTGCACCACCGTGCACGGCGGCAGCCGGTCGAGCGCCGCCGCCATGTGGATGGTGGACCGGCCCCAGGCCAGCCCGAGCACGTCCCCCTCGTTGACGAGTTCGCCGAGCAGGTCGGCGGCGACCTCGCCGAGGTTCTCCGGATCGGGGGTCTCCTCGGCCTCGGCCGGGGACTCGACCACGACGGCGTGCCTGAGGCCGTAGCGGGCGCGGAGCGCGTCGGAGCGCTCGGCGTCCAGCTCGGCAGGCACGCGGATCTCGATGCGTACGAGATCCCGTTCGAGGGCCGTCTCCAGGACCCGGGCCACCTTGAAGCGGCTGACGCCGAACTCCTCGGCGATCTGGATCTTGGACTTCCCCTCGAGGTAGAAGCGGCGGGCCATGGCCGCCGCCTGGACCAGCTCAGCGGGTCCCATCCGCATGGCTGACCGGCCCGCCGACATACCCGACACGGCGATCTCCTCACTGCTGTTCACACTCTGGATTCGCCGTTCATCCTTGCAGATTCGGGGCGACTGATCTGCCCTGATGGGCGCCGTTCACTTAACCGTTCACGTATCTGTGGCTCAGTGGTCGCATGCCCAGGACGCCTGGGCCGTCACCGCCTCCGCCTGGGCGCGCAGGGCACGCACCGCCTCGGCCGGGTCCTCGGCGCCGTAGACCGCCGAACCCGCCACGAAGACGTCCGCGCCCGCCTCCGCGCACCGCTCGATCGTCGACGCGGAGACACCCCCGTCCACCTGGAGCCACAGCTGCAGGCCGTGCTTGCTGATCAGCTCCCGGGTGCGGCGGATCTTGGGCAGCATGATGTCGAGGAACGCCTGGCCGCCGAAGCCGGGCTCGACCGTCATGATCAGCAGCATGTCCAGCTCGGGCAGCAGGTCCTCGAAGGGCTCGATCGGCGTCGCCGGCTTCAGTGCCATGGAGGCGCGGGCACCCTTGGCGCGGATCTCCCTGGCGAGCCGCACGGGGGCGGCCGCGGCCTCCACATGGAAGGTGACCGAGGAGGCCCCCGCCTCGACGTACCGGGGAGCCCAGCGGTCGGGGTCCTCGATCATCAGATGGCAGTCCAGCGGGGTGTCCGTCGCACGCGCCAGGGACTCCACGACCGGCACGCCGAGCGTGAGGTTGGGGACGAAGTGGTTGTCCATGACGTCGACATGGAGCCAGTCGGCGCCTTGGACCGCCTTGGCCTCCTCCGCGAGGCGCGCGAAGTCGGCGGACAGGATGCTGGGGTTGATCTGGGCCATGCCCCAAGCCTGCCATGTCCAGAGCACTGATGTTCGCGCCCGTCCACAGGCGAGACCGTTCATCGTACTGATGCGGCTGCCTGTGGATGACTCCCGGTGACTGCCCGGCCTCAGCCGGTACGACGGACGAGTGCGAGATACATCGCGTCGGTGCCGTGCAGGTGCGGCCACAGCTGGATGTCCGGGCCCTCGCCGAGCGCGGGCACGCCGGGCAGGAAGGGGCGGGCGTCGATCAGTTCCGTGTCCGGGCGCTGCTTGAGCACGTCGGCGACGACGGCCCGGGTCTCGGCGAGGTGCGGCGAGCAGGTGGCGTACCCGACGACACCTCCGACGCGCACCGAGTCGAGCGCGGTGCGCAGCAGGGCGCGCTGGAGGGGGGCGAAGTTCTCCAGGTCGTCCGGGCGCCGCCGCCAGCGGGCCTCGGGCCGCCTGCGCAGCGCGCCGAGCCCCGTGCAGGGCACGTCCATCAGCACGCGGTCGAAGGTGCCGGGCCGCCACGGCGGCCGGGTGCCGTCGGCGGCGATGACCTGGTACGGCCCGGGATTTCCGGCCAGCGCCTTGGCGACCAGCCCCGCCCGGTGCGGCTGCTTCTCGGAGGCGAGCAGCGTGGCACCGCGCTCGGCGGCGAGGGCGGCGAGCAGCGCGGCCTTGCCGCCCGGTCCGGCGCACCCGTCGAGCCACGCGGTGTCGGAGCCCTCGACCGGCGCGTTGGCGAGCGCCAGGGCGACCAGCTGGCTGCCCTCGTCCTGCACCCCGGCCCGCCCCTCGCGCACGGCCGTCACCGCGCCCGGCTCACCGCCCTCGGCGAGCCGCACGGCGTACGGCGACCAGCGCCCGGGCACGGCGGCCTCCTCCCGCAGCAGCTCCTCGGCGGTGGCCCGCCCCGGCCGCGCGACCAGGGTCACCTCGGGCCGCTCGTTGTCGGCCTCCAGCAGGTCCTCGATCCCGGCGCGCCCGCCGCCGAGCGAGTCCCACAGCGCGGAGACGATCCAGCGGGGGTGGGAGTGCACGACGGCGAGGTGGTCCTCGGGATCCTCGTCGTACGGCGGCGCCACCTTCGCCAGCCACCCGTCGAGGTCGTCCTGCGCCACCTTCCGCAGCACGGCGTTGACGAACTTGGCCCGCCCGTCGCCGAGCACCACCCGCGCCAGCTCCACGGTGGCGGAGACGGCGGCGTGCGTCGGGATCCGGGTCCCGAGCAGTTGGTGCGCGCCGAGGCCGAGTACGTCAAGCACCGGCGGGTCGACCTCGCGCAGCGGCCGGTCGACGCAGGCGGCGATGACCGCGTCGTACGTCCCCTGGCGCCGCAGCGTGCCGTACACCAGCTCGGTGGCGAGGGCGGCGTCCCGCGCGTCGAAGTCGCCCTTGTCGCGGGCTTTGCGCAGCAGTGGCGGCAGCACGAGGTTGGCGTACGCGTCCCGTTCGTCGACCGCGCGCAACGCCTCGAAGGCGAGGATGCGGACGGGGTCCTTCTGCGGACGGCGGTAGGGCTTGGCGGGCCTGCGGGGCCGCCGGGACTGCTCACTCACGAAAAAGGTGCTCCGGATACGAGGAAGAAGGCGGTGCGGCCTCCAGCCTACGTCCGCACCCCGTCACCTCCGCCGCCCGGGCCTCAGCTCCCCAGGGGCTCGTGGTCGGTGATGCGCACGCCGCGGGCCCAGTCGGCCGCCCGCATCGGCTTCTTGCCCTGGGCCTGCACCCAGAGCAGCTCGACGGCGTACGAACCGGTGCCCACGTGCACGCTGTTCTTGCCGACGGCCATCCGACCCGGTGCCAGGTCGGTCCGCTCGGGCACGGGCGTGACCTGGATGAGCTTGAGCCGCTCGCCCCGGAAGGTGGTCCAGGCGCCGGGCGACGGGGTGCAGCCGCGCACGACGCGGTCGACGCGCAGCGCGGGCGCCGCCCAGTCCACGCGGGCGTCCTCGACGGTGATCTTCGGCGCGACGGTGATGCCCTCGGCCGGCTGCGGTACGGCCTTCAGGGTGCCGTCCTCGATGCCGTCCATGGTCGCGGCGAGCAGGCCGGCACCCGCGAAGGCGAGCCGCGTGAGCAGATCGCCGCTGGTGTCGGTGGGCCGGACCTCCTCGGTGACGGTGCCGTAGACCGGCCCGGAGTCCAGCCCTTCCTCGATGAGGAAGGTGGAGGCGCCGGTGATCTGGTCGCCGGCCATGATGGAGTGCTGCACCGGCGCGGCCCCGCGCCAGGCGGGCAGCAGGGAGAAGTGCAGGTTGACCCAGCCGTGCGCCGGGATGTCGAGGGCGGCCCTGGGCAGCAGGGCGCCGTAGGCGACGACCGGGCAGCAGTCGGGCGCGATCTCCTTGAGCCGCTCCAGGAACTCGGGGTCCCGCGGCTTCAGCGGCTTGAGCACCTCGATCCCTGCCTCCTCGGCCCGCTCGGCCACGGGCGACGCGACCAGCCTGCGCCCGCGCCCGGCCGGCGCGTCGGGCCGCGTGACGACGGCGGCCACCTCGTGCCGCCCGGAGGTGATCAGGGCGTCCAGGGCGGGAACGGCGACCTCGGGGGTACCGGCGAAGACGAGCTTCATGGGCGGGATCGGGCCTCTCGGGCGGGGGTTGGGCGGGCAGCGCACCAGTCTATGACCACACCCGGCCGCAGGCGGCGCGCGCCCGGACGACCGGCGTACGCATATGCCCGTACGCCCCCACCCCGTGACCAGCGGCGCGCACACGCGTTGGTCAAGAAAGAGTTGACCACATCGGGCCGCTGTCGCGGCCCAATTCCTTTCAACGCCGGTTCGAGAGGCTTGTTCATGGCCGACCACGCAACCCACGACGCCCAGGCCCGGGCCAGCCTGCACTTGCTGGTGCGGGACATCGAGCGGGTCCGCCGCCAGGTGGACGCGCTGCGCACGCTCACCGCCCAGCTGGGCAACGTCTACCGCCCGCGCCGCTCCGGCCCGTCCACGGGCTTCGTCGTCTACGGACGCGCCCCCGCCCCGACGGTCCGCCTCGCCCAGGAACTCCGCGACAGTGTCGAAACCCTGGTCACGGCCGCCGTGGACTTCGACCGCTCACTCGGCTTCTCATGGGACGCGGTGGGCTCGGCGCTCGGCGTCACCAAGCAGGCGGTGCACCGCCGTTACGGCGCCCGCCGGGCCGCGGCCCAGACGGCCGCCCCCGAGGCCGAGCGCACGCCGGAGGCGACCGGTACGCGCACGCTGAACGTCAACGGCGGCCTGCCCTCGGTGCCCACGGTCCCCGCCGCCCGCTCCATGCCGACCCAGCCGACCGCGGGCAGCCCGGCCCTGCGCGACGAACCCCGCCCGACGGCCTTCCCCAGTCCTCGCAACGGCTGAACGCCCCCGAACCCGCATCCCCCTGCTCTCCCGGAACCGCCTTCCGGGGGAGCAGTCGCACGTCGGGCGAGCGGCCAGGCGCCGACGACCGCGTGCCCCGCGCTGCCACCACCCGAGCACGCGGCCGCACGCTCCATGCGGTCAACCGATGTCCGGCGGGTCGATCCGCACCCGCACCGCCTCACCGGTCCCGGCGCCGCGCGCCATTCGGGCGGCCTGGGCGGTCTTCAGCGCGGCGGCCAGTGCCGCGCCGCTGCCGGGCGGCACCCGGACCAGTGCCCGCTCCCAGTGCTCACCGGGCGGTGGGGCGCCGGGTCTGCGGGGCCGGCCAGGCGGTGTGGGCGGCACCGGAACCGGCCCCAACACCTCGGCGTCCGGCGGCAGTTCGACCGACGCCAGAAAGCCGGCGACGGCCGCCGGTGTACCGGTGACGGCCGCCATCCGGGACACCGGCGGGAAGCCCAGCTCCGCTCGCTCGGCCAGCTCCCGCACCGCGTGCCCGACGGGGTCCCAGCGCACCAGCGCCTGCACCGGCCGCAGCGTCGGCTCGGCCACCACGACCACCGTGCCCCCCTCGCTCTGCGGCCGGACCAGCGCGCCCGCCGTGATCCAGCGGCGCAGCGCGTCCTCACCGGCCCGCAGGTCGGGCCGTACGAGCATGGCCCAGCCGTCCAGCAGCAGGGCAGCCGCGTAGCCGCCCTCGGCGACGGGTTCGGCGCCCGGCGTGCTCACCACCAGTGCGGGCGTGCCCGGCACCGTGTCCAGCACGTGTTCCCGTCCCGAGGTGCGCACCGGAACGGCGGGGAAGGCGCGCCCCAGCTCCTCGGCCGTCCGCCGTGCCCCCACCACCTGGGCGCGCAGCCGGAAGCCGCCGCACTCCGGGCAGTGCCACGCGCTCTCCTCCCGCCCGCACCAGGCACACCGCAGCACCCCCGCGTCCTGCGCCTGGAGCGGTCCGGAACAGTGCCGGCACCGCGCCGGCGCCCGGCACTGCGCACAGGCCAGACGGGGTGCGTAGCCGCGCCGGGGCACCTGCACCAGCACCGGGCCGTGCCGCAGCCCCTCCCGGGCCGTCTCCCAGGCGAGGCTCGGCAGCCGCGCGGCGCGGGCGGCCTCGTCGCGCGCGAGGTTCTCGTCCCCGACGGTGCGGACCACGGGGGCGGCCCGCCGCACCTGCTCGCGGCCGGCGACCAGCGGCCGGGCCCAGCCGCTCTCCACCAGCTGGGCCGCCTCCACGGTGCAGGCGAACCCGCCGAGCAGGAAGGCGCACTTGTCCAGGGCGGCGCGCAGCAGCAGCACGTCGCGGGCGTGCGGCTGCGGTGCGTGCTGCTCGCTGAGGCTGTCGTCGCCGTCGTCCCAGACCGCCACGAGTCCCAGGTCCCGCACGGGCGCGAACATGGCCGCCCGCGTCCCGACCACAGCCCGTACGGATCCGCGCCGCACGGCGAGCCACTGCTCGTACCGCTTCTCGGGTCCCGCGTCGGCGGTGAGCAGCGCGTGCCGTCCCGGACCGAGCAGCGCGGTGAGCGCGGCGTCGACGCGCGTGGCGTCCCGCCCGTCCGGTACGACGACCAGGGCGCCGCGTCCCGAGGCGAGCGTGGCGGCGACCGCCCGCGCCAGCTCCTCGCTCCACCGCGGGCCGGGCAGCGCGTTCCAGACGGCCCGCGGCGCTCCGCCGGAGGCCAGCGCGTCGAGAAAGGCGGCCCCGTGCTCGTACCGTCCCCAGGTGGCGGGGTCCGGTGCGGGCGGTGGGGGGAGCGGCGCGGGCGAGGGCCGCTGCTCGGCCCGCGCGCTGCGCGGCGGCACGGCCAGCTGGAGCACGTCGGCGAGGCTTCCGGCGTAGCGGTCGGCGACGGCGCGGGCGAGCCCCAGCAGTTCCTCGCCGAGGACGGGCTCCGGGGAGACGACCTGGGCCAGTGCGGCCAGCGGCCCGGAGTAGTCGGACTCGGCCCGGCGCTCGATGAGGAAGCCGTCGATGAGCCCCCCGCCCTCGCGCCGCCCCTCGCGCACCCGGCCCCGGCCGGCCCCGAACCGCACCCGCACCCGCACCCCGGGCCGCGCCTGCGCGTCCAGTTCCTCGGGCACGGCGTAGTCGAAGTACCGGTCGAGGTGCAGCACGCCCTTGTCGACCAGGACCCGGGCGACGGGCAGCTCCTTGGCGAGCGCGGCCCCCCGCCAGGTCCGCGGCTTGGCACGCGGCGCCCTGGCCTTGCGGACGCTCTCCCGGATGAACGCGAGCTGCTCCGGCGGCGCCCCTTCGGCCTCGCCGCCCCCGTCCGCCCGGGGTTCCCCGTTCTCGCTGCTCACGCTTGCATTCTTACCAAACGCCACTGACAAGGGCCGCCGGCGCCCGGCACCGCCCGGGGCCGCCGCGGTCCCACGCGGACACGCCGAGGCCCGGCTCCCGAGGGGGAGCCGGGCCTCGGCGAGGAGAAGGGCGCGGGTCTACAGGCCCACGGCCTTGCGGAGGGCGTCGACGCGGTCGGTGCGCTCCCAGGTGAAGTCGGACAGCTCGCGGCCGAAGTGGCCGTAGGCCGCCGTCTGGGCGTAGATCGGGCGGAGCAGGTCGAGGTCGCGGATGATCGCGGCCGGGCGGAGGTCGAAGACCTCGTCGATCGCCTTCTCGATCTTCTCCGTCTCGATCTTGTGGGTGCCGAAGGTCTCCACAAAGAGACCGACGGGCTCGGCCTTGCCGATCGCGTAGGCGACCTGGACCTCGCAGCGGGAGGCCAGGCCCGCCGCCACGACGTTCTTCGCGACCCAGCGCATCGCGTACGCGGCGGAGCGGTCCACCTTGGACGGGTCCTTGCCGGAGAAGGCGCCGCCGCCGTGGCGGGCCATGCCGCCGTAGGTGTCGATGATGATCTTGCGGCCGGTCAGGCCGGCGTCGCCCATCGGGCCGCCGATCTCGAAGCGGCCGGTCGGGTTGACCAGCAGACGGTAGCCCTCGGTGTCCAGCTTGATGCCCTCGTCCAGCAGCGCCTTCAGCTCGGGCTCCACGACGAACTCGCGGATGTCGGGGGCGAGCAGCGACTCCAGGTCGATGTCGGAGGCGTGCTGGGAGGAGACGACGACCGTGTCGAGGCGGACGGCCTTGTCGCCGTCGTACTCGATGGTGACCTGCGTCTTGCCGTCCGGGCGCAGGTAGGGGATGGTGCCGTTCTTGCGGACCTCGGACAGGCGCTTGGACAGGCGGTGCGCCAGGAAGATCGGCAGCGGCATGAGGGTCGGCGTCTCGTCGGAGGCGTAGCCGAACATCAGGCCCTGGTCGCCGGCACCCTGCTTGTCCAGCTCGTCGTCGTCGCCCTCGACCCGGGACTCGTACGCCGTGTCGACACCCTGCGCGATGTCCGGGGACTGCGCGCCGATGGACACGGACACACCGCAGGAGGCGCCGTCGAAGCCCTTCTTGGAGGAGTCGTAGCCGATCTCCAGGATCTTGTTGCGGACCAGGGTCGCGATGTCCGCGTACGCCTTGGTCGTGACCTCGCCGGCCACGTGCACCAGGCCGGTGGTGATCAGCGTCTCGACGGCGACCCGGGAGGTCGGGTCCTCGCGCAGAAGCGCGTCGAGAATGGTGTCGCTGATCTGGTCAGCGATCTTGTCGGGGTGACCCTCGGTCACGGACTCCGAGGTGAACAGGCGACGGGACACAACGCTCCCTGTGGTTGCAGCGGCTGCTGGCTGATCATTTGCAGTCGGCACGAGGGCTGCGCCCGGTGCCGACCCTGAACAGTTTATCGGTCGCACTCGGCCGGTGGGTCACTGTCTCGCCTCTCGGGAGTGCTGTGACCTGCGGCACGGGCATTCTGCCCAATGCCGGGTGACCTTGGCCAGGGTCGCCACACGCGAATCGAGGGGTGATCCAGACGCGTTCGCGCGCGCCCATAGCGGGGGTTCGCGGGGCGCGCCGGGGCTCAGCGCAGGCGCTCGGCGACCAGGTCCCAGACGGTGTCGGCCAGGGCTTCCTTGGGGCCGTGCGGCACGGGGGTCTCGCTGCCGTCGGCCCCCAGCACCACGGCCTCGTTCTCCTCGGAGCCGAACGTCTTGCGCTCCCCCACCTCATTGACCACCAGCAGGTCACAGCCCTTGCGGGCGAGCTTGGTGCGGCCGTTGGCGAGGACGTCGTCGGTCTCGGCGGCGAAGCCGACGACCACCTGTCCGGGCCGGGCGCGATCGGCGGAAATCTCCGCGAGAATGTCTGGATTCCGTACCAGGACGATCGGGTCGGGCTCCTGGCCGTCCTTCTTCTTGATCTTTCCGGCGGCGTAGACGGCCGGTCGGAAGTCGGCGACGGCGGCGGCCATCACGACCGCGTCGGCGTCGGCCGCCGCCTTCACGACGGCCTCGCGCAGCTGGACCGCCGTACCGACGGGGACGACGTCCACGCCCGCCGGGTCGGGCAGGCCGGTGTTGGCAGCCACCAGCGTGACCCGGGCGCCGCGGGCGGCGGCGGTGCGGGCGAGGGCGTAGCCCTGCTTGCCGGAGGAGCGGTTGCCGAGGAAGCGGACCGGGTCGAGGGGCTCACGGGTGCCGCCCGCCGATACGACCACGTGGCGGCCCTTGAGGTCGGGCTCGTTGCCGCCACGGGCCAGGACCCGGCGGCAGGCCTCGAAGATCTCGGCCGGGTCGGGCAGCCGGCCCTTGCCGGTGTCGACGCCGGTGAGGCGGCCCACGGCCGGTTCGATGACGACGGCGCCGCGCCGGCGCAGGGTGGCCACGTTCTCCTGGGTGGCCGGGTGCTCCCACATCTCGGTGTGCATGGCGGGCGCGAAGACGACCGGGCAGCGGGCGGTCAGGAGCGTGTTGGTGAGCAGGTCGTCGGCGAGGCCGTGCGCGGCCTTGGCGAGCATGTCGGCCGTGGCGGGCGCGACGACGACGAGGTCGGCGCCCTGGCCGATGCGGACGTGCGGGACCTCGTGGACGTCGTCCCAGACCTCCGTCGAGACCGGGTTGCCCGACAGCGCGGACCAGGTGGCGGCGCCGACGAAGTGCAGCGCGGAGGCGGTGGGGACCACGCGGACGTCATGGCCCGACTCCGTGAACCTTCTCAGCAGCTCGCAGGCCTTGTACGCGGCGATGCCACCGCTGACCCCCAGCACGACCTTGGGCTTGTCCACCGTCACTCCCCGGATTCGAGAACCTGCAACACCCATGACACACCACAGGCCCGGCAGCATGACTGCCGGGCCTGTGGATAAGTCAAGCGCAATCTGAAAGTACTACTGCGCGGTCTTACTGGGCGGGGCCCTCGACGGCCTCGGACGTCAGCAGACCCGCGTTGATCTCGCGCAGGGCGATCGAGAGCGGCTTCTCGTGGACGTGCGTGTCGACGAGGGGACCGACGTACTCCAGCAGGCCCTCGCCGAGCTGCGAGTAGTACGCGTTGATCTGGCGGGCCCGCTTGGCCGCGTAGATCACGAGGCTGTACTTCGAGTCGGTTGCCTCGAGGAGCTCGTCGATCGGCGGGTTGATGATGCCCTCGGGCGCGGTGATGGAAGAGGACACGCTCTACCTTCCGATGGATGGAAAAGAATCAATCATCGTGATCACAGTCACGATCACACAACGTCCATCAAGGCTAGCAGCTCACGGGCCACGTCCTCGACGGAGGTGTTGACCAAGGTCATGTCGAACTCCGGCTCGGCCGCCAGCTCGGTCCTGGCCGCCTCCAGGCGGCGCTCGATGACCTCGGGCGGCTCGGTGCCCCGGCCGGTCAGCCTGCGCACCAGCTCCTCCCAGGAGGGGGGAGCCAGGAACACCAGCCGGGCGTCGGACATCGACTCCCGGACCTGCCGGGCCCCCTGGAGATCGATCTCCAGCAGCACCGGCTCGCCCTTCTCCAGCCGCTCCAGCACGGCCGCACGCGGCGTGCCGTAGCGGTTCCCGGCGAACTCGGCCCACTCCAGCAGCTCGCCGTTGGCGATCAGCTTGTCCATCTCCTCGTCGGTGACGAAGAAGTAGTGGACTCCGTGCTGCTCGCCGGGGCGCGGCGTGCGGGTGGTGGCCGACACCGAGAGCCAGACCTCGGGGTGTTCCTTGCGCATATGGGCGACGACCGTGCTCTTGCCGACCCCCGAGGGGCCGGAGAGCACGGTCAGCCGCGGACGTTCACTCATGCAGCGATTATTCCAGCAATCCCGGGATGCCCGGGACTCCCGGTCCGCCCGGAGACGGACTCAGGAGGCGGAGCCGCCGAACTCACGCTCCAAAGACGCGATCTGGTTGGAACCGAGACCCCGCACGCGGCGGCTCTCGGAGATGCCCAGACGCTCCATGATCTGCTTGGCGCGGACCTTGCCCACGCCCGGCAGCGACTCGAGCAGCGCGGAGACCTTCATCTTGCCGATGACGTCGTTCTTCTGACCCTGCTGGATGACCTCGTGCAGGGATGCGCCGGAGTGCTTGAGTCGATTCTTGACCTCGGCCCGCTCCCGGCGAGCCGCGGCGGCCTTTTCGAGCGCGGCTGCGCGCTGTTCAGGGGTAAGGGGCGGAAGAGCCACGCCTACGTCACCTCGGATGTCGAACTGTCGGATACGGACCGGTGAGGAACCTAGTCGCCCCACACCTGGGGAGCCACGAGCAACACGCTTCGCCCGTTCACTCTGCTCGGAGACTAGCGGGCAAGTCCGCCAGAGTCAGCGAGAACAGCGGAAAAGTCCTGGTCAGCCTCCGTCAGGCCGGACATTTCAGACATAATGACCCCGATTTGAGGATGTATTCACACTCAAGTCGCCGGCCCGCCGCCTGCCCGGCCCCGCGCCGCAGGGGTCAGGAACCCGCGACGACGCCCTGGATCTCGTCCGCGAAACGCTCCGCGGCCGCGCGCAGGGCCCCGGCGTCGGGACCGTGACGCAGAACACCCCGGCTCACGTTCGGCACCACGTTGCGCAGGGCCGGCCCGAAGACCCTCGGCAGGTCGGCCGCCGTCGCCCCCTGCGCGCCCACACCGGGCGCCAGGAGCGGACCGTTGATCGCGAGGTCGTACGACGACAGGTCGCCGACCGTGGCGCCGACGACGGCGCCGAAGGAGCCGAGCGGCTCCTCCCCCGCGTTCTCGGCGGCGAGGTGGGCCAGCATGGTCGCGCCCACGCTGCGGCCGTCGGCACGCACCGCGTGCTGCACCTCGGGGCCCTCCGGGTTCGAGGTCAGGGCCAGCACGAACAGGCCCGCGCCGCTCTCCCGGGCAAGGGCCACGGCCGGGCTGAGCGAGCCGTAACCGAGGTACGGCGAGACGGTCAGGGCGTCGGAGAACAGCGGGGCGTCCTTGTGCAGGTAGGCCTCCGCGTACCCGGCCATGGTCGAGCCGATGTCGCCGCGCTTGGCGTCCATCACGACCAGGGTGCCGGCCGCGCGCGCTTCCTGGACGACCGTCTCCAGCACGGCGACACCGCGCGAGCCGAAGCGCTCGAAGAAGGCGCTCTGCGGCTTCATCACGGCGACGCGGTCCGCGACGGCCTCGACGACCCTCCGGCTGAACCGCTCCAGTCCGGAGACGTCGTCGTTCAGGCCCCACTCGGCGAGCAGGGAGGCGTGCGGGTCGATGCCGACACACAGCGGACCGCGCTCGTCCATGGCGCGGCGCAACCGGGCGCCGAAGGGCTCGTGGGACGTCATGCGGGCTTCCTCACGTCGGCGCCGACCGCGTCGGCGAGGGTGGCGTACGGGCTGGTGCGCAGGCGCGCGGCGAGGCCCTTGTGGATCGAGCGCGACCAGAAGGGGCCCTCGTAGATGAAGGCGCTGTACCCCTGGACCAGCGTGGCACCGGCCAGGATGCGCTGCCAGGCGTCCTCGGCGGTCTCCACGCCGCCGACGCCCACGAGGGTGATCCGGTCGCCCACACGCGCGTAGAGGCGGCGCAGCACCTCCAGGGAGCGGTCCTTGAGCGGAGCGCCGGACAGGCCGCCGGTCTCCTGCACCAGGGAGGGCCGGGAGGTCAGCCCGAGCCCTTTGCGCGCGATGGTCGTGTTGGTGGCGATGATGCCGTCCAGGCCCAGCTCCACGGCGAGGTCGGCGACGGCGTCGACGTCCTCGTCTGCGAGGTCGGGCGCGATCTTCACGAGCAGCGGGACGCGGCGGTTCGCGACCGTGCGGTCGGCGGCCTCGCGCACGGCGGTCAGCAGCGGGCGCAGCGCCTCGGTGGCCTGGAGGTTGCGCAGGCCGGGCGTGTTCGGCGAGGAGACGTTGACGACCAGGTAGTCGGCGTACGCCGCGAGCCGCTCGGCGGACTTCACGTAGTCGCCGACCGCTTCGGCCTCCGGGACGACCTTGGTCTTGCCGATGTTGACGCCCACGACGGTCCGGAAGACCGGGCGGCGCGAGGCGAGCCGCGCCGCGACGGCCAGCGAGCCGTCGTTGTTGAAGCCCATGCGGTTGATCAGCGCGCGGTCCGCGACGAGGCGGAACAGCCGCTTCTTGGGGTTGCCGGGCTGCGGCTCCCCCGTCACCGTGCCGATCTCGACGTGGTCGAAGCCGAGCATCGCCATGCCGTCGACGGCGACGGCGTTCTTGTCGAAACCGGCTGCGAGCCCGAAGGGGCCGTGCATGCGCAGCCCGAGCGCCTCGGTGCGCAGTTCCTTGTAGCGGGGTGCCAGCGCCGCGGCGACGAAGGTGCGCAGGCCCGGGACGCGGGCGGCGAGGCGGATCCAGCGGAAGGCCAGGTAGTGGGCCTTCTCGGGGTCCATCCGGGTGAACACCAGACGGAAGAAGAGCTTGTACATCTCGGAAGAAGTCCTCAGGGTGCTCATACAGAGGGGGACACCGTTTCCGGTGTCCCCCTCAGGGCTGCTAGTCGCGGGCTGCGGTGAGGTGTTCCGCGTGTTCCTGGAGCGAGCGGACGCCCACGTCGCCGTGGTTGAGGGCGTCGATGCCCTGGACGGCCGCGGC
>NZ_JBVJMF010000029.1:0-101030 GCF_055584345.1 Streptomyces sp. NPDC104106
CGGCTTCGACCACCGCGGTGTCGCGCAGGTCGGCGGACGCCATCTCGGCTGCCTCCTGCAGTGCCCGGGCGGCCCGGCCGGCGCAGCGCGTGACACGGGGACGTCGAGCACCGCGAGGTTCGCCGCCACGCCCCGGCCGGCACGACAGAAGGGCGCGCAGCGGGGCGGGTCGGGGTCATGCATCACCAACTGGATGTCGCCGCGACGCGCTGCAGGTACGGCTGGACCTGCCGAGCGCGCAGTTCCGTGGCAGCGCTGGCAAAGGCTGTGCGCTGCACCGCGGTCGGGTAGCCGAGGCGGGCGGCGGCCTCCTTGGGGGTCAGGTCCGGTTCGGCCTGGACCAGGTCGGCGATCCGCTCCCCGCGCAGCCGGGGCAGGGCCCGTGCGGCCGTGCCGAGCTGGGTGAGCGCGGTGGTCTTGCCGGTCCTGGCAGGGCCGGACACACCGCTTCGCCGTCCAGGGTTGCGAATCTCCACTGACCTGTGCCGGTGAACGTTGATCGATTGCCACTGAGGGATGATCGATGGCTGTCTGTGTCAGTGAAGGATCGGCGCGCGCTGCGGAGGGGGCTGCGCGCGCAGGTCTGCCGACCGTGAACCGGGGTACCCGCACACCGAAGCCGAACTGTCCATGAGCACCAGGGAGTTGATGATGGCTGGCTTCGGGCACGGAACACGCGGGTACCCCCGGTCACGTGGTCGGACATGGCGACGGACCGGGCCGGACCGCGCGACGCTCGGGATCATCGGGACGATCTGTGCGGTGGCCGGCTTCTTCGCGCTGGGCATCGTCCTCGGTCCGGTCGCGGTCTTCTGCGGCTGGCAGGCCATGGGCCGCAAGTGGTCCGACGACCGCGACATCCCGGCGCTCGTCGCGCTGATCCTGGGCGCGATCGACACCCTGCTCGCCATCATCGCCCTGGCGGGCGCGGCCACCTGGGGCCACGGGCTCCTCTAGCCGACGGTTCTCCGCCCTCGGGGCGGGGTCCGCTGATGGGGCGGGGTCCGCTGCCGGCCGCCGTGCGTGGGGGGCCGATCGCGCAGCTCCAGGCGCCCCGAGCGGGGCGCTCGTCAGCTGGGGACGACGTGCAGATTCGTGTCAGTAACCCAGGCCGCTGCGCGGGCCGCCGTGAGGCCGGGAAAATGGGGGCGTGTCCGTCCGGGACGCCGGCGAATCTGTGATGCCTGTGAGCTCGCGTGTCAGTATGGCGTCGGGAGCCGCTTGCAGGGACCCTCAATTGTTGCGACAGCACGCGGACCAGACTCTTCAGCCCTGTGGCTCCTCCGGACGGCGCACCCTTGTCGGTCGCGGTGGGAGGGGCTGTCATGGACGTACTGCACGAGCGCTGCGCGGCGCTCGACATCGGCAAGAAGGACCTCAAGGCCTGCGTGCGGACCCCGAGTCCGAGCGGCCGGCGTTCGCGACGGCAGGAGATCCGGACCTTCGCCACCACGACCAACTCGCTGCTGGAATTGCGGGCTGGCTGATTGCCGAGCAGGTCACCCTCGGGGTGATGGAGGCGACAGGCGACTACTGGCGCGGGCGTTTTACCTGCTTGAGGACTGCCTGAATGTGATCCTGGTCAACGCCGCCCACGCCAAGGGCCTGCCCGGCCGCAAGACCGATGTCGCCGACTCCGCGTGGCTGTGCCAGCTGGGCGAGTGTGGCCTGCTCAAGGGCTCCTTCGTACCACCCGAGCCGATCCGGCAGCTGCGGGACCTGACCCGCTACAGCTCCCCCCTCGCGAGTGAGCTGTCGCGGCAGGCCCAGCGCCTGGAGAAGGAACTCGAGGACGCCGGCATCAAGCTCTCCACGGTGGCGACCGACATCCTCGGGGTGTCCGGGCGGGCCATGCTCGATGCGCTCATCGACGGAGAGCGCGACGTCCACGCGCTCGCCCAGATGGCCAAGGCCCGCATGCGACCCAAGATCCCCGCCCTCGTCGAAGCGCTGACCGGCAACTTCAGCCATCATCACGCGTTCCTGTGCCGCATGCACTGGAACGCATCGACCAGATCAAGACTGCCATCGCGGAACTGTCGGCGCGGATCGAGGGGGAGATGCGCCCTTTTGCCCGGCAGCTTGAACTGCTGCAGACCATCCCCGGCGTTGGCCAGGCCGTCGCCGAGGTCCTGATCGCGGAGACCGGCGCAGACATGGCCCGGTTCCGCACCGCCGGGCACCTGGCCTCGTGGGCGGGAGTCTGCCCGGGGCATCACGAGTCCGCGGGCAAGCACAAGTCGGGTCGCAGACGCCACGGCAACCGCTGGCTCGGCGCAGCCCTCGGCACGGCCGCCATGGCGGCCTCCCGTACCCGGGACCGCACCTACCTCGGCGCCCGCTACATGCGGCTCATGCCCCGCTTGGGCAAGAAGAAGGCCTTGGCCGCCCTCGAGCGGCCGCACGGCTGCGGATCCTTGCCGACGGCTACGGCCTCTCGACAGGGGACCGCATCGAGCTGCCCGGTGTCATCGAACAGGCCACGGAGGTCTGCGGGGCCTTCGTCGCCCGCCGCGTGGCCGGAGGAGACCCCGCCTACCTCCAGGCGTCGGCCGAGCGCGGTGGTGGGGAACGCTGGGACCGCATGCAGACCTGGCTGGTGGACCATCGCAGGGCGTTCACGGCCGCCCTGTTGGACTGACCGGCCCGGACGTCCGAGGACAGATACCCCTCTCCGGGTCCCACCCGCCCGTACGCCAACTGATCAACCTTCGGTGGCACAAACCAACGTTGATCAGCCTTGAGCGGCAATCGATCAACGTTCACCGGCACGGGTCATCTACGTCGGGTGAACCAGAAGCCCCGTCACCGCGGCCGTTGTCCCGTGCCACTGGATCTTGACCGTTTGCCATCGGACTTTGACGAATGCGAGTTTGTGTCATCGGTTTGATCACCGCAGGTCAGCGGCTCAGCGCACCTTCGGTGCGTTGAGCAGCTGACCTGCACTTATGTGCAGTTCCTCGTAAATGTGCAGGTTAGAGCCTTGCGATCGTCGTGCAGGCTGCTCGATCTGTGGGGACGGGGGGTCAGGAAGGCTTGACCGCCGAGACCGGGGTGACGGTCACCTTGTTGTCGCACTCGGCCCACACCCCGTCGTTCAGGGCGACCTGGTGCTTCCCGGAGCGCGGCAGCCCGATGACCATCGTCGGATACGTCACCGGGTCCTTGCCCGACACGCAGTAGCCGTCGGCCTCCCCCTGGACCTGGACGAAGGTCAGCTTCACCCACGCCTTGCCGTGCGGCCGGACCGTCACGGTGACCGCCCTGCCGGTGGGGGTGACCGTGAGCGGGGTGTTGCGGGCGGGGGAGCCGTTGCCGGCGCCCGCGACCGTCGGATGGCCCTTCAGGACGCACGTCCTCGGGGAGGCGTTGGTGAACTGCACGACCGCCGCCCCGGTCCCGGTCCCGACGGGCCGGTGGACGGCCTGCCAGGCGCTGACCTGGAGGGCGGAGGCCGAACAGGCGGGCGGCGGGGTGGAGGTGGTGGTGCTCGCCGCCATGGCGGTGCCGGGCAGGATGCCGGTCACCGCCGCCGCGACGGCCGTGACCGCCGTCGTCGCCAGAGCCGCCCTGCGAATGCCGTTGCTGTGACGCATGCTGTCGTCCCCCTGAGTCGTCTCGTCCGCGGGTTTCGGTCGTCGGTTGTTGCCCCGCGGTACGCGTGGTCGTGGTACGTGAGTGCAGACAGGGCGGGAGAGCAGCAGGGTTCGTGCGGCGGCTACTTGTGACGGAACGGTGACAACGGGCTGCACCCGTGCAGATGGCCGCCCCCGGCGCGCACCGAAGGTGCGTTGAGTCGCTGACCTGCGGTGATCAAACTCCGTTGACACAAACTCGCGTCCGTCAAGGTCTGGTGGCACGGGACAGCCGTGCCCCTGCGCCTGCCGCACCTCAGGCGCTCTTCGGCTTCCGCCCTGTCGCCTTCTTCGCGGTCGTCTTCTTGGCTACGGCCTTCTTGGTCGGCTGCTTCTTCGCGGCCGTCTTCTTCGGCTTCGGCAGCTCGTGCACCTCGGCCGGGCCGGTGCCCTCGCCGCGGGACGCCTTGACCTTCTGCACCGACTCGTTCAGCGCGGCCATCAAGTCGAGCACCTGGGCCGGCTGCTCCGGCTCGGGCGCCTCAGGGAGTGGCTTCTCCTCGCGCTTGGCCTCGATGATCTGGGCCATGGCCTCGGTGTACCGGTCCTCGAAGTCGGGGCCCACCAACTCGTCCACCGTCATCGTGTCCACGAGGGCGAGCGCGCCCTCGATCTCCTGCTCGGACACCTCGACCGGCGGCGGCAACAGCTCGGCGGGGTCGCGGATCTCGTCCGGCCAGCGCATGGCGTGGAGGACCAGGACGTCGTCGCGGACGCGGAGCAGTCCCAGTCTCTCCCGGCCGGACCAGGCGTACTTCGCGACGGCCGCCTTGCTGGAGCGGCCGAGGGCCTGGACGAGGAGCTTGTACGGCTTCGCCGCGACCGGGCTGGACGGCTGGAGGTAGTAGCCCTCGGCGATCTTCAGCGGGTCGATTGAGTCCAGGGGCCGGCCGTATCAGCGACATTGCCGACGACCACACCACCGAGACCTTCCGCGGCCACTACGCCCACGGCACGACCCTGCGGGTCATCGCCGGTCACGTCATCACCTCGGCACAGCAGCACTGGCTCGACCAGGCCCTTAACGGCCCGATCGTGCTCACCCCGGGGGCGGAGCAGGTGCTCGGCGAGCCGGGCGCCGCCGCGGCCCTGGGCCTTTCCCGGGAGGAGGTGGAGCAACTGCGGGCCGGTGAGCTGGACATGGGCGTCTCCAGCTGCCGGGACCCGTTCACCTTGCCGTTCGGCCGCCCCGGGCAGTTATGCCCGGTCGCCCCCGCTCGCTGCCTGGAGTGCCGCAACGCCTTCGTCCTGCCCTCCAACCTTCCCCAGCTGCTGCTCTTCGCTTCCCACCTCGAACAACTCCAGCACCGTCTGTCCCCGCCGCACTTCCACGCCCTGTGGGGGCAGAGCCGCCGCAACGTCATCGAGGCCCTGAGCCTTCGTACCGACGAGGAGATCGCCCGCGCCCGCCGGCGCATCGTCGACGAAGGGCTGACCCTCAGCCTGCCGCTCGCCGCACAGGTGGAATTCGAATGAGCGGCCACCTCCAAGCCCTCGGCGACGTGTCGCGCATCTTCGGGGACGGCGAAGCCGTCCCGAACAGCGTGGCGCCGTTGGAGACCGCGGCGTTGGTGCGCAGCCCCGCGATCCGGGGGCGCCACTGCCGGTCGACGACCCAGCGCCGGCGTTTCCGCTCGTTGTGCCGGGCACGTCCGCCCCCGCTGAGGTGCTGTAGCAAGCCGGGTAAGTTGACGTATGCACCCTGCTGCGATGCTCGCCGCCGCGGACACCTTTCCGCTGTTGCTGTGGGCGGCCATGACCCTGCGCCGTTCGGCTCGCACTTGCTGTCGATCGTCCTCGGCGCGCTGCTCGTCGGCCTCCCGCTCGTTGCCTGGCTCCTGTTGCGCGGCTACCGCGGTCCGCAGTGATGGTCGACCGGACAGGTGGCCGACCGTCTTCAGACGTGGCTGATAGTCCATCCAGGGCGCCCGCCGTATCGGCGACTGCTTCCTGTTCGGCTGTCAACTCGGAAGCCGGTTGACAACCCTGTCGAGCAGTCGGCGCAGGGTTGCTGAGCCTGGCCGATATGTTGCCGACTCCCCCGTCGCGTAGTGTCAGAAGTTACGCGATATGCGATGTATGGGTGATATCGGCAGATTGTAGGAGGACTACCGCCGGAACGGACCCCCTGTCTTGCACAGGCTTGCCCTGCTCTTTGCGGGGATCACTGCGCGACTCGCTGCGCATGCCCATCTGTAGATCTCCCGTGGCACTGGCATGCGTGAATTGCTGCTGTTCGCTTGCATGACGTAGGCTTGCAATATTGCGCAACTAAGCAACCTTCAATGGGTGCGGAACGTCTTGGAAACCGGGGGCGCGAGTCGCTGCACGCTGTGTACGTGAGTCGGGCCCGATCCCCCATGACCGTCAGCGGATTCGGACGAGGAATGCGGATGACAGGCCAGCGCATCGCCACTGCCGGCAAGGACACGTACCCCTCCCGCAGCGACGTGCGGTCTTCTGCGGAATCCCGTGGAGCACGCGGTGTGCCAGGCCCGCGGGCGCGTCGGGCGGGGTCGTCACGTCGTAGATCCGGCGTCCCCTCAGCGGGGTCCGGCCGGGCGGGAATCCTCGTGTGGGGTCTGCCAGTTGTCGGTGCCGGCGTGGACGAGTTGTTCGCATCAGGACTGGGATGGGCGTTCGCGCTCACTGCGGTCATCGCGGGGGGCGTGACTGCGGGGATGTGTTGCCGGGCCGGCGCCTGGTGGGTTCTGTGTGCGCCGCCGCTGGTATTGATGGCGGTCACCGTCGTCGCCGAGCAGGTCTCGGGCGTGAGTGCCCGCAGCGCGCTGACCGCTTCGGCGGTGCACTGGGGCATCGACGCGTTCCCGGCGATGGCAGGGGCAGAACTTGCAGTGATCGCCGTGCTGGTGGTTCGCGTGATCCGGTCCCAGCGGAGGAGGAGGGGCAGCGGTGCCTGAGGTACACCGGAGCGGGGCGGGCCTGGGCAGGACGGAGCCGGGTCGGCGCCGCAACGGCGCGGCGGGCGGCAGGATGGTGCGCGGCCGCAGGCCGGCACGGCGTTCGCTGTGGGTGAAGGCCGGGCGGGTCGCGGTCGCGATGACCTCGGCGGCAATTCTGCTGGCCAGTGGGGTCACGTGGGCCACCTACACCTGGATCAACGGCGGCCTGAACACCTCCGATGCCCTGGACGCGGCCAACAAGGGGGCACCGCACCATCTGGACAACTCGGTTAACCTGCTGTTGATCGGCCTGGACTCCCGTAAGGACATGAATGGCAACGATCTGCCGCGGCAGTTCGTGCAGGACCAGTTGCACGCCGGATCGAGCGATCTCGGATACTACAACACCAACACGCTGATCCTGATGCACATCCCCCCCGACGGCGGAAAGGTCACGGCTTTCTCCGTCCCGCGTGACGACTACGTCCAGACGTTCAACGGCGACGGATCCGTCCAGGGCCACTACAAGATCAAGGAAGCCTATGCCAACGCCTACACGAGCGCGCACGACAGGCTGAGCGCGCAGGGCGTCAAGGGCCCTGACCTCGAAGCGCAGAGTAGGGAAGCCGGGCGGGAAGCCACCCTGGTCACGGTGCAGAGGTTCCTCGATGTGCCGGTCGACCACTTCGCCGAGGTCAATCTGCTCGGTTTCTACGACATCGCCAAGGTGCTCCAGCCGATCCAGGTCTGCCTCAAGCACCCGGTGCACGACCGGTACTCCGGCGCCGACTTCCCCGCCGGACTGCAGGAGCTGAGCCCCAAACAGGCCCTGGCCTTCGTACGCCAGCGACACGGGCTCCTCATGGGCGACCTCGACCGCACCCACCGCCAGCAGGCGTTCTTGTCCTCCGTCACGCACAAGCTGAAGACCGACGGGATGTTCGGTGATCTCAGCAAGCTGCAGGGCCTGTTCGGCGTCGTGAAGCAGGACCTGGTCATCGACAGCAGGCTGAACGTGCTGGACTTCGCTCAGCAGGCCACCAACCTCACCGGAGGGAAGGTGGAGTTCCACACCCTGCCGATCGCCGGTTTCGCCCACCGCAACAACGAGGAGGTCAACCTCGTCGACCCTGAGCGGATAAGGTCGATCGTGCAGGCGATGATCGGACATGGTGCGTCCGCCTCACCCAGCGACGGCGTGGGGGGCGGGAAGCCGTCATCTGCCGCGCCTGCCGCCCCCGCCACCGTGGATGTTTTCAACGGCTCCGGCAGAACAGGCGCCGCCGCCGCGGAACTCAGGGCCCTTGCGGCTCTGGGCTACACCGGCGGGCGAACGTCCAACGCTGCCACCCAGCACAGCACAACGATCGCTTACGGCTCCGGCGCACAGGCAGCGGCCCAGCAGATCGCCGGCCGCCTGGGCACCGCGCCACCCGTTGCCAGCCCCTCGGTCCTGGCCGACCGAGTCCAGATCACTCTCGGCACGGACTTCACCCCGCCCGCCACGACCTCGACCGGCTCTTCCGGATCCACGCAGGCCATCGCACCGGCGAGCGAGCCGTCGACCGTTCCGTCGACGGCCTTCGCGGGCGACTCGGTGAAGATGGGCGGCATCCCCTGCGTCAACTGACCCCCACCCCCGGCAACGGGCCCCACGACAGGCAGGCGCATGGTGTCGAGGTCCGCCCTCCCGCCGACGGGGTTTCTCCCACCGGGGTACACGCTGCGCGGCCAACGGTGCCTGCACTGTGGACAACACCGTAAGACACTCCGTCAGCCGCCCGAGGCATACGTCAAGTTCGAGCATCCAGCGTCAGCCCCCTGCGCTCGCAGGCCAACGTCATGCCGGCTTGTGGTCCGGTCTGCCCAGAGTGAATTCCAGCGGCGACATCGGCTGAAGCGACTTCTGCTCTGCCCGCGCGGCCAGCAGTGCGACCATCGCGCCGATGGCGGCGGCAATGTCGGGGTCATCAACGTAGTAGACCTGCCGTCGGCCCTCGGGGCGGGCGGCGACGAGACCGGCGAGCTTCAGCTTCGCCAGGTGCTGGCTGACTGCGGGCAGCGCCATGTCCACCCGGGCGGCCAGGCCGGTGACATCGCTCTCGCCCTGGGACAACGCCCACATGATGTGCAGCCTGGAACGTGAGGCAAGCAGCCCGAACGCGGTGACCGCCTGCGCTACCGCTTCGGCGGGAGGATCCTGAAGGCCACCGACGTCAACCGTCATGGTCCTCTCCCGCCGCTTCACAAATCACCGTCGGCACACGCACACAGTGTAGGCGTGCGGCTATCACCAGGGCGCTCGCGCAGCCGCCAGGACGGTCCCACCGCCGGTGCCCTGTGCCGGAAGGCGGCATCCTCTGCCGGACAGGCGACCCGCCACTCTTTCGCAAGATCAGACTCGCATTCTCCCAATCGCGCATGGGATCGGGCCCGGTCCGGTCAACGGCGTCCGCCCACGTAGGTGACCGCCAATGGCACCCGCCCGGCGAGTGCGCCAACGCGGATCACCCCCCTAATGCACATGCTCGGCTATCTGCACATGCACGGCTTCCAGTTCGTCCGCGGCACCTTCGCGCACCTCGTAGGTGACGCGAAGGCCTTCGGTAACGAACGTGCCACCTTCATTGTCCTCGCGCCGCACCCGTACCTCACGGCCGTCGTCCCCGTCGATGTAGCCGTAGCCCCTCACTTGATTGAACCACCGGACCACACCGCTGACGCGCTCGCTCATTCCCCCGTGCCTCCTTCAGGCCTCATCCGGGTAGCCAACTGGCCCCGTTACCTCCTTTTCCCGACTCATATAGGGCGCACTCGGCACCAGCCGAATGACCTTCTCAAGTACCCGTAGAGCACAGGGACGGTCCTCTCAGCGCCACCACCCGAAGAGCTGCCGCAACGAGTCAGCCGCTCCCGACGCGTCGCATTCCTGGGTCAACTGCCCGCCCGGGTCACGTGTCGGAGTCGGGCTGGCTGCGCGCGGCTGCGTACGCCTGGGCCGGGGTCATGCTGACGCCGTTGAGGGAGACAGTTCGGTACGGGCTGACCTGGGCGCAGGTCTTGGACTGGTCGGCGGTTTCGGCGTGGGCGTTGGAGACTGCGGCATGGGTGTCGGCCGGGGCCGGGGAGGATGAGCCGGAGTCGGAGCCGTAGGTGGTGCCGCTGGGCCAGTCACTGCCGATCACCAGGGTCAGACCAGTGCCGGTGCCCTGCTTGACGTGTGAGGAGGGCAGGCTGAGCGCGCCGGCGACCGCCTGGGCCTGCGGCTTCTCACCAGGGCCGTAGGTGAGGGTGGTGGTCGTCGCGCCGGGTGCGTTGGCCGTCGTGCCTGAGCCGAAGCCCTTGCCGGTGAGGGCGGTGGCGACATCGGAGGCGCGGCCGCCGATGCCGGTGCCGTTCTCGACTTTCACCGCGATCTGGGCAGTGTCGACCGGCGTCGGAGAGGCAGGGCCCGTAGTCGGCTTCTGGTCCGAGCCGCCGCTCAAGGACTGGTCGTTGGCGATCGTCGCGAACAGGGACTTCGCGCCCGGCCCCACGACGAGCCGCTCGTTGTTGTTCGGATCCGGGTCGGTCTGCATGGTGGTGAAGGTGATCCGCTTGGTGGGCACTTTGTCGACGTCCGAGGCCAGACTGATCAGTTTGCTGATGCTGCCGAGACCCGTGTCGACGGTGAGTGCCTTGGTGGCGGCGTCGGCGAGCCCGTAGACCGCAGTGGGGTCGGTCAGCGTGCCCGCGCTCTTGAACTTGCGGAGCATCGAGCTGAGGAACATGTGCTGGGCGTAGGTGCGGCCCAGGTCGCTGCCGTCGCCGAAGCCGTGCCGGGATCGGACGAACTCCAGGGCGGCGACGCCCTGGAGGGTATGGGTGCCCTTGGCCAGCTTCAGGTGGGAGTAGGTGTCGTAGACGTTGTCGCTGACGCAGACCGAGACCCCGCCGACCGCGTCTGACATGCTGACCACGCCGGCGAAGTCGAGCTTGACGAAGTGATCGATGGGGATGCCGGTGAGTTGGTGGATGGTGGCGACCTGGCAGGCCGGGCCGTACGACAGGGCACTGTTGATCATGCCGTAGTAGCCGGGCGTGCTCTGCTTCGACGTGGGGTCGGTGCAGGCGGGGACGTTGGTCATGGTGTCGCGGGGGATGCTCATAACGGTGGCGTTGGAGCGATCGGCGGCTATGTGCACCATCATCTCCACGTCCGCGTTCCCGTTGCCGGACTGCACGCCGGTCTGTGAACAGCCGCCGCCGAGCTTGCAGTCCTCCGCGCTGGTGCGGCCGTCCGAGCCGATGACCAGGATGTTGATCGGGGTGCGGCCGAAGGCGTCGGCCTTCTCGCTGCCGCCCTTGCCGTCGAGTGAGACGCTGTGGATGTTGCCGTTGAGGTGCTGGTAGAGCCACCAGCCGCCACCGGCGGCAGCGAGCAGGATCACCGCCAGGACTATCCCGCTGATCCGCAGCACGCGCCTGCCACGCGAGGTCGGCCTGGCTCGGCCTCCTGCCTGGGCGCTTCCTTGCGCGCGGGAAGCCGCTCGTCCGCCGGACGAGCGGCCGCGGGCGGGTTCGCCCGTGCGCTGTCGCGGCACCCGGCCGGTACGGTTGCGCGTAGCCCGGCCGGCGGAGCCGTCCCGCAGGTCACTCATCTGCCACTCTCACTCCCGCGAACGGTCGGGCCCATCCGTCCCTCGGGCATGCGGCGGTCGAGCACGGCCGTATCCGTCGGGCGAAGCGGGGCTTCACCTCTGTTGCATAGTTGCGCAACCTAGCAAACGAATGGCCAGTTCATCATCGAACCTGCCCAGATTCACAGGGTGGGCGGTGCCAAGAAGGGCTTGCGGCGCCGTGAGCTGCAGGGTTACGCCCAGTCACTGCCGCCGAAATCGCCCCCGCCGTCCGACCCGAAGTCGCCGCCGAAGCCGCCCGCGAAGTCGGAGGCGCTGAAGTCCGCCCCGCGAAGTCGGAGGCGCTGAAGTCCGCCCCGAGAAGTCACCACCCCCGGCAGATCCGGAGCGGACGAGCAGACATCCCCGGAGTCGGGGTAGGCGAAGGGAGCACTGAGCAGGCTGCCCAGAAGGGTTCCGGCGAGCAGGCCGCCGACCACCGCGCCTCCGCCGCCGAAATAGCCGCCCGCCCCCGGGGCATAGGCGGGGTCGGCGTTCCACTGGGGCTGGGCGCCCGCATCGGTGTGGACCATGCGGGTCACGCGCTGTTGGCCCTGGCTGACGCGAACGGCGTCCTCGGAGCAGGCCAGGACCAGACGGAATCCGCCGCCGGGCGGGAACCAGGTGACGGCGCTGACCGACAAGCCGTGCCGTGGGTCTAAGAAGCAGGGCAGGCGCTTCCGCGGCAGCGGTGCCCCGGTGCGGCGCGTGGTGAGGGCAGCCAGCGCGAAGCGGCCCTCGGCCAGCGCGGCGGTCACAGACCGCACGTCGTGCGGCCCGGGGCAGCGGGTATCTGCTCCTTGGCCCGCTCGAAGGCGTCCAGGGCAAACCCGTAGTCGGCGCGCATCTCATCCGCGGCACCGGGCGCGGCCGGGGAGAAGTCCAGCCGGACCAGCCTCTCGCCGAAGGCGGTGATGTCCTCGTCCACCACCCGATAAGCCTCCAGCTCCGCCCGCTCCGCCTCGGCCCTGCTTCGGCTGCCGGTACAGCGCATACCCGCCCCCGGCCGCCCCGGCCGCGATCAAACCGCCGGCCAGCAGCCCGGCACTGCCAAAGCCGCCTCCACCGGCCTGCGCCCACGAGGTTGGGGCGTGGCCCCTGACCTGCTGGACGGCCTGGTCGACATAGGTATTCAGCTGCGCCTCCGCGTTCGAGGCGTCGGCGCGCTGCACCGCGTCGCGCAGATTGGTCACGGCGCCCGCTGACATCACCTGATGGTCGGCCTTGGCGTTGAACAGCGTCCCGAGGCGGACGGCGTAGGCGCCGGTGATGCCGGTCAGCCACCGCAGATCCTGCATCAGGGGCGCCTGCGGGTAATCGGCGGACTCAGGCAGCCCGGCAACGAAGACCGGCTTGTCGGATCCTCGACCTTCGCAGCGAGCTTGTCGGCGACGGCCTTCGGTAACTGACCCTGGACCCGCGGGTCGACGTACACCAGGCCCCTCCTGAACGCCTGGGCCATCGCCCCCGTGCCGGCACCCGTGACTGCGGAAGCACCCGGAACCGACACCCGACAGTCCCAGCACCGCGGTTACGGCCATCACGACCGGGCCGCGGGCAGGGCGGGCGACGCGGCGGGCCCGTGACGAAGAGGGCATGAAGACGACCTCCCTGGAGAGTGAGAGCGGGCGGCTGCCACCACTAGCCATTCGATCATTTGCGCAATTGCTAAAGTATTACGGCACGTGTTCCGCGCTGGGGCGGAGCGCCGGGGACGAAGGCGAGGGCATCGGATGTTCCCTGATGTGAGCCCTATGGAGCTCCTCACGCTGGCGCTCCTCGTGGTTCTGCTCTTCGGTCCGGACAAGCTGCCCGAGGTCATCCAGAGCGTGGTCGGGTTCCTGCGCAAGGTGCGGGAGATCTCCGAGAGCGCCAAGGAGGAGGTCCGCTCCGAACTCGGCCCGGAGCTGAAGGGCTTCGAGTTCGAGGACCTGCACCCCAAGACGTTCATCCGCAAGCACGTCCTCGACGGCGACAACCCTGAGATCGACGAGATCCGTGCCGCCCTGGACCCGAGCGCGGAGCTGTCGGACATCGCCGATGCTGTACGCGACGCGGGGAATGCCGGCTGAGCGGAAACGGTGGCCAGAAGCGGCGTGCCCCTGCCCAAGGAGACACCGTCCGAGCCGGCCTCACATCCTGCATTCGATCTCGACGCCACCTGATGCCGCGACAGGCAAGACCGCGAGACGCTCACTCCTGGCTGCCGAGTCTCCGCTCGTAACGTGCCCGGGCCGGCAGGAGTGCGGCGGTATACAGCGCCAGGACGCCCATGAGGAGGAGGTAGTACTCCAGCGGGAGGGCGGTCAGACCGAGCAGGGGGCCGAGTGGTGACGGCGGGAGCACGATGCCGATGACCGCCAGGGCGGCCGCGGTCCAGCCGACCGGACCGGGCGTACGGTCCTGAAAGAGGCGATGGCCGACGCGCAGGAGCACCATGGCCAGGCCCTGGGTGATCAGGTTCTCGGTGAACCAGCCGGAGTGGAAGACCGCCCCGTCGTCGCTCGTTCCCGGGCGGTGCAGCGCGAGGGTCAGGATGGCGAAGGTCGCCAGGTCGGCGGTGGCGTTGAGGACGCCGAATCCCATGATGAAGCGGAGGATCGAGCGGGGATCGAGCATCTTCGGGCGGCGCAGCATCGACGGGTGGGGGTGGTCGTAGGCGAAGGCGATCTGCACCGTGTCGAAGCACAGATTCTGCACCAGTACCTGAGCCGGGAGCATCGGCAGGAAGGGCAGCAGCAGGCCTGCGCCGAGCATCGCGATCACGTTGCCGAGGTTCGACGACAGGGTGACGCACAGATAGGTGGCGATGTTGCCGGCGCTCCGTCGGCCCGCGGTGATGGCATGGTCGATCGCGGTGAGGTCCTTCTCCGCGAGGACCACGTCGGCGCCCTCCCGGGCCACGTCGGCGGCGTCGCGGGGGGCGATGCCGACGTCGGCGGCGCGCAGCGCGGGCAGGTCGTTGACGCCGTCCCCGAGGAAGCCCACCGTGTGGCCGCCGGTGCGCAGGGCAGCCGTGATCCGCGCCTTGTGCTCCGGGGTGCAGCGGGCGAAGACCGTCGTACGGCGGGCGAGGGCGGCCAGTTCGGGGTCGGCGAGGCTGTCGATTCGGTCGGCCGTGAGGACCTGGTCCGGGGCGAGCGGGATAGCCAGGTCGTGGCAGGCGCGGGCAGCGGTGCCGGGGTGGTCGCCGGTGAGAACCTTGATCGTGACGCCGCGTGCGGCGAGCGCTGCAAGGGCCGGCGCGGCAGTGGGCGCGAGCGCGTCGCGCAGGGTGACGAAGCCGCGGAAGTCCAGTCCGCGCTCGTCGGCCGGGGTGTAGTCGCGCAGGCGAACCGGACGTTCGACGGTGGCGACCGCCAGCACCCGCAGGCCCTCCCGCGCGGCCCGGTCCGCGAGGTCCGTCAGGCGCTCCCGCTCCTCGGGCTCCAGGGCGCAGCGTTCCAGGACGGCCTCCACGGCGCCCTTGACGACGAGCGTGTGCGAGCCGAGCCGGCCGGGGGTGCGGACGACGGCGGTGGACAGGCGGCGCACGGGATCGAAGGGCAGTGCCGCGACCCCGTCGTACGCCATGAGGTCGTCCTCGTCCGCCGTCTCCAGGACCGCCTCGTCCAGGGCGTCCGGCTCGGGCAGGTCGGCGAGCTGGAGGGTCCACCAGGCGTTGACGGCCGCCCAGCGCACCACGTCGGGATCGGTGCCGCCGCATGCGTCCAGGCCCCGTTCGACGACCGGCCGGTCCTGGGTGAGCGTGCCCGTCTTATCGAGACACAGCACGTTGACCGCGCCCAGGTCGTGCAGCGCCGGGAGCCGTTTGACGATCACCCCGCGCGTACGGGCCAGCAGCGACGCCCCGCGCGCCAGACAGGTGGTCACGACGACCGGCAGCATCTCGGGGGTCAGCCCCACGGCCACGGCGACCGCGAACGGCAGGGTCTCCAGGCCGCGGTCGCGCAGCGTGGCGTTGGCCATCAGCACCAGCGGCGGGGTGAGCAGCATGAACCGGATCAGGATCCACGAGATGCTGTGCACCGACCGGTCGAAGGCGCTCGCCTCGCGCCGGCCGACCGTGCGGTCGTAGGCGGCCGCGAACCGGGTGCGCCCGCCCGTCTCCAGCACGACGGCGGTGCCGCTGCCGGTGGCGACGCTGCTGCCCTGGAAGCACAGCTGCGGCTGCTCGAACACCGCGGTTCTGACCGGTCGGGAGAGGTCCGCCGCGTGTTTCGGGACTGGGGCGGACTCGCCGGTCAGCGCCGACTGGTGCACGGTCAGGCCCCGCGCCCGCAGTATCCGTACGTCGGCCGGGACCAGGTCTCCTGCGCCGAGCTTGATGATGTCGCCGGGGACCAGGTCCTCCACCGGCATCTCATGGGCCGCCGGCGCGGCGTGGTCGTGAACGCGACGCAGCACGGTGGAGGTGGTGGCGACCAGTTTGCGCAGCCCATCCATGGACCGGTCGGCGCGGTGCTCGCCCGAAGCCCGGAGCACACTGCTGGCAGCGACCAAGGTGAGGATGACGCAGGCGGTGGACCAGGCGAACATGGCGGCGGAGACCAGACCGAGGCAGAGCAGCACCGCGGTGAACGGTTCACGCAGGCTGCGCACGACGAGGCGTGGCCAGGAGGCGTGCTTCCGGGCCGGAAGCGTGTTTGCCCCGAATCGGGCCAGGCGGAGTGTGGCCTCGTCCTCCGTCAACCCGCGCGGTCCGGTGTCCAGCCGCCGCAGCACCTGCAGTGCGGTCGCAGCGTCCGGTTCCAGAACATCCACTCCGGAAGTACCGGTCTCCCGTGGTTTTGGGGTCACTCGGGAACACGACGACTCGGCGTCCTCTCCCCAGTCCGCGGTCCTAGGCACTGGTCCCCTGGAGCAGGCCCACCGATGCGAGCGATCCCTCGGTGCGCAGGGCGAGCTGGCCGACCATGAGGCGGACGACGGTGACGACGTCAGGGTCGCCGAGGTAATAGACCTGCCGTCGTCCCTCACGGCGGGAGCGGACGAGACCGGCGAGCTTCAGCTTGGACAGGTGCTGGCTGACCGCGGGCAGGGCGCCGCCCACCCGGTGGGCGAGATGGCTCACATCGCTCTCGCCCTCGGACAGGGCCCACATGATGTGCAGCCGTGCCGGGGACGCCAGCAGCCCGAAGGCGGCGGCCACGTCAGCGAGTACCTCGGCGGGCGGATCCTCGAAGCCCCCGACGACGTGCTTCACAGTCTTCTCCCGTCCGCCGCATCACAGCCACCGCCCAGCGCCCGCCCAGTGTAGGCATCAGCCGCCGTGCACCGCCCGGTATCGGAACGAGGTGGAATCGCGGTGCCCACGCCTCCTCGCTTCCCCCGGTGGACACCGGAGTGGAAGCGCAGCATGACGCAGACCGATGACCTTCGGCTGCGCCTCGATCGCCTGTCATCAGGGACGCTCGGGAAACGGGAGAACGGGTCACGGCCGGCTTGCCGTGACCCGCTTCCCATCCATGCCGCCGAGGGGACCGCACGTCACCCTCACAGTGGCGGCTCCCCGTGACCCGCCGGGGATGGCCGTGCGGTGGAGATCAGCCGGCGCTGAAGGCGCTGACGCCTTCGGGGGTACCCCAGCCGGTCGGGCCGTCGTAGCCGGTGCCGGCAGTGCAGAAGTACGACGGGGAGCAGATGCCGTTGCTGCCGCTGATGACGTCGTTCAGCGCCGAGGTGCCGGCCTTGGCGTAGGGATAGCTGGCCGGGTAGTCGCTGGAGCCTGGAGTGCCCGCGAGGGCGTAGGCGCCGGCGCTGATCGGGGACGAGGCGCTGGTGCCGCCGTAGGTGTTCCAGTTGCTGCTGGTGCCGTAGGAGTCGTAGACCGAGACTCCGGTGGCCGGGTCGGCGACCGCGGAGACATCGGCCTCCGTGCGGTTGGAGCAGCCGGAGTCGGTCTGCCAGCTCGGCTTCGGGTCGTACGCGGAGCAGCCGGAGCCGGTGCCCTCGGTGGAGCTGGTGCTCCAGACCTTCTCCGACCAGCCGCGGCTGTTGGACGCGGTGGACAGCGCGGTGCCGCCGACGGCGGTCACGTATTGGGAGGTCACCGGGTACTCGGCGCCGTAGCCGCTGTCACCGGCGGAGACGGTGATGGCCACGCCCGGGTGGTTGAAGTACTCGGAGTCGTACGTCGTGTCGGAGGAGGACTCCGAGCCGCCATAGCTGTTGGAGACGAACTTGGCGCCCAGGCTGACTGCCTCGTTCACAGCCGTGCCGAGGTCGTCCATCGAGGAGAAGTTGGCCTCGACGAGCGTGATGTTGCAGTTCGGGCAGATGGCGGAGGCCATGTCGAGGTCGAGCGAGATCTCGCCGGCCCAACCGCTGTCGGCGGTGGGGAGGTTGGAGGAACCGTCCTGGGCAAACTTCGAGAAGCAGCCGTTGGACGACGAGCAGGCCGACAGACCGTAGTACGAGCGGTAGGCGGCCAGGTCCGACTCGGCATTCGGTCGTCGTAGGCGTCGACGATGGCGATGGTCTCGCCGGAGCCGTTGGAGGCGGCGGCGGAGGTCAGGCCGTAGGCCGACTGCAGGTCGCTCGGCCCGTATAGCGCCACCACGAGAAGGGCGAGGGCGGCGTGAGCTGGAGACTGCCGGCGCAGGATGCGCATGGCTACGTCGGCGTCGACCCCATATTGGGCCATGAGGATCCCGCGTGCGAGATCGATGTCCTCCTGGCTGGCCCGGGCTTTGTTGACGTCGCCGTCGGCAAGGTCGCGCGCCTGATGGCTGAGGGGATCGGTGATGTCGACCATGAATCCGCGCAGCGTCACCACTCGGCCGGTGTCGTCGGTCCGGCCGTCGGCGACCAGGACGACGGCGCGCTCGTTGCCCGCGGTGTCCGCGATGCGGTGGTAACAGCCGAACGGCCGCCCGTCCGTCAGCGCGGCCGCGAGCACGTTACCCATGCGTTCGCGGTCATCGGGGTGCTGGTGCTCACGGAGCATCTCGCTCGTCGGTTCTACAGAGTCAGGTGCATAGCCGCACAGGCGGTACATCTCGTCTGACCACCACCAGGTGTCTTCTTTCACCCGGTAGACGAAAACCCCGGTCAGTTCGTCGTCGTCGCCGGTGCTCCGAATGACTTCCTTCTGCACGGCTGTGCCTCCCATCCGGGCCCGCTCCGACGGAGCCGGAGACGGCTGCTTCATGCTAGTACGCAGGGCCTGGCGTGTTCCCGGCGGACGAGAGCGTCGACCGGCCCCGAGCCGGGGAGCCGACTACAGGCAGCCGGAGCAGGGGTTCGAGGGTGCCGCGCAACGGAGAACGAGGACACCGCCGGCTGTTTGCGCCTCCTGGGCTCGCCTCTTGAGCTCATCAAGTCGGTCGAGGAGGACGTCCCCTCGCAGAGCACGGCTTCATGACCGCCGTAGGTCTCCAAGGTTGACCACCGCCGCCTCTACATGCCGGATCTCAGACAGCAGCATGGGAACGCCCGCGGCGCCCCGGGCGAGAGCGACACCGGCACGTGGATAGAGGAGCGGCGGCAATGCGGCCCCACTGGCGTTGCGGATCGTGGCAGCGTCGCTGCCACTGTGCGCCTCCAGGCACAGCCCTCACTCCTGCGGGAGCGGTACATTCCTCGGTGGGTGCATGGATGAAGGTAGCCGGGCGGGGTAACAGAGCTGCTGCCCGTGTAGAGCCCGTTCGAGGAGAGCTTGTGACCGAACCAGCAGGTCTGAGTGTCGAGGTGTCCGTGATCAGCTCCGACGCCGCGATCATCACCGTCTATGGGGAGCTGGACGTCGACACGGGCCTCGTCCTGCAGCACCAACTCGCCGGCCAGGCAGTGCATGGACGACGCCATCTGGTGCTGGACTTGGCGGAAGTGCCGTTCATGGACTCCTCTGGGCTGAGCGTCATCATACGGGCCGCCAATGAGGTGCGGAGCATCGACGGATCCGTGTCCCTGGTCGCCCCCAGTCAAGTGGTACGACGTCTTCTCGATCTGACCGGCGTCGGCATGAGCTGCCGGATCTTCGACAGTGCGGATGCAGCCTGCAAGGCCCTCCTCGGTCAAGGCGGTGCTCCCGTGAACACCGTGGCGGGCGAGGCGGCTCGATAGACGATGAAGTCCTTACCGCGAGGGCAACGATGGGCCGGCCAGCCACGGCAAGGCGGTTGATCAGGTGCAGCAGTCCCCAGCGCCTGTTCGAGAAGCTCCCGGCTTGCGACGCGGCGACTCGTCGCCCAGTGTCTGGGCTGCGCAATACCCACCAGCCCCCATAGATTATCGACACCCTCACCCGGACAGTGCACGCCTTACTGAAGTTCGTTACTGCTGGATTCCCCTTTCGGTGGGTATAGCTGCTGGTAGCGGGGCAGTTGCGTGTGCTCGGGGGCGGGTGCTGGGTCATGGTGCTAAGGGCACGGCCGGGACGTGACGAGGGCGAGCAAGCGGTGGTCCACCGCCTGGCATCGGCCAGAAAGGCGCCGAAGGATGTGGTGGAGCGGTGCCGGATGGTGGAGCTGAGCTGGGACGGGTGGCTGGTCCCGCAGATCGCCGACGAGCTGCGGTGTGGTCAGAAGACGGTGCGCCGCTGGCTGCACCGTTTCAACCGCTCGGGGCTGGAGGGCCTGGAGGACCTGGGCGGGCAGGGCCGCAAGCGAAGGATCACCGAATCCGAACGCTCCCGGATCGTCGGCCTGGTCAAGCAGACCCCGCCCGGGCGGCTCGAGGTGCAGCCGTCGAACGAGATGTGGGCCGCGGACGAGTCAGGGCCCTCGGAATGGACCCTGGACTCGCTGGCCGCCGCGGCCCGGGACCGGGGCATCGAGGTCAGCCGCTCCCAGGTGCGCCGGATCCTGGTGGCCGAGGGCGTGCGCTGGCGACGCACGCGCTCATGGACGCGCTCGAGAGATGCGGACTTCGAGGGAAAAGGACGCGGATCGTCGAGCTCTACACCAGCCCACCCGCCGGCGCGACGGTCGTCTGCGCCGACGAGCTCGGCCCGGTGATCCCCCGCACCTTCCCGCCGACACCGGGCTGGTCACCGGACGGACACCGCATCAAGAACGAGATCGACTACTCCCGCGGACCGGAGAAAACCTGGGTCTACGGCGCCTTACGCGTCCGGGACGGCCAGGAGGTCACGATGACCGCCACCTCCCGCAACAGCGCGTTCTACCAGCAGTTCCTTCAGCTGGTCGAGGACGCCAACCCCGTCGGGGACATCTACGTGATCACCGACAATCTGTCCTCGCACAACAGCGTGTCGACCCGGACCTGGCTCGAGGACCATCCCCGCATCAGGCACGTGTTCATCCCGGTCGGCGCCTGCTGGCTCAACCTCCAAGAGGGCTGGTGGCGCATCTTCCGCAAGACCGCCCTGGCCGGACGCTCCTTCGGCGACCGCGACCACATCACCCACGCCACCGAAGTGGCCACAGCCCAGCTCAACGCCCGCGCCCAACCGTGGATCTGGGGCAGACCCGCACCACCCACCAGGCACTTACGCCGCCGCTATATGTACATCCTTTGAGGAACGCAGCAGTAAGGGGCCTGTGATCTTGGAGGAATCTGAGCAGGTGAGAATGACCAGATCTGTATGGGTTCTGACGCAGCTCAGCGAATCGGCCGTTGTCGCAGGACTCACCCGGGTGAGGAGGCGTGCGCCCGTGCGCCCGGGGCCCCGGAGGGTAGCTCTGTGTAGGGGTGGGGGAGCTGCTGCTCCTCTGTGAGGGGTCGTCATGAGTGTGTTGGGTCGCGCGGTTCCGCTGGTGGTGCTGTCCTGCCTTGTGCTGGCGGGGTGTTCGTCGTCCGGGTCGGATTCCGGGGGGGGAAGGGTGCCGGGAAGAACGGTGCGTCGGCTGCAGGGCCGTCCGGTTCGGGCTCGGCGGTGCCCGCGGGGTCGGGGGGGGGGAGATCCCGGTGGGTGCGGGGCCGCAGATGACGTACACGGTGCAGCAGCAGCCGCCTGCAGGCAGCTGCCACTACCGGTACGAGAAGGGCGAGCCGCTGCCGGACCCCAAGTGCACGCCGGGCGCCACCTCGCCGGCCGTGACGCAGGCGAACCTGGCCACGACCATCTGCCGCAAGGGCGGCTACACCAAGGGCATCCGCCCGCCGGAGGCGATCACCACCAAGGAAAAGCTGCTGAACGCCGCCTCTTACGGCTTGAAGGGCAGTCTCAAGAGCGACGAGTACGACCACCTCCTCAGCCTCCAGCTGGGAGGCGACCCGAACGACGCCCGCAACCTGTGGGTGGAGGCGGCCGACCCGGGCCACAAGCCCGGCTCAGGGGTGAACAACCTGAAAGACCCCGTCGAGACCAAGCTGCACACGGCCGTCTGCTCCGGCAAGGTCACGCTGAAGGCCGCGCAGAACGCCATCGCCACCGACTGGACCACCGCCATGAGCAAGCTCGGACTGGCGGCGTGAGGGGTGCGGCGAGCCAGCCGAGATCCCACCCTCCCCCGTATCGCCCTACCTGCCCTTCCAGCCGTGTCGGTGATCTTTTGGGTGTTTCCGTGTCTCCGCCGGGGTCCGGCTTCTACGGTGTCGGTTCACCGGCGTCGGTGAAAGCAGGGGAGGGGCGGAGAGTGAGGGAGAGGAAGGCGTGGTTCGAGGCGCTTGGGGTGCTGAGTGAGCTTGAGCGGGGATGCGCTTGGGGTTGGGTGCTGTCCAGCGATGTGCTGCCGCAGCACCAGCAGGCGGTGGAGCCTGACGAGAACGACGGTGCCCAAGATCGGTCCTCGAAGTCGGGGGCTAGGGGATGTCTCTTTGGTCGGCCTACGGACGCCACTCCTCGCGGTACTGGGAGTGCTCGGCGTAGGACTGTGCCAGCACTTTGAGCGCATACGCGAGCCCTGCGTGACGTGAATCCGCCGAGTCCATCGCCTGGTAGTCCCCGGCAAGCATGTCGACCAGGTCGAGCATCGGCAGGTGGCTGTCGAGGAGGGCGTCGGCGCCGAAGCGGTGGGCCACCTCGGCATAGGCGTGGTTGTCCTCCATGTTGCGGTCCCGAAGGAACTTCACGAGGTCGTCCATGGGTTGATCTTCGCGCAGAAGCAAGGGCCATCGGGTGGGTTCACCGTGATCAGTTCAGCTGCGGAGCTGGGTCACCTACGGGCCCAGATAAGGATGGCAGCGAGGTGGAGTGCGGCCTGGTAAGTGATGGCGAGTTTGTCCGTCCGCAGGGCTAGACCCTGCCACTGCTTGAGCCGGTTGATGCATCGCTCGACCGCGTTGCGCTGCTTGTACGCCTCGTCGTCGAAGGCCGGCGGGCGACCGCCTGCGCTACCTCGCCGCAGACGGTGACCAACCTGATCGGACGGCTGCGGAATGACAGCACGGATCCCTCGCCAGCGCAGCTGCCCACGGATCGCGCGGGATGAATACGCGCGATCCGCCAAGACGGCCTCAGGACGCGTCCTCGGTCTGCCACGTCCGCTCCGCGGAACGCGGATGCCAGCCATGACGGCCTCGAAGGCCGGTGCGTCACCCGCCTGGCCTGCGGTGACGTGCAGGGCCAGGGGCCATGCATAGCTGTCGCTGGCGAGATGGACTTTCGTGCTCAGGCCGCCGCGGGAGCGTCCGAGACCGTGATCGTCTGGTTCGGAGCGGTCCAAAGCCCCCTTTTCCTGGCTCCGGCGGCATGTTGATGGGCTCGGCAGACGGTGGAGTCCACCGCCACGGTCCAGCCGATGTCGTCGCTGTCATCGGCCGCTGCCAGGACTGCGGCGAGGATCCGTTCCCAGGTGCCGTCCACGGCCCACCTGATCAGCCGTTTGTGAGCGGTCTGGAACGAGCCGAGCTCGTCCGGCAGGTCGCGCCAGGGCGAGCAGGTGCGGTACTTCCACGCGATGGCCTCCAGCGTGCGGCGGTGGTCGGCCCATCGCCGCCCACGGACCGGATCGGCCGGCATCAGCGGCTCGATCCGGTCCCACATCGCATCAGTGATCACTAACCGGACAGGCATATCCGATCAACTGATCAGCTCTCAAAGAGACACGCTCTAGTCGGTGGATTGAACAGCTTCGAGGTATTCAGCCAGCTGTTTTGGGCGTACTGAGCCCAGGCGATAGGCGGTGTGGGGTGGACACGGCGGGCAGCACGACCCGCACCGGCACCGGGTCGGCTGCATCGTCGGAGGGCGTGGTCAAGGCCCCACGGTAGACACGCAGCCGGGCCCGGGCCTCCGGAGGGAGGATCCGAGCCCGACGTGGGACTGGCGGCGGTCAGAGGTAGCGGGTGATGAACTGGTCCCACTTGGCGGCCGCGGAGGTGGGAGCGAGCGCGTTCGGGGTCGCGGGTTCCTCGTCCTCCGCGCTCGCCGTCGACCAGCACGCTGTCGCAGTCGAATATGACGAGTTCGACGGGTTTGATCATTCCAGCAGCATAGGGCGTGCTGTTCTCGCTGCGGTGGCCTTCTCGCGTTCGACCAGGACTGGACCAAGCGAGAGGACCGTGGCCACACTGCTGTCTATGCTCGTCAAGGACGAGGCCGACCCCACCCCGCCCAGCGGGCATAGCGAAGCAGCCGCAGAAGTAGGCGACCTTGGGTATCTTGGCAAGTCCGGATCGCGATCGATCTACTGCGTGGAGTCACGAGGCCATGGATGTGCGGCTCACTGCTGAAGGCGTAGACGGGGCGGACGAGTTACGGTCGCTTCTTGCCTGGCTGACCGACGTCGACGAGTTGCGCGGCCGGACCGATCTGCTGGAGAGCCACCCTGCCGCTGGCACGTTGGGTCCCGTTGTCGATGGCCTGCTGGTGGCGCTGGGACCGGGCGGGGCGGCCACCGCGCTTGCCACCGCCCTGGTCTCCTGGATCCGGCACCGGCGCAGTGAGGTGGTCGTGAAGGTCACGCGGCCTGATGGGGCCTGTATCGAGCTCTCCGCAAAGCGACTGCAGTTGCTAAGCGTCGGCGAACTCAGGACGTGTATGGATGACGTGGCTGGAATGCTGAGTGGCGCCGGGCTCGAGGGCTCGGACGATCGCAGCAGCTTGTCATGACAGGCCTGTCAGGCTCGGGCGTTCGCGTCCTGCTGATCGGCACCGCCACACACGCCGGGCCGACTCTCACCTCGGTGCCGGCGGTCGCTCGGACAGTGGAAGCCCTGCGAGAGCGCCTGGTGGCCACGTGCGGTGTCCCTACAGGCCAAGTACGCACGATCATTGATCCGGGTACGGCGCAGGAGATGGCCACGGCCATCGCAGAAGAGGCCCGGCAAGCCGAGACCGCCTTGCTGCTCTACTACGTCGGACACGGTCTCATCGGGCCCTCGGAGACGTTGTATCTGGCGGCGAGCAGCACCGATCGTCTCACTCCGGGTCTGGCCGCCCACCAGGCGCTGTCGCTGTCCGCGGTGCGGGAGGCATTGACCGTCTGCCGTGCTTCGTGCGTCATCGTCGTGCTGGACTGCTGTTTCTCCGGTCGGGCCCAGCTGGCAGGCCGGACGCCGCCCTCTTCGTTGGCGCTGCCCGCGGCGCACGGGATGTATCTGATGGGGTCTGCGGAGCAACTCGCCCTGGCTCCGGAGGACGCGCTCCATACGGTGTTCTCCGGCGAGCTGATCAGACTCCTCGACGAGGGCGATCCGCGCGGACCGCGCCTGCTGACGCTGGATGCCGTCTACGACTACCTGTTCCGAGCGTTGCGTGCCAGGGGCGGGCCCCTACCCCGACGCCAGGTCGGCGATCGGTCAGGGGACCTGGTCATCGCGGTGAATCCGGCCCAGGTAGCGGTGACGGGGCTGGAGGAGGAAGAGCCCGATCCGGCTCCTGGTCCTTGCCCGTACCTGGGACTGGAATCGTTCACGGTGGACGACGCGGAGCTGTTCCACGGCCGGGTCCGGCTCGTGTCGGAGGTGGTGGCCGCATCTGCGGAGTCCGTGAGGAACGGACGACCCCTCGTCGTGGTGGGGCCTTCAGGGTCCGGCAAGACGTCACTTCTCCACGCTGGGCTCCTGGCTGAGCTGCGCCGCGGAGTCCCGCAGCTGCCCGGATCGAGCGGCTGGCCCTGGGCTGTGCTCACCCCCGGTGAGCACCCCGTGCGAAGCCTGGCCGCCGCGCTGCACCCGGACGGCGTCGCGGGAAGTCAGAGCCTGCTGGCAGACCCGGCCTTGGCCGTGGCGCTGGTCGCATCGCTTCTGGAGGGTCAGCCGGAAGGCCGGCTCATGCTGGTTGTGGACCAGCTGGAGGAACTGCTCACCGTGTGCCACAGCGAACGGGAAAGAGCAGCATTCCTGGAAGCACTCACCTCGGTCGCCAAGTCGGGGCCGGGGCGCGGCGCCCTTGTGGTGATGGCGCTGCGCGCCGACTTCTACGGTGAGGCTCAGGCAGTTCCGGAGCTGGCGGCTGCGCTGCGGGACAACCAGGTACTGGCCGCCCCCATGCGCCTGGAGGAGCTGCGCGATGCCATCGAACAGCCTGCGGCAATCGCCGGGCTGAGCCTGGACGACGGTCTGGTCGACCTCCTGCTGCATGAGCTGGGGGCAGCCCACCTGCCCGGCCCGCAAGCCGGAACACTTCCGCTGCTCTCCCACACCCTGTGGGCCACCTGGCGACAGCGCAGCGGTACCCGGCTGACTATCGCCGGGTACCGGAACAGCGGCGGGATCACCGGAGCCATCGCCAACACCGCTGACGAGACGTACGCCAAGCTCGACGAAGCCGGCAGGAACGCTGTTCGCCGCATGCTGCCGCGCCTGGTGCGGATTGGCGACGACACCGTGGACACCGCCCGACCGGCCGACCGGACTGCCCTGCTCGACGGGCTGCCCGACCCCCACACGGCAGAACAGGCCCTGCACCGATTCGCCGAGGCCCGGCTACTGGTCCTGGACAAGCACACAGTGCGCATTAGCCATGACGCCCTGTTGCGCGCCTGGCCGTTGCTGCGCCAGTGGCTGGACGCCGACCGTGACTGGCTGCGAGCCCGGCAGCAGATAGCCACCGACGCCGACGCCTGGGCGCATGCCGACCGGGACCCGTCCCTGCTGTACCGGGGAACCCGGTTGGCGGCAGCACAAGCCAGCGCTGACAACGCCAGTCGCGCGGTCTCCGACACGGACCCGCGCCTGGCGGCATTCCTTGAAGAGTCCCGGCGAGCCGAGCAGCGCACGGCCCGACGTCGCACCGCCGTGCTCGCGACCTTGGTCGTGCTGTGCCTTCTAGCCGTCAGCGGGGGCGCGTTGGCTGCCGTGTACCAGGGGCAGGCGGCGACCCAACGCACTCACGCCGTGGCCCGACTTGTCGCCGCGGAAGCCGACCGACTGCGCGACACCGATCCGGGACTGGCCAAACAGCTGAGCATTGCCGCCTACCGGATGGATCCCGAGAGGAATACGGCGCCGCTGCTGGCGAACCTGGAAACCCCCGGCGTCTACGACGGCCAGGAGACGGTCTTCGACATCGCGCAGAGCCGTGATGGTGGCACGCTCGCCTTGTCCACCGGTCTCGGGATCGCCCTGTGGGACGTGAACGGTCACTCCAAGGGCCGCATCGGGCTCCCCGGTACCGGCTCGGTCGCGATGAGCCCGAACGGGCGGCTGCTCGCGGCGTCCGCGACCAACAACGGCCCGCGCCGGGCCACCATCGGTCTATGGAACGTCACTCACCCCACACGGCCCGTGGCAGTCCCTGTACCCCCACGCGAGTCCACCGGTATCACCTCGTTGGCCTTCAGCCCCGACAACCGCCTGCTCGCACTCGGGACGGTCACCGGTGCCATTCACCTGTGGGACATGAGCAACCCTGACGCCCCGCACCCTCTGCGAGACCTGACCGGGCACACCGCCCAGGTGGACTCGCTCGCCTTCTCCTCGTCCGGTAAGGCACTGGCCAGTTCCGCCGACGACCACCACGTCCGCCTCTGGACCTTCTCCGACCCGTCTCGGCCCGCCCTCGCATCCGTGCTCGATGGTGCTCCGCTCGGCCAGGACCTGTCAGGCACACCCATGCGCAGGGTGGCATTCCGCCCGGACGGCGACGTCCTGGCGGCGCCTGGGGACGGCGACGCCAACGGACTGCGACTTTGGAACGTGCGCAACCTCGCCCATCCCGCACTCCTCACGGCGAAGGACGACAGTCTGGCCGATTGCCGCAACGGTCTGGTGTCAAGCGCGTTCAGCCCCGACGGCAAGACGCTGGCCACCGAATGCAGGAACCAGCTGTTTCTGTGGGAGGTTGGCAACCCCTCACGCATCCAGGAAGTGAACGACCTGGAGGAGCCGGAACCGGATGTCGCCGGAGGCGGGACCGCGATCTTCGGCCCGCACGGCAATCAGCTGCTGCACGCCACGACGCGGGGAGTCCACCTGTGGGATGTCGACAACGCGCCCCAGCTTGGCGCGGCGTCCACCTTCGGCGAATCACCGTCGGGCTTCGTGGTGGCCACGCAATTCAGTGGCGGTCCCCGGCGGCTGATGGTGGTGCAGGGCGCGAGCGACGGCGCGCTGTGGGACCTGACCGGCCCGGGAGGACACCGCAAACTGGCCGACCTGCCCGGAAGCGGCACCATCGGAGCGGCGGCCGCCGCGTTCAGCCCCGACGGCAGCATCCTTGCCACCAGCGACCTGGACCGAGACCGAATCGTCCTTCACCTGCGCAGCACCCAGCACCCCCGCTCGGCTCCCCTCGCCACCGTCAGCAGCTTCGCCAACGCCGTCGGAGCCCTGGCCTACAGTCCGGACGGCCGCGTACTGGCCGCCACCGACAACTTGTCCAACACCCAGCAACCGGCACCACCGACGGTCAAGCTGTTCGACGTCACTGATCCGTCCCACCCACGTCAGATCGCTTCAATGCCCGGCAACGTCTTCCATCTCGCGTTCGCGCCCCACGGCCACCTACTGGCCGGCAACACGGCCGACACACTGCTGCTGTGGAACGTTTCCGACCCGCACCATCCCGTCGCACAACCGACTCGCCGCCTCACACCCGGATCCGTGGTCTCCCAGTCGGCATTCCGCCCCGATGGCAAGCTGCTCGCCGTCACGGACAGCGCCGGCACCACCCGCCTGTGGCACGTGGACCACGACCAGCTCCAACGCGACCCCGTCGTAGTGCGCACGGTCGGCTCGGGCAGCGGAATCGCCTTCACTCCCGACGGCCGGACACTGGCATTGACCAGCTCCGGCAACCTCCACACCTACACCGGACAGGTCAACGGACATATCGAACTGTGGGATGTCACCGACACGGACACACCCGTCTTCCGTGCAGGAATCGCCTACAACGGCATGTCCCTCGGCGGCGGAGAGCTCTCCTACAGCACGCAAGGAAAACCGCTCCTCGCCAGCACCAGCCGCACGGTGGATGTGTGGAACACCGATCCTGACGCTGCCGTTCGGCAGCTCTGCCTGAGCATCGGCGACATCATTACGCGGCCCCAGTGGTCCAAATACATCCCGAACGCCGACTACCAGCCCCCCTGCCCAGCCTCGTAGCGAACCGCCCTCGTCCGACTGGAGACTCGATTCCGTGTAACGATCGGAGCCATGGCACCTCCCTCCTCCTATCCCCTGAGCTGCGCAAGCGCATGGTCCGAATGGTCGCCGAGGTCCACAGCGACTATCCGGAGTCGGCCGCGATCACCATGGTGATGGCCAAGGCGCAAGTGGGTCCGCCAGGACCATATCGACTCCGGAGCTCGCGGAGGCGCTTCGGGGAGCAGCGCTCCGCCGTGGTTGGGGCTGCCCGCCCAGCTGCCTGCGTTCTGGACCGCGCCGAGCACCCCGTGGACACCGACAGCGAGGTGGCCCAGCAGCGCAAGGCGATGCTGCACTCACCGGCCGGATGACCCCTCACGGGGTATTGGAAAGCTTGGTTACGCTCGTCTCGCTGTTGCCCAGCCCCGGCGATTGGGGCACGGGGACGCACAGGGGGACGCGTGGATTTTCGCTTACTCGGTCCTGTTGAAGCGTGGCATGACGGTCGACGACTGCCCTTGGGCGGCCCGAAGCCTCGCGCGCTTCTGGCGTATCTGCTGCTTGAAGCCGGGCGGGTGGTATCCTGTCGGGCTCGAAAAGTCATCGCTGCAGGTCAAGCCACGTACTGGTACTGGTTGATGACTCCGCCGAGGATGCGGGTGCGCAGGAGGTTGTACGGCGCACCCTCGGGCAGGACCGGCTCCCTATCCGGGCCTTGGGGTGGCCGTTGGTCTCGTGATCTGTGTGGCCGGTGTCGGTTGTAGTGCTCCTGGTACTCCGCGAGGACGCGTCGGGCGTGGGCCTCGTTCATGATCAGAACGTGGTCGAGCGCTTCGCGTCGGATTGTGCCGATGACGCGCTCGCAGTGGGCGTTCATGCGCGGCGCCTGGGGCGCGCTGAGCAGCACCTGCAGGCCTTCGGACTTGAAGACGGCGTCGAAGGGGTCGGTGTACTTGCTGTCGCGGTCACGGAGCACGAAGCGAAGCGACTCGACGCGGCTGCCGAGGTCGGTGGTGAGGTTGCGGGCCTGCTGGGTCGCCCATTGCGCGGTGGGATGGGCGGTAACGCCGGTGACGTGGAGCTTGCGGGTGCCGTGTTCCAGGAACGCCAGCGCGTACAGCCGCCTGCCAGTGATGGTGTCGACGTGGAAGAAGTCCGCCGCGATGATCCCCTCGGCCTGGGTGGTCAGGAATTCGCGCCAGCTCGGGCCGGTGCGACGCGGAGCCGGGTCGATGCCGGCTGCGTGCATGATCTGCCAGACCGTGGACGGCGCGATCGGATGTCCCAACCGGGCCAGCTCGCCCTGGATCCGCCGGTGGCCCCACCGCGGGTTCTCACGTGCCAAACGCAGGACCAGCTTCTTGAGCACGGCCGCCGTCGGTGGACGGCCGGTGCAGCGGCGTCGGGCGGAGTTGTCCCACTGCTTGGCGATCACCCTGCGGTGCCACGCCAGCAGCGTCCCCGGGGTGACCGGGAAGACACGCCTCCAGTCGCAGCGCGGTATCAGCGACGACAGCGCAGCCAACCAGAACCGGTCCGCGGGCTCGTAACGGACCGAGCCCCCAAGTTGCCGTCGCAGCACAGCATTCTCGTGCCGTAGCACCAGCAGTTCGGCGTCCTTGGCCGTGTTGCGGCGCAACAGGACGCCCGGCACGGATAGCAACGCGCGGGTGATCCGGTACACCATCGAGACGATCACCACTGCAGCATCTCAACCACCAGCCTGGGCCTTGCACACGACCCCACCTGCAGCGATGACTTTCCGAGCCCCACAGGTTAGTCCCGTCTGCCTGGTCCGCGCTTGGGGTATTCCTTGGCTCGGCCATCCTCCGTGACCGCCATGGCGTGATTACGGGTACGTACCCGTACCCTGGTGTGCCGAGAGGAGTCTGCTGATGGCTGACGCCAACGTTCGTATCCCCGAGGAGGCCCGGGACCGGCTCGCCGCCCTGGCGGCCGCCGAGGGCCTGTCGCTACGTGCCTACCTGGCCCGCCTCGCCGAGTCCCTGCTCACCCCAGCCGAGCGGGCCGAGCGGGCCGAGCAGGCGCGCGCCGCCCTGAAGGAGTGGACCGGCTACGCCCCCAGCCCTGCTGAGGAGCAGGACCTCGACAGCGAGCTGGACCGCCGACTCGCCCGGGCGGCCGCCCGGTGAGCGACGCCATGCACATCGTCCTGGACGACACCGCGATGGCCGCCGCCGGCCGTGGCAACGTCCTCGCCTCCCGGTTAATCCACCGCGCCCACGCGGAGACCGGCTGGTACCTCTACGCCCCGGCGTGCGCGCTGGTCGAAGCCGACCACGCCCGGCCCGGGACGGCCGAGCACCTGGCCGCGCTGCCCGGCATCACTGTCCTGGACCTGGACCTGCCCGCCGCCCTCGCCGTGGTCCAGCAGAACACCTGGGCCGCGGCACACTGCCAGTACGCTGCTCAGCCCACTCCGGACCGCCCCGACGGAGCGATCATCGCCACGACGGCACCCGGCCGATGGATCGGCGAGCCGGTCCGCGTACTGGACCTCAATCCGTGAAAGTGGCCCCGCGAGGTCTGGGCAGACCGGGCCGGGCCGGCGCGAAGCACCGCTTGATCACGGATGGCCACATCGAGTACGCGTCACGCTGATGGCTCGACCCGGTGGGCTGCGGACCTTGCAGAAGGCCCGCAGCCGATCCACTGCGGCTCAGGACGCGCCGGCGGTGCCAGGTGCCGGGTGGTTATTGAGAGCGTAGGGCCGTCACTAAACGGTGCACCATCGACGGTCCTTCCACCCTCCTTCTGTGCTGCAGTTGTCGAACTTCCGGAAGAAGCGATACCACGTCCCGTCACCGGCGTCCCTGACGTTGATCTCCAGAGTTTGGTGGGGCTTGAACCACCAGTGTTCTTGGATACCGCACAACTGCGATCCGCCGTCAAGCCAGAAGTTCGGAGTGTGTACCCACTGGTTGTACTGATTCCATCCCCCGACATTCGCCATGTCGTACGCGCCGGAGTTGTTAGGTCCGCAGACTCCAGCCAGGTAGTTTCGCTCCGCGGCGACGCTGGCGGTAGACGCCTGTGCTGCCGGAGCAGCCAGGGCTCCGATCGCGAGAGCGGTAATGCTGGTTAAGACTCCGAGACGAGCACGCTGCATCGCAATTCCCCCTTCAGGCCGGGACGCCCTGTGCGGCCCCAGGCTTCAGCCACAGTCTTCCCGCCGCAGTGTCTCCGGGCGCATTGGATGGGCAAATCGTTCTAACTTGGCGCATTTCTAACCCTCGTCGGCGGGGTCGAGGTACTGCTCGGTCCATGCGCTTGGCCGCGGCGTGCCGCAGGTCATGCAGTGGGGGCCGGGCCTGGGACCGGTGAGGCCCGCAGCGTGAACTGGTAGGCGTCGGCGAGGTGCTGTAGGTAGGAGGCGGTCGCTTCGAAGGCCAGCGGCCGGATGCGGAATACGCCGGGTGCCGCAGGTGGGATCTGTGCCCATGCCCCAGCGGCGGGCGCGGTGTCTTGCAGGGCGCCGGGCGCGGCGGCGCGGCCGGCCTATGCGAGGCGTGCGGTTTTATAAGAGCCGGGGGCTGATACGACGCGTGCCGCCCCCGCCGGCACGAACCCACGAGAGCGTCCCGAGCACGCCATGTCCAACTCTCTTGTCCCTGGGGCGTCCGACTACGACGGCGTCGGCGAGGTCGCCATGCGTTGGACCCCCGAGGAGCCGCCCGCCCACGCCGACGTCCTGACAGAGCTGTTCGGCGGTGAAGCCGACGTCATCCACGCCTACACACGTTCCCGGGCCCTTGCCGACGGGGTCCTGGTGGCCGCCCCGGCCGAGCTGGCCCGGGCAGCGGGCTTTACGGTCCCGGTAGCCCTGACTGCCGCCGCGTGGGCCGACTGCGTGGAATGGAGCGACGAGGACAGCCACCGCCAGACCCTGCAGGACGAGACGGGCCGTCTGTGTGCGATGTGCCGGTTTGGTATCAGTGAGTGAGTGTCGGTGATGGTATGTCAGGTTGTGTTGGTGGCGTGTTCGGGGGATCAGGTCACTGACATGGGGTGGTCTGTGTGGCGGGCGCCGCTGTCATGGGGCGGTACACCCTTCTCTGTTCCACTGTCATGGGAACGGCACTTCTGATCCTTCGAGGACTGGGCAGCGGCACGGTGGTCGGTGTCGGTTTTGCGCGTCGGAAGGGTGTGGGGTGGGGGAGCCTGGCGTGTGGGGTGAGGTCACGGCGGGGTTGAGGGTGTCCAGGCCAGTGCTGTTTGCGCGGCTGCTCCAGCTCGATGCGGCCGGGGCGTTGACGACGGCGCATGTGCGTGCGGGCGCGCAGGTCGGCGGGGTGAATGTGCGGACGGTGTGGCGCTGGCTGGAGGCGGCGCGAACGGAGGGCCGTGTGGAGCGCAGGCCGCGGGTCCGGCTGGAGTTGTCCGACCAGGCGTGGGAGGCACTGGCGCAGGCGGGCGGGAACGTGTCGGTGCTGCACCGGCACATGAAGGATGCCGGGGGAGAGGTGCCGTCGCTGGCGTCGTTGTACCGGGTGGTGCGCCGGGACCTTCAGGCCGGCAGGGTCCTGCCGGACCGCGCGGTGGTGCGGCGGGAGCGGGAAGAGCAGCAAACGCGGCGGGCACTGGCTGACCTTGCCCTGGCCGGACCGGGTGGGGGCGCCGTGGCGAAGACGGCTGTGCGACGGCCGCCGCACCCCGCGCCGGTGGCGGCGTTCGTGATCCTGCCGTCGGGGGAGGGCGGTGCGATGGCGGGTGTGGCGTTGCCGGCGGGAGCGCGGCTGGTACGGACGTCCTCGGTGCGCGCGGTGGCCGAGGCGGTCGGGCAGGCGATGGCGGTTCAGGGCGCGGTGTGTGTGTTCGGCGACCCGGGCCGGGGCAAGACCGCGGCCGTGCGCATGGCGCTCCATGAAGTGCCCGTGGGCTGGAAGGTGACGTGGGTGCCGGTGCCGGTGCGCCCGTCGGTGGCCGGCATGAGGCGGGCGGTGTTCGACGCTCTGGCGCTGCCGGGCCGTTTCCCGCACACGTCCGCGCGGGCCGACGCCGTGGTCGCTAAGGCTCTGGGCGAGTCGCGGGTGCTGGTGGTCGACGAGGCGCAGCGCCTGCCTGTGCCGTGCCTGGAGTACCTGCAGAGCCTGTGGGACCATCCCGGCACGCGGATCACGCTGGTGCTGTGCGGGGCGGGCAGCGAGCGGGCGCTGGCCCGGCTGCCGCAGCTGGCATCGCGGGTCGGCGCGTGGCAGGAGGTTCCGCGCCTGGCCGCGGCGGAAGTGGCGACCGTGGTGACCGGCTTCCATCCGGTGTGGCGCACCGTCCCGGCCACGGACCTGAGGTGGATCGACCAGTCGTGCGGGCACGGCACGTTCCGCACGTGGGCCGCTTTGACTGCGTACCTGCAGAACGTGCTGCTCACTACCGCTGACGCGGCCGTCGACCGGGCTTTGCTGGGGCGGCTGTTCAGGAGGGTCGCGCCGCCGTTGTGAACCAAGCGCTCCTGCAAGAGACGGGAAGGCCATCGCACGCGCCCGGCACCCGGCACGCACACGACGTCCCACCGTGCGAGGGGGAACTGACATGGAGGACGGTGACGCCGTCCGGGCAAGCGGCGGATTGCCCGCGGCATCGAGGACGGCACTACGCGGCCCGGCGGTGCGGCGGCTGCTCGCCCTGCGGGCGGGGAAGAAGCTGACATCGGGCCATGTACGGGTGGCTGCGGACGCGCTGGGGGGTGGCGGAGCGCACGGTATGGCGATGGCTGGCCGCGGCGGAAAGCGATGAGGCCGCGGCCGCCAGCCCTGGCGCCCCGCCCCGGGCCGGCGCGACGTCCACGATCACGCCCGAAGTCCGTGGACTGCTGGCACTGTGGAAGGGGAACGTGCGGGCGGTCCATCGCGAGCTGGTCCTGCGTGCCGCTCGGCAGTCTCCGCCTGCAGACGCACCGTCGCTGACCACGTTGCACCGCGGGCGACATGCGGCAGACACGGCGCAAGTGTCCAAGTGGCTGGCGCACAGTGACTCGGCACGGTAGACGTAGAGCGCGAGCCCGATGGCTGACATGAACGCCGGCCACGGTTCGACGGTTCGCGAAGGCGAGCAGGTCGCGGGCGGCGCGCTGGGTCTTGCCTTGTCCTCGGCTCACGGGGGCACCCCTACCCGACGGGCGCGGCCGACGGCGTCGGTGAGGGCGACTTGGCGTGCCGGCCGTTACCGGTGTGCAGGTACTCGTCGCGGGAGAACGCCATCGCCCGCTGCCCGGGGTCCCACACCCAGGTGGTGCGGTACTCGTATCCGGAGATGTTGGCCGGTGAGCGCTCGATCAGCGACCGGCCGGCCAGCTCCACGCTGATGATCGCGTTGTTGTCGGACAAGACCTGCACCAGCTTGTGCTTTTCGACGGTGTAGACCCGTACGGCCATCTGGTTGGTCGGGTACAGCCGGAAGCCGAGCGTCATGTCGTCCCGGCCGTCGCCGGTGAGGTCCCGGTAGTACGGCGTCAGCAGCGGGCACAGCGCCCGGTCGCCGGCGGGCCGGCAGTCCTTCAGCCGGTCCACGGTCGCGTGATACGGCCCCTTGGAGCCGTAGTCGTCCGGATGCGCCTTGATCTCGGCCTGCACCACGTCCAGCGGGTCCACCTTGCGGATGTCGTCGCCGGGCACCGTGATCCCCTTGACGACCGCCCTGATGGCCGGGGAGTAGCGGTAGGCGGGACTGGATGCCGGGCGCAGTTCGGGCCAGAGCCTGGCCGGGCTGACGGCGGGCGCGGTCGCCCCCGCGCCCCGCAGACCGCCGGCGTCCCCGCAGGCCACGACTGTCGCCGACAGCAGGGCGACGGCGGCCACGGCGAGGGCGGTGCTCACGGGACGGCGGGCTGGCACGGTACTCCTGGGGCATCGGGTCGGTGGGGGCCCGTACGCCATACACGTTTTGCATGGACGTCCTCTTTGTACCTCTCATTGCGCCGATCAGAGTGGTGCCGCAAGCCGTTCCGCAGGAAGCGTTCCGGAAAGCCCGTACGGAGCCGACTCCCGGCACGGCCAGCCGGCATCATGTGATCCCCGCGCGCAACAGGGCACCGCCGTCCCTGGACAACGAGGCGGACGGCGGTGATCCAGAGCCCCTTCGACTCACGCCTCAAGGGCAGCCGACCGGCTCCCCAGCCACGCCAAAATGCCGGGGAGCTGCCAGGCCCGGGACGACCGTGGGGATCAGCGCACCGCTCACCCCGCCCCGGTAACGGACCGCCGTCCCCCCGCAGTGCGAGGTTGCGGCGGGGCACCTCACTACGGCTCCCCGGCTTCCGTACCGCCCCTCTGCACCGGGACGAGCAGGGTGAAGGTGGCCGGTGCGCTGCTGGTCAACGACAGCCGCCCGCCGAGCGAGGCGGCCAGGTCGCGGGCCAGGGCAAGGCCGATGCCGGTGCCTTGGCCGCTGCCGGTGTGCCCGCGCTCGAACAGCCTCGCGGTGTCACCGCGTACCTCGCCCTCGTCGGCGAGGTCAAAGGCCAGGGCGTCGTCGAGGTCGCGCACCGTGAGGCGTACCGTGCCGTGTCCGTGGGTGCGGGCGTTGTCCAGCAGAACGTCGAGGATCTCGGTCACGGGGCCGCCGGGGACTGCGACGTCTCCCGGACCGTCGCCGCAGACGTACTCCAGGCGTCTGCCGTCGCCGGCGAAGACACCGTGCCAGCGTTCCTCCGACGCCCTCAGCAGGTCTTCCACGGACAGGTCGGCGGGAGCCGGCCGGAGCAGGCTCCGGGAGCGCGACAGACGCAGCACCTCTTCCACGGTGTCGTGGAGTCGGCGGGTGGTCGCCAGCGCCTCCTCGACAATGGGGCGCAGCCGGGCGTCATCGCGCTGCTCCAGGCCCGCCTCCAGGGTGAGCTGCAGCCCGGTCAAGGGTGTGCGCAGCTGGTGGGAGGCGTTGGAGGTGAAGTCCCTCTCGTGACGCAGAAGCTCGGAGAGACTGTGCAGCATCTCATTGTGCGTGCGGGCGACCTGATCGATCTCGGGGACCCTGCTGGGGGCCGCGCGGGCGTTCAGGTCGCCTTCGGCGACGGCGCGGCAGTGACACGAGAGATCCTCCAGCGGTGCGGCCAGCACCCGGGCCTGACGGCGGGCCACGAGGACGGCGACGGCCACCGCGACGACGGTCACGCCCGACAGCGCCGCCCAAGCGGCCAGCACCCGGTCCCCTACCGCGTCGGCGGGCGAGGACACCCGGACCACGCCGATCACCCGCTCGGCGTGGGAGACCGGTACAGCGGCGACCAGATCGCCGCCCGAGCGTCCGCGAATCACCTGCCCTGCGAGGGCGCGACCGACCAGAGCGTCCCCCGTCCCGGGGCCGTTGCCCGCCCGCAGCCGCTGCTGCGGGTCGTACAGGCCGATGTGCCCCCCGGCCGGCGCGTGGGGGAGTTCCACCGGATCACCTGCCACGTAGTCCGGGCTCACCCGTACCGCGGCGGCCAGGGCCGCGCGTTCCAGGGTGTCGCGCTGTCCGGCGTACAGGGAGGACCTGACGGCCAGCCCCAGGGGAACGGCGAGCAGCACCACGGCGACCAACGCGGTGATCAGGGCGACTCGCACCACGCGCTGTCTCATGCCCTTCATGATGCGACCTGCCCCGCCCCTCCTGAGACATGTCCCTCGCGTTACGGTGGCCGATGACGGCTCTCAGCCCTCTCTCGGCGGGCTCTGCCAGGCCGGCTGCGGTCCGAACGCTCCCGAGAGGCCCCTGACCCCTGATGCCGCCGCTCCAGGACACTCGGCCCACCGGGTAGCACACCATCTGCGACGTCCCGGGCAGCCTCGCGACCGTGCTGTTTTCCGAAGGCCGCAGGTCGCCGTACCACGGATCGGCACCGGCTACCGGGGCCGTCCCTCGTACCTGCACGCTCCCGCGATACCTGCGGCAGCGGCCTCGGCCTGGTCATCGCCTGCGCAGCGAGTGCGCAGTGGCTCGGTGTAGGCCGGGGAGAGAGGACGGCCGAGTGCGGCACCGCGGCCCAGAGGGCGACCAGGACCGCGCCCGTTAGCCGATGGCCGAGGGCGTAGGTGCCGTACGCACATGGCGATCTGCCCCTCAGACCCCGGATCTTCTGCTGCTGAACGGGGTTGAGGGGGGCTTTGGAGGGGAGGGACCCGCCCTTGTGGGGGATCGCACTGCTGCAGCCGGCGAGCGCGGCGCCGGTGATCAGCAGGCGGGCGATCGGCGTGGGATGCATCAGCTCAGCAGCTCCCTGATGGTCACCGCGCGCACACCGCGTCGGTCGCCATCGGCGTCTTGCTGTGCGTGGCGCCCAGCGTCGGCATCGGCGCGCTGCCGACCGCGAAGGCTCCGCCGATCCGGCCGATACCAGCGCGGCTGACCGGGCGGGCTGCGGCGAGCGCACGGACACAGCGGCTGCGGACAGTGGCACGCATGGATGGGCTCCCGTTGGTCGACGAATTTCCCCCTGTGGCGCATACGCCCCACAAGGCCCGTCGTGCCCCTCCAGGTTTGCCCAGGATCGTCCGCCTGGCGACTCGGAAATGGTCGGGAAGCGGCGCAGAGGGGGGCGAGGAGGACGCGGGCGACCAGGACGGTGGTCAGGGCCACCCGCACCACACGCTGTCTCGTGCCCTCATCATGCGGGCCGCCCACCATCCGGGACGGGATGAGGCACCGGCTTTTGCCGTCGTCTAACCCTCGGCGAGGGCGGCGTTAACCCGCCGCTTCCTAACGTGAGTGCCATGACCGTCCGGCCGGGAACCTTCTGGAGGGCAGTGGTGATGGCAGCATACGCAAGGACGTCCGCGGCCGCCGGACTGGTACTCGTCGCGGCGGTGACCGCGGGCTGTTCCGGCTCCGGCTCGCACTCCGGTTCCGGTTCGACGACGTCGAGGCCGCCGGCTTCCTCGCCGAGCGGCGCAAACCCGCAGAACAACGCGGCACCCACCGAGTCGAACCCGCCCGGTGACATCCCGGACAATCAGGCGTACGTCGCCTACCAGCCGACCGGCGGGTCCTTCACCGGCTTCACCGTGAAGGTGCCCGAGGGCTGGGCCCGCAGCGAGAAGGGTGGCGTCACCATGTTCACGGACAAGTTGAACACCGTGAGGATCACGGCGATCTCCGCGTCCACCGCACCCACGGTCTCCTCGGTCACCAACACGGTCGTACCGCAGCTGCGCGCCGAGGTCCCGAAGTTCGCCGCGCCAAAGGTGTCGGAGGTGTCCCGGCACGCCGGCCGCGTCGTCCTGCTGACCTATCAGGGTGACTCGGCGAAGGACCCTGTCACCGGCAAGGTCGTGCGCGACGCGTTCGAGCGGTACGCCTTCTACAAGGCGGGCCACGAGGTCGACCTGACCCTGTCCGGCCCGGTCAACGCCGACAACGTCGACCCGTGGCGCACCATCAGCGACTCCTTCGCCTGGCGGTGAGCACCATGCCGTCAGAGCCTGTGCTGGCCGCCCGTGAGCTGTACCGCTTCTACCGGGCCGGCGAGGAGGAGACGCTCGCCCTGCGCGGGGTGTCCCTGCGGGTCGGGCGGGGCGAGACGGTGGCGGTCGTGGGACCGTCGGGATCCGGCAAGTCCACCCTGCTGGCCTGTCTGGCCGGGCTCGACGAGCCCTCCGGCGGCGAGGTCCGCGTGGACGGGGTACGCATCAGCCACCGGCCCGAGACCGAGCGGGCACGGCTGCGCGCCCGGCACATCGGCGTGCTGCTGCAGACCCGCAATCTCCTGCCCCATTTGAGCGTGCGGGACAACGTCCGCCTGCCGCAGCGCGCCGCGGCCCGCAAACCCGTCACCTCGGCCAGGGAGCTGCTGGCCCAGGTGGGACTCGGCGAACGGGCGCATGCGCTGCCCCGGCAGCTGTCCGGTGGCGAGCTGGCCCGGGCGGGGCTGGCCGTGGCGCTGGCCAATGCGCCCGCTGTCCTGCTGGCCGACGAACCGACCGGCGAACTCGACGGAGAGACCGAGCGGGTGGTCCTCGCCATGCTGCGGGAGCGGGCCGCACAGGGGTGCGCGGTGCTGATCGTGACGCACAGTGCGGAAGTCGTCCGGAGCGCGGACCGGGTGATCGCGCTCGAGGACGGCAGGGCCACCGGCACATCTGCTCCGGCGGGCTATCCCGTGTCGCAGGAGGCGCCTGATGTCACAGGATGAGGTGCTTGTGGCCTGCGCCGACGCGGCTCTCACCTTCGGCAGGGGCACACAGGCGGTCGTGGCCGTACATGGTGCCAACCTGGAGATCGGGTCCGGCGATCGGCTCGCCGTCGTCGGCCCCTCCGGGTCGGGCAAGAGTTCGCTGCTGCACCTGCTTGCCGGGCTCGAACAGCCCACCAGGGGCACGGTGCGGCGGGCCGCCTCCCTGGGGCCGTACGACATCGGCCTGGTCTTCCAGGGCGACAGCCTGATCCCGGCCCTGAACGTGGTGGAGAACGCGGCCCTGCCGCTGGTCCTCGCTGGCCGGCCGGAGCAAGAGACCCGGCAGGCGGCTCTCGCGGCGCTCGCCCTGGTGGACGCTGCCGACCTGGCGGACCGGCTGCCCGAGGAGATCTCCGGCGGACAGGCCCAGCGCGCGGCAGCCGCCCGGGTCCTGGCCCAAGGCCCACGGCTGATTCTCGCCGACGAGCCCACCGGGCGCCTCGACCACGCCAGCGGCACCCGCGTCCTGGACGCGCTGCTGGCGGCGGCCGACCGTACGGGCGCGGCCCTCGTGGTCACCACCCACGACCCGGCCGTCGCTGCCCGGCTCACCGTCCAGCGCAGCATGCGCGACGGCCGCCTGCTCGAACCTGAGGAGACGTCATGATCACCGCCTGGGCGCGCGGGCTGACCCAGCACCGGGCAGGACGGCTGCTGGCCGCACTGACCGGGATCGCCCTCGCGGTCGCTCTCATCGCCGCCCTCGGCTCCTTCCTCACCGCGTCTAAAGCGACCATGACCCAGCGCGCCGTGCGCTCGGTCGCCGTGGACTGGCAGGTCCAAGTCCAGCCTGGCGCCGATACGAACACGGTGCGGTCACTCATCCGCAAGACGCCCGGGACCCGCGCCGCCCTGCCGGTCGGCTTCGCCCACACCTCCGGCTTCACCGCCCAGGTCCAGGGCAGCACCCAGACCACCGGTCCCGGTATGGCCCTCGGCCTGCCCGACGGCTACCGCAGCCAATTCCCCGGCGAGATCCGCACCCTCTCCGGCTCCTCCGACGGAGTCCTGCTGGCCCAGCAGACCGCCTCCAACCTGCACGCCGCCCCCGGCGACACGATCAGCGTTCGCCTCCCCGGCGCCGGCATACGCCAGGTGAAGATCGACGGCGTAATCGACCTGCCCCAGGCCGACTCACTCTTCCAGACCGTCGGCGCCCCCGCCCAGTCCCAGCCGACCGCGCCCCCGGACAACGTCGTCCTGCTGCCCGCCGCGCAGTTCGCCTCCCTCACCCGGGGCGCCACCGGCGTCACCACCCAGATCCACGTCGCCCGCGACGACAGCCGGCTGCCCTCCGACCCGGCCGCCGCGTTCACCACCATCACCCGAGCCGCCCACAACCTCGAAGCCCGCTCATCCGGTGCCGCGCTCGTCGGCAACAACGTCGGCGCCGCCCTCGACTCCGCCCGCCAGGACGCCCTTTACGCCCAGATCCTCTTCCTCTTCCTCGGCGTCCCCGGCGCGGTCTTGGCCGCCGCCCTGACCGCAGCGGTCGCCTCCGCCGGCGGTGAACGGCGCCGCCAGGAGCAGGGCCTGCTGCGGCTGCGCGGCCTGCGCCCCCGCCAGATCACCGCCCTCGCCGGGCTGGAAGCGGCCCTGATCGCCGTCGCCGGCGGCCTGGCCGGCGTCGGCATCGCCGCGCTGACCGGCCGCCTCGCCTTCGGCGCCACCTCCTTCGGAGCGGGCGCGGGTACCTGGGCCCTCTGGTACGCCCTCGCCTTCGTCCTCGGCGCCGCCGTGGCCGCAGGAGCCGTCCTCGTCCCGGCCCTGCGTGACCTGCGTACGGTGACCGTCGCGGAAACCCGCAAGGAGTCCGGCCCTCGCAGCACGAGGAACCCGTGGTGGATGCGGTACGGCCTGGACTTCGCCCTCCTGATCGGCTCCTGGCTGGTCTTCCGCGCCTCCTCCGGCAACCAGTACGCCCTCGTCCTGGCCCCCGAGGGTGTCCCCAGCATCTCGGTGTCGTACTGGGCCTTCCTCGGCCCGGCCCTGCTGTGGATCGGCGCCGCCCTGCTGCTGTGGCGCCTCACCCTTCTCGCCCTCACCCACGGCCGCCCCGTCCTGGCCCGCCTGGCCCGCCCCCTGACCGCCTCACTCGCCGGGACCACGGCCGCCGTTCTCTCCCGACGCCGACGTCCACTCGCCCGCTCGGTGGTCCTCCTCGCCCTCGCCGTGTCCTTCGCCATCTCGACCGCCGTGTTCAACTCCACCTACAAGCAGCAGGCCGAGGTCGACGCCCGGCTGACCAACGGCGCTGACGTCACCGTCACCCGACCCCCCGGCGCACCCATCCCGCCCAGCGCCGCCAGCACCCTGAAGATCGGCGGCGTGCGGCACGTCGAGCCGCTCCAGCACCGCTTCGCCTACGTCGGCTCCGACCTGCAGGACCTCTACGGCGTCCGCCCGGGCACCATCACGCAGGCCACCTCCCTGCAGGACGCCTACTTCTCGGGCGGCACCGCAGCCCAGCTGATGCACCAGCTCGCCCAGCGACCCGACGACCTGCTGGTCAGCGCCGAGACAGTCAACGACTTCCAGCTCTCCCCCGGCGACACCGTCAACCTGCGCATCCAGGACGCCCGCACCAAGACGCTGCACACCGTCCCGTTCCACTACGCGGGCATCGTCAAGGAGTTCCCCACCGCGCCCAAGGACAGCTTCTTCGTCGCCAACGCCTCCTACATCGCCAAGACCACCGGCAGCGACGCGGTCGGCGCCTTCCTCCTGGACACCGGCGGCACCCACCAGAAGCAGATCGCCGCACAGCTGCGCCACCAGCTCGGCACCAGCGCCACCGTCACCGACCTCACCCAGGCCCGGGGCACCGTCGGCACCAGCCTGACCTCCGTCGACCTGGCCGGACTGACCCGCATCGAACTCGCCTTCGCCGTCCTGCTGGCCGCCGGAGCCGGCGGCCTCGTCCTCGCCCTCGGTCTGGCCGAACGCCGCCGCACCTTCGCCATCGCCACCGTCCTCGGCGCCAAGAACCATCAGCTGCGCGGCATGGTCCTCACCGAAGCCCTCCTGCTGATCACCGGCGGGCTGGCCGGGGGCGCACTCATCGGCTGGGCCCTGTCCGAAATGCTGGTCAAGGTACTGACCGGCGTCTTCGACCCACCACCCGCGAGCCTCGCCGTCCCCGGCTCCTACCTGGCCCTCACCGCAGTCGCCGCGCTGGCAGCCGTACTGGCCGCAGCCCTGAACGGAATCCGGCGCGCCAAACGCCCCGCGGTGGAGGAGCTGCGAGACCTGTGACCGCCCCACGGCCGCCGACCGCGCCGGCCACGACGCCTGCTCCTAGTCTGTCGGGCATGCGCCCACCCGCCGTGCCGGACCACGACCGCCCACGCGTCCTCGTCGTCGAGGACGACGACACCATCGGCCGCCACCTGGAAACCGGCCTGCGCAGCAACGGCTACACATCCCACTGGACCCGCACCGGCGAGGGCGCCCTGGCCGAGACCGCCCGCACGCCCTACGACGCCCTGCTCCTGGACCTCGGGCTGCCCGACACGGACGGCATCGACATCGCCCGGCTCCTGCGCGCTCGCCTCCCCGACCTGCTGATCATCATCCTCACCGCACGCACCGACGACATCGACGTCATCGCCGGCCTGGACGCCGGAGCCGACGACTACCTCGTCAAACCCTTCAGCCTGACCGTCCTGCTCGCCCGCCTCCGCGCCCACCTGCGCCGCCGCACCCCCATCACGCCCGCGATCCCACTCCGGCTCGGCGACCTCGTCGTCGACACCGCAGCCCGCCGCTGCACCCTGCACGGCATGGACATCCTCCTGCGCCCGAAGGAGTTCGAACTGCTCGCCCTCCTCGGCCGTCATACAGGACAAGCCGTCTCCCGTGAGACCTTGATGGCCGAGGTCTGGGACGAGAACTGGTTCGGATCCACCAAAACCCTCGACGTCACCATGGCCGGCCTGCGCCGCCGCCTCACCGAAGCCACCGAAACGGCCTCCCGCCCGGCTCGTCTGCCCCGTATCACCACGCTCAGGGGACACGGCTACCGACTGGAGTGCTGACACACCCAGCCCCACGACAGGCCGCGCTCACTCGCCGAGCGGCCCACTCGACCTTGTCCCGCCGCATATGCCCGACCTGCCGCTACCAAGGCGGACGGACCACGGGTTCAGAAGCCGTCTTGTCCAGGTGCTCCGTCCCGGAATTGGCGTTTGAACCTGCAGGGTCGGGTCGCTCGGCGCCGACCGGGCCGCACGGGAGGCATACGCACGGGCCGTCGTCTCGTGGAGCCGAACGAGTTCCGGCGCCTCGTCACCGGCACCCTCGTCCGCAACTCCACTGCACGCGAACGACACGTGTGGTGGGTACACCACATCGTTGCTCAACCGAACTCGAACGAATCCACGCTCGACCTCATCGACAGTGCACAATCAGCCACATGAGCGGCCCGTCGCACCCCCCGTCGGATGGACCACGGCCGAGGAGCACCCGCGGTTCCTGCTCGCGACCACCGCCGGCGGAGCCGTGGACATCGTCGGGTTCGGCCCCCAGGGTGTCGTCGTCGCACGCGGCCGCGGCGACGGCACCTTCGAGCCCGCGAAACTCGTCCTGAACGATTTCGGCCTCCCCCAGGGCTGGACGGGCACCAAGCACCTGCGGCTCCTGGGCGACGTCACCGGCGACGGCACCCCCGACATCATCGGCTTCGGCGACGAAGGCGTCTGGGTGGCGCACAACCGCGGCGACGGACTGTTCGACCAGGCCCAACTGGTGTGCCGAGGATTCGGATACAACGACGACGCCGGCGCCTGGCGCGTCGACCGCCACCCCTGCTTCCTCACCGACATCACCGGCGACGGACACGCCGACATCGTCGGCTTCGGCGGCCCCGGCGTATACGTGGCCCGCAACCTCTACCGCCGCTTCAGGACCCGATGACCACCCAGGGCCCAACCTTCCCGTCACGGGGACTCGCCGCTGGCCAGACGGAGCCGGCTATCCCCTCCGGGCCGCCGTCCGCTCTGTCCGGGCAATGCGGGAGCAGCTCCGGCCTGCCCACAGGCCGGAGCTGCCGATGGCGTCAGGTCAGGTGGCCGTGGCGCCCTGGCCCCGCCGGATACGCCCGAGGACGTCCCGGTGGTAGGCCGGCAGACCTCCCTCGGGGATGGGTGCGGGGCTGCCGGTGAGGGTGTACCACTCGTCAGCACCGGTGTACTGGACGGCGACATGCGCGCCACGCCCGTCGTCGGCGAGGGTGGTACGGACGGTGAGGTCGCCGGTGATGACGCCGGCCTCGTCGGTCATCGCCCCGCCCGGGCCGGCGGTGACGGTGCTGGTGTAGGAATCGGTGTCCGGACTCGTGTTCATGCGGGGCAGGTGTCCAGCATCTCGTTCAGCTTGTCCTTCTCCGGCTCGGTGATGTTGAGGGCGTAGACGTACTTCACGTGGGTCCAGGCACGCGCGTAGGTGCACCAGTAGGAGCGCAAGCGGCGGCGCCCACTGGTCGGGGGACTGGTCGCCCTTCTGCCGGTTCGAACTCGCGGACACGGCGATCAGCTGCGGGTTGGTGAGGTCGTGGGCGAACTGGCGGCGCTTGGCGGTGGTCCACTCATCGGCGCCGGAGCGCCAGCCGTTGGCGAGGGGGACGACGTGGTCGATGTCGACCTCGGTGGACGGCCTGGTGGAGACCTTGCCGTCGTAGGCGCTGTACCAGACCCCGGAGACGGCGCGGCACTGGTCGTCCTGGACGACGTCCTGACCGTCGCGGGCGAGGACGACCTCGCGGGTGTCGCAGGTGCCGTATTGGGCGATCCAGTGCGGGAACTTCGAGCGCGAGTAGCCGGTCATCGGATGCGGAGCGGCGACGGGTGAGTTCACCGAGTTCCTTGCGGACGACCTCGGCCGGCGGCGGCTCGGGAAGATCTCGGCGCACGCTCGGAGCACCGGCCACGTGGGTGGCGGGCACTGCGGCCGCAGCCGGGGGAGCGGAGCTGACGGGGGCGAGCAGCGCGGCGACCGCCGCGGTGACCAGGGCAAGCTTCGCGTGGAACGGATGCATGCGCTCATCTCTCTCGATCGGCAATGAAGCTGATCAAGACAGGTAGCGGCTCTAACGCGTGGGCGCCGGCGTGCCGTCAGCGGCATCACTCGGATGGCGGGTGGAGGTTCACCGGAGAAACGAACCACCAACGGCCCGCCACTGCTTGCGGCGACTGCTCGCCCGCAGGCAGCGATGGCGTCACCCACTTCCGCGAACGCGATTGATTCACAGCAACGCGCCGCCTCATGCGTCGCCCACGGTCGTGCCTGTGTTGGCGCCTTTCGAGATCCTCGCTGCCGGCGGCGCACTGTGCGGCCTGAGCTCGGCCTCCTTCGATGGCCGCCGTGCGGCTGTTTCCTCGGTCGCCGGTCTGGGGTGCCGGCTGCACGCGCGACCCCGTAACGGTCCCACCAAACCCAAGGCCATGACACAGCTTTGAGTAATAAATGCTGCGTGTCTGCGGTGCGTGAGGTGCGAGAAAGCGGGAACCGTCCACGGCGTGCGGCGCGCATATGCCCCTCACTCCTTGGAAGTAACTCATATTTTGTGTGCTTGTAGGGCCGAAGTAAGGGCATCCGGTGGCCAGGAGGTTGATAACGATGGTTCCCCTGCTTCTGGTTCTTCTGCTGGCCCTGATCCTCTTCGGCGCGGGCTTCGCCCTGAAGGCGCTGTGGTGGATCGCAGTGATCGTGCTCGTCGTGTGGTTGCTCGGCTTCGTCGTCCGGACCGCGGACAGCGGAGGTCGCAAGGGCCGCTGGTACCGCTGGTAGACGAAAGTCACCCGGGCGCGGAGCGCGCCAGCACGAGAAATGAGTGGGCCCGGCCGACACGGCCGGGCCCACTGGCGCTTGCGACGGCCAGGAGGGATCGGGCTTATCGGACGCACCGCAGGGTACGTGAGTCATGCACCGGCCCCGCAGACTCAGCAGTGGAACCCTGCTCCTCCTGTCTGTGCGGCCGGTGCGCATCCATGTGCTTGCGTGGGACTGTCAGGGTGCCTCGCCCGGGCGCCGCACGCCGCTAAAACCCGGAGGTCCGAGGGTTGCGCCTACTGTTGCGCGCCCCGGATAACCGTCTCCGTGTCCGTGCCGGTCACCACGCGGGTTCTTCGTGGTCGGCCCGCTGACATCTTCGTTGCGGCCGCTTTCGCCCAAGGTTCCTTGGCTGGTGTGAAGGAGGAAGGGACGGGCGAGATGGGCAATGCGGCCGGGGACCAGGGTGCGCGCTCAGCCGTTTGCCGTCGGCGAGGCCGACGCGCCCCCGTGCCGCCGTCAGCGCGGCGGCGACGCCAGGCGGGGGACGTCGGCGGGGGAGAGGTCGGGGCGGGCACGGTGCAGGCGTGCGGGGTGGCGCCACCGGCCGGAGGCATCGCGGGCGACGTCGACGCCGACTTCCACCACCAACTCCGGTTCCACCAGTGTGGCGTCCAGGGCCTGCCGGCTGCCCCACCCGGCGGAGAACGACCAGTCCGTCCATGGATGACCGCGCCGCGCCGGGGCGAGTAGCCCGGCGACCGTGCTGCTCGCTGTCCGGGCGACAGTGGTGGTGCGGCCGACGTACTGAAGGCGGCGGCAGACGTCGAACCTGCCGAGCAGCAGGGTGCGCGGAGAGGCGAGTGTGCCGGTGACCGCGCCGACGATGGCCTCGGTGGTCTCGCGCACCCACTGGTAAAGGGTCGGTATCCGAGGCATGCACAATTTGCTGTTCCTTGCCTGGGGAGCTTCACGAGCGCGGTTCCTGCACTCGTGAAGCTCTCTGCGGGCATGAGATCGGACGGATGCTCGTGCCCGTGACCGGCCTGCTCGCCCCGGCGACGCCGGGCGGTAGTGTCTTCGGGATTCCTGCCTGGGCCGCTACGCGGCTGCCGGGCAGGAATGCCGATCCGTCGGGCTATGGCTGTTCGGGTGCTTCCAGCAGCGCGGCTTGCAGCTTCTTCACCGGGTCCTCTCCGTCGTATCCGGGGATGCGGCCGCCGTTCTCCCAGTCGATGTCGGGCAGCTGCCGGAACTCCGGCTCCGGGGCAGGGACGGCCTCGACCGGCTCGGCGGCGGGACGGTCGGGGTAGGTGGCGGTGGCGTAGCTCTTGGAGTCGAACTGGACAGGCTCGGCAACCGGGGATCCGCCCTCAGCCGGCTCGGCGCGGTACAAGGCCAGCTGGTTGGTCTTGATCCAGATGACGCCCGATGACCTCGCCGGTACCGCGATCCGGGGCTTGTCGGTGTCCAAGCGGAGTTCGGCGACCGAGGTACGTCGCTCGAAGCCGACCTCCCGGGTGATGCTGGTGTCGATCCCCGCCGACAGGCCCTTGAAGGAGATGCCGGCCGAGGCGGAGATCACGATGGTGGTCTTCTCGAAGAAGAACTCGGACTGCGCCTCGCTGATGCCGACGGTCACGTCCGTGCCCTCCGGCGGCGCGTCGGAGCTGTTGTGCTGGTTGTCCTTGTGGAAGGCCACGTTGTAGCCGACGCGCCGGTGCAGCCGGTAGAACGGGCTGTTCAACACTTTCCATTCGAAGCTGCGGGCCTCGTCCTTGACGCCCGTGAACGGCACGCGCACCACCCGGTGGTCGACCGGGGCGACAGGGGCCGGCTCCGCGTGGGACGTCAAGGGCGGCGGTGACGGCTGCGGGTTCTTCACCGCGCCGTCCGGCAGGCTCAGGACCCACGAGGAGTCCGTGGGCGCCGGAGCGTCGTTGTAGTTGGTGACCGTGGTAACCGTGTTGGGCGCGAGGAGCAGCCTCTCGAAGTTGTCGGCCTCGTTCGGCGGGACGTCGACCCGCCACACTGCCACGTCGCCGGCGTTGCCTCCGGTGCCACGGTCGATCCAGACCCGCTCGCGCAGCTCTCCGCGGCGCACATAGGTGTGGCCGTTGACGGCCCCCTGCTTCACGCACCAGATCGCGTTGAGGGGAGGCATGATGTTCCAGTCCTCGTGCCACACGTCGCCCAGGGCCACGTACCCGCGCGGCGGTTCCGGCCGCCATACCGCCCCGTGGCGCTCCGCCCCGGTGTTGCGGTCGAACCACAGCCGCGTGTAGCCGACCGGACTGGCCACGACGTCCGACTGGGCGGAGACTGGCGCGATGATGATCCGGGGCTCCTTCCCGTACTTCCCGAACTCCACGTCCCTCATCGCGTCCATCCAACTCCTGTAGTGGCGCGCGTAGGACCCCAGCGGCCGGAAGCTGGGATGGCCCATGTCGGTGGGCAGCCACACGTTCATGTCCCCGTGCTGCCTGTCCCCCACGCGCAGCGAGGAATAGAAGAAGCTGTTCCTGGCGGAGTCGCTGATGGTGTAGGCCACCAAGAGCTCTCCGAAATGCTCGTACCATCCCATGAGGTGCGTCCCTTCAGTCGGTCGGGCCCCGCAGACAGCAGTGACAACCAGTAGTAGTTTGATGACTTACTGTTGTCGATGGGTGGTCCCACGCAAGAGGCGGGAACCGGCCGCGATCCCCACGCGCCCCGGCAGGTGGGGAGCCACGCTGCGCGTCATGATCGGTCGCCTCGCGCTCGCGGTCGATGTGTCGTGGTCGTCCCCGACGAGTTGGGGACGACCGGCCGAACGCTCCCCGCTGCGGGGGCGGTTGGGCTGACACCCAGTCAACGATCAACGTGCGCTATGGGACCATCACCCATGCGGCATGCGCATACGGATATGCGCCCAGCGGGTACGGGCAGGCGCCGGACGCCGCATGGACTCGTAGCGTGGGGGGCACGTCGTGGACTTCCAGACAGGCCCGATCCGGGACGCCTCCCGGGCCGGGGACTACGGACGTGTCATCGAATTGGTCCGCAAAGGGGCGGCAGATGACGCAGGCAGCGCTGGGGCAGGCCCTGGACATGTCGCAGTCCGCCGTCTCTCGTCTGGAGAAGCGCGGCCCATCCTCATACAGCACGGACGTCCTGACTGCGGCGGCTGCGCACCTTCAGATTCCGCCGGCGTTGGTGGGGCTGGCAGACGGGCGCCCGGCGCAGGTCCCCAGGGGAGAGACGACGATTCCATGCACCGACGCACCGTCCTTGGCGGCGCGGTCGCCGCGATGGCCCCCATCCTGGCCGCCGTGCCAGACACGCACGATACGACCGGCGGACAGGCCGCCGCGCTACGGCTGACCACGAGCGCCTACCGCAGGCTCGATGGCACTACCCCATCCAGGGACCTCGCCGACGCGGTGGACGGCCATATCCGGCTCATCCAGACCATCACCCGCACGGCGACCGGCGACGCCGACCGGCCGCGGCTGGCCGCCGTGGGCAGCGAGGCCGCTTCCTTCGCGGGCTGGCTCGCCTGGGACAAGGGCGACCACGGATCGGCCCGCTCCTGGTACGGCGGGGCTGTCAAAGCCGCGAGAGCGGCGGGGAATGCGCTTCTGACTGCGTACCAGACCGGCACACTCGCCCAGTTCGAGGCACACGCCGGCAACGGTGTGCAGGCCCTGAACCTCGCCCGCCGCGCCCGGCGGGTGCTCGGTGACCAGCGCCCGGTCGTAGCCGACGCATGGCTGTCCAGCGTCGAAGCCTTCGGCCACGCGGCAGCCGGGGACCGGCGAAGCGCCGACCAAGCCCTGACGGCGGCCCGCACAGCAGCGGAGACGCTGAGGGCCGACCAGGAACCGCCACCGTGGCCATGGGTGTTCTCCTTCACCCCGGACAAGGTGGCCGCCTGCCGTGTGACCTGCGGCGCACGCCTCCAACTGCCGGAGTGGGTGCTTGGTGAGGACGTCGAGGCCCTGACCACCGGCCACTCGAAACAGCGTGCCCTGCTGGTCCTCGACATCGCCGCCGGGCAACTTGCCGGCGGACGGGTAGAGGCCGCGTTCGCCCTCGCCTCCCGTGCGCTCGACACCGGCCTGCAGTTCCGTTCCGGCCGAATCGTGGAACGCGCCCGCGCCGTGCGCCGTAGCCTCACCACCACCTCACCGCCCAAAGTGGTGCGGGACTTCGACGAGCGCCTGCACGGCGTCTACCTGTAGGAGGGTGACCACGGCATGAGGGTCGGGATCAGCGGACACCGCGGACTGAGCACGCAGGTCGAGGAACAAGTGCGGGCTCTCCTGGTCGACCAGGTCAGCCAGTACGACCCGGGCGAACTGATCGGCATCTCGTGCATCGCCGACGGACCCGACTCCTGGTTCGCCGAAACCGTCCTGCAGCACGGAGGCCGCCTTGAGGTCGTCGTCCCTGCCGCCGAATACCGCCAGAGCCTGCCCGACTGGCACCATCCCGTCTACGACCGGCTCATCTCCCGCGCCGTCGACGTCCACCACACCGGCATGACCGAATCGACCTCCGAAGCCCATCAGGCCGGATCCGAAATCCTCGTCGGCCTGGTCAACGAGCTGATCGCCGTATGGGATGGGAAACCGGCGTGGGCATACGGAGGCACAGCGGACGTGGTGGCGTACGCCGAGCGGACGGGCGTCCCGGTTCGTGTTCTGTGGCCCGAGGGCGCCAGCCGATGACGGAGGCGCCAGCGGTCTGTCACGCGGCGAGTGCGGGGCGTTGAGCTGCGCCCCGCTCCCCGAGCGGGGGTGTCACAAAATCCTGCTGCCGGCGTTCCCTCCAGTGTGACGACGCGAGCCGTGAGCCGGGCGTCTAGCAAAAACGGACGTTTTAGCTTGGCGTTGACCCGGACGCGAAGCCCGCGACGGACCGGGGTGTCACGGAATCCGGTCGCCGACGTTCATCTCACTGTGGCAACACGAACTCTGCCCCGACCTGCATACGGGGGGCCTGACACTGGCGACCTCGCGTAATCGAGAGTCGCGTATTCCTTGGCCGGTGAGGGCGCGTGGTCACCGTGAGTGGCCGTGGAAGGCGTAGTGACTCCAGGTTCCTCCGGCTTCTGCGACGAGGCGGGCGTTCAGGCCACTGGGCGGATCCGGCCACCGGTTGCCTGTCGCAACGCGGCTTCCAGCCGGTCGCGGGCCTCGGTCTGGGCAGCGATCCGTTCGTTGAGGACCGCCAGCCGTTCCAACGCGACCCGCAGGCCCTTGTCCGAGGGCGATGCGGCGGCCACATCGCCGTCTAGGCACGGCAGGAACACCCGCACGTCGTCCAGGGTGAGGCCGGCGGCCAGCAGGTAGCGGATATTGCGGACCCGCACCACCGCCCGCTCGTCGTAGATGCGGTAGCCGTTGGGGGCCCGCTGCGAGGAGATCAGTCCGGCCTGCTCGTAGTGCCGCAGCGCACGGGCGGTTGTCCCGGTCGCCCTGGCCAGTTCACCGATCCGCACCCATCCCACCTCCCGGGCCACTCCTATCACGCCACGACTGCCCCGCCGTCGACTGGGAGTACCACTCCGGTGACAAACGACGCGGCCGGTGCGGCAAGCCGGGTGACTGCCCAGGCCACCTCCTCGGGGCGGCCGATCCGGGCCAGTGGGGTGGCCAGCTGCCACTCCCGCACCGCTGCCATCCGCGCCGGCGTCAGGCCCTGGCGCGCCCGGCGCGACCTCGACCACGGCTCCGGTCGGGCGTGTCCGAAGTGACACGTACTCAGGTTGAATCGGCGATGTCCGGGCGGCCGTGACGCGTGGTGATCCCTGCGGTACGACGACCTCATGCGGTATGCGCAAGGCCCGGTGCGCTATGTGCGGAACCGCCGCAGAAGGCCAGTCCTGATCCTACCCTCCGACCTGCCCCGTCCCTCGTGCCGCACAGCGACGCGGTCGGCGGGTAGAGTCTCCAGGCCGTGGATCTTCCCTGCGTCCACGAGGGTGACGTCGATGTGTGCGCGCGGCACATTCCGCAGCGGAGACAGGTCGACGGGCGCCTGGTAGCTCTGGCAGGCCAGGCGCAGGGTGAAGGAGGCCAGGGAGGGAAAGGCCGCGGCAAAGTCCGGTATCTGCTGTCCCGTCAGGATCCCTTCTATATTGAGCGAGGTGACTTGGGACAGTGGTATCCCGGGGAGCGGGACACCGTGCAGGGAGGACAAGGTTAGGGACTTCAGGTTCGAGGCCCGTGCCAGGAAGGAGAGATCCACCCCGTCCGGCAGCCGGTGCAGGGAGAGTTCTGCGACTGGGCTCTCGCCGAGCGCGGCCAGGTCCGTTATGACATCGCAAGTCTCGATCGTGAGTCGGCTCAGCCCGCTCAGCGGGGTCAGTGAGGGAAGCGTGATCGACACGGCGCTCGACGGTGCGATCGACAGGGAGTGGACCTTTATCGGGGCGAGGACGTTCACGAGCTCGTTCGTCAACATCTGCCCCCTGAGGAGGAGGTGCGGAATCCGATCGAGTGACTCCAGGCAGCTGATCTGTTCGGGACCGGTTAGGTGCAGCGTGAGGTCGTCCAGCGGCAACCCGTCCAGGATCTCCTCCGTGAAGGCGTGGGCGTCGAAGTAGGGCCAGGACAGGGCGACTTCCTGCCGTACGTTGCGGTCGCCAACACGCTTGAAGCGGGCCAGCTGGTCGAGCGCGGCCTCCCCGCCGATCCGGGCGATGGTCATCACCGTCGCCCGGGCCTGCTCCGGGGTCAGTTGCTCCGGTCCGGGAAGGAAGTCGAGGACAATGTCCCCGGCGGTGGCGAGTTCCTCCGCGTCCGCCGAAGTGGCCGGCGGGATGAGGGCCGAGGCCCGCAGGTTCACCGCGGCGCGGACCGCCGGGTCGAGGGTGGTGGCGTGCTCCAGCGCGGCGGCGGCCAGCAGGTGGTAGCGCCGACGCAGCCGCGGGTCGGCGGTCTGGTCTCCTAGCTCGATCAGTTTCCGCAGAAGATAGGCGCGTTCGCCGTCCCGGGCGTGACCGACGGCGAGCCGGATCACGTCGTCCCACTGGTCGTCACGGCCTGACTCAGCGATCAGGTCAAGGTCCTCAGCCTCGACGGCCGCCTTGGCCCCGAGATAGTCCTGGAACGTGCGGTGGATGAAGTCCACCATACCGGCCGACGGCTCCCGAAGGAGCCCGCTGCGCAGCAGCAGAAAGCTGAAGACGTCCTCGGCCCGGTCGGGTGGTGCCAGATGCGGCATGGCCGGGAGCTTCTCGCGGATGATTCGGATCGCGGTGGTCTGGGCGGCTTCCGAACGTCCGTTGCGGATCAGCCAGTACGCGATCCGTTGGAGTAGCTGGACCTGGGCTTCCTCCGTGGGCGCCAGCCCCTCCGGCGCGGCGATCTCGCGCTCCTTGTCGCGGCGCACGAGCAGCATGCTCAACGCGGCGGCGTACAGCTCCATGCGGCGCTCGGGCAGGTGGGTGAGCCGGTCGCGGTGCAGGGCGCAGATGAGGGCGCACATCAGAGGGTTGGTGGCCAGCCGATACAGGTCGTACTTCTGCCGCAGCGTGGTGCTCAGGGCGTCCCGGCAGCGTTCCACCGCCTGTCGTTCCTCGGGTTCATCGACCACGGTCAGGACGGCCGCATGCCACCGATGGACGAATCGGTCGACGTCATGGCGGGTCATCGGAAGCAGGTTGAACTCGGCGAAGTCGAGCTCCGCCAGCCAGTGCGCGCCCACGGCCGACGGGCGGGAGGTGACGAGGAAGAAGGTCCCGGGGTAAAGGTCGACGAGATCATGCAGCCAGCGCCGCACCACGGGTCGTTCGCTCTCGGATACTTCGTCCACGCCGTCGATGAGGACCATGCCGCGGCCGCTTGCGAGCACTCGGTCAGCCCAGTGTTCCGGTTGCAGACCGTGCAGGATATTGCCCGCTGCGCCGAGGAATTCCTCGGGACGTGGCAGTCCTGGGTGCTGGGCGAGTGCGCGCAGTGGGAGCATGAACGGTACGCGGCCCCGCAGTTCCGCCAGCCCGTCGGGGAAGGCGTCTTGTGCGGAGGAGACGGCCATCCACTGCAGCAGGGTGGTCTTGCCCGATCCCGCCGTTCCCCGCAGCATCGCCCGGTTGCAGTCGGAGAGGGCTTCCTCCACCCGCCGGCGGTTCGCCGACGGCGAGGCTCCGGCACGTTGCGAGGCCAGTTCCAGGTTCAAATAGGCGGTGTCCAGCGGCCAGCGAGCTCGGTTGGGGTCGCTCAGGTCGAGGCCGAAGATGTTGAGCTTGCCATACTTGCGTTCGATGTGCGCCAGATAGCGGGTCTCGAACTCCTCGTCGGCGCTGCCGGGACGCGGAATACGGTCCACCAGAGCGTCTAGCGCGCGCAGTGTCTCGTCAAGCATGCGGGTCTGGGCGACCAGCGCATTGGCGATGAAGGTCGAGCGCTGGGTGAAGAAGTGCAGGATGTGGAGACAGCTCAGATCCAGGAGGCTGTCATAGAGAGCGGTGGCGTCGGCGGACAGGTCGCGCGTGGCGTCCGGACGTGCTGCCTTCAGGCGGTGCGCCAGCTCCTCCTGCCCGAGACGGACCGCCTGGACGTCGTCCATGTCCAGTTCGCCCAGAACACTCAGCGTCGCCGCGAGAGCATCCGCCAGAGATTCGCGTTCGTCGGACGCGATCGGAGGCTCGTGGGGGTTCGCCTCGACGGCCAGTTTCACCAGTTCCCGGGCGATCTTCCACATGTCGAGATGGGTCAGGCTGCGCTTCTCGCCGTGCCAGCTGACCAACCGGGACACACGCACCGGCTTGTCGACGAGTCCCGCGCCCGGCCCCTCCCTGACGAAGAGCCGGGCGATGATCGGCCGCGCGACCGAGGAGGCAATGCGAGCGGTCGTACCGACACTGGCCGGATCCATCGGACCTCCGAGTCGACGCCACGGGGCCCCGCCCCACTCCTAAGGCCCCTAGATCATAGGGAATTCGGACAGCCATCAGCAGGGGAACAGGCGTAGAGGCGTGGTGACGTCGATACTCGGTCCCTCCGGCAGTGGGAGTGACATGTCGCGTCCGCGACCGGCTCGACGCCAGGAGCTCCGGTCGATCCGCTCCGGGCACTCGTTCGCAAATTGTCCGTGTGTCTGTACTCAGGTTGAATCGGCGCTGCCCGGGCGGTCGTGACGCGTGGTGATCCCTGTGCTACGACGACCTCATGCGATATGCGCAAGGGGGCGGGCTGACACCGGTCCCGGAGAAGCGGGAGCGGCTGCGGCTGGAGGCCGCCGAGCGGTTCGCAGGCGGTGAGAAGACTGAGGTCATAGCGCGGGAGTTACGGGTGACCTCGCGTTCGGTGCGGCGCTGGCGGTGTGCGTGGCAGCTGGGCGGTGGGCAGGCGCTGCGCTCGAAGGGGCCGGTGTCCGTCGAGCGGCTCAGTGCACGGCAGTGGGAGCGGCTGGAGCGGGAGTTGAAGCGCGGTCCGCCGGCGCATGGCTGGGACGATGAGTTCCAGGGGTGGACGCTCAAGCGGATCAAGCTGCTGATCGGGCGGATGTTCCACGTCGGCTACACGGTCCAGGGTGTGTGGAAGCTGCTACGCCGGCACGGTTGGTCCGCGCAGGTCCCGCTGCGGCGGGCGATCGAACGCGACGAGGAGGCCATCGAGGTGTGGAAAGCCGAGGTGTGGCCGCAGGTAAAAGGACAGCGGCGGACCTGGGCGCCCACGTCTGCTTTGAGGACGAGGCAGGTCAGGGGCTGAGGCCGCCGAAGGGCCAGACCTTGGGCGCCCCGCAGGAGTAGGCCCGTGGTTCGGGTGCGTGGCCGTAACCAGGGTCGGGTCAATATCGCCGGGGTGGTCTGCTACCGCGCCGGGCACCGCTCCCGGTTCTTCTACGCGCTGCACATCTGGCACGGGCGCCGGGGCGAACCGAAGACATTCTCCTGGCGCCAGTACCGCGATCTGATCGTCATAACCCACCTGCAGTTGGGTACACCCGTGGTGCGGTGCTGGGACAACTTGAACGTGCACCTGGTGAAGGATCTGGCGGACTACGCCGAGGAGCACAAGGACTGGCTGCGGATCTTCCAGATGCCCTCCTGCGTACCGGAGTTGATCCCGGCCGAGGGCATCTGGTCGCTCCTCAAGCGGCACCTGGCCGACCTCGCCGCTGCCGATCTCGCGCACCTGACCCGCGTGATCAAGCGGAAGCTGAAGAAGATCCAGTACCGGCCCCACCTGATCGACGGATGCCTGCCGCCCACCGGCCTGATCATGGATCTGGACGCGATCAGACCACCGGACGTCGCGAGTTCAATCTGAGTAATTCGAACAAGCGATCTAGAGCGTGTTGTGAAAGTGGGGGGGGGGGGACGGCGTCCCCGAAATTGTTGGGTGGCTATGGATGTTGACCACGTCATGACTCAAGGACCAGCGCCTCGCTCACTGTCCGACGAAGCCCTCTCCGACCTGCTTGGCAAGCAGCAGTTCGGCACGCTCGCCACCGTCAAGCGCAGTGGCCACCCCCACCTGACCACCATGCTGTACAGCTGGGACTCCGAGGCCCGCATTGTGCGGTTCTCGACGACGGCCGACCGCATCAAGGTCGGGCACCTGCGGCGCGACCCGCGTGCGGCGCTGCATGTGCAGGGCGGTGACGTGTGGTCGTTCGCCGTTGCCGAAGGCGAGGCCGAGGTCTCCGAGATCGCGACGGTTCCTGGCGATGCGGTTGGTCGGGAGCTGCTCGGGATGATTCCTCAGGCCGTGAAGCCGGAGAACGAAGATGCGTTTCTGGAACAGTTGGTCGCCGAGCGCCGAGTGGTCATCCGGTTGAAGGTGGACCGGCTGTACGGAACAGCGCTCGACATCAACGGCTAGGTGTATGAGGCCAGGACGATGGGGTAGAGCGCGGAGTTGGCCTTGCGGTCGCCGCCTCGGTTGAGCCTGCGTCGGACAGTCGAATAGATCCTCTCGGAAGCGTGACGCCTTCGCGAACGCTTCCCCAGGTCCGGCGTCAGGCAGCAGACTCACTTCGCGGCCTTCGTCTTGATCAGTGCACCTTGGCCGGAGCACATGATCAGACGAAGGCCGCCCCAGTGTCCGGAGAATCCCCAGGTGAGCGGCCTAGTTCGAGGCGCATTTCGACCTCGGACCATGAGAGACAAGCTGAGGCGCGGCCTCAGGGCATTGACAGAACAGGGATGGTCCCGGGGATATCAGACCTGGTTCACTCAGGAGGTGGGTCGAAGGTCCACGCCACGGAAGAGGGATATGTCCAGTTTAGAGGACGCCGCAGCTGAACACGCGCGCCGACAAAGGCAGGCCGCCGAGTCCGCAGCTGTCAACTACGCGCAGAGCCAAAGGGCCCGTCAGCAGGGGGCTGCGCTCCTGCGCGAGCATGCCCGGGAGTTCTTCGACTTCGCCCGGGATCACGCTGCCCCCACGTTCCCTCTGCACCTCGAGGGGCCGATGGAGCATCCAGGCATGTATCGCGTCGACAAACCGTGCGTCACGGCAGCCGCCTGGGACCGAGGCGTGTTTGCCGGCAGGTATACGCCCGGTCAGTGGGCCGTCTCCTCTGATGGGAACGTCTACTACTACGCAAGAATCGAACAGCGTCGGCGTTTCCGCGACGCACAGCACTCTGACATCCGCGACAAGGTCTTCGTCCGCATCGATATGAGCCACCACGAGCTGCACCAGATCACCTGCGAACGGATGAACCCCCACTTCGTGGCGGCGGCGGCAGCACTGCTCGACGCTGTCCCTGTAGCACGTGTCCCGGAGACGCTGACGGGCATTCAGGAAGACGGATTGATCGGTTACGTGCTGTAGATCAACACCGAACGTGACCGCTTCAAAGTCCCCCGACCTTAAAAGACAAGGTTAGAAGCTGTGTCAGAACCGGCGATCTGTGACGTTCTGTAACGGAGGGGCTGTAGACGAAGGGCACATCAGCCCCCAGCGTCATCTCCCGGTCCGGCGCACTCTCGCGGCCCACGGCCGGCGACGGCGACCGCGAGGGGCGCCGCCAGGTCTCCGTTGTATGTAGTGTGCGGAAATGACAAGAAGCGAGCGGCTCGCGGAGCAGGTGGACTGGTACTGGCGCAAGAACCTGCGGCCGCGCCTGGACGGTCTTACCGACGAGGAGTACTTCTGGGAGCCGGTGCGCGGCTGCTGGAGCATCCGCCCACGTGGCACGTCGGCCGCACCGATGTCGGCAGGTTCGGGGGAATGGACGGTGGACTCCGCGTCCCCTGACCCGGTGCCGGCACCGGTGACCACGATTGCCTGGCGGCTGGCGCACATCATCGTCTCGTGCCTGGGCTATCGGGTCGGATGGCACTTCGGCGGCCAGGACGTGGACTTCCAGACATTCGCCTACGCAGGGACCGCTGACGAGGCGCTGAAACAGCTCGATGAGATGTACGGGAGATGGAACGCGGGGGTCCGCGAGCTCTCGGACGCTGACCTGGACAATCCGCCCACGGTGGGCCCCGAGCGGTTTCCCATGGAGAGCATGGTCCTGCACGTCAACAAGGAGCTGATCCATCACGGCGCCGAGATTTCCCTGCTGCGCGACCTCTACCGCTGGCAGAACGGAGCCGTACCGCGCCGAGTATGACTAAGTGCGGCCCGATGGGCGGCCAATCTGTCGGTCAGGAACCGCAGATGCCGGGTGGACAGGTCGAGGGTAGAGGGGTAGACAAGCACACGAAGCTCCTGGTGGTGCAGGCGATCTTGGTCGTGAACCCGGCTACCAGGAGCTTCATCGCGTGCGCAGGCCAACCGTCGGGTTCAGCCAAGTTGGCCGTCGACATCATGGCTGCGGGCTCTGTATAGGCTGGTGCGCGTGGATGTGACGGGGTGTCTTGGGTGTGACCTTCTGACCGGGCGCCGGGAGTTGCCCGGGGGCGTCCTGCACGAGACCGCTGCGTGGGTGGTGAACCACGTTGTCGGTCCGATGAATCTCGGCACCCTGATCGTCGGTCCGCGAGAGCACGTCGTGGCCATCGCCGAGCTCGACGACACGGCAGCGTCGGAACTCGGCCCCTTGCTGCGCGATACCGCTCGTGTCGTGGAGACGTTGTGCCGGCCCGAGCAGACCTACGTCTGCCTGTGGTCGCACGGCCGCGACGCGCGCAAGCACCTGCACATCGCGGTCCAGCCGGTGACCGCTGAGGTGCGGGCCCGCTACGGCGGGCTGCGTAACGAGCAGCTCCAGGCCCGGATGTTGGCCGACGGTGACGAGCCGGACATCACGGAGGTCGAGCAGTTCTGTGAGCGGGCTCGCGAGCTGTTCCGAGCGATCACCGACAGCAGCATCGAACACCGCAGCTGATCACCGCGCGACCTCAACATGAGGTTGGCAAAGGCTCAGTGACGGCTGAAAACCACACCGAATCGAGACGTAGAACAGCTCTCTCTGGCTCGGACAGACGACATACATTCGGGGACGGCCCCCTTCGGCTGTCTTGCTTATTCGTAGGAACGGCCCCTTGGGAGATCTCCTGGAGCCCCCTTGCAAAGGTTAGGCAGTCCTAAGAAGAGGCTGAATAACCCCTACCAGTGGGGGTTCTGGGTGAGCCGTACGGTAGAACCCCTCCCCCCGGGGACTTTCACAATCCCGCATGGTGTTACCTTGATATCGCTGAACACCACGGCTTTTGGGAGCCCTCGCTCAGCACTGGCCGGTGGTCCATCGGGGGTGGCTCCCCCGAGACGGCCCCGGCCCAACCTCTTCTAACACCGCACTAGACGACCCCGCCCGGTCCTCCGGGCGGGGTCTTGTCGGTCCTCGGTCACGTCTGAGCCGTCACTGTGACGGCTCAGGGGTGTTGCGTGAAAACCGGTACTCCTCATTCCGTGTATCTCCGTCAGGAGCGATCGAAAGCTTTGTTCCTGACGCTGGTCGAAATGCGACGAACGGAGAAACCCCTCCCGAAGAAGGATTTGTGTTCGGCTCACACGGATGGCGTAGCATTCATGGCTAGGCCGGTGACAGACCGTTAGCCGCGGTCGCGAAATGCCTTCGGCTGAAGCGAGGTTCCCAAAAAACCCGCGGTCGAGCTTCGGCGTCGGTCGAAGCTCGACCGCCATTCGAAGGGTCATGCCCTTGTTCGGCGACGTCTACGTCGCGGTCATCATGATCTTCGCGATCGTGCTGGCCGCCGCCTGTTACGCGGTGCACCGCCTGGAGAGCCGCCCCGCCCGGCTCGTCTCCGTCCTCACAGCACTCGCCTTCCTGGTCGGGGCGCTGGTCCCCGTCGTCCGCATCCTGGCCGAGTCGGGGGCACCGCCCTCTGCGGTCGTCGCGCCGACTGGGCCAAAGGCGACCGGCCTGGTCGCGGCGTCCCCTGGCGGCGAGGCGGGAGGACATACGCCGACGGCTTCGGCCCCCGTCTCGGGGAGGTGGTGAGCATGGGCGGCGTCGCCGTCAGTTCCACCAGGAGGCACCACGAGGCCAAGGCCATAAGCGAGTTCTTCAGCATGCAGGGCCTGTCGCCGGACTCGGCAGACTCCCTCGCGGACGTCAGCCGTCTGCGCAGCCGAGACCGCAACCGCCCGCTCGCGCTCGGTGTAAGGCGGGCCGCCTACTTCCTGATCGACGGCCGTATGTCGGAACAGGTGGGTGCCGACAGGATCCGGCTCTGGCGCGAGGTGATGCTCTTCGAACAGATCACCGACAGGACGGTCCCCGTGCAGGACGTCGACGAGCACCCGCACCCGACCGCCAGCCGACGGAACATCGCCTACGGGACGTGCCTGTCGCAGTGCGTCTTCATCGAGGCCCCCAACTCGAAGCTGATGTCGCTGGCGCTGGCCGATCCCTCGATCGCGTTGATGCTGGCGCGCATGGCGACCAAGCGGCACACCCTGACGGAACGGCTCTACAGCGTGAGCCGAGCAACCCCGCTTGCCCGAGTCGCCTCAGTACTGAACTACCTGACGGAACCCACCCGCAGGAACGTGATAAAGCACCGGGAGGACGGCGCCCTGGTCATGACGACCACCGAGGAACTGGTCGCTTCCGGACCGAGCCAGGCCGACATCGCCGACGCCTTGTGCCTGGGGCGGGGAACCGTCGAAAAGGCTCTCTCCGAACTGCGGCAGCTCGGGGCGCTGAGGGCCTTCGGTCCGGGCGAACGCACCAACCGTTGCTATCCGGTCAAGGACCAGGGTGCGCTGCGCATGATTGCCCTGGGAGGCTGACAGCCGGCACGGGTGCCCGCGATCCGGGCGCCTCTTCCGTCCTTATGCCACAGTGACAGCACCGGGTACACGTCACTCCGCGTCGACGAGCGCACCTGGATCAAGGCCGGGGTGGAGATGACCGACGGCCTCCCGCACCTCGGTGCCGTCGTCACCCACAACCAGTCCGACTGGTCCCTGTCCCCGGTCCCCGACTGGGACAACCGCCTGGTCACCATCAGGGCCAGCCGCGCAGGCGACGCAATCACCGTCCGTGCCCGCACCGAGGAACATCCCTGGCGCATGGTCCGCCTGGCACCGCTCCCGCCTAATTCGACTGCCATGGCGGGCCCGTTCTGCTGCTCGCCCCAGCGAGCCGGACTTCAAGTCCGCTTCACCTGCTTTGCCCTAGGGGCCGCGGACAAGGCCCTACACGAAGACCCCGCCAGCTGAATTCACTCCGCGGAGCCCATCCAGCGGGTCAATGCGTACTCACCCGCGTGGGATCAGCCCCGCTCGTGTGGGGGCGCAGTCGGTAGGGGAGCGGGGTGAGGGTCATCCCCGGCATGATGCGGCGCATCGCGACGGGCCCGGCGTTGCGGGTGAGGCCGGTGCCGGGGACGAACGCCCGGGTTGTAGGCGACGGCGTCGATCCCGGCGGGCGCCCACGGCCTGATGGTGGAGTTCACCGACATTGAGGCGCTGGACTTCGACCTCTAGTGCTGTGACCGGGAAGGTTCGCCGGGGTGGCCGGCGGTTAGATGTGCGATGACGTCCGTCTGGCTGTTGGGGGTGCGGTGGCCGAGCCTGTCCGTGTGCGCAGGTTGACCGACCAGGAAGGGCAGAAGTTGCAGCAGATCGTGCGCCGGGGCAGCACCAGTTCGGTTCGCTATCGGCGCGCGACGATGCTGTTGGCGTCGGCTGGCGGGAACCGGGTGCCGGTGGTCGCGAAGCTGGTGCAGGCCGCCGAGGACACTGTCCGGGATGTGATTCACCAGCAGGGTCGTGCTGGTCCAAGCAGGGCCGCCCCGAACGCCATCCCGCGACCTACCACCGCGCCCACGGAGTCCGCTACTTCCACGGCTGCTACTCCATCGGCGACGACACCCTGTGGGGCGTCAACCACGCCAAGAAGGGCGCCGCGAACACCCTGGCCGCGCTCAAGTCGATCCGCGCGGCCCGCCCGGACGGAGCCCCGATCTACGTCATTCTGGACAACCTCTCCGCCCACAAAGGCAAGCAGACCTGGCGCTGGGCGAAGAAACACCGGGTCGAGCTGTGCTTCACCCCGACCTACGCGTCCTGGGCCAACCCGATCGAAGCCCACTTCGGGCCGCTGCGACAGTTCACCATCGCCAACTCCCACCACCGCAACCACACCGCGCAGACCCGAGCCCTGCACGCCTACCTACGCTGGCGGAACCAGAACACCCGCCATCCCGACGTGCTGACCGCTCAACGCCGCGAGCGCGCCCGCATCCGCAGCGAGAAGGGCATCCGCTGGGGCGGTCGCCCCCTCTCCACCGCGCCCTGACGTCCCGGCGAACCGGTCAGAGCACCTAGAGTTGCGAAGCCCCTCCGTCGACGGGGAACTCCGTTCCCGTCGAGAAGGTCGCATCGAACGCCAAGTACGCCACCGCGGCGGCCACCTCCTCGGACGTCCCCAGCCGCTGCATCGGGTTGGTGCTCCGGTAGGTGTCCTTCATCGTCTCGACGACGTCGGCAGGCAAGGAGCGGTCCAGGATGCCCGTGTCGATCGGGCCGGGGCTCACGGCATTGACGCGCACCTTGCGCGGAAGCAGCTCGCGGGCCAGGGTGCGCGTCATCGACCGCAGGGCTGCCTTGCTCGCCGAGTAGACACTGAGCGCGTCAAGGCCCAGGACGTTCACCACCGACGTGGTGAGGACCACGCCGCTTCCCTCGCGCAGCAGCGGCGCCAACGCCTGCACCGTGAAGTACGGGCCCTTGGCGTTGATACCGAACAACTCGTCGTACATCTCCTCCGTCGTCGAGTCGAGCGGCGCGGACGCAGTGACGCCGGCGTTGACGAACAGCGCGTCCACCGCGCCGAACCGCTCCTGGACCGTGCCGGCCAGCGCCTTGATGTCCTTCAGGGACGCGGCGTCGCTACGGACGGCGACCGCCTTGTCCCCCAACTGCTCCAGTGCGGCGTCCAGGGCGGATCGGGTGCGGCCGGTGATCAGTACGTGCGCCCCACCGTCCGCGAACAACCGGGCCGTAGCCAGGCCAATACCGCTGCTTCCGCCCGTGATCACGATCTTCTTGCCGTCATAAGTGGTCATGCCCTCAAGCCAATACCCACCCGCACCCCCTGTCCAAGACCTGTTCCGCATGCCGCCATGTCCCAGGCGTATGAAGACGCGCGACGTACCCTGGGCGAATGGACGTTGATCTGCGGCTCGTGCGCTATTTCACGGTCGTGGCGGAGTATGGCAACTTCGGCCGGGCCGCCACCAAGCTGCACCTGGCGCAGCCGTCGCTGAGCCGCCAGATCCAGCGACTGGAGGCTCAGCTCGGTGTCCGGCTATTCGACCGCTCGCCGCAGGGCAGCAGCCTCACCGACGCCGGTCAGGCATTCCTTCCCAGGGCCCGGATACTGCTCCAAGGAGCCGAGCAAGCCGCTCGCGCTGCCAGAGCCGCCGTCCAGCCCCGTGCCGTCACCATCGGCTGCGCCGAAGGACTGGTCATCACCGCCTGTGTGCAGGAACTGCGCCGTCGGCACCCCGACGGCCAGGTCCGCACCCGGCACCTCGATTGGCGGGACACGCGCGCCCTCGCCGAGGGGCGGGTCGACGCCCTCGTCGCATACAGACCCCTGCCCTTGCCCACGGACGGCTTCCGGGTGACCAAGCTCCATGAGGAATCGCGGGTACTCGTCACATCGGCGAGCCATCATCTGGCGAACGAGAAAGCCGTCAGCCTGCGGGCTCTGTCGGACGAGGAACTGGTGGCCTGTGTCAGCACTCCGGTTGTCTGGAGCACGCCCAAGCCGGTTGGCGACCGCCCGGCACCACCCCCGCCCGCGATCGACGACAGCTACGAGGACAAGCTGGAACTCATCGCCACCGGTCACTGTGTCGCGATCTTCCCTGCCGGCGATCGACGCGCTGCTGTGCGCGAGGACATCGCCCTGGTGCCCATCATCGACATCGATCCCTGCGAGGTCGTGCTCATCACGCGCGCTGACGACCCCAACCCGCTGCTCGGATCGCTGGAAGACGTCGCACGTACATTGCTCGGCACAGCCTCCCGACGGGAGAACAACGAACTGCCAGTCAACTGACCCCCTTGCCTCTGCGAGGTGTTCCATAGGGCTGTCGACCGCTCCAGTGTGGCTCCGACTCCACCGATTTCCACTCGGTCCGTCAGCCGTACATCGCCACGCGGTACGGACGCGCAAGCGCGCCACTGAGTGGGAGGGGGTTGCGGCTTACCGGCGGAGCCGAGCGTGTTCCACCTCCGCAGATTCACCGCGACGGACGTCTGCCGGTTGCCGGGTCGGTCAATCTGCGCACACGGACAGGCTCGGCCACCACAGCACCCCCAGCAGTCCGATCGGACGTCAGCCCACATCCAACCGTGACCACCGTCAACCCGGTGAACGTATGCGGTCAGAGCACTAGGCCTCGCGCGAGTCCAGCCGTCCAGCGCCCCTGAGCTGAGCCGAAGCGCGATAGTTGTCACAGAGGCAGACCTGTTGTCACGCAGATCGCGGCGCGTGGTGGCAGCTCAGGAAACCGATGACGCTGCTCCTGGCGGGCGCGGTGGCCGGACGCGGCTGCCGCGCCCGCCAGGCTGGTTACACCTGGCCGGGGCGCAGGAAGCGCCACAGCCGGTCCGTGCTGGCCACGGCTCGGTCCAGGACGAGTTCGGACCATTCATTGGCACCGGGTTCGCGGACTGTGATGGCGAGGTCGGGGGCGCTCACGGGGCGAAGGAGGTAGGCGTGCTTGGGGGTGGGGTCGCTGGTGTCGTCTCCGGCGCGGGTAGTGAGGGGATCGAGGGTTAGACGCCACTGCTGGGCCGGGCTGTACTGATCGCAGGGTTGCTGGACGACCGCCTTGTCGATCTCGGTACCCGATGCCTCGACGCACTTGTTGGTGCTGGTGTTGCGGATCTCCCACTTGCCGTCGCCGTGAACGCGCAGCGTCCAGTGGTAGTCAGCCCGCTTGTGCTCGCTACGGCGCGAACCGCGTAGCTGCACACCGTTGTTGGTGGAGTTGTTGTAGATGTACATCGCCATGCCGTTGGCGCGGGAGACGATCTGGTAGTCCGTCACGACTGCCTTGGAGGAGCGGGGGGTGGGAGCGGAGCCCTCCTGCCGGGCCGAGGCCGTTCCGGCCAGAGCGGTGGTGGCAAGGATGGTCGCGGCCAGGGCGGTCAGGGTCGAGATCCGGGCGGTGAGAACAGGGATTCTTCGCATTCTTCCTCCAACGGACGGACGCGCTCTCCAGCACCAGTCGGTGCTGGGCACGCCGCAATCAGGGCGTACCCGCACGTAATTGGATGCCGAATAAATGGGTGCAGGAATACCTCAAACGAGGCACTTGTCCGACAGTCCTGTCTTACGACTTCGGGGGCGCATGGACAGCAACGCACGCCGGTCCACAAGTGACCGCGGATCGTCCTCCTGCTCCAGCTGGCAGCGTCCTCCTACGCACTGCAACTGGCCGTCCAGTTCAGTGCCGACCGCCTCCATGAGCAGATCCGGCTGACGGGCGGATGGTGGCCGGCCCTGCTCGCTGCCTTGGTCTGCGTGGCTTTCCTCGCGGTATGGACCAGGACGACGATGTGGATCGCCCAACTGCTCGGCCAGCCCACGATCGCCTGACCGCCGTCAGCGCTCGACGCTGCGGTCGATCCCCGGTTCGGCGACGTGCAGAGCACCGGCCCGGACGGCCACATCGACTGGGCCGAAGACTCCGTACTGGGGCTACCCGTCGTCCGGGTCTTCTGGGACGCCAGTGTTCCCATTGCCGGACAGCCGACACCGTCCCTGGCGGACAGGGTCGCTACCTGGTACTGAGGCGAGCTATTCGTCTTCCCTGCCCTCGGAGAGAACCCAGAGCCCCTTCATCCGCTGCTGGCTTGGTGGGCCGTGCTCTACGTGCTGTCGATGCTCGCCCGCTGCGAGCCCTGCGCCTGGCAGAAGCGCATCGACATCGACGGCAGCACGAGGCCGCGGCGATCGAGCACCTTCTGGAGGCGGCCCGGGATTACCTGCCCGCCCTCATCCGGGACACGATCGGCGAGGTGTCCTGAGGAGACACGAGCGAGAAACACGGTCCGCGGTGGGGCCTGCGACGGCTGCGCCGGGCGCCGCCCGTCGCCTGGGCCGACACTCCGCAGGCGCCGGGGCACTTCGGCGGATTCCCGGGGCGTGGGCAGCGGGCTTAGTGCACATGTTCACCTGTTCTTGGGGTTTGCGGCTGTTTCATCGAGCCGATGCGGTGCGGGTGGGCACAGGGTGAGGGAGACACCAACTGAGGGGAGGTGACGAGTGATGCGGAAGATCGCGATGAACGCTCAGGCGGCTGTCCGGAAGGACCGCCGTGCCGGGTACTACATCTACAAGTGCGAAGGCGGCGCGAAGTGAGCCCGCCGTGGGCGGACGCCGGCCTCGGGGTTGTCGTCCGCCCCTCTCTTTCCACCTTTGCTTGCCTTCTGACGTCTTCGCGGAGCCGCTGTGCGTTATCGCCGTTCTCGATGCCTGACCTGCTACTGGCGCGACAGGTTGTTCGTCGTCCATCCCTACCCGCACGGCACACCCACGTCGCTGCATCCGGTGGCCGCCGAAGTCCTCTCGGCCTTCGAGGACTGGACGGAACAGGCTGAGGCCACCAGGGCCTTGGAGCATCTGACGCCCGCGACGGTCGACGACGCGGTCGCGGCCCTCGCCGAGGCAGGTGCGCTTCTGGCCGAGGACAGCCTTGAGGCGGCACACGACGAAGCGATCGACCGTCACTGGGGCGTGTGGGCACCGGAGGCCCCTTTTCTGCACTACGCGACGCAGAACGACTACCTCGACACCGGAATCAACACCGCAGACCCTTCCCTGGTGCCGGACGCGGCTGGCATGCCGCCCCTGTTCACCGGCTACCCGGAAGCTTTGCGGCTGCCACTGCCCCGCCGGCGCACCGACCTGCCTGTCCCCTTCGACCACGTCTTGTACGGGCGGCGTACCCACCGGGACTTCACCGGTGAGTCTGTCTCGCTGACGGTCCTGGCCACGCTGCTGTCCATGGTTTTGGGCCCCGTGGACTACATCGACAGCGGCCGCGGTGCCCTCTACCGCCGCACCAGCCCCTCCGGCGGGTCCCGCCAGGAACTCGATGCCTACCTCGGCCTGATCAACGTGACTGGTGTGGCGCCTGGCTGGTATCACTACAACGCGCTGGAACACTGCCTGGAACTGCGCTCCGAGGGCCTCACCCGTACCGAGGCAGCGCATCTGTGTGCCGACCAGGACTGGGCCGGCGAGGCGGCCTTCCTGGTGGCCCTCGCCGCGCGGCTTGAGCGGATGACCGCGAAGTACCACACGCCACGCTGCTACCGCGTCTGCCTGCTCAACGCCGGTCATCTCGGCCAGTCCTTCGCCCTGACGGCCACGGCCCTGGGCCTGGGGCCGGCCCAGACAGGGGCCTTCAACGATGCCCTCGTCGCCGAACGGTGCGGACTCGACAATGCGGGCTGCACACCGCTGTACGTCCTGGCGGCCGGCCACCCCCGCCAGCCCGGCCCCAACGAGCCGCCACCGGCCGGCCTCAGCTCCTTCGCACACACCCCGCTGATCAGGGAACCGGGCCACCCGGCACAGTGACCACAGGAACCCCAGACCGGCCCCACACCGCACCTCTGCGCAGCAGGACGAAGACCACCAGACCGCTCGGCCAGCTCGTGGCCTCCCGCGCTACGCAGGACCGCGCCCCGTCGGGCAGAGTCCCAACGCCGCGGTCGTCCTCCACGCTCGCGGACAGGAGTACGCACCTTGACGACCACGCCCGGCGGCCTTACGCCCCCCACCTCTGGCGACACCCCTGCCGCTTCGCACGCCGCCTCAACGGATACGCCGACGGCCCCACCAGCCACCACCTTGGCCTGTGAACTGCCGCCCTCCCTGGGGGAACTCGTCGGCAAGCACCCCGGTGAGCCGAACGTAATGGACCCACAGCTCCTCGCCGACCCCTTCGGCGGCTACGGCCGACTCCGTGAACAAGGTCCCGTCCTCCGCGCACGTTTTATGGACGACACCCCCATCTGGCTGGTGACACGCTTCGACGACGTACGCGCTGTCTTGCGCGACCCACGCTTCGTGAACAACCCGCACCTGATCCCCAGTCACACTTGCCCGGACCGGGGCGAGCAGCTCATGAAGCTCCTCGGTATCCCCGAGCAGTACAGTGTGCACATCCTGGAGTCCCTCCTGACCAGCGATCCGCCCGAGCACACCCGGCTGCGCCGCCTGGTCTCCCGCGCCTTTGCCGCGCGCCGGGTTCCCGACCTGCGCCCACGCGTTGAGGAGATCACGGACGAACTGCTCGACGAACTTCCCGGGCAAGCCGACAAGGACGGAGCGGTCGACCTCATCGAACACTTCGCGTACCCGCTGCCGATCACGGTCATCTGCGAACTGGTGGGCGTGCCCGAGGCGGACCGGCCGCGTTGGCGGGCCTTCGGCTGCGACCTCGCCTCGCTGGAACCCCAGCGGATCGCAACCTCCTTTCCGGCCATGGTTCACCATATCCACAAGCTGATCGCCCAGCGCCGCGCGTACCCGGAAAACGACCTGCTCAGCACACTCACCCGGGCCCAGGACAACGACGGCACCCGGCTCAGTACGACCGAGATGGTCACCCTCGTCATGACGCTGGTGCTCGCCGGACACGAGACCACCGCCCACCTCATCGCCCACAGCACCGTCGCTCTGCTGACCCACCCCGACCAGTTACAGCTGCTCCAACAGGACTGGGAGCGACTGCCGCACGCCGTGCACGAACTGACCCGCCGGTGCGGCTCGGTCCAGATGACTCAACTGCGCTACGCCGCCCACGATGTCGAGCTGGCCGGTACCCGGATCCACCAGGGCGAGGCCGTCCAACCCGTCCTCGTCTCCGCAAACCATGACCCACTCCACTACGACGACCCCGAACGCCTCGACCTGTCACGGCAAAACGCCGAAGACCACGTCGGCTTCGGGCACGGTCCCCACTACTGCCCGGGCGCCTCGCTTGCCCGTCAGGAGTGCGAAGTGGCCATCGGCCGCCTGCTGCGGCGCTACCCGGACCTCTCTCTGGCCGTCGCCCCCAGAGAACTCAAAACCCAAAAGCGCCGTCGACAGCCAGGCGCCTGGCGCCTCCTCAGCCTCCCCCTGCACCTCACGCGTGCGATGTAGAAGGCTCCGCCCCCCGCGTGAGCGGGGAGCTTCAGGTAGCGCTTCATGCACTCGGCGTCGGTGAGATCCCGCGCCCAGTCGTAGGCCTCCTCGAACAGCTTCACGTCGGGGCCGCGTACGTGGAAGCGGGGCAGGTGGGCCAGGACGGAGTGCCCGTCGGTTGCCTCGCACAGCGCCGGGTCCACCGGCTCCGTGCCCAGCGACCCCGACCGGTGCTCGGAGTGGTGCCTGCCGTGCTCGTCCGGCTCGCTCGCCCGGGTCGGCGGGTTGAGCGCGGTCATCAACTGAAGCCCGGTGACGTCCGGGGAGCCGACCGGCGTCATCACCCGCGTCGCGTACACGCCCAGTACCTGGGCGAGTGCCGCGGACTCGAGCTGTGCGGCATGTCCCCAGGCGCGCTCATCGAGGGTGTGCCAGGAAGGGACGCACAGCTGCACGCACTGCCGTCGGCTGCCCCGGGCGGGGCGGTAGATCCGCGCCCACGGCCCGAATCCGCGCTTGGTGAGCTGCCAGTCGGCACGCTGCAGCTGCTTGACGACCTTGTGCCCGTCGGTGAGCCGCCCGGCGAGCCGTTCGGCCTCGGACAAGGCCACCGGGAGACCGTAGCGCTCGCACGCCGCCTCGGTGAGCACTAGCAGCGGATCAGCGTCCCGTCCCGAGCCGTGCAGCCTCTGCGCCCCGAGCTGCGCGTTTTGAGGGCCCATTCCACCAGCGCGGGCAGGGACTTGGCGGGCACGTCCATGATCAGTCCGCCGACGCCGTAGCCGGTCACATGCCGGTCGGTGTCGGCGTCGAGGACGAGCAGCGGACCGTGCGGGTACGCACCGCCGGGCGCGGGGGTGTGTGCCGGGGCGGCCTTCTCCGCGTCCGAGCGGCGTGAGGTCGGCGACGGCTGGACGGCAGGGGCCGGACGCAGCGCGGAGGCCGGGGCGGGAGCGGCGGAGACAGCGGACGGGGTGGCCCCGGGTACTGGCCCCGCGGGCGCAGGCGGCGTCGTGGGCGCTGCGCCGGTGAACATCTCCGCCACGGCCGTGTCCTCCTGCGGTGCACCGGTGCTCTCGAAGGCGGGGTAGAGCTGCGCGAGCTGCTTCAGCAGGTGCGCGTACGCCTCCCGCTGCGGCGGCCGCGGCTCGGTCCGGCCCGCGTCCCAGTCGCCGGCGGTCGCCCGACGCACGCCCAGGGCGGCGGCCACTTCGTCGAGGGAACTGGGCGTCACGGTCGGGCACCTGACTACCGGCCCGGGTCTTGGCCATGCCCTGCAGACTGAAGCCCATCGCACGCAGCAGACCGCCGACCACTGGGGCACTGACCGGATGACCGGCATCAGTCAACTCCCAGGACAAGTCCCGCAGCGAGGCCGTGGTCCAGCGCAGCGGGGACACCGGATCACTGTCTTGGTCGACTGCCTGTATCAACGAGCTCCGTTGTGCTTTCGCCTCGAACCTTCAACGGCCTTGCGTGACCTGCGAACACGCTAACTTCCCGGCCTTGGGGGGAAGGCCCGACCCCGGTCGAGTACGAGACCATCATGACCCCACCCGCAGCTCTGGCTGCATAAACCCCGCTGTCACCCGATCATGCAGCAGTCCCTTGCTTCCCACCTGGGCTACTTCCTCTGGAACCTCAAGATAACTGATGGGCACGCAGCCGGCGGCCTCCTACAACGAGATGAACATGGAACGCCGCTACGGCATCACCGACCCCGCGAAGGCCGCAGCCCACGGGTTCGCGGTGGCCCAGGACACCGGCGGACCGAGCCAGGCGGATCAGGACGCCGAACTCGCGCGGGAAGACCAGGAGTCCTCGGCCGAAGGCTGGGACAAGGCGATGAACGAGACGTGCATCCCCGAGGCCAACCAGAAGGTGGGCGTGCTGCTTCCCTCCGACACTGCCGGAGACCTCGCAGGGCAGTCCCTCAAGGCCACCCGCTCCCAGCCCGAGGTGCAGCGCGCCCTCGCGTCCTGGTCCTCCTGCATGGCAGGCCACGGACACCAGGTGAAGAGCCTGGACGACGCCGAGGGCCGGTTCGCCCAGCCCGGCAGGACCGGGCTTCAGCCCGAGAAGGCAGAAGTATCGATGGCCACCGACGACGTCGCCTGCAAGAGCACCGCCAGCCTGGTGTCGACCTGGTACACGGCGGAAACCGCCTACCAGAACAAGCAGATCACGGCGCACAAACAGCAGTTGGAGGCTGCGAAGAACCGCGATGCCCTGCTACTCAAGAAGGCACGTGCCGTCCTGGCAAGCGTCAGCACGGCACGCTGAGCCGTCCTGCCGTCAGATATCAGAGGAGACGTGGTGGTAGCCAGGAGAACTGTCGTTGGCTGGATCGTGGCTGCCGCCGTTGTCTTCGGGGCGGCAGCCTGGCTCGCGCACCGCATGAATGCCAGCACCCAGCCGGACACCGGCTCGCCGGAGGCCGTGAAGATCACGGACTCCGGTGTCCGGTACGAGCACGGCAAGCAGGTGTTCAGCGCCGACTACGCCATCCATAACGACGAGGGACACGCGGTCACCTTCAGGGTGGTGTTCGACTTCGAGAACGGGACCACCCAGACCGTGACCAGGCGCATCGGGCCCGGCGTGTCCGTGCAGGGAACGATCAGCACACCGTTCGAGAAACCACGTCCCTCGGCCGATGGCACCCCCTCCGAGGTACGCGTCGCCGACGTCAGCACCTCAGAGTGATCCACAGCCCGCACACCGTCCTCGCCAAGACCGGCAATGAGCAATAGGGGCCCGTTACCGGCCCCCTGAGCTGACCGCCTTGCCCCGCGCTCCCTCCGACCGGGGCAAGGCGGTTTCTGCATCCGGCCCGAAAACCTCAAGCCACCGCCCATGTGATCCGCCCTTGCGCGCCCATGGGCGGGTCAAACCGTCCCCGCAGACCAGGGACGGGACATCCCATCACACCAGAAATTCGGGGAACTTCTTTTGAGATCCAGAAGACGATCACCATTACCTTTGGCCGTCCTTGCGGTGTGTACGGCGCTGACGGGCGGCCTGCTGCACGCCGTCCCGGCCACGGCAGCCCCTGCCTCTTCAGGCGGCCACAGCTCTGCCACAAGCCCTGCTCCGTCGCCGTCGCCTGCCGGACGGGTTGCCGATCCGGACCATAGCCTGGGTGGCGGGTGGAAGACGTCCACGGACCGGGTGGTCACAGGCGTGGCTGACGCGACATCGTTCAAGATTCTTGTCGCGGACGAATCCGACGCGTACCAGTGGAAGACCGCCGCGGCCTTGTCCGAGCCGGGTATGCCGGCGGATTCGTGGATCGGCAACATGTGCGTGATGGACCGCGACCATGTGGCTGCTGTGTACGCGCCCCGGTCGTTCACGAACAGACCTGACCTGATGCAGGGCGGTGCGTTCACGGCGATCATCAACACCAGCACCGGTGACGTGACGAAGCTGCCGTTCACCGGGACGCTCGCCTACTTCGACCCGTCCTGCAACACCGTCACGCACACGGCCGCGTTCACGCAGTACCGCGAGATGAACGATGCGTCGAAGGTGCGGACGCGTGTCATCACGGTGGACACGGCCGGCAATACGCTCTACAAGAGCGGCGAGCTACGGGGGCAGGTTTCCTCTCCGGCTCCGGTCAAGGACGGCGTGGTGGCCGGTCTGGGCCAGGACCTGGTGCAGGTCGGCAAGAACGGCCGGATCCGTAAACTTGCCCACGGCGACAGCGTTCCGTTCGACATCCGGCCCATGCCCGGCGGAAAGACCGGCTTCATGGACCGGAAGGGCACCACAACCGGCCAGGCAAAGGTGTTCACCGGGCACGGCAGACCGGAAATTGTGGCAGCCGGGCCGTTGGGAGACCTCGACCTGGTCTCCGGTTCCGAGGGCAGCGTCTTCCTTACGGGGCACCCCAGCACGGACGGGACGGAAGGCAGCGGTGTCAGCCGGCTGAACGCTCCGGCAGACACCGACGTCTCCTCCCATGGCCAGCTGGCCGTCGAGCCTGTACTCACACCTGGAATCCGTGCCGGACTGACCCGCATCCAGGCCGCCGGAAAGGGCTTCACGAAGGTCGACGAGCCGCAGGCCGGTATACGCAACCGGTCCGGGCAGGCACCGCAGTCGGCGGTCGAGGACACCTCCACGGTCATCAGGTCCACGGCCGTGGACACGGGGAAGAAGCCCACCCAGCACGTCACACTGGTCCAGCCGCGTTCCGGGAACGCGCTCTCTCCGGCACTTTCCGGTTCGTCCGCGCCACGCGGTGTGAGCCGGGTAAAGGATGACGTCTCCAACGATCCCACGGATACCGACCGGTGGTGTTCCGTCTCCCGGAACGATATGAGCGTCCAGGCGTTGCAGCCGACGCCGAACCAGGTCGAGTGGGCCGTGGACATGGCGGTGCGCGGCCAGCTCCGCTCCCAGTGGATCAGCCAGGGCGGCTGGCGTTCGCAGGCAGGTCTGGGCACGATCGACCCGCAGGGCCTGTTCCCCCGTCCCCAGCTGAACGGGGGAGGGCAGATCCCGGCGAACGTGATGCTGGGCATCCTGGCGCAGGAGTCCAACCTGTGGCAGGCCGAATCCGGCGCGATCCCCGGCCAGATGGGCAACCCGCTGGCAGCCGTGGACGGCTACTACGGGCACAGCGCCAAGGACACCCTGCTGGGCTACTGGCGCATCAACTGGAACAAATCCGACTGCGGATACGGTGTCGGCCAGGTTACCGACGGCATGCGGCTGAAGGGACACGAGAAACCCAACGAGACCAGTCTCGACCCGAATCTGCAGAAGGCGATCGCGATCGACTACGCGACGAACATCGCCGCGTCGATGAAGATCCTCGCCGACAAGTGGAACGAGGTCCACACCGACGGGCAGAAAGTCACCGTCAACAACGACAACTCGGCGAAGGTGGAGAACTGGTTCACCGCCGCCTGGAACTACAATCTCGGTTTCAACCCCAAGTCGGCCGCCTCGAAGAATGGCGGACACTGGGGCCTGGGCTGGTACAACAATCCGGCCAACCCCTTGTACAAGGAGGGCGCCTGGGACCACCCCTTCATGAACGTGGACCTGGACCCCAACAACATCACCGACGCCGCACACCCACAGTACTGGCCGTACGAGGAGAAGGTGATGGGCTGGTCCGCCTGGTCCATCGACACCGGCTTCTCCTACGGCACCGACGGCCGGCAGGACTGGAAGGGCGAGTCCGGCTTCGCCTCCGCCGGGTTCCGCCCCGCCTACTGGAACGGCACGAACCTGCCCGCCACGGTGGAAGGCAGCGCGAAATACAACCGGGCGCACGTCTCGCCACCGCTCGACACGTTCTGCAACACCCAAAACAGCTGCAATCCGTCCAGCCCGGTCGATTGTCCGGACGAGGACTGCTACAAGCAGTTCTGGTGGAACCAACCCACCGCCACCTGGAAGAAGGACTGCGACACCACCTGCGGCAACGAGAACATCAAATACACCACCCTGCGTGCCGAGCCGGGGCGCGGATACCGGCTCAAGAACGGCGCCCCTGTATGCGGTACGCAGCCGGCGGGGTCCGACGTTGTCACCTCGATCCCGAACGGGACCGAGACCTGGTCGGACTGCGGGAAGGCGTCCTCCACGGGTCAGTTCCAGTTCACGTTCTATCCGGACTGGGACAAGCACTACGAGGCCAAGGCCGACCTGTACTCCATCGGCGGCGGAGACGGCGGGCACTTCTGGTACACCCACACCCGTAACGATGACCATCTGGGAGGCGACAACAACCGGATGACCATCAAGGGCGAGTGGACCGCCGGGAAGTCCTACGACCTGGCAGCCGTGTACGCGTACGTCCCGGACACCGGCGCGCAGGCCCGCCACGCCGAATACACCATCAGCGGAGCCCAGGACGGCCCCTACACGCGGGTCGTCGACCAGAACGCCAACAACGGCAAGTGGGTGCAGCTCGGCGCCTACAAGTTCACCTCCACGCCGAAGGTGACCCTGACGAACTACACCAAGACCGGCACCGGCGACCATGACATCGCGTGGAACTCCGTGGCGTTCAAGCCGATCAAGGGAACGTTCGCAAAGCGCACCCTGACCGCCGCGTCAGTCTTCGACCCGAACCAGGAGATCGACCCGGGCCCGCAGCTGGGGCAGCTCAACTCAACTCCGCTGAAGTCGGAGGTGGCCCTGTACGACTGGGCCATGGGGCTTGCCTACCAGGGGCCGCGCTGGGACAACTCCCAGGCGAACGCAACCGGACTGACGTATGAGGCACGCTGCGCCACGGCCCAGGCGGAGGGCGAGTGCACGGGACAGAAGACCTGGGACGCGGCGGAGGAGTGGTACAAGGACATCAAGGCCGGCGGGTTCAAGCCCACGGCTGACGGGTCCGCTCCGGCGATGTCGGTTCCGGTGTGGATGGGCATGGCTAACCGGCGGCCCGATACGTCACTTCCGGCGTCGCAGGCGTACCAGGACCCCAACAGCTACAAGATCAGGTCAGATGTTGAGGTCACCTACATCGTGGGTGATGACGGGAAGATCGTTGACGGCACGGTGGGATCCAGCTATCGGGCCCGTGTCGGCAACGCCCACCTCCCTTCCTTCGTCACGAAGATCATGAAGGCGATCGAGGCGGACTATGGAATCCCCGCGCCCGACATCGACTACACCACGCAGGATGCGCTGGAGTACGGAAACGTCGTGGAGTCCCGGCCCTACGCGGATGGTGACACCCCTGGCCAGGCGTACTTCCCGCACTTCCAGGCCGCTCAGCTCGACAGTTCCAGGCAGTGCGTCAACTTCCGGGCGGTCGGGGGCGGTGTCCACGGCTACCGGGCGATGATCGGCCACAAGTACATCAACGACAACGTCAAGGCATGGGTAGACGAAGTCAAGGCCAGCCTGAAGACGAACTACGCGGTGCGTAACTTCGCCGGCGACGTCTACTCGATGTTCTTCAAGAACAGCGGCGACAACAACGTGTTCGGCAGTCTGATCGGTAACGCTCCCCCGATCTGGCACGACATCGCCGGCGCGTTCTGCGCCGACGGAACCATCAAGCCGATGCACCGTCAGGATGACACGGACATCGACCCGCACAACGGGCTAGTCTTCCAGAGCTACATGCCCGACCTGTACGTGTACGTCGATGACAAGATGACCGACAACCTCGGCCGTCCGTCGAACCAGCGGGTCCACGCGGGTGACTGGGTGGACTTCTCCAACCCGCCGCCCCCGGCAACGATCAACGGCAACGCCTACGGGCGGTGCGACGTCAAGAACCGGGGCAGCGGCGGCAACCCGTGGAACGTGCTCGCCCCTGTGCCGTTCATCGGAGATGGTCCCGGGAACCAGCCGTCGAAGGTCTTCCACTGCGATGACCCGCTCCAGGAGTTCGACGTCAACCTGACGCAGTAAGCCTGGTATCGCAGTAGCCAGTCAGCCATGGTGGGGAGGCGCCGGGATCCGGTCGCCTCCCCACCAATCGTTCGGAAGGTACAGTGCACCCATGGGAACCGGGACCATTACAGTCATCTTCTTTCTATTCCTTCTCTACGTCACTCTGGTGACCCTCCTTTGCGTGAAAGCCGCAGAGAACACGTCATGGAAGATGGCTACACTGATCGCCTCTGGTGGGATATTTCTCCCTTTTGCAGTGCTTTCCATCCTCGCGCCCGGAATGCTCCTCCTGTTGGCCTATCTCGTTCCTGTCATGATGGTCAGTTTCAGAGCCGCGGACCAGAAATCTCTGAAGGCGGGCATGCTCACTGCTGCGGGAACGGTGATTCTGCCGGTCGGGATCTTCATGGCATTCGGGGTCGCCTCGATCGCTGGCTGGTGACTTCCAGTCGCTCACAGCCCGGCCTCGGCCTCCGCCACTCGGTAGATCTTCTGGATCTCGGTGATGGCGTCCGAGGGCCAGGCCGCGCTCACCGCGCACAGCACGGACATCACCGAGGCCCCAGCGAGCGCAATGAGGAGCCCGGCTACCGCATCTACGCAGCCCGCTGGGCCCTCACCGTGCCGACGGGCACCGGCCGCATTGCCTTGCCGGGAGCACAGGCCTGCCGCCACCTCGTCACACCTTTCCTTCCCCCTGGGGCCGGGGAGTGGACATCTCGTGCGTGCCGCTGCGCCACGACCGTGCCGTCATCGCCGCCCGCGTCCTGGCCGCCAGGCTGCACACCGCCTGCCGTACCGGCCCCCCTGTCCCGGCCCGGGACTGTACGGTCACTGGTGTAACTCCCGAGCTGGAAGCGACAGTTGATGACTGACGTGGTGAGTGACGCCAAGGCCCAGGAGGTGCCCGTGACGAGGTCGTGGACGATGCCCTGATCCAGCAGCTGATGGCCCGTGCGAAGGACGGCGGGATGAAGCTGGCCGGCGAGGGCGGTCTGCTGCAGCAGCTGACCAAGAAGCTGCTGGAGTCCGCCTTGGAGGGCGAGATCACCGACCACCTGGGCCACGAAAACGGCGAGCGAGCTGAGGCCGGGCGGAGGGAGAACTACCGCAGTGGCCACCGGGCCAAGACAGTGACCACCGATATCGGCACCGTCGAGATCGAGGTTCCCCGGGACCGGGCCGGCACCTTCGAACCGATGATGGTCAAGAAGCGCCAGAAGCGCCTTGCCGGTGTCGATGAGATGGCGCTGTCCCTGTCGCCACGGGCCTGACCCGCGGCGAGATCTCCGCCCACCTGGCCGAGGTCTATGGGGCGAGCGTCTCCAAGCAGACCATCTCCACGATCACCGACAGCGTGGTCGCGGGGATGGCGGAATGGCAGAGCCGGCCGCTCGACGCGGTTTACCCGGTCGTCTTCATCAATAGGCGGCCCTGACGCCGTGGCGGAAGCAGCGGGCGGTGCATGATCCGACTTCGGGCACCATCCGCTGATGGGCTTCGTCGACCACGGCCGGGGCGGGAGCGGCGAGCCGGTCGCGGGCCTGCTGCGACCCGGCAACGCGGGCAGCAACACCGCCGCCGACCACATCACCACGGCCCAGCTCGCGCTGGCCCAGCTGCCCAAACACCATCGACGTGGCCGGCGGACACTCATCCGTATCGACTCCGGCGGTGGCACCCATGAGTTCGTGGCCTGGCTCTCCGCCCGCGACCGGTGGCTGTCGTACTCGGTCGGCATGACCATCACCGAGGCCATCCACCAGGCCGTCCTGAAGGTCCCCGGGTCCGCGTGGACACCGGCCGTCGAGCCGGACGGCGAGGTCCGCGACGGCGCCTGGGTCGCCGAACTCGACGCCGGCAGCGACTGCCTGAAGGGCTGGCCCAAGGGAATGCGGCTGATCGTCCGCAAAGAACGCCCGCACCTCGGAGCCCAGTTGCGCTACACCGACGCCGACGGCCATCGCTTGACCTGCTTCGCCACCAACACCACCGGCCAGAAGACCGCCCGGCTGGAGCTGCGCCACCGCCAGCGGGCCCGCGCCGAGGACCGCATCCGCGCCGCCCGCGCCACCGGCCTGCGCAACCTGCCCCTGCACGACAGCGCACAGAACCAGATCTGGCTGGAGATCGTCCAGACCGCGCTCGACCTGCTTGCCTGGATGCCGATGCTCGCCCTCACCGGCACCGCCCGGCTCTGGGAACCCCGCCGCCTACGACTCCGCCTGCTCTCCGCCGCCGCCCAGCTGGTCACCACCGCCCGCCGCCGGCACCTCAGGTTCGTCCGCCACTGGCCCTGGACCGACGTGATCACAGAGGCCATCCAGGACTCGCAGCCCTTCCGAACCCTGGCTGACCAGCACGTTCCCGTCCCTACGAGTAGCACCGCCCCGCCGGAGCCGTGGAACCCGGCGCCCACCCGATGCGACAGTCGGGCCGCCGTCACACCCGAAAGTCACCGCCGAACGCAAATCGGCCGCCAGCAAGAACTGACGGCCAATCACGAAAGTTCGAGGTTAAACCGCTAATCCGTAGAATACCGGCGGTCCGATCCCGCCGCGGACTGCGTCGGCGCCGTCCCGGCAAGCTCCGCGCGGATAAGGCGTACTTCTCCGCCGACCATCTCACCTGCATTGCACGCGCCGGGGGCTCGGAGGCGTCTGGGCCGGGCTATTCGCGGTCCGGAGGGCGCGGCCCCGCGGATTGAACGCCGAGCGGCACGAATTCGCTGTCGCCGAGCGGTTCCTTGAGCGGGTGAGCGAACAGCTCGCCGGCGAGCGCGCCTCGGTCGCTCCGGCCCCGGGGCAGGTGGGCGCCGGACGGTGATGCTGATCCCGCACCGCACTCCGGATCCGGTGGGTAGCGTTGCGGCTCTGGCCGCAGTTCCGTGAACCCCCTGGTCAACGGCGGGAACGCGGGATCGTTTCGGCAGTGTGTTTCCTGCCGCGGCGAGCAAGACGGTCGAGGACGTGCTGTTTCCCGGGATCGATGTGCGGGTGGAGCGGGTAAGCGACTGCTGCGACATCCTGACGGGGGAGGCGGTGTCGACGGCACGTCCGGGCCGCTGTCCGGGCTGCCAGAAGCAGGCGAGACGGGTGCACAGTTCGTACCAACGCAGCCTGGATGAGCGTCCGTTGGGATCGCAGCGGGTCGTCGTCCGACTCCGGGTGCGCCGGTACTTCTGCGACCGGAAGAGGTGTTCCCGCAGGACGTTCGTCGAGCAGGTGCCGGGCCTGTCCGAGCGGCACCGCCGGTCGAACCGTGACGCGAGCATAGACCCGGACCTGCCGTATCGGATGTCGCTCGTGTGGAACACCGAATTGGGCGCGTGCACCTTTACGATCAGCACGTCCCACACCAGTCCTTCGAAGCATCTCGTGGCAGATGGGGTCGGCCTCCTCGCCCGCACCAGAATGGTCGACGATCCGAGCGAGATGCTCCATGCCAACCCGCTGAAGATGGAGGGGTGGCCGGGTGACACCTGGGGTGGCGACAATGTCCTGGACGTCGACTCCCTCGGACACAAGTCGACCGCCGAGCAGCTTGACATCGGTGTGCACTGCGTCAACAGCCTGATGAACTTCTTCGCGGTCGACAACAACATCAAGATCAAGCCGACGCAGACCTCCGTCACCGTGAGCCGGCAGGGGGACGCCTATCCTGGTATGGAAGTGGTTCAGTACCGGACCAATCAGGCGCCGCGCGTGATCGCTACGGATCGCATGGCGAGCGAGAGCGGCATGGACTCGGCCCCCTGGTGGGGCACGAAGATCAACAAGACGTGGACGGACGGGAAGTGCGTTTCGGGATGCTGACGCGAGAGACGGAATCCTCGGGCGGTCCTGGCGTGCGCCGGGTACTGGAGCGGATAGGGCGATTGGTCCTGACGTATGTGGCCCTGCATACCGTGGCATGGGTGATCATCGCCCTCCTCGTGTCCTCGGAGGACTCGTTCACCGACGTCATGCGGCTCGGCTTCGGCATGCTGGCTTTCATCGGCATACCGACGCTGCTCCTCGCTCTCCTCGCGGGCCTGGCTCACACGCAGATGGACGTCACCAAGTTCCGGGCGGGGCTGGCCTTCCCAATGGCGTTCTTCGTGTGGCCTCTCCTCGGGGCAAGTTTTCCCCAGCCGCTGGTGTTCCAGCTCCTGTGCCAGATCGCCTTCGCCGCGTACCTGATGCCCGCACCACTTGTTCCGGAGAACTGGACGGGACAACCGCAATAGCCCGGCCGGTCTGAGGACTGACGGCCGATGCCCCGGTGGAGAAATCCGCCGGGCCATCAGCCGTGTGTGGCGAACGAACAGCCCTTCTGCCTGGAGGCCGCTTCATCAGCGTCGCCCCGTGTTCGAGGCCAGCAGCCCGCAGGAACTCGGTGGCTACACCTACGCGGGTGACAGCCCTGTCACCAACAGTGACCCCACAGGCCTGTGTTTCGCGGACGTCTGCGGCGTCGGCACCCCCAAGGGCGACGGCGCCGGTGAGACCATCACGGACGGCTCGATCGATCCGGACACACCCAGCGCTAGCTAGCCCAGGGATGCGGCCTCCAGCGGTGCCGCGCTGCCGGGCAGGGCGACGGATCGGTTCCTGACACAACGGGCCGGCCACCACTGACATATGTCACACGATTCCATGATGATGTGCCCTGCCTGAGGGGCAACTCCCCGGAGAAGCTGAACACATGAGGACGGCGAAACGTCCTCCGACACCGGGACGCGAAACGGTGTGCGGTGCAGGTACGGGCAGCGAAGGAACGTGTAGTGCTGTCGGTCGAGAACGGTGGGGCCATGACGGCGGAGCGCGGAAGCGGCTCGGGGTGCGCGGGACTGTGCGAGCGGCTGGCGTCGGTGGACGGGGCGACGCTGGAGGCGGGAGTGGCCGGGAAGAGCGCGTTTGTGCTGGTGGAGGAGGCGCCACTGGTAGCGGCGACGAACGAGGTGATGCCGTGACGGCGCCGGTGCGGCTGCTGTTGGCCGACGATGAGCACCTCGTCCGGGGAGCACTCGCTGCGCTCTTGTCCCTGGAGGACGATCTGACCGTCGTCGCCGAGGCCGCGACCGGGCCGGAGGCGTTGGCGATGGCACGGGCGCACGAACCCGACGTGGCTGTCATCGATCTGCAGATGCCCGGTGCGGACGGAGTCCGGGTCGCCAGCTCCCTCCAGGCCGAGCAGCCGGGCTGCAAGGTGTTGATCGTGACCAGCCATGGCCGGCCGGGGCACCTGAAGCGGGCGCTTGCGGCGGGCGTGCGTGGCTTCGTCCCGAAGACAGTCAGCGCGCAGCGCCTCGCCGAGATCATCCGTACCGTGCATGCCGGAAACCGCTACGTCGATCTCGAGTGGGGCGCCGATGCCATCTCCGCGGGCGACTCACCGCTGACCGAGCGGGAGGCGGAGGTGCTGGAACTCGCCGCTGACGGAGCTTCCGTCACGGAGATCGCCGAGCGGGCCGCTCTGTCACCAAGGACCGTGCGCAACTATCTGTCGTCGGCCGTCTCCAAGGTCGGAGGGGATAACCGGCATGCGGCGGTACGGCTCGCGCGCGAGAAGGGCTGGGTGTAGCCGAGGAGTGTCTCAGTTCGCCCAAGGCGGTTCAGCAGCAGATCACAGTGTGGAGGAAGTACTTATGAAGAAGGTCTCGTTCGGTCCCCTGGTCGCATCGATCGCGGCGCTTGGGACGGTGCTCGGTTTCCTCGCGCTCCGGCTTCGTGCGGATGGCTATGAGCCGTACGTCGACTCTGTGGCCACGGCTAGCGTGGTGATGTATGTGGCCTCGGCCCTGATTGTGGTGACGTGGGTTCGTGCCCGTCGGCCGCACTCGGACTGATGATGATCGGGCTCTGAACGGCCGCTATTCGGCGATTCCGGCGGCCCGCAGGCTCTCCAGGTCCTTGAGCACGTCCTTGAAGTACTTCGAGCGGGTCGGAGCCACGAACCGGATCCTGAGCCCTCTGCGTAGGCAGCGCGACGAAAGATACGCATAGAGACCGAAACTCTCTGGTCCAAGACGCTCGAAACGGACGGCGCTCCAGATCTCCAGCCGCGCCTCGAAAAGGATCTGCTCCGTCGCTGCGTTGACCTGTGCCGCACCGCTCAACCGTGTGGAGTTGATCTCATGGCCCTGCCAGGGACTGGTAGGCACTCCAACTATCGGCATGTTCTCCCCCCGAGCCGCCTTGCACGTCCAATGGTCAGTTGGTGCAGGCATTCGATCACAGACAGTCTCGTACGATCACCGTTGATCGTATACCTTCGTCAGGCCGTCCACACGGTTGCGATCGCGGAGAAGAATCAACTCCTCTCACTGGTCGCCGCCCGAAGCGCAGCTTGCCGGCCGCTGTGGCATCGGGAAGGGACTCGCAAGGCTGCAGCACTCTTCCTTGAGAATCATTCGTGAAAATTACCAGAAAAGACACTTCGACCCCATACTTGACGGAAAATCAAATGTTCATCTTCCAGTCGGAACGACCCAATCCGCTTCCCCACCTCGCGCCCATTAAGGAAGCTCTTCAACAAGCTCTCAACGACGCGGATGAAACAGAGCGCGCTGGCCTGCGCCGTGCACTGGACATCCTCGATGGCTTCCTCTCTTCCGACGGCCCTGTGACGCAAGACTGGGCTCGTCGTACACTCGCCGTCGCTGGAATAGACCCCACGAAGAAAGAGATGAAGGCCATTCAGGCTCTTCGGTCCGCACGGCCAGACCTCGGCCTGAAGGAAGCCACCAACCTCGTCCGCTCGCTCAAGTCACACGATGGCTGACGCCCCATCCGGTGCACGGCTTTCGGCCGCGCGGCTGGAGAGGGCACTGACAGACAGTTGGTTCCGGCATCACTCCGGTCGAGCATGTCGTTCAGCGCCTCCAGGCCTCCAGCGTGTCGTCGCGGTTGCTGATGCCGTGTGTAGCGAGCAGGCCGATGCAGGAGGCGATGTAGCCGCCAAGGTCGACGATGAGGTCGTAGAAGGCCTCTTCGTCGTCGTGGAAAAGCCGGACCATGAAGTCCGCCGTCTGGTCCATGCCGGTGGGGCCGGTCAGCAGTGTCTTGAGCATCTCCACGAGCGGGGCACGAGGAAGACCCTGGACTGCGGCCGCCTTCTCGAAGTCGGCGATGATGGCGGCCGCGTGGCGATCGCGCTGCTGAGCGAGCCAGGCAGTCAGCCCCGCCGCCGCCACCCCCGGCGCCGATCGCGAGCATGTTGACGTTGTCGGCGCCACTCGCAGCCAGGTCGCTTTCGGCTGCCCGGATGACCACCTGGCACGCGGGGGAATCCGTACGGATCCGCGCCGTCTTCGCGGCCGGGTCGAGGGATGCACTCACCAGGTCCATGCCCGGGTCTTGGGGTGACGTCATGCGGGCATCTTTGTCTTCTGGCAGGGCAGTTGAGTGCTGAACGCGTGAACCCAGCCCCAGCGTGACCGGTTCCCGATCCTCCCGCCGAGCGCAGGGCGGACTTTGCCGAAGGTCGTGGGTAGGCCCGGCGGGTCGCGTCTCTGGTCGCACCTCTGCTCGCGTCTCCGGTCGCGCTTCTGGTCGCGGCTCTCGTCGCTCGCTCTCGGCACCGCCGTCAGAAGAAACCGACGACATCTTCCTGCGCCACCGCCTACTCGCGGCAGCGGAGGTCGTTGAGCCACCAGTATTCGAGAGTCGACCAGGTGTCCGGGCCGACGATGCCGTCGGGGGACAGCCCCGCGCACCGCTGGAAGGTGAGGAGGTCCCGCTTCGTGCCGAAGTCGAAGACCCCGGTCACGATCCCGTCACTGCGGCCGAGGACACTGTTGAGCTCACATTGCAGTTGGGCGACGGCCGGGCCGGTGCGGCCGATGGGGAATGAGGGGTCTCCCACGAGGTAGGCGCAGGCCAGATGGGCGGGGCGGACCGGGCCCCTGGTGACTGCCTGGGCGGGGGCGGCCACCAGGGCACCTACCGAGGCAAGGCAGAGCGTGGCGGTAGCGGCCGCAGGGCTCGTGCGTATGGTCACGTTCGGGTCTCCTCGCTGGCTGGGCGAATCGGTGCGAATCACGGCCCGTGCTCTGGGCTCCCCCGTAGGCCCAGAGCACGGGTGACGGCACCCCGGCGTACCGCGCCCCGCCGATTCGAGGTGCGGTACGCCGGGTAGCCCGACTGTCAGTAGGTGGTGGGCAGATAGGTGTAGCAGTAGCCGTCGTAGTAGTCGCTGAACGATCCGAGCAGGGCGTCGCCGGTGGCCGGCCCGACGTCACCGTCGCTGGCGGTCCCCCAGCCGTGCTGGCGTGCCCAGGTCTGGAACGTCTTGATCGCGGCCTCGGTGCTGGGCCCGAAGACTCCGTCCTGGGCGGTGTAGGCCGGGGCGGGGGAGTCGTCGATGAGCTTCTGCACGCACCACACCGCGTGAGTGTTGTTCCTCTCGCCCGGGCCGACATAGCCGGCGTTGGGGTTCGCGGAGGCGGAGCCGGCTGTTGCACCGAGCGCCAGCAGGGCAGCGGAGGCCGCCGTTACGGCAGCCTTGGCCATCATGCTCTTGCGGATCATGGAATGCCTTTCGCTTTGGGGTCGGCGATCACACGGATAACTGTGGGCGGCCGCCCGGGTGCGAACCTGGTATCAATCTTGTATGCGCTGCTGAGGCGGGGTATCCAAGGCGCGGGGAGTCTTGGATACGAGGGGAACTATGGCGACGGTGCTTGGTCTGCTCGGCGGCCGTGAGGCACGTGTGGGACCAATCGTTCGCCTGGGATGTGCCTGGCGATGGGTAAGCGACGCTGGAGTGAACGGTGTGCGGGAGCGTCTGGGGAGGGGATGATGACGGCTGAGTTCCGCTTACTGGGGGACATCGAGGCCCGTGTCGATGGCCAACTGGTTGATCTGGGACATCGCCGACAGCGGACGGTGCTGGTCGTTCTGCTGGTGGAGGCCAATCGGATCGTGCCTGTCGACCAGCTGGTCGAGCGGGTGTGGGCGGGGCGGCCCCCGCAACGCGCACGGGACACGCTCTACGGTTACTTGCACAGGTTGCGCAAAGCTGTGGCTGTCATGTCAGGGGTGGACATCCTTCGACAAACCGGTGGCTACCTCATCTCGGTCGATGAAGCCCTGGTCGATGTGCACCGGTTTGGTGAGCTGATACGACAAGCGCGTGCGGCGGAGGACGACTCAGCTGCGATGGCGTTGTTCGACGAAGCGTTGGCATTATGGCGGGGCGATCCGTTCTCTGGCATGGACACGCCCTGGCTGAACGACGTCCGGGAGGCCCTGCACAAGGAACGGTTCGCGGCCGAGCTTGACTTCACCGATCTGCGGCTGGCGCAGGGCCAGCACACGGAGCTGGTGCCCACGTTGGCCAGCCGGGCCAGCGAATACCAGTGGGACGAGCGACTGGCGGGGCAGCTGATGCTCGCCCTGTACCGGTCGGGCCGGCAGGCTGACGCCCTTGCCCGCTACGAACAGACTCGAACGCGGTTGGCCGAGGAACTCGGTCTCGACCCCAGTCCCGCCCTGCGGCAGCTGCACCAGCGGATCCTGACCGCCGACCCGAACCTGGCCGCCTCTGGGCCGCCCGCGACCGCCGCTGCCGAAGAGCCCACACCGGACACTCAACTGGATCGGGCGGCCCGCGAACTGGCCACCGCCATAACCCGGCAGTGGACCGCGGAAGCCGAGATCCGCTCATTGCACCGGCCGGCGCCGATACGCTTACGGTGGTCGACCACCGGTCGGCCAGTGACAGGCGAGAGCGAGGTGGTCTGTGGTGACATCTTTGACGTGGCCTTGAAGTTCCGGTCGCTTCCGGTACGTCAACTGGTGGTGCTCGGCGAGCCGGGGGCAGGCAAGACCGTGCTGGCGATCTTGCTGACCCTGGGGCTGCTGGCCGACCGCACGCCGGGCGATCCGACGCCGGTACTGATGTCGCTGACGTCCTGGAATCCCCAACGAGACCACCTGCACACCTGGTTGGCGCGCAGGCTGTTGGAGGAGTACCCCGGTCTGGGCAACACTAAGGCGTACGGACGCGATGCCGCGACCCGCCTGGTGACCGATGAGCGGGTGATACCGGTGCTCGACGGCCTCGACGAGACGCCACCGGGCCTGCACACCGCCGCGATCGATGCGATGGACCAGGCGATAGCGGGCGGCCGGCCACTCGTGGTGACCTGCCGCACCAACGAGTACGAGAACGCAGTCCGGCACGGCGCCATCCTTGCCAGCGCCGCGGTGGTGGAGATCGAACCAGTTGAACTCGACGACGCCATCACCTTCCTCACCGCACGCCACCACCGCGGTGATACCCGCTGGCAACCCGTCGTCGAACACCTGCGCCACCACCGCGACGGCCCACTTGCACAGGCGCTGTCTACCCCGCTGATGGTCGACCTCGCCCGGACGGCCTACCGCGACCCCACAAGCGACCCCAGAGAACTCCTTGATCCGCAACAGTTCCCCGACCGAACCACGATCGAGGACCAACTGCTCGACACGTGGATCCCCGCTGTTTATGCCCGACGTCCTCAACCGCCGGGTCCGCAGACCGCGGCGGTCCGGAACTACGGTCCGGACCAGGCCCAACAATGGCTGACATTCCTCGCTCGCCACCTACAGCACCTGCAAACCCGCGACTTCGCCTGGCAGCACCTGGTTTGCGCGCTACCCCGGCCCGTACGAGGACTTGTCTTCAGCCTGCCCGCGGCAAGTCTGTTCGCCATCGCCGGCCTGCTGGCCAGAGGCCCCATTCTGGCCTGGATCTACGGGCTTTCCACCGCCGTGGGCGGTTGTGCCGCCCACGGCTGGGGAACACGGTCAGGACCATTGCGGGTCAAGGCTCGCTTCCGACGCACGGCGTTGCCGTTCCTCGGCCGGTTCCTGATCGGGGTGGTCATCAGTGTCGTGATCGGGGTGGTCTGGTCACTCCCGACCTGGACGGTGGTCATACTCGCGTTCGCCATCGGGTTCAGCATGGGACTGCACGTCTGGCTGGAGGCGCCGCGGGAGGTAAGCCGTGCGTCCGGCCCGGCGACGACCTACGCTCAGGACCGTCTCGCGACACTCGCGTTCGCGTTGTCAGTGGGCGTGTCGATCGGGCTGTTCTACGGGTTCGCGATCTCCGTCAGCCAGCCGCACTCCAACCTCGGCGCGGCCGCGGACCCCTTTCACTTCGTCCGGGCATTGCCGGCCGGACTCGTATCAGCATTGTTCGGCTGGTTCGCATTCCGGTCCATCGGCAGCGTGAGCTACGGGCTCGCTGGCTTCGCCATCGGCGGCCAAGCAATGGCCCAACACATTCCGTTAAGCCTTGGCCTCGCGGCAGGAGCGGTATTCGGGCTCGCCATCGGACTCACCACGGCACTGTCTCGATCGTGGGGTGTCTACCTGCTCAGCCGGGCTTGGCTCGCGCTTCTCGGGCGGACACCCCTGCGGCTGAACCAATTCCTTGAAGACGCCCACCGCCGTGGCGTGCTGCGCCAAGTCGGCTCGATCTACCAGTTCCGCCACGCTCGACTACACGACCGTCTCTCACGGACCTGACCACGATCTCTCGGCCCTGCGACCTCCTCATGTGGCGATCATCGGTGACTACCCGCCTCCTGCAGCCCGTGACGTCAGTCCTCCCACACTGTCGGGTGGAACGCCACTGCTTGCGACAAGGTGGCTCATCCAGGAGGTGACGGACTGGAAGCCATACCCGTCGCAGCCGACGATGCAGGGGCCGTTGCGTGATCACGTTTGTCCGGAGTGCCGTGCTGGCCCGTCCTTGGAGGGGGCATCCGGGTTCGGGCGGGGGCGGACGAAACCGCCGCCCGGCTGGCCGAGTTCAAACCGGTGCATCTGGGGGCGGCCGGCAAGCAGAGCCTCGTCACCGACGAGGTGGACGAGGCCCAGGGGTCCGCGTTCGACTTCACCGCGCTCGGTCTGCCCGCCCTGCGGGTCGGGCAGCTGGTGGGGGCCGGCGTGCAGGGTTACTCCGAGCGGTGCACAGACCTACGGCCCCGGACAACGGGGGCGGCGGCGCTCCGAGCCTGGGCCGCAGCCTCACACTCGACGACGGCGACCTGGTCCTCGACCCGAACCTCGGCGACCTCGCGATGGTCGTCGGGATCCAGGCCCTCGGCCAGGCGCTGGAGCTGGGCGTCGCCATCCAGTCGGGCAGCGACCGGCTCAACATCCGGTTCGGCTTCGACCGCCGCGCCGTCGGCGCCTACGCCCCCGACCTGCCCACCCGCAAGGAGTACATCACCATGGAACTCGTCCGCTGCTCAGCTCGCATCGCCGGGTCACCGATGTGCGCGAGGTGTCCTTCGAGGACGATCCGCGCTACCTGGAGCTGCGGCCCGAACCCGACGAGGCCGGCCGCGACCGAGAGTCGCAACGAGCTGAGCGACACCGTGGCGAACGTCGACCTCCCACGGTCGAGAAGTCCTCCCGCCGACGCGAGGGGGCGTGGAGGCGGCGCAGCATGCGCGGGTCCTCGAAACCGACGGAGTGCGTTGGCCGGCCGTCCCAGGTGCCGGTACATCCTGCCGGTGTGGCTCCAGATGCGGAACTTGATGGCCTGGTCCCCAGACATCTCGGCGAGAGCCTGCGCCTGCCCGCTATGGGGTTATCGCGGTTGAGTTGAGGCGGGCGAGGCCGATGCGGGTGGCGGCGACGACGATGCTGTCGCCGGCGAGGAGGCCGCGGGCGTGGTCGGCGTGGTTCCACAGGTAGTCGTCGGGGCGGCGGGCCAGGCGGACGGCTATGACGCGTACGCCGCCGAGGTCCTCGATGTCGTGCTGGTTCATCCCGATCAGGCCGGAGTCCTCGTCCGCGGTGAGTTCGGCGATCAGCAGAACGCTGCGGAGGACCGAGAGCGTGCCGAGCACCTCGCGCCCCATCAGGGCGGCGGCAAAGGCAGGGGCGGCGAGGTAGGAGACCGAGCGGGAGGCGACGTTGTCGAGGGTCGCGTAGACGTGCCGGGCGAAGTCGTCGTCGAACAGCCGCAGTACCACCCGGATGGCGGGGTTGACCGCCCGGGCCTCAAGGGCGGCCTCCAGGTTGACGGCATCGTCCCTGGTCACCGCCACCACCGCGCGGGCGCGTTTGACCTGGGCCCGTAGCAGCTGACCCTCCTGTGGGCCGTCGTCGACCAGCACCGGGATGCCTAGCGCCCCGGCCGCGATCACGCCCCGGGCGCTGGAGTCGCGCTCGATGCCGACCACGGGCACGCCGTCCTCGCGCAGCAGGCCGGCCACCCGCGTGCCGACGTTGCCGAGGCCGACCACGATCACATGGTCGCGCATGCCGGAGCTCGGGCCTTTGGGCAGGTTGCGGCGGCCGGTGGCGAGGGACTCCACCAGGATCGCGGTGGCCACCGGTACGAAGGTGATGGCGAAGAAGGTGATGACCACCTGGGCGGTCCGCTGCCACGGTCCGCCGGTGCCGCCGGAGGGGTCGGCCGGTGAGTCGGGCTGGGCGGCGCCGGCCATGTCCAGCAGGGTGAGGTAGACGGTCCACCAAAAGCTCTTGCCGAAGTACCAGATCACCGCCGCGCCGCCGGCGATCGCGGCGAAGGCAGTGAGGAGCACCAGCCGCAGCCGGGCGCCGGTGAAGAACAGGAAGGTGTCGACCGCACGCCAGCGCAGCCGGGTGAGCCAGGAGACGGCAAGTTGCGGCTCGCTGCTCAGAAACTGCAGCGCGGCCACCCCGCCGCGCTCGCCCGGGGAACGCTCGGTACGGGGGGCGGGCAGCTCGACCGGCGCCTCGGGGCCCACCCTGGTGGCCAGGTCGATGAACCTTCTGGCTTCGCTCTCCACCTCGGGCAGCACCCTGATGCGGCTGAGGTCCTGGTGGTCGATCCGGTCGGCGACAATGCAGACCCTGTTGGAGGAGATGTCCGCGTCATAGGCAATGTACAGATAGCGGTCGCCGACCTGGACCGTGTTCGGCCGGTCGAGCGCCGAGTTGGCGAAGGCCGGGGCGGCGGTGGCGGAGCCGGAGAGCGCCGTGCAGTTCTTCAGCAGTTTCTGCACATGGTCGCCAAGGCGCTGGTTGAACAGCCGCAGCACGATCCGCAGCTCTGCGTTGTGGCCCTGGGCGGCCAGCGCGGCATGGATATTGGTCTGGTCGTCGCCGTCGACCAGGGCGAGGCCGAGGGCGCGTGCCACACCGGCGTCGCGCAGCGTCTCGCCGGTGACGGCGGGCGCCTCGATGACAGCGCTGACGCCGGGCATCCGCTCGATGCGCATCGCGTGGTCACGGCTGAGGTCGGGAACGACAGCGACCACGGGAACCTGGTAGTGCTCAACGAGCTCGAAGACCAGCCGGTGAGCCAGGGCGTTGCCGCCGCAGACGATGTAGTGGTGGACGAACGGCCCGGGTGGTACGGGCCGACGAGCCGGACTGGTCGCGCCCCCATCGCGTGTCATGCCGTCAGATCCTACTGACCTCACCAGAGGGCCGGGGCGGCAGCCTCGCCACGAGTACCATCCCAGGCCCTCAAAGCCGGGCGACGGTGGTTGCCTGTGCTGCCTGGGCGGCGGCGACCGCTTCGGGGTAGCGCTTGCGCTGGCGGGCGAGCATCGCCCGCAGGTTCCAGCTCTGCATGGCCATCTCGGCATCCTGGGCGAGGCCGGCGAGGGCCAGCGCGCTGGGCAGGCGCCCGCGCGAGTGGTAGCCGTGCCGTCCGCCTGATCTCCGCCCTGGCCGGCACCGGCCGCGCGAACACGTTCATTGCCACGCACGTCCCCGGCGAATTGCTCGAGCATTTGCCTCGCGTGGCGTAGCCACACACTGGCTGCTGCGATGACGCGGAGCGTCTAGGGCCTACCAATCCAGCGGTCATGGGCCGGAAGAACTCAGCCGGGCACCGTCGCGGCAATGAAGGGAGGCGCCAGTGACGTCAACGAGCCGACCACCGTGACGGTTACACCAGCGACCGGCCTATCAAGAGGGCAGGTTTTTCGTCGTGCCCCCCTGCTCACGGACCAGTGAGGATGCCGTGGCCGCCGACCGACGCCACACAATGTGGCAGCCGCCGGATATTTGCTGCGGCCCGTACTCTCCGGTCGGGTGCCTGCTCCCGTCCCAGGCGTTTGTAGACGCCCTGCGTGGCACGGGCCGCCGGTCAGCCCTCGACGACCTGGATGTGATGCTTCAGCTCCTCGGCGATGCTTGCTGTGTCCGCGGCCGCAGGCATGGGCCAGTCCGTCTCGATCCCTCGCTCCACGGCGGGCTCGGAGCTGAAGCGGATCAGGTCCGGTGAGGGCAGGAATGTGTCGCGGAGCCAGGCGATGAAGACGGCCGCTTCGTCGGCGGTGTTGTCCGTGAGGACGACCGTGTCCCGCCCCTCGTTGCTGGCGAAGCCGGTGAACTCGGTCCCGTCCTGCGTCACGGCCCAGAAGGAGAGCCGCAGTTGGCGGCCTTGTCGGGTTTCGTAGCGGACGTCGGGGAACGCGGTGTCGAGCGCGGCTGCGAATGCGGCCAGGTCGAGGTTCCAGCCGGCGGGGTTCTTGGCGGGTGCGTAGAGCAGGTAGGTCGTCTGGTACTCGTCGAGGTCCACAGCGGGAGGCGTCCTTCGTCGTTCGCGTTCGGGGCTAGGGCACGTACCGGGAGGTTCCCTTGACTCCCTGGGCCGCCATGAGCGTCTGCCAGTATGCGGCTGCCTCGTTGTCGTTGGTGATGATCTCCAGGCCGCGGATCTGCTTGTGTTCCTTCATGGCTTGCCCGTAGTCGCCCAGTTCGTCCTCGTCCTTGCCGACGAGGATGTCCTTCTTGCTCCACTTCTTCTTGCCGTTCTTGTCGTACTGGTCTTCGAGCGCGAAGGTGTCCGGCGTGCGCCACGCGTTCTTCTTGCACTCGTCGTCCGTGTTCTGCACGTACTTGGCGTCGACCATGTATCCGTCGTCCGGCCGCATCCCGTCCGCGATGGCGCCCTTCCGGGCGTCGGCGGGCAGCGGGATGAGCCGCTCGGGATAACCGGCGGTGCGCAGCTGGTAGGCGTTGGCGGGATCGGTCGGGTCGGTGCCCTTCCCGCCGAATCCCATGGGCCGCAGCGTGTTCACCCACGTCACGAACGCCTTCCGGTCGGCGGCGTTGAGCAACTGGGTGGTACCCGCCACCGGCGGCAGCGGAGCCTTGTACGGAACGTTGGAGTCGGGGTCCCGGTAGGCGGCGGGTATGACGCCGGGCAGGCCGCCCTTGTACGACGCGAGAGCCACCGGCACGGGCACCGGCTCAGGAACTGGGAGAAACGGCAGGCCGGGGAGGCCCGGTGGACCGTCCGAGCCCTGGGGGAGCTTGACGCGTTTCTCGGAATCATCCAGCGCGTGAGCGACATCGCCGAGCCGGTGGATCCACGGATCACCCAGCACGGCGTCGAGGAGGCCGCCGTCGTCGCCGTTGCCGCCGAACATGGGAGAGTCCCAGGGCATCTCCACGTGGAAGATGTTCGCCCGGTCGTCTGCGATCTTCACCTTGGCCGACTCGACGTGGTCGGCGTAGCGGTCGCACGCCTTGGCTAGCTGGGTGCAGGCAGCCACGAGATTCGCGACCAGCGGCTCGTCGGGGTGAGCCTGCTCGGGCGGGGCGGCGAAACCGACGAAGCCCTTGAAGTAGCTGCGGAACGCGTCTGCGGCCTGCCCGGAGTGGGCCTTGTCAGCGGTGTGGGCGCACGCCTGCGCGTCCTCCAGAAAGCGCACCATCAGCTTCGCGCCCCTGCGCCAGGTACCCGCCACGTCCCGCAGCTTCTCCGGCGAGCCGCGGAAACGGTCGCTCATCCCGGCGGGCGCGTACCGGTCGTACCACGCGGTGTCGCCGACGACCTCCGGAAGCTCCTGCCCCAGCCCGAGGAAGCTCTCCGAGCAGTCCGCTGCGGGATCGCCCATGCCGTCGGTCAGATCCACCTGCCGGCCGAGAGCCGCCGAGGCGACACTGCTCTCCCGCGCCATGAGCTCGCGGGACGTACGCATCAGCCCCTTGCCGGTCTCGCCCATCACGTAAGCACTGAAGCCGATCTTGTCGAGCGTCGTGGCTGCCGCGGACCTGTACACCTTCGCGAACGCGTGTCCCGCATCGTCGTCGCCAGCCATGCCGTGCTGCCGGTCGAGTTCGTGGAAGAGGGCGATAGCGGTGTCCCGGGTGCCGACCATGACCGTGTCCACCATGCCCATGGACGCCTTGATCATCCCGTCCACGACCAGTTTCACGTCAGGTGCCAGCCCCACAGAATCCCTCCGCGCTCACTCGCCCGGAAAGGCGGGCGATCAGACCTCCGTTCTATCGCACGAAGATCCTCATGACAGCGTCGCGTCGAGCCAAAGACCACGGAGGCAAGGCATATCGAGCCTCTGCCGATATGCCCCGGACGGAAATGCCGACGCTGGGCGGGCGAGGTAATGGAAGTCGGCTCTGAAACGGAGGGCTGTCTCGTCGGCAGGCACTGTGCTCTCCGGGCTGTACCACGACGAAGCCCGCGGCGAGGGTGCCGGGGGCTGATGGGTGGTGTCGTCCGGGTGGTTGTGCCGGAGAGCGATGACACTGGCTCGCCGGCCCGGGGCCGCTTCCCGTCTGACGGGCAACTGAGAAGAAAGTTCGGGCGCTGCTCCCGCGTGGCGGAACATGAGCCAGATCGGCCCTTTATTGCAGGTCAGGGCTGTGTGGCGTGGTCTCCATGACAGTGGATATCAGGGTCGTCCGAGCCGGGCAGATGTACCGCTACTACCTGCGCCAGACCGTCGTCGGCGACGGCCGCCGCCCGGCCCGTACGCCGTTGCGCGAGGCTCAGGAGGAGGCCGGTGTCCCGGTCGGGCGATGGATGGGCCGCGGCCTGGCCGTGCTCGGACTGCCGCCGGGTGAGGAGGTCACCGAGCAGCAGCTGCGGAACCTCTTCGGCGAGCGGGGCCGGCATCCGTACGCGGACCGGATCGAGGCCGACCTGCTCGCCATGGGCAACTCCCCGAAGAAGGCGTGGAGGGCCGGCGCCCTCGGACGCCAGGTGACGGCCACGGGTGTCGACTTCGTCTTCCGGCCGCAGCCGACGATCTACCTGTTGTGGGCGCTGGGGGATGACGAGACCCGGCGGGTGATCGAGGCCGCGCACGAGCGCGCGATCGAGCGGGTACTGGAGTGGATCGAGGACGAGGTGGCGGTGATCCGGTACGGCAAGAGCGGCATCTACCGGGTACGGCCGCCCGGGGGTCTGGTCGCCGCCCGCTTCCGCCACTACGAGGCACGGTCGGGGATGCCCTTGCTCCATGACCATCTACTTCTGTCCGTGAAGGGGCAGCGCCTGGACGGCAAGTGGGGCTCGATCCACACCCTGGCGCTGCACGAGAACACCGTCGCCGCCTCGGCGCTCTACAACGAGATCGTGGCCGCGGAGGTCTGCGAGGCGCTGGGGCTGGCGGCCGAGCCGCGCGCCGTCGGGGCGCCGGCCGGTGATGGAGATTGCCGGGGTGCCGCACGAGCTGATCCGCTGGACTTCCCGGCGCAGCGACCAGATCGCCGCCTGCCTGGCAGAGCTGGAGCACGAGTACGTCACCGCCGTCGACGACGACGGTGAGCCGCGGTTCCTGCCCGTGGTCTCCGAGCGGGCCCGCGCCAAGCTGAACGGGATCGCCGCGAAGATGACGCGCCCGCCGAAGCAGAAGGCCCGGCCGCTCGCGCAGTTGCGCGCGTGGTGGAAGGTGAGCGCGATCCTTTCCGGTGTATCCGTCGACGTCATCAACTCCCTCCTCGAGTACGCCCATGCCGCGGCTGCGGCGATCCGGTCCCGGATCGCCGCCGTGGTCGATGTCGCCCTGGCGGCCGTCGACGTCACCGCGCCGGTGTTCGTGATGAACGACGGCGGCCGGTTCCACCGCCGGCACCTGCTCGCCGAAGCGCGCCGCCACCTCGCCCTGGCCCTTCGCGGCCGCCGCCGCGACCCCGGCCTGGACGACCGGATCGTGGCGGCCGCCATCTCCACCCAGTGCCTGGACATCAGCGAGCCGAAGACCGCGCGCGGCCTGGAGCCCGGCTACCGGCTCTACACCGCCCGCTGGTCGCTGGCCGACCTCGAACCCGCCCGCCGCCCGCCCACCGCCGCACCAGACCGGCAGCCCCCGGCCGACCGGCGCACACCGCCCGCGTCCCGGCCTTTGGACCTGGAGCCGGGGGAGCGGGAGATACCCCGCGTCCCGTTGCAGTACGAACGGGCCGTCCTCGCCGGTGCGGTGGTCCGCGAGAAGCTGCGCACCACCGTCGCGCGGGGCCGGGCGTACGACGTCGTCGCGCACCAGCAGGCGGCGATGCCCGAGCAGCTGCTCGCGCCCCCGGCCGTCGACCTTGGGCACGACCCCCAGGAGCCGGAGGCTGGACGCCGGGAGGCGATCGACATGACGGCGCTGCGGGCCTTGCGGGAGTCCCGTACGGACGTGGAAGCTCTCGATCTCACGGCCGAGAGGCTGCGTCGCCTCCAGGACGCGTTCACCAAGGCGGCCGACGACTCCCTCGCCCGCAGGGACCGCTACACCGATCAGGACGACGCCGACGCAGTGCGCCCGGTGCGCCAGGACGACCAGCGGGCGCACCGCCCGCAGGAGCCCGGACTGCACCGTGGCCGGGAGGCCGGCCACTGATGCACCCGGTTTTGCGCACCCGGTGTAGTGGTGCGCACCGGCGATGCTCAACTCCACTCCACCGAGTGGCGTCCACTGAGCCTCCGCCAACTTGAAGCCGCAGGTCACAGGGCTGGTGTGATGGGCCTTCAGGGGGCTCACGCTGGTCGTGGGCCGCTGTCTGAGGAGTAGATCATCCGTCAGCGGTTGACTCCGAGGTTCGTCAAGACGAGCAGGGCGCGCAAGAGGTGGGTAGCGGGTGGCCGGATGTCGTCTCGATGCCTCTTTATTGCTTGTAGTCGTTGTATGACGATCTGTAGATTGCAGGAGTCTCTGCTGCCGCAGGCACCTCTGCGGCCCCTTTGACCACGGGGCCGAATGCGGAGATGCCCGGGCAATCCGGGCTGGTATGGGCGTCGTGGACGCCCATAGACGGGAGGGGTCTATGCATTCGTTCTTCAAGAAGACGGCGTTTATAAGCGCCGCCACTCTTTGTATTGTCGGCTCTGCGATGGCTGGCGGTGCCCATGCGGAACCATCACCGGCTTCTGGAAGCAGCGCTCCTCAAGGCAAGCTTCAGGTGATGTCGAACGACGAGTATGTCGCGCGATTCGGCGTGAAGAAGGCGCTGGAACAGGGAGTCCCGCTGCCGACTGGCACTACCGAGAACGGCCCGGCTTTGCCTCGGGATCCGAGCATTCCCTGGTACCACATCTACTGGTCGACGCTCGACTGGGACCACCGCGACATCCCGACGCGCCACGGGAACGACGGCTTCGGGCAGCACCACGCGTGCCAGAAACACAACATGTGCGCAAAACACCCGATCAACGCTCCCTACAACGGCAAGCCCGACAGAGTGAACGGAACCCGGCTCGAGTACGACGGCGTTGTCACCGATGGTTCGAGCGTCAGGATGGTGACCACCAGCGTAGCTGAGGAAGGCGAAAAGGGCCCCGGCGGAGTCCACACTCCTGACGGCCGCCCCATCGGCACAGTGACCGCCTTCTGCCGCGGCCAAACGGTTTGCCGCGACTGGGTCAACAACCTCTGATCCCAGCCCGCAGCGCCAGCAATCGAGGGTAGGAGTTGCTGTGAAGAACGCCCACACCACCGACGTTCTGCTGGCGCTGCGGCGCTTTATCGGCGTCCCCATTCCGGACACGCGTCTGCGGCTGCGCGGATTCGTCGGGGAAGGCGAAGGGCTGCGATTGCGTCTGGAAGACTCAGAACGCCGCCACGTGATGCTCACCCTTCCCACGCGTCGCCCCAACGAGGCAGTCCCGATCGCCACCTGGTGGTACGTGGGCGCCCTCCGTCATGCCGCTCAGTGGGCCGAGACCAACGGCCGACTCTCCTCCCAAGGGCATGAGGCGCAGGTGCTCGACGGCGAAACTCTGATCGCCGACGGCGTGATTCCGGCTGCATCCGAAACGACCACGGACGACAGCCTGGACTACGTGATCGGCGATCTCCTCGCTGACCCCGCCTGGCACAATCGGCACAGTCCCGCCCCCGAGCTGTACCAGCTCATCGGGTTCGACCTTATGACGGAAGAACGCGTCCGCGTATATCTGGAACTTCCGTACTCCCCGCGTACGATCGGCATCGATCTGGCTGTTGTCGATGAGGAAACGGGCATGCCCCGTTCGACGGGCTGGTGGGCCTCGACCAAGCTCAACGCCATCCTCACCCCTGACGAGCCAACCACGCTCGCTGCGCACCTGGTGTCGGACGCAGAGGACCCCAACTGTGACGCCGTCTACGACCTCACTCATTGGGCGTAGCACGCTGCCCGCCGAGTGTGCAGATCGGCTCGCCGGTTCCTGCTCGCTGGGGCCGGCTGGCCTTCTACCATCCGGTGCATGGAGCCCGAACTGCTGGAACGGATCACTGCGCGGCGCGTGGAGCGCTCGAAGAACAGCTGGGCAAGCAGTTGGCGGAGGTGCGGGCCGAGCGGGACGAGCTCGCCGTCGCCGAGCGGGGCCTTGAGCGGATGAGCGAACAGCTCGCCGACGAACGCGCCTCTGTCACTCCGATGCCCGGGCAGGTGGGGTGGACGTGCGGTGATGCTGATCCCGCACCGCACAACGGACATGGAGGAAACCATGCTCCCGCCGGACTACCAGCGCATTCTCGCCGCCGTGCGGCAGGCCGCCGGTCCGGTCATGGCCCGGCACGTCGGCGACGCATGGGGAATCGACGTCAGCGTGCGGTCCAAGCTGGAACCGCTGCGTGGGAAGCTGGTCAGACTCGTCGACCGCGGCTGGCTGCGCAAACTGACCGACGGCCGGTTCACCACCCGCCAGTGACCTGATCTGCCGCCTGCAGCAGCGCGGCGCGGGCGTAACCGGCGTGCCCCTGGCGGCCGTTGGAATTGTGTGCGGTGGAGCGGGCCGGTTGAGGGCGGTGCGTTTCTCCTTGACACGGGTCGTGGTCAAGGAGAAACGCGGCGGGTGCGCACCGGGTGGTCGAAGCGCTGCGCCGCTCCAGCAGGGTGGCCATTGCTAAGTACGCCTGGTCCGGCCGGGAGAGGCTGGGCATGCTCCGGGTCCGCGGCGACGCCCTGGTCCTGCAGGAGCTGCTGTGGCCGGACGAGATCCGCGACCCCACCGAGCTGCTCCCGCCGCCGGTGGAGGTGTCGGAGGAGGAGATCGAGGGCGCGCTGGCCCTGATGGACACCCTGACGGTTGATGCGCTGGAAGGCGAGGAGTTCACCGACCGCTACACCGAGGCGGTAGCCCAGCTCATCGAGGCCAAGCGCGAGGAGCAGCCGCTCCCAAAGGCGCCGGAACCGGAGGAGCCGGCCCAGGTCCTGGATCTGATGGCCGCGCTGAACGCCTCCGTGCAACAGGCCAGGGCATCCCGGGGTGAGAAGGCAGGCCCGGCCGAGGTGCACGAGCTGCCCAAGCCGACGAAGAAGGCGGCCGCGAAGAAGCAGCCGGCCAAGAAGACCGCGGTGAAGAAGACGACGGGCCGCCGTCCGCGCAGCGCCTGACCACGCTGACACTACGGCCTGTCCGATGAGTCAGGTCCCGTCATCTGTCCGGGCCGCCCCCCGTCATGAGCCGTCCAAGCTGGAGCGTTGCCAGCGGTGATGCTGGGTGGGCGGGGGCGTGGAGGCGCTGATGCAGGGTGCGCTGCTGGGATGTGCTCCCGCACCTTCGAAGACTACGAATTGTAGTATTGCCGTCACGCCTCGTGGTCGTAATCCTGGGTGAGGGTTCACGGTCGGCCGTGTGGCCGGCCCCTCTTCCTTCTCCAGAAGGGATCGCTTGTGCTCCGTGCTGCCCCCTCGCGTACGCGCAGCATCGCTGCCGCTCTTTCCCGCCTCGTGCCCGGTGCCGCACTCGTCACCGCCGCCCTGCTGACGGCGGCCGCGCCGGCCTTCGCCGACGCGTCGATCATCCGGGGCCAGGGCCGCGACGCCTGCACCCGGAACTATGTCTGCCTCTACGACAACTGGGACTACAACGCCTCAGGCAGCGCCCGGATCCTGCGCACCACCGAGGACATCTCGCACCTGGACGACTACAACTTCAACGACGTGACCAGTTCCGTCGTCAACAACAGCCGCTACCTCGTGCGGATCTACCCGGACTACGACTTCAAGGGCGTGCCCGTGACGCTCCTTCCCGGCGAGTCCATCAGCTTCAACAACGGCAACGGTTTCAACGACGTGGCCTCCTCCGTCAAGTTCCTGCCCTACACCATCGGATAGGCGGAAGGGCCTGTCGGCGTTCCTCCTTTGGCGGCGTGCAACGGGCCCGCCCCCAGGGGAGGGACGTCTTCATCTCGGACATCCACGGAAAGGCAGGCAGCGGGACTGATGTGAAACACGTGGAGCAGGCTGATCTATCGGCCAGGCCCTAGTCCAGGATGCCGAGGGCGGTGTCCGGCCGGCAGTGGGGGCATGCGGGTACTTGGCGCCGCAGTGCGTCCACGGCCTGGTCCCGGGTCGCGGGGCGGCACCGCCCGCTCTGGGCGGCCGCCCAGCAGCCGCCGGTGTGCACGGCGTCGACGTTGCTGCGGTTGAGCCCGTACTGGCTCAGCCACTCCGGCTGCGGCGGCCGG
>NZ_JBVJMF010000030.1:0-56754 GCF_055584345.1 Streptomyces sp. NPDC104106
TGCAGGGGGGACCCTGTGGGAGAGTAGGACACCGCCGAACAATTTTTGGGAAAGGCCCACACCGTCTGGTGTGGGCCTTTCCGCATTTATGGCGCCCTTTGCTTTTTAGAAGGTCAATTCGGCCGTGGTCACCGTCGTGCCCCGGCGACCGGGTGCGTTCTGGCCACTCCAGTAGAGGTTGGTGTGGGCGATGACCTGCTCCGGGGCCGGTGCGCCGTACGCGGTCAGGTCCTGCGTCGTGTGGGCGTCGGCGACCAGCGACGCGTCGTAGCCCCGTGCCAGGGCGCCGTGCAGCGTGGAGCGGATGCAGAAGTCCGTCTGGGCGCCGGTGACGTAGAGGTGGCCGACTCCGCGGTCCGCGAGGACGGATTCCAGGTCGGTGTCCTCGAACGAGTCCCGGTACGTCTTGGCGACGAGGGGCTCGGCATCGAGGCGCTTCAGTTCCGGGACGTACTCCCAGGCCTCGGTGCCCGGTACCAGTTCCTCGTCCTGGTGCTGGATCCAGACGACCGGTACGCCGGCGGCGCGGGCCCTGTCGATGAGCGTGCCGATATGGGCGATCACGGTCTCGCGGTTCGGTGAGCCCGGTATCACGACGCCGTTCTGTACGTCGATGACCAGCAGGGCGGTGTGCGGCCGGTCAGGGATTGTTGTCATGGCGACCACAATATGACGTGCCGCTGACACCGGCCCGCACTACGGTGACCGCATGAGCAGGCATGACTACGTCATACGCGCCATACGACCCGACGACTGGCCCCTGGTGAAGCGGTTGCGGCTGGACGCGTTGCGGGATCCGCTGGCGCACCTCGCCTTCCTGGAGACGTACGAGGAGGGCGTGACCAGGGCGGACGCCTACTGGCAGGACCGGGCCGTCGGGTCCGGCGAAGGGTCCGCGGCGGCCCGGCAGTTCATCGCCGAAGGGCCCGACGGGGAGTGGGCCGGCTCGGTGACCGTGCTCATCGAGGAGGCCGGGACGAAGGACTGGGCGGGGGAGCCCGTCGAGCGGCGGCAGGGGCACGTCGTCGGGGTCTACGTCCGGCCCGAGCACCGGGGGAACGGGCTGGTCAAGGCGCTGTTCGACACCGGCATGGTGTGGGCGCGGGAGCGGGGCGCCGAGCGCGTACGGCTGCTCGTGCACGAGGAGAACACGCGGGCGCAGGGCGCGTACCGCAAGGCGGGCTTCGTGCCGAGCGGGGTGACCGTGCCGTTCGTCAGGGACGAGGCGCAGAACGAGCTGGAGTTCGTGCTGGAGTGGCCGTCCGGGGCGCGCTAGAGCGGGAGTCGCTGGTCGGGCCAGCGGGACCGGGCCTGTTCTCGGGAGCGGAGGAGGGCGAGGGCGGGGAGGCCCTGGGCGGGGCCGGCGGTGAAGAGGTCCGGGAGTTGGGGCAGGGGGGCCACGGCCGCGATGTCGTCCAGGACCAGGGTGAGTGGTGGGTCGAGCCGACCGGAGGATGACCGTTCGGCCATGCGCCGGCCACGCTCGACCACGCTTGCGACGAGGGCCGTCAGGAGCGGCATCGCGCCCGGGGTGCTCCGGGGGTCCTCGATGGATTCACCGACCACATAAAGCGTGCCCCCTTCGTGGACGAAGGAATCCAAGGCGAGCGCATCAGTTCGGTTGGGAGTGCAAGCTTCGCGGATGTTGACCATGGTGAGCGCGGCGAGGGCGCGGGTGATCAGTTCCTGGGCGACGTCCCGGCGTTCGGGGTGTGCGGTGAGGGCGGCCTCCAGTTCTCCGGCGGAGCCGGCGGCGGCCTTGGGACGGGTGCGCAGGGTGCGGACGGCGTCCTGGACCTGGGTGCCCTGGGCCCAGCGGTGCACGTGGCGGATGGTGCGGGAGTCGACGGCGGCGGCGTGGAGATAGCTGCGCAGGAGGGTGGTCGCCGTGTCCGCCACCGTCTGGTCGATCTTGGCTGTGGGGCGGACCGGGGCCAGGAGCGCCGTGGCTCTGGCCAGGGCCGTCTGCTTGTCCTCGCAGCCGGCCGTGGGGGACCAGTGGAGGCGGGCCGGGGTGTCGCAGAGGTGGGTGGGGTCGTACAGGAGGACGGGGCCCAGTTTGGCGCGTGCGTCCTTCGTCTCCGCCCAGAGGGCGGGGTTCGAGGTGACGAGGAGGGCGGGGCCTTCCGCTTCCCGCACGGCCTGGGCCGCGGTCGCCCGGCGGCTTTCCCTGGGGGCGATGAGGATCCTGTCCCACCGGTCCCGGCGGCCCACGAGGTCGCCGGTGGCCGGGAGGAGGGTCGGTGGTGCTTCCGGAGCCGTCTCCTGGACAGTCGCCGTCGGTTCCGGCTCCCGTACGGGCGCCGGTTCGCGGGCCGGGTCGGGAACCGGTTCGCTGCGCGGCAGCGGTACCTCGTGGCGCGGCTCCTGGCGCGGCTCGTGCATCGGCTCCCGGCGCGGTTCCTCGCGCTCGGCCGCCTTCCTCCTCGCCCTTCCCGCCCGCCACCGTGCCACCGCGCCCAGGACGAACATCGTGAGGACGAACAGGATCATCAACTGGCCGAGGAGCAGCCCCCAGAACAGGCCCCAGCCGGAGAGCCGGCTCGCGGGGGCGTCCGGCCAGGCGCCGGTGATGTCGTGTGGCCAGCTGATGAGGTGGCGCATGGCCAGGGGGGTGCGGGTGAAGGTGACCCCGGGGGGCCAGGCGCCCTTGGCGAAGAGTGCCGCGAGGCCCGTGGCCGTCCAGACCAGCAGGGTCATGCCGATGAGGAACGCGAGTATGCCGATCAGGAGGCCGTCGGGGATGCCGCCCTGGCCCTCCCGCCGGTCCCCGCGGCGGTCGTCCGGTCTCAACGCCTGTGCCCTTCCTCTGCTGCGCTACGCCACCGTCGACTCGGAGTCGCCCAGGTGCTGTTCCACGAAGGCCGCCGCCCGCTGCTCGGCCTCCAGTTCGGCGGCGCGGAGGGCCTCGTCGGCGATGAGGTCGCTGGAGGACTCCGTCATCGCGCGGTCGGTGAAGACCAGGGGGCGTTCCGTCTCGGTGACCAGGTGTTTGACCACCTGGACGTTGCCGTTGACGTCCCATACGGCGATGCCGGGCGTGAGGGTGGGGATGATCTCCACCGCCCAGCGGGGCAGGCCGAGGACACGGCCCGTCGCCCTGGCCTCGTCCGCCTTCTGGGCGTAGATCGTCCGGGTGGACGCCATCTTCAGGATCGCGGCCGCCTCCTTCGCCGCCGCGCCGTCGACCACGTCGGACAGGTGGTGGACGACGGCGACGAAGGACAGGCCGAGGCGTCGGCCGAACTTCAGCAGGCGTTGGAAGAGCTGGGCCACGAAGGGGCTGTTGATGATGTGCCAGGCCTCCTCGACCAGGAAGATGCGCTTCTTCCGGTCGGGGCGGATCCAGGTGTGCTCCAGCCACACGCCGACGATCGCCATGAGGATGGGCATGGCGATGGAGTTGCGGTCGATGTGGGAGAGGTCGAAGACGATGAGGGGGGCGTCGAGGTCGATGCCGACGGTGGTGGGGCCGTCGAACATGCCCCGGAGGTCACCGTCGACCAGGCGGTCGAGCACCAGGGCGACGTCCAGGCCCCAGGCGCGCACGTCGTCTATGGCGACGTTCATGGCCTCGGCGGACTCCGGCTCAGGGTGCCGTAGTTGCTCGACGATGTCGGTCAGGACCGGCTGGCGGTCCAGAATCGTCTCGTTGACGTAGGAGTGGGCGACCTTCAGGGCGAAGCCGGAGCGTTCGTCGAGGCCGTGGCCCATCGCCACCTCGATGATCGTGCGCAGGAGCGCCAGCTGGCCGGTGGTGGTGATCGACGGGTCGAGCGGGTTGAGGCGGATGCCGTGGTTCAGGGCCGCCGTCGGGTCGAGCCTGATGGGGGTTATCCCCAGCTCCTCCGCGATCAGGTTCCACTCGCCGACGCCGTCCTCGCCCTGGGCGTCGAGGACGACGACCTGGCGGTCCTTGAAGCGCAGCTGCCGTAGGACGTAGGTCTTCTCCAGGGCCGACTTGCCGTTGCCGGACTCGCCGAGGACGAGCCAGTGGGGGGCCGGGAGCTGTTGGCCGTACAGCTGGAAGGGGTCGTAGATGTAGCCCTTCCCGGAGTAGACCTCGCGGCCGATGATGACGCCGGAGTCGCCGAGGCCGGGGGCGGCCGTGGGCAGGTAGACCGCCTGGGCCTGGCCGGTGGAGGTGCGGACCGGCAGGCGGGTGGTCTCGACCTTCCCGAAGAGGAAGGAGGTGAAGGCGTCGGTGAGGACGGACAGCGGATCCCGCATCGGTGAATCAGCCCCTACCGTCGGATGCCGGTGGCGAAGGGAAGTGTGTTCACGAAGGCGCGGTGGTGCTCGCGGTCGCACCACTCCAGCTTGAGGTACGACTTGCCGGCGGAGGCCCTTATCGTGCGCTTGTCGCGGGCGAGGGCGTCGGGGGTTCGGGCGGAGACGGTGATGTAGCCGACGAGGTTGACGCCGGCGGCGCCGCTGGCGAGGTCCTCGCCGCGCTGGTCGAGGCGGTTGTGCGCGGCGATGTCCCGGGGGTCGACGGTCCGGTTCATCTTGGCGGCGCGGGAGGCCTCGGCCTCGTCGTTGGTCTTCTCGGTCAGCATGCGTTCGATGGCTACCTCGGTGGGTTCGAGATCCATCGTCACGGCGACCGTTCGGATGACGTCCGGGGTGTGGACGAGGAGGGGCGCCAGGAAGTTGACGCCCACCGGGGTCATGGGCCACTCCTTCACCCAGGCGGTGGCGTGGCACCAGGGGGCGCGGGTGTTGGACTCGCGGGTCTTGGCCTGGAGGTAGGTGGGCTCCATGGCGTCCAGCTCGGCCGGCCAGGCGTTGCGCTGGGTCATCGCCTGGATGTGGTCGATGGGGTGGTCCGGGTCGTACATGGAGTGGATGAGGGAGGCCAGCCGGCCCTGGCCGAGGGGCTGGCGGACGCGGATGTCGGCCTCCTGCAGGCGCGAGCAGATGTCGGTCAGCTCGCGGGCCATGACGACGGCGAGGCCGGCGTCGCGGTCCAGCTTGCGGCCGGTCTGCGAGCGGGCGGCGCGGGCCATGGCCTGGGCCTCGGCGGACAGCTCGCGGGTGTAGTGCATGCAGGCGACGAGGTAGGCGCGGTGCTGCTCGCTGCTGGTGGACACCATCGACTGCAGCTGGTCGTAGGAGCGGGCCAGCCAGTCGGGGGCGCGGCCGTCGCCGCGCAGGGCGACGTCCTTGGCGTGGGCGTCGGGGTCGGCGGGCAGGGTGCGGGCGAGCATCTGCAGGCGGGTGACGAACCCGTCGCCGTTGGCGACGTGCTTGAGCAGGGTGCCGAAGCGGTCGACCAGGGCCTCCTGGTCCTCGGAGTCGCGCAGGCCGACGCCGGGGCCCTCGATCTCGATGGCGGCGGTGACGGTCTTGCGGTCGGCGTGCAGCAGTACGGCGATCTCGTCGGGACCGAAGGGCGCGGCGAGCCAGGTGATCCGGCCGATGCCCGGCGGGGGCCCGACCTCGACCTCCCGGCCGTCGAGGCGGGTGCCGGCCTCCATGGCGGCGGAGCGGTAGACGGCGCCGTGTTTGACGGTGCGCTTGAAGCTGCGGTTGATCTCGAACCACTTGTAGAAGGTGCGGCGCTTGTACGGCACGTAGACCGCTGCGAGCGCGAGCAGCGGGAAGCCGGTGAGCAGCACGATCCGCAGGGAGAGGACCGGGACGAGGAGGCCGCACATCATGCCGAGGAACGCGCCGGCGACGATCAGCGCGATCTCGCCGGACTCGCGGTTGCGGCCGATGATCGCGTTCGGCCGGGCGCGGCCGATGAGATACGTACGGCGGGGCGTGACCGGATGGGACAGGTGGGACTCGGTCGTCAACGCCCTTCACCTCCTGAGCGGTTGTTGCGGGTGTTGCTGGCGTGCGGGGTGTTGGCCGGGCTGGGCGCGCGGGGCGCGGGCGTGGCGGAGGGGACTGCTCCGCCGCCCGCGCCGGGCGTACGGCCGCTGTGGGCGGCGACGCCGCCGCTGGCGGGGTTGGCCGGGCGGGGGGTGCTGCTGCTCGTGCCGCCTTGGCCGTTGTTGTCGGCGCGGGAGCTGTGGGTCTTGATGCCCTGGGCGACGAGGGTGGCGGGGGAGCTGATGACGGCGGCGGCCTTGCTCTCGGCGCCCTGCATGATGCGGTTGTTGCGGCCGTTCGCGATCTCGTCGCCGAAGCCGGGGACGAAGCGGTAGATCATCGCGCTGGCGAAGATGGCGAGCAGGATGATGGCGAGGCCGGAGACGACGGCGGAGAAGGAGTCGGGACCGTTGCCGCTGGACAGGGCGCCGGCGAGGCCGAGGACGATCACGATGACGGGTTTGACGAGGATGACGGCGATCATGATGCCCGCCCAGCGCCGGACGTGTCCCCACAGGTTCTTGTCGACGAGGCCGGCGTAGACGACGGTGCCGAGGAGGGCGCCGACGTAGAGGAGGGCGGCGCGGATGACCAGCTCCAGCCAGAGGACGCCGGCGGCGAGGATGCTGACCAGGGAGACGACGATCAGCATGATGGGTCCGCCGCCGATGTCGGTGCCCTTGCCGAGAGCGCCGGAGAAGGTGCCGAAGAAGGTGTCGGCCTGGTCGCCGGTGGCTTTGGCGAGTACCTCGGTGACGCCGTCCGTCGCGGAGACGACGGTGTAGAGGATCAGGGGGGTGAAGGCGGAGGCGAGGACGGTGAGCCAGAGGAAGCCGATGGCCTCGGAGATGGCGGTGGTCAGCGGCACGCCGCGGACGGCGCGCTTGGCGACGGCCAGGAGCCAGAGCAGGAGCGTGAGGATCGTGGAGGCGGCGAAGACGATGGCGTACTGCTGAAGGAACTTCTCGTTCGTGAAGTCGACGTTGGCGGTGTTCTTCACGGCCTTGCTGAGCTTGTCGATGGTCCAGGAGGCGGCTTCGGCACAGCCTTTGGCGAGGGAGGAGAGCGGGTCGAGGGTGGAGGTGTCGGGGACGCTGGGGGTACCGGATCCGCTGGAGGTGTTGCCGCGTTCGCAGTACTTCTTGGCCTCGCCGGAGATGACGCCGCAGTTGTACTTGGCCGACGGTGACGGCGAGGGTGACGGGCCGCCCGAGGAGGCGGGCGTGGGCGAGGGCGCGGCGACGGCGTGCGTGGCCAGCAGTACGGCCGTGGCCTGCACGGCTGCCACGATTCCGGCGAGCGTCAGCGCACGTTGCGGGCTACCGGGCATACGTGAACCCTCCGTACTGTTCGATGGCCTTGCTGATCTCGTCGGAGGTGGCGGCCTTGTCGTCACCGGGTACCGGGGCCGGGCCGTCCTTCTGGGTGTCGGAGGCGATCTTCCAGTCGCCGTCGGTCCACCGCAGGTCGAAGGTCCAGGTCTTCCATGCGGAGGTGACGGGGTCGGTCGAAGAGCTGCCGGCCATGCCGATGAGCCCCACGTACCAGACCGCGACCTGGGCTTCGCTGTCCGTGTAGTTGCTGACCGTCGTCCCGATCGGGACGACCCGGGAGACGAAGGTGCTGCCCTTGGGCGGGTTGCCCGCCGCGTCCAGGCCCATCTTGGCGAGGAAGTCCGCCGAATAGGCCTGGTCCATCTGCCCCTGGAGGCGGCTCGCGGCGTCCGGGGTGTACAGCAGTTGCAGCATTCTGTGCCGGCTGGCGGTGTTGAACATGCCCGTCGAGCCGAGTGCCACGGCGTAGTTCGAGGCCGCCGACTGGGCGCCCTGCTCGGTGTGGGCGAATCCCGTCGGTACGCCGCTTGACATGGTCTGCACCGGGGCCGTCCCGCTGGCCGCGGTCGGGGAGGTCACCGGTTTGCCGCCCTTTCCGGACGCGCCGTCGGCGGACGAGTGGTCTCCCCGGTTGGCGAACGCGATCGCTGCGATCAGGAGGACGACCACGCCCACCACCGTCACCAGGCTGCGGGAGGAGGAGCGGGTGGGGCGGCGGGGGGCACCGCCGTAGGGGTCGTTGTCGGGGAGGCGGGTGCGGGTGTGGCCCGGGTTGTCGCCGTAGTCGGGGTAGGTCCCCTCGTCTCCGGGATTCATGCCGTGTGCGCCCCCTCACCCTCGTAGGCATACGACGGTAGCCGTGCTGGTTCCCGCGCGGGCGCGGTGTGGTGACTCGACATCAGGGAGACGCAACCTCAGCCGGTGGGCACGACGGGTGGGTGGAGACGGTGGTGACGGGGAGCCGGACGGGACGGGCGGGGAGGGGTCAGACCGCCATGCCGTACACGATCGTGAACAGGGTGCCGAGGGAGCCGATGATGAAGACTCCGGTGAGGCCGGCGATGATGAGGCCCTTGCCCTGTTCCGCGCTGAAGGTGTCGCGCAGGGCCGTGGCGCCGATGCGCTGTTTGGCCGCGCCCCAGACCGCGATGCCGAGGCAGAGCAGGATGGCCACGGCCATCACCACCTCGATCATCACCTTCGCCTCGTTGCCCAGGCTGCCGAAGGGGCCCCAGTTCGGGGCGATCCCGCCGATGATGGTGTTGATGTCACCCTTGCTGGCCGCGAGAAGCATGTAAGTCACCGCCCCTGGTGGGTAGTTCCGTGAGCGCCTCTGCGGGTGCAGAGGTCAGGCCTCATTGTCGCCGACGACGGCGCCAACGTATGTCGACTTGACGTCATTGACTGGCGGGTTTCGTACGAATAGCGCGTCCGGTCACTCTGTGTATCACGGCAGGTCACCCCGGGCAACGAGGTCAGACCGGAACCCGGGGTGTGGTTCTGTCGTTGTCCTCCTTTACGACCTGGCACGTTTTCTGACGGCCGGTCGGGTGAGGGGTCGGGACGATGTTCTCATGGTGGACCGGCGGGAAATGGACAAGGCCCCGACGGCCGGATGCCGTCGGGGCGTGTGACGTGCGGGGTTGACGCCGGGTCAGCGGGTGGGGGCCGCCGTGCCGAGGCGGTGCAGCCGTCCGGGAGCCGGACGGGCAGGGGAACGCCGGAAAGGGAAAACGGGCCGCGGCCGGCTGCCGTGGCCCGTCTTCCTTCCCGCGCCGCCGAGGAGACCCCACGTCCCCCTCACTGGCGGCCCCCCGTGACCCGACGGGGGTGGTTCAGGGGGCGCTCAGCTCGCGCTGAAGGCGCTGGTGCCCTCCGGGGTGCCCCAGCCGGTCGGGCCGTCGTAGCCCGACTCGGCGGTGCAGAAGTAGTCCGTGTCGCAGGTGCCGTTGCTGCCGCTCGTCACGTCGTTGAGGGCGGAGGTGCCCGCCGCGGCGTAGGGGTACTTCGCCGGGTAGTCGCTGCTGCCCGGGGTGCCGGCGAGGGCGTAGACGGAGGCGATGATCGGCGAGGAGGCGCTGGTGCCGCCGTAGGTGTTCCAGCCGCTCGCCTGGTAGGTGTCGTAGACCGAGACGCCGGTGGCGGGGTCGGCGACCGCGGAGACGTCGGCGATCATGCGGGTGGAGCAGCCGCTGTCGGTCTGCCAGCTGGGCTTCGGGTCGTAGGCGGAGCAGCCGGAGCCGGTGCCCTCGGTGCTGGAGGTGTTCCAGACGGACTCGCTCCAGCCGCGGCTGCTGGAGTCCTGCGACAGGGAGGTGCCGCCGACGGCGGTGACGTACTGGGAGGCGGCCGGGTACTCGGCGCCGTAGCCGCTGTCGCCCGCGCTCGCGGTGATGGCGACGCCCGGGTGGTTGTAGTACCGGGCGTCGTACGTCGTGTCGGAGGAGGACTCCGAGCCGCCGTAGCTGTTGGAGACGAACTTGGCGCCCAGCTTGACGGCCTCGTTCACCGCGGTGCCGAGGTCGGCGTCGGACGCCGACTTGGCCTCGACGAGCAGGATGTTGCAGTTCGGGCAGGTCGCGCTGACCATGTCGAGGTCGAGGGACTCCTCACCGGCCCAGCCGCTGTCGGCGGTGGGGAGCGAGGTGGTGGAGCCGGTCTGGCTGACCTTCTTGAAGCAGCCGTTGGACGTGGTGCAGTCCGACAGGCCGTAGTACGAGCGGTAGGCCGCGAGGTCGGACTCGGCGTTCGGGTCGTCGTAGGCGTCCACGATCGCGACGGTCTCGCCCGAGCCGTTGGAGGCGGCGGCGGAGGTCAGGCCGTAGGCCGACTGGATGTCCGAGGGGCCGTAGCCGGTGGGGGAGGCGGACGCGGCGTCCGGCCGCACGGTCTTGGGCGTGACGCCCTTCAGGGCCGCCTGCTTCTCCATGAAGGCGGTGGTGCCGCTGGTGACGCGCAGCGCGTTGCAGGCGGCGTAGCCCTTCTTCGGGGTCGCGGCGCACGACTTCGTGTAGCGCACGTGGGCCTTGGCGACCTGGGCGGCGATCGCCTGGGAGGTCACCTTGGCGGTCGTGGCGTGGCTCGGGGCCGCGGTGGACGCGTTCGCGTGGGCCGCGGTGCCGAGTCCGGCGACGGCGAGCGCGGCCGTGGCCGCGGCGGCGGTGCCGAAACGGCGCCATCTACCGCGTATGTGGGGGTGGGTGGGGGTGGACGTACGCAAGGTACAGCCTCCTGGAAGTGGGTGACAGAGGCCTGCGGGTGTGGGGGTCCACCGGTGGGTGACCGGTGAGGGCGGCGGCCCACGCCCGACCTTCGCTTGTTGAGTACGCGACAACAAGCAGGTGCCCGGAATCCTGACCTCTGCGTTACTGAAGGCGGTGGGGGGCTTACTGATCAATGGCCGTGTGCTGGCCCTGTGCTGGTTGTGGCTTGACTTGGGGGGTGCGGGACGCGGGGAGGGGATGGCTACGCGCGTAACCCGGAAGTGTGCGGGCGCGGGGGTGGGGTTGGGCCTTCGGGGGCGGAGGCCGGTGGGCGTGACGCGTGCGGGTCGGTGCCCGTGAGCCGGCGGGGGACCCGTGACGCGCGTGCGGCCCGGCGGGGCGGGTCAGCGGGGGCGCAGGCCGTTCAGCAGGAGGCGGACGTGTTCGTCCAGGCAGCCGATCGCCTCACCGGCGTCGAGCGCGCCGCCGGTGATGAGGGTGGCGAGTCCGTGCAGGCTCGCGGCGGCGACCATGGTGATGTGCTCCGGGTCGCCCTGGACCAGCTCGCCGCGCTCCTGGGCGGCGGAGATCATCCGGGCGAAGGAGCCGAGTGAGTGGTCGACGGCGGCGGCGAGCCGGTCGGAGCTGTCGGGGTCGTGCTTGCGGGCGAACATCAGCTCCAGCAGCTCGGGGTTCGCCACGGCGAAGCCGACGTAGGCGCGGGCCAGTGTCGCGATCCGGCCCTCGATGTCGAGGCCGGGTGCTTCGGCGGCGGCGTCCAGGACCCGGTTCAGCCGCTCGTACCCGTCGAGCGCGAGGGCGTCGAGCAGGGCCTGCTTGTCCTTGAAGTGCCGGCCGGGCGCCGAGTGGCTCACACCCGCGGCACGGGCCAGTTCGCGCAGCGAGAGCGCGCCGACGCCCTTCTCGCGCAGCGTGCGCTCGGCGCTCCTGAGGAGGGCGGCGCGCAGGTCGCCGTGGTGGTACGGCCGCTGCGGGGGCTTCGCGGATGCCGCGGTCCGCGGGGGCCTCGGGGGATACGTCGAGGAGTGCGCGGAGGCGGAGGAGCGCGGGGGCTGCTGGGGCTCCGGAGGTTCCGTGGGGTCCGGGAGGTTCGGGGACGACGAGGACGGACGCGGCATGTGCGCCATCGTAACGGTATGTTGTCATTGACAGCTTTGTTGGCGGTGCCTACATTCGGGCCATGGGTACTGACAAGTGGAACGTGACCCACCTCCCCGACTTCACCGGTCGTACGGCCGTGATCACCGGCGCCAACAGCGGTCTCGGCCTCGCCACGGCCACGGCGCTCGCCCGGGCCGGGGCGCACGTGGTGTTCGCCGTACGGGACCTCGCGCGCGGCGGTGCCGCGGCGGCGCGGGTCGCGGGCAGCACGGAGGTGCGCCGGCTGGACCTGGCCGACCTTGACTCGGTGCGCGAGTTCGCGGCCGGGTGGGACCGCCCGCTGGACCTGCTGATCAACAACGCGGGCGTGATGATGGTGCCGGAGCAGCGCACGAAGCAGGGCTTCGAGCTGCAGTTCGCCACCAACCACCTCGGGCACTTCGCGCTGACGAACCTGTTGCTGCCGCACGTCACGGACCGGGTGGTGACGGTGGCCTCCGGCGCGCACCGCTTCGGTGAGCGGGCGATCCGCTTCGAGGACGTGAACCTGCGCGGCCGCTACACCCCGACCCGCGCCTACGCCCAGTCCAAACTGGCGAACCTCCTGTTCACCCTGGAACTGCAGCGCCGTCTCACCGAGGCCGGCTCCCCGGTCCGGGCCTTGGCCGCCCACCCCGGCTGGGCCGCCACGAACCTCCAGAGCCACCACAAGAACCCCCTGATGAGGGCCGCCATGACGGTCGGGAACACGGTCTTCGCCCAGAGCGACAAGGCCGGCGCCCTGCCCACGCTGTTCGCCGCCTGCCAGGACCTCCCCGGAGCGTCGTACGTCGGCCCGGACGGCCCCGGCGAGATGCGCGGCGCCCCCACCCTGGTCAGCCGCAGCAGGGCGGCGAGCGACCCGGCGGCGGCCCGGCGGCTGTGGACGCTGTCGGAGGAGATGACGGGCGTGGAGTGGGGGATGAAGCCGGTGGGGTGAGTACGACGGCGCGTTCCGCCGTACCATTCTCCGCCGGGTGACTTTTCGTTGCGGCGCGCGGGTGAACGGACCGGGTGACCCCGTGCCGCGGGCGGGGTGCTGGGCGGTCGGCTGGAAAACGGCGCCTGCCGGGACGTAGCGCGGGAATGTTCGAAGAGGCGGTGTCGTCGTCCGAGCCGTGTCCCGGGGGGAGGAGGAGGCTCGCGGTTCGGCGGGGTTCGGGGGAAGGACCGCGCCCAACTGGAGGTTTCACAGGAAATTCTCAGTGAAGTCGGAGCGCGATTCTCACGGTCGTGGGACAGAGTGGTGGGTGATGAAGCGCATCTCACGCACCTCGCTCACCTCGCGTCCCGCGTTGCTCGGCGCGGTGGTGGTGCTCGCCCTGACCTCGGCGTCCGTGGCGACCGCGGATGAGGCGTCGGGGCCGCTCGGGGTCACGGCCGAGGCCGCCGCGAACCGGCACACGGCGCGGATCGGCGCGCTCTTCGGCGCGGACCGGGCCGACTCCCTCAAGGGCGGCCACTATTGCACGGCCTCGGTCGTGCACAGCCCCCAGGGCGACCTCATCGCCACGGCGGCGCACTGCGTGGCCGGCGCCGACGACAACGACCTGCTCTTCGTACCGGGCTACCGGGACGGTCAGGCGCCGTACGGGGTGTGGAAGGTGACCAAGCGCTACCTGCCCGACGGCTGGGCCAAGGACCAGGACGAGGACAGCGACCTGGCCTTCGCCACCGTCGAGGATCTGGCCGGCCGCCGGCTGGAGGAGGTGGTCGGCGCCAATCGCTTCACGACCGGTACGGCCACCGGGGCCACCGCGGTGACCGTCATCGGCTACCCGGACTCCCGCGAGCGGCCGATCAGCTGTACCAACAAGCCGACCTCGCACAGCCGCACCCAGCAGCGCATCGACTGCCCGGCCTTCACCGCCGGTACCAGCGGCAGCCCCTGGATGAACGGCGACGGCCAGGTCGTCGGCATCCTCGGCGGCCACGAGCAGGGCGGTTCGACGGACGACGTGTCGTACAGCGTGGTGCTGGGGAGTGAGGCGGCGGAGCTGTACAAGGACGCGACGACCGATTCCTGATCGGCCTGTCGGCCCGTCCGCCCGTCTGTCCGTCTCTGAGACACCGTCAACGGCGAACCGGTCTCCGTGGCGAGGTGTGTGGTACCGCGCCGTCCACGAGCCGATCGACGTGGCGGGCGTGGAACCGGAACTGGCCGCCCTGATCGAGGCGTGCGCGGCCAAGGACCCCGCTGCCCGGCGGGGCTCGCGGACGTCATCGACCGGTGCGGAGTGCGCTCCGCGCTCGTGGAGGACCCCTTCTACGCGGGACTCAGCGGTCCGGCGGAGCCGGTGGCGCGGACGCCGCCGACGCCAGTGCGGCAGCCGGCCGGGCCGCAGACCCCGCCGGCCCCGCCGGCCGGGACGCACGACCTGCCCACGGTGGGGCCCGCGTACGGCGCTGCGGCCCCCACGTACACGCCCACCCAGCTGGTCCGTCCGGCTCGTCGTCAGGGCGGGCGGTGACTGGTGGCGGTCGCGGTGGGGCCGGCGGTCGGCGTCGGGGCGGCCACGGCGGTGGTGCTCATCCAGCGCGGGGACGGCGGCACGGACAAGGCGAAAGGCCGGGCTTGCGCGGGCGCGTCGGGCAGGGCGGCCCGCCCCAAGGCATCGGCGTCCGGGCCTGCCACCGGTACGTCCGGCGCGCCCGCCTGCACGGGTGACAACATCGACCGGCAGTTCTGGAAGCCGTCGACGGGCGAGTGCCAGCTGCCGGACGCCGAGCGGGCTCCCGACGGCTTCGAGGGCTCCGAGGCCGACCCGGACGACCCGGGCAAGGGCGGGGAGCACCCGGTGTTCGACGACAAGCTGCAGCTCGGCTTCTGGAACAAGGGCTACACCGTCACCCCCAAAGGCCCCGGGAACCAGGCCCCGTACCACGTGACCGTCAGCGTGAAGCCGCCGCACGGCATCGACCCATTGGTGAGCCCGTGGCCGGGGCGCTCTCGCAGGACGTGACGCTGGGCTGCACCAGCGACCCCATCGACCTCCACAGTGGCGACCAGTCCGCCGGGAAGTACCTCACCTACCCGGACGACTTCCGTACCTGGTCGCCGGACGGGAAGAAGTCGTGGCCCGCCATCCCGCTCCGTAACGACCCCGGGGACTGGACGGTGCAGTGGTTCCACATCCGCACGCCGAACGACTACAGCAGCGTCATGGGTCAGGGGTTCACTGTGAAATGACGCCACATCACGCGAAAGACGCCTTGAACCGCTCGGGCATGGGGGAAAGTTGAACCGTGCGGAAGGTATGGGTGATCGGTGGGGCGGCCGTCGGGCTCGGCATGGGGTTCGTCATGCTGCTCGTCGTCGGGGTCTACGTGGTCGCCGGGAACCTCGCCGGCGGGGTGGCCGCGGGGGGCCGGGCGCTGGCCAAGGGGGCCGTGCCGGCCGCGTACCAGGGGCTCGTGCAGAAGTGGGGCAACCTGTGCCCGCAGCTCTCCCCGGCGCTGCTCGCCGCCCAGTTGTACCAGGAGAGCGGCTGGAACCCGACCATCGTCAGCCCGGCCGGCGCCCAGGGCGTCGCGCAGTTCATGCCCGGCACGTGGGCCGTCTACGGCATCGACGGCGACGGGGACGGCAAGCGGGACGTCTGGGACCCGAACGACGCGATCCCGTCGGCCGCTTCGTACGACTGCCAGCTGGCCAAGGACGTGAAGGGCGTGCCGGGCAACGTCTCCGACAACATGCTCGCCGCCTACAACGCCGGGGCGTACCGGGTGATCAAGGCCGGCGGGGTGCCGGGCATCACCGAGACGCAGGACTACGTCAAGCGCATCCGCAGCCTCTCGCAGAGCTTCGCCGCGCCCGTCAGCCGGATCGACCCCACCCAACAGGCCGCCGGCGCCATCGCGTTCGCGCAGAGCAAGCTGGGGACGCCGTATCTGTGGGGTGGGGAGGGGACCGCCCAGCAGGGCGGGCGGTTCGACTGCTCGGGGCTGACGCAGGCCGCGTACGCCAAGGTCGGGATCACCTTGCCGCGGGTGGCCAACGACCAGTACAACGCCGGTCCGCATCCGTCGCGGGGTCAGTTGCTCCCGGGTGACCTGGTGTTCTTCTCCACCGACCTCAGCGACTCGCGGGCCATCCACCACGTGGGGATCTACGTCGGCGGCGGGTACATGATCGACGCGCCGAGGACGGGTGCCGTGATCCGGTTCGATCCCATCGACACGCCCGACTACTTCGGTGCCACCCGCGTCACCGAAGATGGCGCGAAAGCGCTCCCCACCTCGGTCTGAAACGGAGCGTGAACCCACCCCCTGAGCTGCGGTGATGAGTCTCTCTTCGATAACGTCTGCGTGATCTTTCAGTGGAGAGTGGAACGTATTGATGAGGACCGTGCGTTCCTGTTGACGTAGCCGAGCGGACGTCGATGCGGGCAGTACGGCAGCCAAGCGGAAGCGGATCTACGCACCACGGGGGGCAGGAGCGGCGCACACGAGGTGCGTCCGGGAAGACGACGAAGGGGCCGCAGCACCATGGCTGTACTCGCCGAATCCGGATCGAACCCCGACGTCGGCCTGCTCTACGACATCAACGGCCTGGCCAAGGACGCTCCGCACTGGTTCGACCGGATCATGGGGTTCGTCGGCGAGTACGGGCTGCTGCTCGCCATGGTGCTGCTCGTGCTGGGGTGCTGGTGGTCCGTGCGGCGCCGGGGTGCCGAGGAGGCCGCGTCCTGCGTCGCCGCGCTGGTGTGGGCCCCGCTCGCGGCCGCCGTCGCGGTGCTCGTCAACGTCCCCATCCGGGGCTTCGTCGCCCGGCCCCGCCCCTTCGTCGACCACCAGGGGCTCGACGTCCTCGTCTCCGGCAAGAGCGACTTCTCCTTCGTCAGCGACCACGCCACCCTCACGATGGCGCTGGGAGTCGGTCTCTTCGTCGCCAACCGCCGCTTCGGCATCGCGGGCATCGGGCTCGCGCTGCTGGAGGGGTTCTGCCGGGTCTTCATGGGCGTGCACTACCCGACGGACGTCATCGGCGGCTTCGCCCTCGGCACCGCGGTCACGCTGCTGCTGTCCCCCGCGGCCATGGCCCTGCTCACCCCGCTGATGCGCGCGGTGGAGCGTTCGAGGCGGGCGGGGTGGATCGTACGGCGCCGGGCGGGGGACGACGGCGGACGGGACGACGCCCTGCTGCCCGGCGCCCGCAAGCGGGTGGAGGCGCAGGAGAGGGACCTGGCGGCCTAGGCCGGGCTCCCCCTGCCTCGCTACACCCCCTGCGCGTAGGAGAAGAACCGCTCGGGGTCGTAACTCTTCTTGACCTTGCCCAGGCGCGCCGCCGCGTCTCCGTAGTACGCCGTGCGCCAGTTCTTCAGGGTGGGGTCGGTGTAGTTCTGGTAGGCGGCGCCGGAGGCGTACGGTCGCATCGCCGTGTGGGCCGAGGTCAGCCAGGACTGGGCCGTGGTCCCGGAGGCGCCCGCGGACCAGGAGGCGATGTACTGCGTGAGCATGCGGGAACGGCGGTGGACGAAGGCCGTGGCCGTGGGGCTGACGCGGTTGACCGCCCCGCCGAGGGCCGTGAAGGCGATGCTGCCCGCACCGCCCCGGACGGAGGCGATCTGCCGCAGGACCGTCTGGATGCCCGCCGCGGACAGGGAGCGGTCGAAGAAGTCGGAGCGGGCCGCGTAGGTCTCCCGGGCGAGCCTGCCCTGCGGGGAGTGGCCCGGGGCGGAGCCGGGCAGGTGGCACTGGGCGTCGGAGGCGAAGGAGGAGCAGCCGGCGTAGACCTCCATCGCCTCCTCGTAGCCCCTGCGGCGCAGGGTGACCGAGGACGCGTTCGCGCCCGCCTGGTGGGCGAGCCGGTCCACCGCGTTCTGGAGTTCGCCGTAGGTGCCGAGGCAGAAGCAGGACACCGAGACGGTGGGGGTGCGGCCCGGGGAGCACTCCAGGTGGAGGGAGGACCAGATCTCGTCGGGCTGGGCCGGGCCCCACTCCTGCCAGGCCGTCAGCACCGCCGCCGCCTTCGACCACGGCCAGGTCAGGTACGCCGTGACCGCCTGCGGTGCCGGGTGGGTGCGGAAGTGCAGCTCGGTGACGACGCCGAAGTTGCCGTTGCCCGCGCCGCGCAGGGCCCAGAAGAGGTCGGAGTGCGTGTCGGCGTTCGCGGTGAGCTGCGTGCCGTCCGCCGTGATCACGGTGGCCTGGGTGAGGTTGTCGCAGGTCAGGCCGTAGGCGCGGGAGGCGACGCCGTGGCCGCCGCCCAGGACCAGGCCCGAGATGCCGACGGACGGGCAGGAGCCCGCGGGTATGGTCACGCCCTTCGCGGCCAGCCCGCGGTAGACGTCGATCAGCTTGGCGCCGGCGCCCACCACCGCCTGGCCGCCGCCGACCCGGATTCCGCTGAGCCGGGAGACGTCGAGGATGAGCCGGCTGTCGCCGGAGGAGTAGCCGGCGTAGGAGTGGCCGCCGTTGCGTATGGAGACCCGGACGCCGTGCGCGCGGGCGTAGGCGAGGGTGGTGCGTATGTCGCCGGCGTGCGCCACGTAGGCGACCGCGGCGGGCTTCAGGGCGTCGAAGCGCGTGTTGTAGAGCTGGTGCGCCGTCTTCCAGACCGCGTCGCCGGGGCGGACCAGGGTGCCGTCCAGGTCACGGGCGAGGGCCGTCCAGTTCGCGGCGGCGCCCGCCCGTGCGCTCGTGCTGCCGGCGCTGGCGGCGTCCAGGGACATAAGGGACGATGTGCCCGTGCTCGTCTTCGTGGCGGATGCCCCCGAGCCGAGGCCGCAGCCGCTCAGTGCGGTCGCGGCCAGCGCGGCCGCGCCGCCCGCGACGAACGTACGCCGTTCCATGTCCATGGTCGTCTCTCGCCCTTCCCCAGGCCCTGCGGGCTCTCCAGGCCCCACCGGCCTGCCCTGGGGTGAGACGGCCCCCCGGCCGCATCGGTTCGTAACAGTTCGCACACAGGGAACCGAACGTCGAAGACGTGTGCGCGTAACCCCGCCGACGCGCGGGCCCCGGGACCCGTGCGTGCCCTCCCCGTAAGCATTCCGTGACCTAACCGGGCCGACGGCAGGGGTTCACCCCTCGTTCACTTCCGGCCATCGGCGGCTTCACCTGTTCTGCCTAGTTTCGGCCGTACCCGGTGCGGAGTGCGGCCATGAACGCGCTCCCGCACCTGTCGACTGACTTCGCACGCCGCCGACAGCGGCGGCTCCTGGAAGGAACTCCCGAAAGTGAAGCTTCAGCGCAAGAACCGGCTCCGCGCCATCTCCCTCGGTGCGCTCGCCGTCTCCGGCGCCCTGGCCCTGACGGCGTGCGGCTCCGACAACAACAGCAACAGCGGCTCCAAGAGCACGTCGGCGGCGTCGGGCCAGGCCAGCTCGATCAAGTGCGACAACGCCAAGGGCAACCTCCTGGCGTCCGGTTCGACCGCGCAGCAGAACGCCATCGGCCAGTGGTCGAAGGACTTCATGGCCGCCTGTTCGGGCGCCCAGATCAACTACAAGGGTGTCGGCTCCGGTGCCGGCATCCAGGAGTTCCTGCAGGGCAGCACCGCCTTCGCGGGCTCGGACTCGCCGCTGAAGCCCGAGGAGATCGCGCAGTCCAAGAAGGTCTGCACCAGCGGCGGCCAGGCCATCGACCTGCCGATGGTCGGCGGCCCGATCGCGATCGCCTACAACATCGACGGCGTCAAGAACCTGACGCTGGACGCCACGACCCTCGCCAAGATCTTCGACTCGAAGATCAAGAACTGGAACGACCCGGCGATCGCCAAGCTGAACCCGGGTGTCAAGCTGCCCGACCTGGCGATCCAGGCGTACCACCGCACCGAGGACTCGGGCACCACCGACAACTTCACCAAGTACCTGAAGGCCGCCGCCCCGGCCGACTGGAAGTACAGCGGCGGCAAGTCCTGGCAGGCCCAGGGCGGCCAGTCCGCCAAGGGCTCCTCCGGTGTCGCCGCCGGCGTCAAGCAGACCAACGGCGCCATCGGCTACGTCGAGCTGTCCTACGCCACCTCCGGTGGTCTGCAGCTGGCCCAGCTGAACACCGGCGCCTCCAAGCCGGTCGCGCTGACCACGGACTCCGCGTCCAAGGCGATCGCCGACGCCAAGATCGTCGGCACCGGCAACGACCTGGCGCTGAAGCTCAACTACGCCACCAAGGCGGAGGGCGCCTGGCCGATCGTCCTGGTGACCAACGAGATCGTCTGCGACAAGGGCAACAAGGCCGACACGCTGGCCGCCACCAAGGCGTTCCTGACCTACATCGCCGGCGACGACGCCCAGTCCAAGCTCGCCGCCCAGAGCTACGCCCCGCTGCCCGCCGAGATCGCCACCAAGGTGCGGTCCGCGATCAGCAGCCTGTCCTGACGTCCCGGGAGTCCGCCCGCACCCCCTTGAGGGAGCGGCCGGACCCCCGGCTCAGGTCCGGTCCCGCGGCCGTCACGGCCGCGGGACCGGACCGGCGTCACCACCCATCCGGTGCACCGCCGCCGGGGGAGCGATCCCCCAACCAGACCGGAGAACGACATGGGAATATCCGTAGAGAATCCACCAGCCGTACCTGATTCCGGCCCGGCAGGCCGCCGATCCGTCACCCGCATCGGCGACCGCGTCTTCTCGGGGCTGTCCCGGGGGTCCGGCATCCTGCTCCTCGTGATCATGGCCGCCATCGCGGCCTTCCTCACGTACCGCGCCATCAACGCGATCTCCCAGGACCACGGCGACTTCCTCACCACGTCCGTGTGGAACGCCAACGCCACCCCGCCGGTGTTCGGCATCGCGGTCCTGCTGTACGGCACGGTCGTCAGCTCGGTCATCGCGATGGTCATCGCCGTGCCCGTCGCGGTCGGCATCGCGCTGTTCATGACCCACTACGCCCCGCGCAAGCTGGGCGGCGCCCTCGCCTGGATCGTCGACCTGCTCGCCGCCGTGCCGTCGATCGTCTACGGCCTGTGGGGCGCCCTCTTCCTGGTGCCGCACCTGACCGGGTTCACGACCTGGCTGGACAAGTACCTCGGCTGGACGGTCATCTTCGACCAGTCCAACCCCGGCACCGCGCCCCGCAACCTGTTCACCGTGGGCATCCTGCTGGCGATCATGATCCTGCCGATCATCACCAACGTCAGCCGCGAGGTCATCCGCCAGGTCCCGCAGGCGCACGAGGAGGCCGCACTGGCCCTCGGCGCCACCCGTTGGGAGACCATCCGCATGGCGGTCCTGCCCTTCGCCCGCTCCGGCATCATCAGCGCCTCGATGCTGGGCCTCGGCCGCGCGCTCGGCGAGACCATGGCCGTCGCCACCGTGCTGTCGTCCTCGGACACGCTGAGCGCCCACCTGCTCGACCCGGGCGGCGGCACCTTCGCCGCGAACATCGCCTCGCACTTCGGAGAGGCCACGAACCTCGGCCGTGACGCCCTCATCGCCTCCGGTCTCGTGCTCTTCGTGATCACCCTGGTGGTCAACGGTGCGGCCCGCCTGATCATCGCCCGCCGCAAGGAGTACTCGGGGGCCAACGCGTGAGTGACACCATGACCGACAAGCGCCCGACCGCCGAACCCCTGGTTCCGCGCGGCATCGTCACCCACCGCCGGATGCCCCGGTGGGCCCCGGCCGCCATCGCCGTGGCCGCCGTCGTCCTGGGCGTCGCCAGCGGACTGGCCTTCGGCCTGTCCAGCAAGATCCAGTGGGGTCTGATCGCCCTGGTGCTCTTCGTCCTCGGCACCTATGTGACCACCGCGGTCATGGAGGACCGCCGCCAGGCGAAGGACCGGGTGGCCACCAGCCTGGTGTGGGCGTGCTTCGTGCTCGCCGTCGTGCCGCTGTACTCGCTGGTGCAGACCACGATCGCCAAGGGCGTGAAGGACCTCGACGGCACCTTCCTGACCCACTCGATGGCCGGCGTCCTCGCCGGCGACCAGGGCGGCGGTGTCTACCACGCCATCATCGGCACCCTGGAGCAGGTGGGCCTCGCCTCCCTGATCGCCGTGCCGATCGGCGTGCTGACGGCGATCTACCTCGTCGAGTACGGCCGCGGCAAGCTGGCCCTGGCGGTCACCTTCTTCGTGGACGTCATGACGGGCATCCCGTCCATCGTCTCCGGCCTGTTCATCCTGGCCTTCTGGATCCTGGCCCTCGGCTTCTCGTACTCCGGTTTCGCCGGCTCGCTCGCCCTGGTCATCCTGATGATCCCGGTCGTGGTGCGGTCCACCGAGGAGATGCTGAAGCTCGTCCCCAACGAGCTGCGCGAGGCGTCCTACGCGCTCGGCGTGCCGAAGTGGCGCACCATCCTGAAGGTGGTCCTGCCCACCGCGCTCGGCGGCATCACCACCGGCATCATGCTGGCCGTCGCCCGCATCGCCGGTGAGACCGCCCCGGTGCTGCTGCTCGTGTTCGGCAACCAGATGATCAACAACGACCCGTTCAACGGGCCGCAGTCGTCGCTGCCGTTCTACATCTACGAGCAGTACGTCCTCGGCACGGACCAGGCCTACGCCCGTGCGTGGGGGGCCGCGCTCGTCCTCATCGCCTTCGTGATGATCCTCAACCTGGTGGCCCGCGGCATCGCCCGCTGGAAGGCCCCGCGCTGACAATGTGCGGCTACCGCCGCATGGCCGGTCGCTGACGGCGACCCCATAGCGACTGACTGGAAGTGAAGCAGTAATGGCCAAGCGAATCGACGTGAGCGGGCTGACCGCCTACTACGGCTCCCACAAGGCGATCGAGGACATCTCGATGACCGTCGAGCCGCGTTCGGTGACGGCGTTCATCGGCCCCTCGGGCTGCGGCAAGTCGACGTTCCTGCGCACCCTCAACCGCATGCACGAGGTCACCCCCGGCGGGCGGGTCGAGGGCAAGGTCCTCCTGGACGACCAGGACCTGTACGGCTCCGCGGTCGACCCGGTCGCCGTGCGCCGCACGGTCGGCATGGTCTTCCAGCGCCCCAACCCGTTCCCGACCATGTCGATCTACGACAACGTCGTGGCGGGGCTGCGCCTGAACGGCCGGTACAAGAAGAGCGAGCTGGACGACGTCGTCGAGAAGTCGCTCAAGGGCGCGAACCTCTGGAACGAGGTCAAGGACCGTCTGAACCGCCCCGGCTCCGGCCTGTCCGGCGGCCAGCAGCAGCGGCTGTGCATCGCCCGCGCGATCGCGGTCGAGCCGCAGGTCCTGCTGATGGACGAGCCCTGCTCCGCCCTGGACCCGATCTCGACCCTCGCCATCGAGGACCTGATCGGCGAGCTGAAGGAGCGCTTCACGATCGTCATCGTGACGCACAACATGCAGCAGGCGGCGCGCGTCTCGGACCGTACGGCGTTCTTCAACCTGGCGGCGGTCGGCCAGCCGGGCCGCCTGATCGAGATCGACGACACGGAACGCATCTTCTCCAACCCGTCCGTCCAGGCGACGGAGGACTACATCTCCGGCCGCTTCGGCTAGGCCGGCCCCGAACCCCTCGCGGTGCTGCATGGCGGTGCCACCGCGAGGACGCAGAAGGGCCCGCCCCTGGCTCCCGGGGGCGGGCCCGTCGCGTTTCGGTGCTTCGTCATCAAGCGCTCACGGATTGAGGTCCAGCACGCGGACCGGCTCGCCGAGCCACCGGTCCGGGGCGGCGGTGGCGGTGATCGCACCGTCGGGACGGTCCGGGGCGGGCTGAGCGGTGTACTGGCACTGTGCCGCGGCCCACGTGTTGTGTTCGGCGACCGCCAGGGCCGCGGGCAGATCCAGGTCCAGGAGGCTGGTGGCGGGCAGAGCGGCGAGCCGCCCTGCCGTACCGGGACGGACCCGGCCGGCCGCGGCCATGGCCGTGTCGTCCAGGACGATGTGCACCGCGTCGCTCACCGGGCCGCAGCGCGGGCCGGCCGGCGGTCCAGCTCGCTGTCGATGTCGCGCTCCTCCGCGGGGCTGGGTGCGTAGCCGAGCCGGTCCGCTCCCGCGGGGCGGCGCGGGCCCGCTCGGCCCGCTCGGCGGGGGTGGGCAGGGTCTCGGCGAGCCGGGCCAGCTGCCGCGAGTACGGGTGCTCGTGCTCCGAAGCGCACGAGCTGTCCGCGGTACCCGGACTGGCCTGGCGACCACAGGCCGCGCTGAGCAGAAAGCCCACCCCCTTGGCCGGCTTCTCAGCTGACCGAGACGGGTGGGCAGGTGGGCGCGAGGGAACTACAGCACCGCCAGCTTCACGATGCCGAAGGCCAGCGCGGCGACCAGGGCGGCTGCCGGCATCGTGATGAACCAGCCCATGACGATGTTCTTGGCCACTCCCCAGCGGACGGCGTTGACGCGCTTGGTCGCCCCCACGCCCATGATCGCCGAGGTGATGACGTGGGTCGTGGAGATCGGCGCCTTGAAGAGGAACGCCGTACCGAACATGATCGACGCGCCGGTGGCCTCGGCGGCGAAGCCCTGCGGGGGGTCGAGTTCGATGATCTTGCGGCCCAGGGTGCGCATGATGCGCCAGCCGCCGGCGTAGGTGCCCAGCGACAGCATGACGGCCGAGACGATCTTCACCCAGACCGGGATCGGGTCGCCGAACGTCTCGTGGCCGGAAATCACCAGGGCCATCACGACCACACCCATGGTCTTCTGGGCGTCCTGGAGGCCGTGGCCGAGGGCCATCCCCGCGGCCGAGACCGTCTGTGCTATGCGGAAACCGCGCTTGGCCTTGTGCGGGTTGGCCCGGCGGAAGATCCACATGATGGCCAGCATGGCCAGGTAGCCGACGATCAGGCCGACCACCGGGGACAGCACCATCGGCACGATGATCTTGTCCACCACGCCGTTCCAGTGGACGCCGGTGCCGCCCGCCAGGGCCGCGCCCACCAGTCCGCCGAACAGGGCGTGGGAGGAGGAGGACGGCAGGCCGTAGTACCAGGTGGTGAGGTTCCAGACGATCGCGCCGATCAGGGCGGCGAAGAGGATGCCCATGCCGGTGGAGCCGGCGGGGGTCTCGATGAGGCCTTCGGAGACCGTCTTGGCCACTCCCGAGCCCAGGAAGGCGCCCGCCAGGTTCATCACCGCGGCCATCGCCAGGGCCGCGCGAGGGGTGAGCGCGCGGGTCGACACCGAGGTGGCGATCGCGTTCGCCGAGTCGTGGAAGCCGTTCGTGTACGTGAAGAAGAGCGCGACCGCGATGGTCACGATGAGGGCGAAGGTGTCCATCGACGCCTCAGGACTCCTTGACGGCGATGGTCTCCACCGTGTTCGCCACGTGCTCGAACGCGTCCGCCGCCTCTTCCAGGACGTCCACGATCTGCTTGAGCTTGAGCACCTCGATCGCGTCGTACTTGCCGTTGAAGAGGTGGGCCAGCAGCTTGCGGTGGATCTGGTCGGCCTGGTTCTCCAGGCGGTTGACCTCGATCCAGTACTCGGTGAGGTTGTCCATCGTACGCAGGTTGGGCATCGCCTCCGCCGTCAGCTCGGCGGCCCGGGCCAGCACCTCGATCTGCTGCTCGACGCCCTTGGGCAGTTCCTCGACGTTGTAGAGGACGACCAGGTCGACGGCCTCCTCCATGAAGTCCATGATGTCGTCGAGGGAGCCGGCGAGGGCGTAGATGTCCTCGCGGTCGAACGGCGTGATGAACGAGGAGTTCAGCTGGTGGAAGATCGCGTGCGTGGCGTCGTCACCCGCGTGTTCCGCGGCCCGCATACGCTCTGCGATCTCGGCTCGGGCAGGTCCGTCCGCCCCGAGCAGTTCCATCAGGAGTTTCGAGCCCGTGACGATGTTGTCCGCGGACGCGGCGAACATGTCGTAGAAGCTCGTCTCCCTGGGGGTCAGACGAAAGCGCACGTGGGGTCCTCGGGGTGCTTCGGTTTCGGTCAGGCTGATGCTAGGCGCATCATCCGGCCACGGCTAACGGGCCGCATCCCAGTGTCGCCCATCGGGCACAGTGATCAGCACGGGGGCGTACCAAGGGCCCCATACCCAGCAAAATTCGTTACCATATACCCACCAGGGGTATGTGATCACCATCGTGACCGAGATGGTGCCCGGATCGTGACCACGACGGAGGCCAGCGATGACGACGACCGAGGCCGGCGCCACGGCCCCCGCCGGGGCGACGACCGCCGAGGGCACGTGCCACGACGCCCCCGTGACGCACGGCTACCACAAGCAGAAGGACGAGCACCTCAAGCGGCTGCGCCGGATCGAGGGGCAGATCCGCGGACTGCAGCGGATGGTCGGCGAGGACACGTACTGCATCGACATACTCACGCAGGTCTCCGCCTCCACCAAGGCCCTGCAGTCCTTCGCGCTCCAGCTGCTGGAGGAGCACCTGCGGCACTGCGTGGCCGACGCCGCCCTCAAGGGCGGTGACGAGATCGACGCGAAGGTGGAGGAGGCGACGAAGGCGATCGGCCGGCTGCTGCGCACCTGATCGAGCGGGGCGCCCGGGACCCGGTTCAGCCGGCCGCGGGTTCGTGTTCCGCGCGCTCCTCGTACACCCGCAGCACCTCGTCGATGCTCTCCAGGCTGAGGCGGTCCTCGGCGGCCGAGGCCGCGATGATCAGCTCTCCGCACAGTTCGATCTCGGCGAGGGCCACGTGGTCCTGGACCGTCGTCCCGCCGACCGGAGCCACCTGCCTCACCTCTTCCCTGCCGTCACCGACTTCCTAGAGTAGGCAGCGCTCTACACACCGCGCATGGCACGGATGGGCTACTTAGACCGGTCGCCGGGGGCGTCCCCGGACTAGTGCCCGCCGTCCTGCCCGCCGTCCCGCGCGTCCTGCGCGATCCGGCCCGCGTAGATGTCCCGTGACCGCGGCAGCGCCACGTCGGCCGGGGCGCCGAACTCGTACAGCAGGGTGGTGGAGGCGACCGCCACCGGGGTCTTCTGCCGACCGTTGACGAAGCTGAAGCGCTGGCGGAGCTTGCGGATGCGGCCCTGGTCGTCGAGATAGGCGTCGAAGGGGACCTCGGCCGTGGCGAAACCTTTGGCCGCCACCTCCAGGGCCGCCCGGTTCGCGGCCGAGGCCCGGCGGGCGGCGTCGGTGAGGGACGCGGTGCCCCGGTAGTGCCGCACGGGGGTGCCGCCGACCTCGGTCCGGCCGACGTAGGTCGCCGTGCGGGTCCCGCGCAGCACCTCGGCCGCCGCGTACGGGTCGGTCGCGCCGCCGGTGACCAGGTTGCCGTCGGAGACCGACGCGGTGTCCACGCGCACCCACTTGTCGGCGGGCACGCCCGCCCCGCGGTTCTTCATGAACAGGGCACCGGGGGCGAGGAGTTCGGTGATGGGCTGGTGCTCGGCGGTGCCGGCGGGGTCCTCGGGCAGCACGACGGTGAGCCGGCCGAGGCGGTGGCGGTAGTCGTAGACCCCCTTGCCGCGGATGGTGACGCGGGTGCCGCCGGTGGCCATCTCCATGGAGGTGGTGGCCTTCGAACTGCCCGCGCCGCCCAGGGTGTCGGCGGCCCGCCGCAGCAGGGCGACCGGATCGCCCGCGCCCTTGACGTCGTCGGCGGCGGCCCGGCTGCCCGAACAGCCCGTGGCGCCCGCCGCGAGGCCGAGCAGGATGCCGACCGCGACGACCGTCCCGCCCGCGTGCCTGTGCTGCTGCCGCCGATCCATCGCCTGCTACCCCCAAGCCGGTACGTCCGTCACGGGCCCCCTGTCGTTCCGGTTAACGACGGGTAGGAGGTGCCGTCACGCGCTGTCGGAGGGCGCACGGGGGGCACAGGGAGGCCGAGTACCGTTGTCGCTGTGGCGCAGCAGGACGGGCCGGAGCCAGTCCGGCAGGGGCAGGAGCATCTCACCACCACGACGGAACAGGGCCGCTTCTGCGTGGCCCGCTGCAACTGCGGCTGGCGCGGTCCGGCCCGCCGGGCCCGCAGCCAGGCCCGTGCGGACGCCGAGGCGCACGCGGTCGGTCCGTGAGGCTCACACGGCCAGTCCGTGGAGGGCGTCCACCAGGTCCCGGTCGCGGGGCTGGGTGAGCCGCGCGCGGGCGGCGGCGGGGGAGAGCCACAGGATGCGGTCCACCTCGTCGCTGGGCGTGAAGCGGCCGGAAACCGCCTGGGCCGCCCAGTAACGCACCTGCTTCGGGCGGCCGTTGGCGAGATAGCGCTGCGTCGGCAGCTCGGCCCCGGGCTCGGCCGTGTACCCGGTCTCCTCGGCGACCTCGCGCAGCGCACCGGCGAGCGGGTCCTCACCCCGCTTCAGCTTGCCCTTGGGGTGGGACCAGTCGTCGTACTTCGGCCGGTGCACCAGGCAGATCTCCAGGTCTGCGGCGACCGGCGAGCGGCGCCACAGGACGCAGCCGGCCGCCCGGACCAGGGTGTCGTTCACACCGCCTCCACGTGGGGGTTCAGGGTGCGCTGACGGTCTGCTTCTGCCAGGCCTGCTGGAACGCGAACCTGGCCGCCTCCACCTCGTGCCGCTGGTCGGCGTGGAGCACCCCGAGCGCGTACGCCGTCGCCGGCGCGATGCGCGGGGTGCGGGCCGCCTGGGCCGCCGCGGCCGCGGCCTCGGAGGCGTCCCGGTGGCGGTTGAGCGCCTGCCCCGCCGCCAACATCCGTACGTCGACCGGGCAGTTGCCCCCGTGCAGCGCCTCCTGCGCGTAGCGGTGCAGGCGCAGCAGCAGCCGGACCTGGTGCCAGGGACCGTCCTGGGGGTGCGGGGACGGATCCGGGGACAGGCCGTGGATCAGGGCCTCCGCGTTGTACGGGTGGCCGGCGGTGACCAGGGGGAGCGCGCCGATCGCGGCCGCCAGCCGTTCCTCCGCAGCGGCTGCCAGCGGGCGCAGATCGGTCGTGGGGGCGGTGAGGGTGAGGGGGACCTCGCTGGCCAGTACGGCGACCTTGTCCGCGACGGCGTGGAAGCGGGAGGAGCCGAGGGCCTGGAGGGCCGTGGAGTGCGCGCGGGTACGGGCCAGGGTCAGCTGGCGTTCCAGCAGGGCGCCGGCCTTGGCCGCGCCCACGGTGAGGTTGCCGCGTTCCGCGGTCGCCGCCCTGCCCGCCGGGCCGCCGGTGCCGGCCGGTGCGGCGGCCAGGGCGGCGTCCACCGCCTGCGCGGGCAGCGCCGCCGTCCCCGACAGCCGGTGCAGGGCCAGCAACAGCCGCTCCAGGCGTGACTCGTAGGCGTGCTCCAGGCCCAGCGTGCCGGACAGCCAGGCCAGTTCGGGGCGCATCTCCTCGGACCAGTCGGCGTCGAGGAGGGGGCGGAAGGTGTGCAGGCTGCCGCTGATGCGGCGGGCCGAGCGGCGCAGCAGGCGTGCCGCGTCGACGGACTCCTCCGCGCCGCCCGTCGTGCTCCCGCCGTTGCCGCCGGTCTCCCGGTGCAGGCGCAGGGCGCGCAGGAACTCCGTGGCCTGGGCGCGCAGGTACGCCGCGAGGACGTCGCCTGTCGCCGTGCCCCCGGCCGCGGGGTCCGTCGGGTCAAGGTGTCGCTGTGCCACGCCGGCGCCTCCGGGCGTCTATGAGCATCTCCTGGACGTTGCGCAGGGGCTGTCCGTCCGCATCGGTCGCGTGCCGGGTCCACTCGCCGTCGGGGCCGAGGTGCCAGGAGGCCGTGGTGTCGGACATGCCGGTGTCGAGCATCCGGTTCAGGGCCGCCCGGTGGGCCGGGTCGACGACGCGGACCAGGGCCTCGATCCGGCGGTCGAGGTTGCGGTGCATCATGTCGGCGCTGCCGATCCAGACCTCGGGCTCCCCGCCGTTGCCGAAGGCGAACACCCGTGAGTGTTCGAGGAACCGGCCGAGTATGGAGCGGACCCTGATGTTGTCCGACAGGCCGGGGACGCCGGGGCGGATCGCGCAGATGCCGCGCACCCAGATGTCGACCGGCACGCCGGCCTGGGAGGCCCGGTAGAGGGAGTCGATGACGGCCTCGTCGACCATCGAGTTGACCTTGATGCGGATGAAGGCGGGCCGGCCCGCGCGATGGTGCTGGGCCTCCTTGTCGATCCGCGAGATCAGGCCGTCGCGCAGCGACTTGGGGGCCACCAGCAGCCGGCGGTAGGTCTCGCGGCGGGAGTAGCCGGACAGCCGGTTGAACAGGTCGGACAGGTCCGCGCCGACCTGCGGGTCGGCCGTGAGCAGGCCCAGGTCCTCGTACAGGCGCGCCGTCTTCGGGTGGTAGTTGCCCGTGCCGACGTGGCTGTAGCGGCGCAGCGTGTCGCCCTCCTGGCGGACCACCAGGGACAGCTTGCAGTGCGTCTTCAGGCCGACCAGGCCGTAGACGACGTGGCAGCCGGACTCCTCCAGCTTGCGCGCCCACTTGATGTTGGCGTGCTCGTCGAAGCGGGCCTTGATCTCGACCAGGACGAGTACCTGCTTGCCGGACTCGGCGGCGTCTATCAGCGCGTCCACGATGGGCGAGTCGCCGGAGGTGCGGTACAGGGTCTGCTTGATCGCGAGGACGTCCGGGTCGGCCGCGGCCTGCTCCAGGAAGGCCTGCACGGACGTGGAGAAGCTGTCGTAGGGGTGGTGCAGGAGCACGTCGCGGGTGCGCAGGGCCGCGAAGATGTCGGGCGGGGAGGCCGACTCGACCTCGGCGAGGTCGCGGTGGGTGCCGGCGACGAACTTCGGGTACTTCAGCTCCGGGCGGTCGAGGCTGTGGATGCGGAAGAGGCCGGTGAGGTCCAGGGGGCCGGGGAGCGGATAGACCTCCGCCTCGGAGACCTTCAGCTCGCGGACCAGCAGGTCCAGCACCTCGCGGTCGATGGACTCCTCGACCTCCAGGCGCACGGGCGGCCCGAAGCGCCGCCGCATCAGCTCCTTCTCCAGGGCCTGGAGCAGGTTCTCGGCGTCGTCCTCCTCCACTTCCAGGTCCTCGTTGCGGGTGAGCCGGAAGGCGTGGTGCTCCAGCACCTCCATGCCCGGGAACAGCTCCTCGAGGTGGGCGGCGATGACGTCCTCGACCGGGACGTACCGGCCGGGGCTGCTCTCCAGGAAGCGGGACAGCAGCGGCGGGACCTTCACGCGCGCGAAGTGCTTGTGGCCGCTGACCGGGTTGCGCACGACGACCGCGAGGTTGAGCGAGAGCCCCGAGATGTAGGGGAACGGGTGCGCGGGGTCGACGGCGAGCGGGGTCAGGACGGGGAAGATCCGGTGCCGGAAGAGGGTGAACAGGCTGGCCTGTTCCTTCTCGGTCAGCTCGCTCCAGCGCACGAGGTGGATGCCCTCCTCCGCGAGCGCGGGGGCGACGTCCTCGTGGTAGCAGGCGGCGTGCCGGGCCATCAGCTCGCGCGAGCGGGCCCAGATCATCTCCAGCACCTCGCGCGGCTGCAGCCCGGAGGCGGAGCGCGTCGCCACGCCGGTGGCGATACGGCGCTTCAGGCCGGCCACCCGGACCATGAAGAACTCGTCCAGGTTGCTCGCGAAGATCGCGAGGAAGTTCGCGCGCTCCAGCAACGGCGTGTTCGGGTCCTCGGCCAGCTCCAGGACGCGCTCGTTGAAGGCCAGCCAGCTGCGCTCCCGGTCGAGGAACCGTCCCGTGGGCAGGGGGGTGCCGTCGCCCGGTGCCTCCTCGTAGCCGTCGAGGTCCGCATCGATGTCGGGCTCCAGGTCGGAGACCGTGGCGGCGACCGTGTGCGGGCGGTGCGCGGCGATGGAGCCCACGGGGGGCTGGGCGGGCTGGACCGTTGCCTGGGCGTCTGGCTGACTCATGACCCCATTCTTCCGCGCCAGGGGCGTCACGGGCGCGTCGGAACGTGCGGGAGGGAGCGTCACGGCCCCGTTCGGCGCGGGCCCCTCGGGGGACCGCGAAGGCTCTGGCACGGCGGGCTTCATTGGCCGAGCGTCGCAAGCCTGGCTGAATCAATGGTTACGGAGACATGACGTACGGGATAGCGGGGAACGGCCCGCCGGGGCAGCGACCGGGAGACGGCGCCCTGAGGAGCGGGGCCGTGTCCGAGGCGCGGCTGCCGCCGCGGCACCCCGCCGCGCGCTGCACCACCGGCCGCTGCAGCGACCGCGTCTGCCCCGGCGAGCATCGCACCTGCCGGCGCCGGCACCACCCCGGTCGTAAGCCGGGTAGTACGTCCGCAACGGCTTCCCCGGCTCCTGCGGGCGCAGCCGTACCGCCGGCGTGGCACCGGCTCCCGCGGTCGGCGCGGGGAGTGCGGGCCGCAGGGCCGGCCCGGCCAGGGCGCCGGCGGTCGGCCCGGACGGTACCGGTGCCGGCGGCAGCGGGCCGCGCGGGACGGGGACGTGGCCCCAGGTTCAGCCGGTGACCGGGTCGTCGCGGTCGGCGGACCGGATCCGGCCGTGCGCGGGGGCGAGCAGCGCGCCGCCGCCGAGCAGGGGCAGGGCGGCCGTGGCGAGTCGGCGAGCTGCCCTGGGTCCAGGCCGGCTCGCGGCCGGTCAGCGCGGCGCCCGCCCGGGCGGCCACGGCGAAGGGGGGCGTAGGAGGCCGGTTCCGGGTGGTCCCGGTCGGCCTTCCAGCAGCTCGCCGAGGTCCAGGGCGGTCATGCGGGGGTGCCCGTGGGCAGGGAGGTCCGGGTGGCCGGTCCCGTCAGCCGGCGCAGCACCAGGAAGCTCGCGAGGACGAGCAGCGCGGTGACGGCCAGGAGCAGGGCACAGGCGGTGAGCTGGAGCGGCCAGTAGTGGGAGGCGGGGTGGTAGGTGTTGTAGTAGCCGACGGCGTGGACCCTGGCGTAGGCGGCGTCGCACGAGCCGGAGTAGCCGCAGGACACGAGCGGGATGTGGGCGCCGCCGGCGGTGACCAGGCCCTGGTCGACGGTCATGCCGGAGCCGGTGTAGCCCTGCTTGAGGGTGCTGGTCCGGGTGATCGCAGGCCACAGGTGGGGCAGCAGTTGCTGGGTCGTGCCCCAGATCGCCGAGGCGAGCAGCGCGCCGAGGAGCAGTGCGGGCAGTGTGCGGCGGCACAGCAGCCCCGCCAGGGCGCCGGCCGCGAGTCCGGCGAGGGCCAGGGCGGCGGTGGTGGGCCCGTTGGCGTGGAAGGTGCCGATGTCGTACCAGGTCTTCGCGGTGTCGATCCGGCCCCGGCCGGCGGCCCAGGCGCGGTGGTGCAGCCAGCACAGCAGGCCGGCGCCCGCGGTGAGGGCGAGGGCGGGGACGGCCAGCCGGACCGCGAGCCAGCGGGCCGGTGAGGTGGCCTGGGTCCAGGCCAGCCTGGCGGTGCCGGACTCCAGCTCGCGGCCGGTCAGCGCGGCCCCGGCCCAGGCGGCCACCAGGAAGGGCAGCACGTCCAGGGCGTAGGTCGTGTAGTCGTACCAGCTCTTGTAGAGCAGGATCGCGTCCTGGTCGTAGCTGCACGGGCGGCTGAAGTCGCAGACGTCGTACTGCCGCCAGCCCTGGGCGGCCGCGTCGGCCCACGGGCCCGCCAGGGCGATCAGCAGCCCGGCGACCACGACGACCAGGCCCGCCCAGGCGAACACCGCGGGCCGGTGCAGGCGCAGCACCCAGCGGGCCAGCCGCGGCTTCCCGGCGACCGGTGCGGAGTCGACCGGTCCGGCGTCCCAGGGTCCGGCGTCGAAGGGTCCGGTTCCGGTCACGGCGCTCACGCGGCACTCTCCTCGGTAAGGGCTTCGGCGGACTCGGCGGTGGCGAGGGCGGGGGCCTGCGGGTTGCGCAGGTGGGCGAGGACCAGCTCCTCCAAGGAGGGCACCGAGGTGCGCCAGTCGCCGGGGAGCGGTCCGGCCGGGCGGATCAGCGCGGTGAGCTGGCGGCCGGTGGTGCGGGACTCGACCACGGTGTGCGGGCCGAGCCCGGCGTCGGCCGCTCCCGTGATTCGGCGGTGGGCGCAGCGCAGGTCGTCGATGTCCCCGGCCAGGCGGACCCGGCCGCCGCCGACGAGGAGCAGGTGGTCGCAGGAGTCCTCCAGCTCGGCGACCACGTGCGAGGACATCACGATCGTGGTCCCGTGCTGGGCGGCGTCCGCCATCAGCGTGCCCATCAGTTCGTGCCGGGCCAGCGGGTCGAGGTCGGCCATCGGCTCGTCCAGGAGCAGCAGTTCGGGCCGCTTGCCGAGGGCGAGGGCGAGCGCGACCCGGGTGCGCTGGCCGCCGGACAGGGCGCGGACCCGGGCCTGCGGATCGAGGTCGCCGGCCGCGACGACCCGCTCGGCGGTGGCCGCGTCCCAGCGCCCGGGGTTGAGGTCGGCGCCCATGAGCAGCGTCTCGGCGATCGTCAGCTGCGGGTGGAGCGGCTTGTCCTGGGCGACGAAGCCGACCCGGGGGCGGGCCTCGGCCGGGGTGGTGCCGAGCACCGTCAGCCGGCCCTCGGTCGGCGGGAGAAGCCCGGCGGCGAGCGCGAGCAGCGTCGACTTGCCGGCGCCGTTGGGTCCGACGACGGCGCACACCCGCCCGGCGGGCAGCCGGAACCCGCACCCGCGCAGCGCCCGGCCCCCGGACCGCCATCGCCGGCCGAAGCGCTTCCCCAGTGCCTCGGCCCTCAGCGCCGTGTCGGTCATGACGGGTCTCCCTGCGGGTGCTCGTGGTGTGCGGCGGTGAAGTGCTGGTCGAGTACGGCGGTGAAGAGCGCGGCCACGTCCTCCCGGTCCAGCCCGGCCTCGCGGGCCTTGCCGGCCCAGGCGTCCAGCTCGGCGCGGAGCGCGGTGTCGGCGGCGGCGCCGAGCGAGCGCCGTACGAAGGTGCCGAGCCCCCGGCGGGCCTCCACCAGGCCCTCGCGCTCCAGCTCCCGGTACGCCTTCAGGACGGTGTTGGGGTTGATCGCGGTGGCCTCCACGACCTCGCGGGCCGTGGGCAGCCGGTCGCCGGGGCGCAGCAGGCCCATGCGCAGGGCCTGTTTGGTCTGCTGGACGATCTGGACGTAGGTGGCGACCCCGCTGTGCCGGTCGATGCGGTACTCGACCACGACCCCACCACCTTTCACTATTTGAGTAGTGAAAGGGTGGTGTAAGCCGGGTCCGGAAGTCAAGCCCGGTGTCCGTGAACCGATCGGGGACCTCGGTCCGATGAGGAGACGTGAGCGAGAAGAGAAGCGACGGGGACCTGCTGCGGGCCATCGCGGCGGACCGCGACCGGCGCGCCTTCGAGGAGCTGTACCGGCGCCACGCGCCGTGGCTGACCGCGCGCCTGCGCGGCCGGTGCGCGGACGCGGGGGTCGTCGACGACGTCGTACAGGAGACGTTCCTCGCGATCTGGCGGGGCAAGGCCCGCTACCGCGAGGACGCGGAGGGCGCCGACGCGGCCGGGTGGCTGTGGCGGATCGGCTCGCGCCGGCTCATCGACGCGCTGCGCGGCGACGGGGCGCGCGGCCGGTTGCGGCAGGCGCTGACCCGGCTGCGGCACCGGGACGAGGCGTCCGCCGAGGAACGCGTGCTCGCGGGGGTGGAGCACGGGGACCTCGCGGGCGCGCTGGTCCGGCTCTCGCCCGAGCTGCGGGCGGTGCTCCAGGCCACGGTCGTCGACGGCCTGACCACCCGTGAGGCCGCCGTCCTGCTCGGCATCCCGCCGGGCACGGTCAAGACCCGGGCGATGCGGGCCCGGAAACAACTGCGGGAGGCGCTGGCGTGAGCGGGTCGATGAGCCGATTCCTGACCGGGCTCCGGGCCCAGGAGGGTCCGGGGGAGCGCGGATGCGGGGGCCGTGGGTCTGGGGGCTGCGGGTCTGGGGGCCGTGGATCTGCGGTTCGTTGGTTTGGGGTTCGCGGGTCTGGGGTTCGCGGGTCCGGGGTCCGTGGGGCCCGGGGCCGCGGCGGGTCCGGGGGTCGCGGGTCCGGGGGCCGGACCGGGTCGTGGCTTCCGGTGACGTGGCGCGGCGGGTGCCGCGCCGCCGTGGTCGCTGAGGGATCGTGGGTCGTCCGCGGGGGCCGCGGCGGCAGGTGGGAGGTGCCGGCATGACGTGGCATGTCGCCGAGGAGGACCTGCGGGCCTACGCCCGCGGGGAGTTGGCGCCCCCGCTGCTGTGGTCCGCCGACACCCATCTGACCGGATGCGCCGACTGCCGGGCCCGGCTCGCCGAGGTCTGGGACCCCGGTGCGCTGGACGCGGCCTGGGAGCGGCTGGACGCCGAGCTGGACGCGCCCCGGCCGGGCCCGTTCGAACGGCTGCTGCTCCGCTTCGGGGTGGCCGACCACACCGCGCGCCTGCTGGCCGCCACACCCGTGCTGCGCCGGTCCTGGCTGACGGCGGTGACGCTGCTGCTGGTGCTGTCGGTGCTCACGGCCCACGGCGTCCACTCGGACACGGTCTTCCTGGCCCTCGCCCCGCTGCTGCCGCTCGCCGGTGTGTCGCTGTCGTACGGGCCCGCGCTCGACCCGACCTACGAGATGGCGGTCGTCTCACCGGTGCACGGCTTCCGGCTGCTGATGATCCGCACGGTCGCCGTGCTCGCCGCCGCGCTCGGGCTGTCCGGCCTCGCGACGCTCGCGCTGCCGGGGTACGGGCTCGGCGCGCTCGGCTGGCTGCTGCCCTCCCTCGCGCTCACCGCGACCGGGCTCGCGCTCACCCCACGGCTCGGGCCGGTCGTGGCGCCGGGCGCGGTCAGCGGCGGCTGGGTCGTCCTGCTGCTGGCGACCCGTGCCCACCAGGGCGGCGGCGCGCAGCTCGTCCCCTTCACCGCGGCCGGGCAGGCGGTCGCGGCCGGGGTCGCCGCGCTCGCCGCCGCGCTGCTCTTCGCCGCCCGCGACCGCTTCGACCAGTCCCACGGGCCCTCTCACGGGCCTTCTCACAGGAGTGCCGTATGACCGCCACCGCCACCGCCACCGCCGCCGTCACCGTGTCCGCCTCCGGGCTCGCGCTGCGCTACGGCGCCACTCGCGCCCTCGACGACGTCTCGCTGCGGCTGAGCCGGGGCGTCACCGGGCTGCTCGGGCCCAACGGCGCTGGAAAGACGACCCTGTTGCGGGTGCTCGCCACCTCGGTGCCGGCCGACTCGGGCGCTTTCACGGTGCTCGGACACGACCCGGGCACCGCGCACGGACGGCAGGAGGTGCGCCGCGTGCTCGGCTATCTGCCGCAGGCGCCCGGCTTCCATCCCGACTTCACGTCCTTCGAGTTCGTGGACTACGTCGCGATCCTCAAGGAGCTGACCGACCGCGCCGCCCGGCACCGGGAGGTGCGGCGCGTGCTGGACGAGGTCGGCCTGGCCGAGGTGCGCGGCAAGCGGCTGAAGAAGCTGTCCGGCGGGATGCGGCAGCGGGTCGCGCTGGCCGCCGCGCTCGTCGGCGACCCCGGTTTCCTGGTGCTGGACGAACCGACGGTCGGCCTCGATCCCGAACAGCGCATGCGGTTCCGGGAGCTGATCGCACGGGCCGGGGAGGGCCGCACGGTGCTGCTGTCCACCCACCAGACCGAGGACGTGGCGATGCTCTGTCACCGGGTGCTGGTCATGTCCGGCGGCCGTATCCGCTTCGACGGCACCCCCGCCGAGCTGACCGCTCGGGCCGCCGGCCGGGTGTGGAGCAGCACCGAACGCGACCCCGGCGCGAAGGCCGGCTGGCGCACCGGCACCGGCGGCTACCGCAACGTCGGCGACCCACCCGAGGGCGCCGACCTGCTCGAACCCACCCTGGAGGACGGCTACCTGCTCACTCTCGACGCCGATCGCGCCGATCGCGCCGATCGCGCCGATCGCGCCGATCGCGCCGATCGGGACGGCCGCGACGGCCGCGACGGCCGCGCGGAGGTGACGGCATGACCGCGACGTTCACCGAGCCCACCGCCCCGGTCGCCGCCGGCACCGCCGCCGGTACCCGCGACTCCTGGGCGGCCGTGTACGCGCTGGCCGGATTCGAGGCGCGCCGGCTGCTGCTGCGCCTGCCGGTCCTCGTCGCCCTCGTCCTCTACGTCGCCTGGATCGGATGGCGCACGCTGCGGCCCTCGGACGACTACCCCGTCCTCCAGGACGCCGACCGGGCCACGCAGAGCGGCCCCCTGTTCGTCGGGCTCGCGGTGCTGCTGTGCGCGAACCAGGCCGTGCTGCGCTCCCGGCGCCGGGACACCGAACGCCACTTCGCCGTGCTGGCGCTCAGCCCCTGGCGTCGTACGGCCGCGCACGCGCTGTCCGTCGTCCCGCTCGCGCTGCTCACCGCCGTCGCCGTGACCGCCCAGTTCACCTGGGAGGCCGCCAAGCCCGCGGCGGTCGGGCGGGGTTCGGTGGCCGAGCTGCTGACCGGACCGCTGACGGTGCTGCTGTTCGGGACGGCCGGTGTACTGCTCGCCCGGCTGGTGGCCTCGCCGGTCGCCGCGCCGCTGCTCCTCGTGGTGTCCCTGCTGATGTTCGTCGGCGGCGCGTTCCCCTTCGCCGGGCAGGAGACCGGGGGCGCGTGGCTGGCGCCGGTGGTCACCGCGTCCGGCTCCCATCCCTTCCCCTCCGCCCTGCTGGGCCGCCCCGCCGCCTGGCACGCGCTCTACCTCGCCGGACTGGCCCTGACCGCGGCCCTGCTCGCGATACTGGTCTCCGGCGGCCGGACCCGGTCCGTGCAGGCGGCGTTCGCCGGTGCGCTGACGCTGGCCGTGCTGGGCGGGGTCGTGCAGACCGGCGGGGTCCCGGCGGCGACGCAGGCCGCCCGCGCCCGGGCCTCGCTCACCCCGGAGAAGGACCAGACCTGTGTCCGGCACGGGCAGTCGCGGTACTGCGCCTTCCCCGAGTGGACGCCCCTCGTCGGCGACTGGGCCCGGATCGCGGACCGGGTGCAGGCCCTCACGGGCGGCACGGCGCACGGGCGGGCGCTGCTCGTACGGCAGCGGCTGGAGGCCCGCTACGGTCTCGACGCCGACTCCGCGATCGCCCCGGCCACGCGCCCCGGCCAGGTGACCGTCGGCACGTCCTGGGGCGGCAACCGGGTGCCGGAGTTCTCCACCGCCGTGGCCGGCGTGCTGGTCGCCGGGAACGAGAAGGCGGCCGGCGAGCTGTGCGACGGCCGGATGGTCACGGTGATGTGGCTGTCCCTCGCCTGGCAGTCCGACCCCGTCTCTGCCCTGCGCCACGTCCGCCTCGACGACAGCCTCACCGGCTCCGCGATCGTCCTGTCCCGGACCAACCCCCTGACCATGACGGCCGGTCAGACCAAGGTCGTCCGCGCCCTCCTCGACCGACCGTTCTACGGCGTCGCCGGCCGCGTCAAGGCCCACTGGGCCGAGTTGACGGCGCCGGGGGTCACGACGTCCCGCGCGGCCGAACTGCTGGGCGCGCCGACGCGGGTGGGGGCGGACCGGTGCGAGTGAGGCGGGACGGCGGGGTGGCCGGCGCGGGGGCGGGTGGCCCCGGCGGGGCCCGGAGCGCCGCCGGTGGCCGCGGTGGGCCCGGGGAGGGGCCGGCGAGAGCACGGCGTGTCCCCCTCCTCCTCGCCCTCCTCGTGCCGCTGTGGCGGACCCTGCCCTGGCGGGTGCTCGGGGCGGTGGGGGTGGTGGGGCTGTCGGTGGCCGGGATCGGCCGGCTGCCCGGGGGCGGACCCGGGCCGCTGGAGGCGCTGTACCTGCTGAGGGCCGCGGCCCTCGTCCTCGCCCTCGGTGTGGCCTTCCTCCTGGACGACCCCGCCCGGCACACCACCGCACCGGTCCCGGCCCGGCGGGCGGTGCGCACCCTGCTGCGTGCCGGGCTCGTGGCGCCGGTCGCGGCGCTGTGGTGGGCGGCCGTCCTGCACCTCGTGCCCGCGGCGGTCCGGCCCCCGGCGGGGGACATCACCCTGGAGGCCGGCACCGCGTGCGTCCTCGCCCTCGCCGGGGCCGCGGTCGCCGTACGGCGCACGGACGACCCGGAGCCCGGCCGGTCCGTCGCCGCCGGCCTGCTCGGCGCCGCCGTCCTCGCCCCGCTGCTGCTGCCGGCCCGCTGGGCACTGTTCGCGACGCCGGCCGACCCGGGGTGGGCCGCTGGGCACGGGCGGTGGGCGTGGGGGTTGGCGGGTGCGGTGGTGGTGGGGGCGTTGGCCCTGGGCGAGCCGTCCGGCCGCCGGGCGGGCGGGGGGCCGTTCAGGTCTCGGTGTGGTGCATCGGGTGTGTCTCGTAGGTGGTGAGGCAGGCGTTCGTACCCGCCGTGCTGCGGTCCCTCGCCCCGGTGGGTGTTGTTCGCGTCGCCGGCGTTCAGGTCTCGGTGCGGTACATCAGGTCCGTCTCGTACGTGGTGAAGCCGAGCCGCTCGTACACCGCCACCGCAGCCTGGTTGTCGGCGTCGACGTAGAGCATCGCCGTCGGCAGGCGCTGGGCGGCCAGATGGCGCAGGCCGATCGTGGTGAGGGCCTTGCCGAGGCCGCCGCCCTGTTCGCCGGGGCGCACTCCGAGGACGTACACCTCGCCGAGCTGCTCCTCGGCGTGCACCTTGGTCCAGTGGAAGCCGATCAGCTCCCCGCGCCGCTCGGCGAGGAAGAAGCCGGCCGGGTCGAACCACGGTTCGGCCTTGCGGTCGTCGAGGTCCCGCTGGGTCAGCGAGCCCTGCTCCGGGTGGTGCGCGAAGGCGGCCGCGTTGACGGCGAGCCAGGCGGCGTCGTCCTTGCCGGGCACGAAGGCCCGTACGCTCACGCCCTCCGGCAGCTTCGGGTCGGGCAGCTCCAGGTCCGCCAACGGCCGCCGCATCTGGCGCAGTTCGCGGAACAGCGACAGGCCGAGCACCTGGGCCAGGTGCCGGGCGGCGGGGTGTCCGCCGTGCGCCCACACCCGCAGCCGCTTGCCGGAGGCGGCGAGCAGGGCGGAGCCGAGCGCCCGGCCGTGCCCGTGTCCGCGCCGCTCCGGGTGCACGACCAGCTCGGCGGCCGGCGCCTCCACCGGGTCGGTGTCCTCCAGCTGGGCGTAGCCGACGAGTTCGCCGTCGACGCGCAGCAGCAGATGCGAGACGCCCTCCCGGGCGCCCCCGCGCAGCTGCAGCCGCCCCTGCTCGGACACCGGCTGCTGCCCGTCGGTCCCGGCGGCCTCGGCCAGCAGGTCGAGCACGGCCGCGGCCTGTTCGGCGGTGAGCGCGGAGTGGGTCTCGATGGATCGGCTGGGGAAGGCCCGTACGGTGTCGTCGCTGCTCATGCGTACGAGGGTAAGGGGCGGGCGGGGCGCCGGCACCGCATCTCGCGTCCCGGATCGCCGTCGTAAAACCTGTGTGAATACGTCCGCGGTTCCGCAATACCCCTGTGAATTACGCACAGGGGCATTTCATTGAGGTCTCATCGGAATCGGCTTTTCCGGCTTGCGAATCCCGTAATTTTTTTCCATGTCGAAACCGAACGGCGCGAAAGGGGCACGCGGATGAGCTTCCACAGGATCGTCCCGGTGCACAAGACCCGCAAGCCCGCCCCGGCGCCGAAGCCCGAGCACCGCGAGCACCAGCCGACGAAGCACCGGCCCAAGCGGCCGGTCGGTCACAAGTAATTCACAGAGAGCGCGGCGGCAGAAAGGGTAATTACATGTCTTTCCACAAGCTCACCCCTGTGAAGAAGCAGCACTGCAAGCCCGCTCCGGAACGGAAGAAGGCGGCGCAGAAGAAGCCCGCGCCGCGCCGCCGCCCGATCGGCGACAAGCGCTGAGACAGGGCCTGCACCCTCGCCCCCGACGCCGACCGCATCCTGGTCGTCGAGGCGGGACGGCTGGTGGAAAGGGGAACCCACACGGAACTCGTCGCCCGCCGCGGTCCGTACGCCCGGCCGGCGCTCGGCTCCGCTTCGGCCCGGTGCGGGACTCACCGATGACGAACGCCTTGGCGGGGCCCTCCGGAACGGTGGCCTCGGTGCCGCAGGGGACGCGGTGGATGTCCTCCCGGTCGGCCTTCGTGGAAGGGATCAACAGTCACCGGCGCGTGGCCGACGAATCGGGGGGCCAGGGCGATCGTCAGCCGACCGCGTCCGGCCGCTCCGGCGGCGGTGTCGGTGCGCCCGGCAGGCGTACCGTCGCCACCGTGCCGCCGCCCTGCGCGCGGGCGAGGGCCACGTCGCCGCCCGCCTGCTGGACCGTGCGGGCCACGATGGACAGGCCGAGGCCCGAGCCGGGCAGGGCACGGGCGCTGGGGGAGCGCCAGAAGCGGTGGAAGACGTGCGGGAGTTCGTCCTCGGGGATGCCGGGGCCGTGGTCCCGGACGGTCAGCACGCCGTCGGTCAGCCGCACCTCGACCGTGCCGCCCTCGGGGCTGAACTTCACGGCGTTGTCGAGGATGTTGACCACCGCCCGCTCCAGGGCGGAGGGCTCGGCGCGGACGTACCAGGGGTCGAGGTCCGCCGTGATCGTCAGTTCCGGACCGCGCAGCCGGGCGCGGCGCAGGGCCGCCTCGACGGTGTCCAGCAGCGACACCACCTGCACCCGCTCGCCGCGCTGGCCCTCCGAGCGGGACAGCTCCTGCAGGTCGCCGATGAGCGACGCCAGTTCGGTCATCTGGGCCTTCACCGAGGCGAGCAGGGCCTTGCGGTCCTCGGGCGGCAGCGGGCGGCCGGTCTCCTCGCTGCGGGTGAGCAGTTCGATGTTCGTGCGCAGCGACGTGAGGGGGGTGCGGAGTTCGTGGCCGGCGTCGGCGATCAGCTGCTGCTGGAGTTCGCGGGAGCTGGCGAGGGAGGCCGTCATGGAGTTGAACGAGCGGGACAGGCGCGCGATCTCGTCCTCGCTGTCGTCCTCCACCGGGATCCGGATGGTCAGGTCCTCGGTGCGCGCCACGTGCTCCACGGCCTCCGTCAGCTTGTCGACCGGGCGCAGACCGGCCCGCGCGACGGCCAGGCCGGCGGCGCCCGCGCCGAGTACTCCTATGCCGGAGACGAGGAGGAGGACCAGGGCGAGGTCCTCAAGGGTCTTCTGGGTGTTCCGCAGCGGAACGGCCACCAGCACGCCGACGTTGGGTCCGCGGCTCCCGCTGGACGTCGAGGTCGGCAGCAGCGGGCGGGTGAGCACGCGCAGCTCGTTGCCCTGCCGGTCCACCCCGTTGCGGAAGTAGATCTTCCGGATGTCCAGGTCCTTGATCTCGCGCTTGTCGGCCTCGGTGACCTTGATCGTGCCGGAGGCGCCCGCGATGAGACAGACCTTGCCGTCCTCGGTGACCACCTGGGAGTACCGGTCCTGGAGGATCGAGTTGGTCGCCGGGGTGTCGTTGCAGTTGTTCAGCGTGAACTGCAGCTGGTCCAGCTGGGAGGTGCCGCGCAACGACTTCTGGAGGTCGGCGTCGAGCTGGTCGTACAGCTTCCCCTGCACGATGAACCAGCACGTCACCGACACCGCCGCCACCGCGAACGCCACCGCCGCCGCGACCAGCATGGCCAGCCGGGCCCTGATGGGCAGGGCGCGGTACCGGCGGAGGAGTTTCCTCACTCGGCGCCGCCCTGGCGGAGCACGTACCCCACGCCCCGGACCGTGTGCACCAGGCGCGGCTCGCCGCCCGCCTCGGTCTTGCGGCGCAGGTACATGACGTAGACGTCGAGGGAGTTGGACGAGGGCTCGAAGTCGAATCCCCACACGGCCTTCAGGATCTGTTCCCGGGTGAGGACCTGGCGCGGGTGCGCCATGAACATCTCCAGCAGGGTGAACTCGGTGCGGGTCAGCTCCACCTGGCGGCCGCCCCGGGTGACCTCGCGGGTGGCGAGGTCCATGCGCAGGTCGCCGAAGGTGAGGGCCTCGTCCTCCTGGGCCTCGCGCGACACGGCGGCCGCGTACGAGCTGCGGCGCAGGAGGGCGCGGATGCGGGCGAAGAGTTCGTCCAGTTCGAAGGGCTTGACCAGGTAGTCGTCGGCGCCGGCGTCGAGGCCGGTCACGCGGTCGCCGACGGTGTCGCGGGCGGTGAGCATGAGGATCGGGGTGGTGTCGCCGGCGCCGCGGATGCGGCGGGCCGCGGTCAGGCCGTCCATGCGCGGCATCTGGATGTCGAGGACGACCAGGTCGGGCTTGTAGGCGGTGGCCTTCTCCAGCGCGTCCGCGCCGTCGACGGCCACCGCCGTGTCGTACCCGTCGAACGCGAGGCTGCGCTGGAGCGCCTCACGTACCGCCGGCTCGTCGTCGACGATCAGGATGCGCTGGGGGTCACGGTCGCCTTCGGCGGGGCTCATCGCTCGCGATTCCTCGTGGTGCGGTAGGGGGCGGTGGGTGCTGGTGCCGGAGGCGGGCGGGACCGTTCCCGGCTGCCTCTCAGCCTGCCACGCTCAGGCCCGCACCGCGGACAGGCGGTTCAGCGGAACCTTGCGGCGGTGGGTGCGCAGGGCGGGGGTACGCAGGCCCATGAGCTGGGGCTGGGGCACCGGCGGTGTGACGACCTCGGGGGCGCGGACCTCGGGGGCGCGGACCTCGGGGGCGCGGGGCTTCGGGATCGGCAGGTGCAGATCGCGGGCGATGAAGAGCGCCAGGGTGATGTCTGCGGGACCGCGGCCGGTGATCGGGTGCGTCTGGTGCGAGACATGAGTGATCATGACGTACTCCCTGCTGACGTGCTGACGTGCTGCCTGTGGAGCCGCGAGCGGGTGGGCCGGCGAGCCGGTGGGCCGTTAGCCGTTGGACCCCGCGCGCAGCTTGGCCAGGTCGGACTTGACGGTGTTGATGGGGATCGCGAAGCCGAGGCCGATGCTGCCCGCGTCGGAGGACGACGAGGACGCTTGAGTCGACGAGTACATCGCGGAGTTGATGCCGATGACGTTCCCGCTCGCGTCGATCAGCGCACCGCCGGAGTTGCCTGGGTTGAGGGACGCGTCGGTCTGGATGGCCTTGTACGTCGTCGTGGACGAGCCGGTGTCGCCGTTGAACTGGCGGCCGCCGAACTGGAACGGCCAGTTTCCGTCGCCGCCCTGGCTCTGGCCCTGGCTCTCGTCCGTGGAGACGGTGACGTCCCGGTTGAGCGCCGAGACGATGCCGCTGGTGACGGTGCCGGTCAGACCCTCGGGGGAGCCGATCGCCACGACCGAGTCGCCGACCTGGACAGCCGAGGAGTTGCCGAGCGAGGCGGCCTTCAGGACCGAGGCGCCCTGGAGCTTGATCAGCGCCAGGTCCTTGGAGCTGTCGGTGCCGACGACCTGCGCGGTGTAGCTGCTGCCGTCGCTGGTGCGCACCTTGATGGACTGCGCGCCGGAGATGACGTGGTTGTTGGTGACTATCTCGCCGTTCGACGAGATGATCACACCGGAGCCGGTGGAGGAGCCGTTGCTCAGGGTCGCGTTGATCTCGACCACGCTCGGGCTGACCGCGGCGGCGATCGCGGCGATGTTGCCCCGCTTGCCGGCGGGCACCACGTTGGTGGCCGTGCCGCTGGAGGCGACCGTGTCCTTGCCGGTCAGCTCCTGGAAGGCGTAGGCGGTGCCACCGCCGACGGCCGCCGCGACGATCGCGACCGCCGCGAGGAGGGCGACGGGACCGCGGTTGCGCTTCTTGCGCGGCGCGGGCTCCGGGGCCGCGGTGGCCGTCGTCGGCTGGTACGGCGGCGGGGGCGGCCACTCGGGGTTCACAGGAGCGGAGTGGTGGTACTGCGTCTCGTTGCCCTGGCTCTCGGTCATGTCATAGAGAGTCCCCCGCGAACGTGAGAGCTTCCTGAGTGCTCGCTGAGAAGCCCAGCAGAACCTCGTTTGCCCGATATAAAGAAGCTTCTCGCAGCTCGCGGGGGCCTCTCAGACAGGCCTCATGAAACTACTGACAACCGCAGCTCGTGCGCACCACCAGCCGCGAGGGGAACGTCTTCAGCCGCTCCCGGCGCGAGCCCGGCACCCGCAGTCCGTCGTCCAGGACCAGGTCGACCGCCGCCCGGGCCATCGCAGAGCGGTCCGAGGCGACCGTGGTCAGCGGCGGGTCGGCCAGCGCGGCCTCCTTGATGTCGTCGAACCCGGCCACCGCCAGCTCGCCGGGCACGTCGATGCGCAGCTCGCGCGCGGCCCGCAGCAGGCCGATCGCCTGGTCGTCGGTGGAGCAGAAGATCGCGGGCGGCCGGTGCGGGCCGGACAGCACCTCCAGGCCGACCCGGTAGGCGTCGTACCGGTTGTACGGCGCCTCGAACAGCCGGCCCTCGGTGCTCAGACCCGCCTCGGCCATGGCCCGCTTCCAGCCCTCGACGTGGTCGGAGACCGGGTCGCCGACGGCCGGTGTCTCGGCCGTACCGCCCATACAGGCCACGTACGGGTACCCGTGCTCCAGCAGGTGGCGCACGGCGAGCTGGGCGCCGCCCAGGTCGTCGGTGACGACGGCGACGTCGTCGATGGCCTCCGGGCGCTCGTGCAGCAGCACCACGCGCGCGTCCCAGGCGTCGATCTCGGCGGCGGCCAGGTCGTTCAGGGCGTGCGAGACGAGGATGAGGCCGGAGACGCGCATGCCGAGGAAGGCGCGCAGGTAGTGGACCTCGCGTTCGCCGATGTAATCGGTGTTGCCGACCAGGACCATCTTTCCGCGCTCGGAGGCGGCCTGCTCCACCGCGTGCGCCATCTCGCCGAAGAACGGCTGGCGGGCGTCCGGGATGATCAGGCCTATCAGGTCGGTGCGCCGGGAGGCCATGGCCTGGGCGACCCGGTCGGGCCGGTACCCCAGTTCCTTGATCGCCGCGAGGACACGCTCGCGCGTGGCCGGGGCGACCGGCCGGGGTCCGTTGTTGATGACATAACTGACGACGGCGGTGGAAGTCCCAGCCAGCCGCGCCACATCATCACGAGTCACCTTGGCCACGCGCGGAGTCTACGCGGATGGACCCGCTCTGGGCAGGGCGTTCCATACGCGGATGTGCGGGAGCAATGCCCCCGCGGGGCGATCGGCACGCCTCGGCGGCCCCTCCGTTATGCCACCGTTATGCGTGTGGACGGAAAACCATGCGCGTGCGGGAACCGGCTAGGCGCCCGCGGGGATGTCGGCGCCGTCCCGGACGGCCGCCTCGTCCGCATCCTCCGCCTTTGCGCGCTCCGCCCGGGCCTTGGCCTCCTCTGCGGCCTTCTCGGCGGCGCGGTCGGCCTTCTCCGGGGTAACGAATCGATAACCGACGTTCCGCACGGTGCCGATCAGCGACTCGTGCTCCGGGCCGAGCTTGGCGCGCAGCCGCCGCACGTGCACGTCGACCGTGCGGGTGCCGCCGAAGTAGTCGTAGCCCCACACCTCCTGCAGCAGCTGGGCGCGGGTGAAGACGCGGCCCGGGTGCTGGGCGAGGTATTTCAGCAGCTCGAACTCCTTGAAGGTGAGGTCGAGCACCCGCCCCTTGAGCTTGGCGGAGTAGGTGGCCTCGTCCACCGACAGGTCGCCGTTGCGGATCTCCATCGGGGAGTCGTCGCCCGCGATCTGCTGGCGGCCCATCGCGAGCCGCAGCCGCGCCTCCACCTCCGCGGGGCCGGCGGTGTCGAGGAGCACGTCGTCGATCCCCCAGTCGGCGGTGACGGCGGCGAGACCGCCCTCGGTGACGACGAGGAGCAGCGGACAGCCCGGGCCGGTGGAGCGCAGCAGCTGGCACAGGCTGCGCACCTGGGGCAGGTCGCGGCGGCCGTCGACGAGGATGACGTCGGCGCCCGGCGTGTCGACGAGAGCGGGTCCCTCCGCGGGGGCCACCCGCACGTTGTGCAGGAGCAGCCCGAGGGCGGGCAGCACCTCGGTCGACGGCTGGAGGGCGTTGGTCAGGAGCAGCAGAGAACTCATACGTCTGGTTCCTCCTCGGTCCCTGCGAGGACGTCGTGCGGACGGGCACTGCTCTGCGTTCCCGAAGGCCCCGTACACAGCCACGGTCACCTGGGGTTTCCCGTTTCGTATACAACGCTTCCGAAAGCACAAAAGGACCCGGGGGCTACGCTGCCCGAGTCCTCTGCCCAGCAGAATAGCCCACATGAGGAACCGCTCGGCAGGTCAAGTGGCGCATTCCATCGTTCGTCCGAATCCCGAGACACGCAGACGGGAACCTTTCCGGACGTTCCTGCGCACCGCCGACGGAATTCCGGTCGACGCTGTATACGATCCGGGCACCCTTGTATACGAAACCGGTCCGGCCACCGGCCGTTCGCCCGCCCGTGACCTGGTGTTCGTGATCGCCCACGGCTTCACCGGCGACGCGGACCGGCCGCATGTGCGAAGGGTGGCGGGCGTGCTCGCGCGGTACGGCGCGGTCGTCACCTTCTCCTTCCGCGGCCACGGCCGCTCCGGCGGCCGCTCGACGGTCGGCGACAAGGAGGTGCTCGACCTCGCCGCCGCCGTGGCCTGGGCGCGCGGTTTCGGGCACGCGCGCGTGGTGACCATCGGCTTCTCCATGGGCGGCTCGGTCGTCCTGCGGCACGCCGCCCTGCACCCCGGCTCGGCCGACGCGGTGGTCGCGGTCAGCGCCCCCGCCCGCTGGTACTACCGGGGCACCGCCCCCATGCGCCGGCTGCACTGGCTGGTCACCCGCCCCGAGGGCCGCCTCGTCGTCCGCTACGGCCTGCGCACCCGCATCCACCACCGCGACTGGGACCCGGTCCCGCTCTCCCCGGTGCAGGCGGCGGCGAGGATCGCCCCGACGCCCCTGCTCGTCGTCCACGGCGACCGGGACGGCTACTTCCCCCTGGACCATCCCCGGATGCTCGCCGAGGCGGCCGGTGACCAGGGAGAACTCTGGGTGGAGCCGGGGATGGGCCACGCGGAGCACGCGGCGGACGACGCGCTCCTCGGCCGGATCGCGGACTGGGCTGTCGGTGCCGCGGGCTAGCCTGACACCATCTGTATCCCTGTCTTTAGTCTTTCCAGTCCTTCTCTTGCCGTCGATTGAGGAACGAGATGCCCAAGGTCACGGTGCGCTACTGGGCCGCCGCGAAGGCCGCGTCCGGCGTCGCCGAGGAGCCGTACGACGCCGACACGCTGGCCGACGCGCTGGCCGCCGTGCGCGCGCGACACCCCGGTGAGCTGACGCGCGTGCTCCAGCGATGCTCCTTCCTCGTCGACGGCGACCCCGTCGGGACCCGCGCGCATGAGACGGTACGGCTGGCCGAGGGCGGCACGGTCGAGGTGCTCCCGCCGTTCGCAGGAGGATGAGGCGCGATGAGCGACCAGCCGTATCAGCAGGGCGGGTACGACCCGTACCAGCAGCAGCACCAGCAGTGGCCGACGCACGACCACCCCGAGGCGTACGACCCGTACGGCCCGCAGCCCGGCCATGACCCCCAGATGACCCAGCAGTGGCAGGGCCAGACCTGGGAGACGCAGACGCACCCGCCGGTGGGGACGTACGAGGAACAGCAGTACCAGCAGCCTCAGCAGTACCAGCAGCCTCAGCACTATGGGCAGCAGTACCCGCAGCAGTACCAGCAGCCCGCGTACGCCGGCCCGTACGTACAGCCGCAGCCCGCCCCATCGGCACCGGCACCGGCCACTGCGCCGGAGCCGACGGCCGAGCCCGAGGCCGAGCCGGAGTACGGTCCCGCGACCATCGGCGGCAACGCCCGGCTCACGGACGCCCAGCGGGCGCGCCTGGAGGGCCGTTCGCCGGTCATCGAGCCCGGCATGCAGCCCGCGCTGCTGACCGCCGTGCTCGGCCTGCTGCTGGCCGCGACGGCACCGGTCGCCTCGTACGCCCTGGTCGTGCCGCTGGTGCTGCTCCAGGCGGTGACGGCGGCGGGCTGGTTCCGGCTGAACGGCATGTGGCCCGCCCGGCAGGGCATCGCCCTGGCCTTCGCGGGCGGTCTGACGGCCGACATCGCCGTCCTGGCCGCGGGCCGCGGCCACGCGCCCGCCGCGATCCTCGGCCCCCTCGGCGTGTGGGTCGTGCTGTCCCTGGTCCTCCAGCTGCGCTCGCACGCCTCGCCGGACGAGCGGATGTACGGCCTGATGGCGACGGTCGCCTCGTCGTCGCTGTCCGTGCTGGCCACCGGCTACCTGGGCGCCGAGACGCACGCGGTCTCGGTCGGCGCGGCTGCGGTGGCGGTGGCGATCGTGGCCAGGGCCCTGCCGCTGCCGACCCCGGTCTCGGTCGTGGTGTCCCTGCTGGCCGCGGCCGGCGCGGGCATCGCGGTGGGCGGCATGACCCACTTCGGCACCAAGGGCGCCGCCGTGGGCGCCGCGGCCGCCGTCTGCGCCCTGATCGGCCACCGGGTCGCCAGCTACGACTACCCCTCCCGCTTCGTGCACTTCACCGCGGGCGTGGCCCTGCCGCTGTCGGCGGCGGCGCCGGTGGTGTGGGTCCTGGGGCGCGCGCTGGGCTGAGTCCCGGCCCCGCGCGTCACCGAGCAAGGCGAACAGTCGAACACAACACCGAAGGGCCGTACCCCCCATGGCGTCCAACCCAGGGGTACGGCCCTTCAGTCCGTCACTCAGCCGTCACTGAGCCCTCGGCCCGTGCGGCCCGCTCAGACCGCGATGGCCACTTCGGCGAGCCCGCCCTGCTGGGCGACAACCGTGCGGTCGGCCGTGCCGCCCGGCACCAGCGCGCGCACGGTCCAGGTGCCCTCGGCCGCGTAGAACCGGAACTGACCGGTCGCCGAGGTCGGCACCTCGGCGGTGAACTCGCCGGACGCGTCCAGCAGACGGACGTAGCCCGTCACCGGCTCGCCGTCGCGGGTCACCTGGCCCTGGATCGTGGTCTCACCGGGCTTGATCGTCGAGGCGTCGGGGCCGCCGGCCTTCGCTCCGCACATGCTGTCTCTCCTGGGGAAGTGGGTGTCTTACTTGCCGGAGCCGAGCTCGATCGGCACGCCGACGAGGGAGCCGTACTCGGTCCACGAGCCGTCGTAGTTCTTGACGTTCTCGACGCCGAGCAGCTCGTGCAGCACGAACCAGGTCAGGGCCGAGCGCTCACCGATGCGGCAGTAGGCGATCGTGTCCTTGGCGAGGTCCACGCTCTCCTCGGCGTAGAGGGCCTTCAGCTCCTCGTCCGACTTGAACGTGCCGTCGTCGTTGGCGTTCTTCGACCACGGGATGTTCTTGGCGCTCGGCACGTGGCCCGGGCGCTGCGACTGCTCCTGCGGCAGGTGGGCCGGGGCGAGCAGCTTGCCGGAGAACTCGTCGGGCGAGCGCACGTCGACCAGGTTCTGCGCGCCGATCGCGGCGACGACGTCGTCACGGAAGGCGCGGATCGAGGTGTTCTGCGGCTTGGCCTTGTACTCGGTCTTCGGGCGCTCGGGGACCTCGTCGCCGGGGACCAGCTCGCGGGCGTCCAGCTCCCACTTCTTGCGGCCGCCGTCGAGGAGCTTGACGTTCTCGTGGCCGTACAGCTTGAAGTACCAGTAGGCGTACGACGCGAACCAGTTGTTGTTGCCGCCGTAGAGGATCACCGTGTGGTCGTTGGCGATGCCCTTGTCCGACAGGAGCTTCTCGAAGCCCTCCTGGTCGACGAAGTCACGGCGGACCGGGTCCTGGAGGTCCTTGGTCCAGTCGATGCGGATCGCGTTCTTGATGTGGTTCTTCTCGTAGGCGGACGTGTCCTCGTCCACCTCCACCAGGGCGATGGTGGGGTCGTCCAGGTGCTCCTGGACCCAGTCGGCGTCTACGAGGACGTCGCTGCGGCTCATGCTCTTTCTCCTCCGGGGCAGTCGCGGCGGGGCGTGCAGAACGGTGAAAGGGCGCGCGCTCGATGCGGGCGGCGCACGGGTGCCCTTACCAGCAGGGCGGCTGGGGGATGCGGAAGCGGGCTGCTTCCACTCAGAAGGGGCGACAGAGCATGGCGGCAACGCGGCACAGGTCCACTGCCCGCCGCTTGGTGAGATCCGCCTGTCGCCTCATGGCCCCGATCGTAGGGACGTCCGGGCGGGCGTGTCACCGGCGTGTCGTATGCCGAGACGCGATCGTCCGCATACCGGGATGGCGCGGCCTTTCACGGCGCGCCCGCGCGGCCGCCGATCGCTCCCGGGAGGGGCGGCGGCGGGGATGCGGACACGAACGTCTCACCCATCGGACATCGCGTGTCCATGGCGGCCGGGCCCTGGATGCGCCGCGGGCGTACCAGAGGTGCGCTGCGGGTGTCGTCTCGGAGGTGCGCTGCGCGTGTGTCCCTACCCCGCGAGCCTGACGTTGGAACCCTTCACGTGGATCTCCACACCGTTCGGCGCGGCCTCCACCTTGTCCAGCGTGATGCCGCCGGGCAGGTGGTCGATGGCCTGCTGGAAGTCGGTGATGTCGCGGACGCGGTTCTCGGCGAGGGAGACGGCGGCCAGCGTGGGCAGGGAGTCGGCGTGCACCTCGACCTTGTTGCCCACGACGGCCACGGAGCTGAGCACGGACATCGTCTGGTCGACCGGGATGGACAGGAACGAGCCCGTCACGTGGACCGCGACCTTGATCTTGCCGTTGCCGCCGTCGGACAGCCCCACGACCCGGGCCTGGAGTCCGGGGGCGACCTCGGTCGGCTCGGACTTGGCGGTCTTCAGCAGCTCGGCGTACGAGACGGTCGCGGTGCCGGTGGCGCTGTCGGCGGTGGCGGAGCTGTAGTTGCCGGAGAAGGAGACGCCCTTCATGTCGGCCTTCAGGTCGTCGATCCGGATGGTCTGGCTGCCGGTCCCGGTGGCGGCCTGGTAGCTCTTGATCCCGACCTCGACGTCGTCCAGCGACCCGCCCGCGAGCTGGGTGAGGAACGGGAAGCCCTTGATGCTGACGTCCGGCGTGGAGGCCAGGTTCTCCGTGGACTTCAGCTTGCCGGCGGCCTCTCCCTCGGCGAAGTGCACCGCGACCCGGTCCGCGATCACGAACAGGCCGCCCAGGATCACGACGAGGATCAGGAGTATTCGCAGGGCGCGCATGTGGTGTTCCCCCGGGGGACGGTGAGCGGGCGGACGTCGTACGCCACGGTAACCCCGGCGGCGCGGCCCGAGCGGCGTTTGTCGATCACTTGTGACAGGCGCCCCGGTATCCGCCCCGGCCTACCCTGGAGGCATGTACGCGCGACGGCGGCACGTCTACTTCGCCATGATGGGCGCCTGTATCGGGCTCTTCGTCCTGGCGTGGGGAGTCGTGCGTATCTGGTCCGTGCCGGCGGCCGTCGGCATGTGCGTGGTGGCCATGGTGATCCCGCCGGCCGCCGCGGTGATCGCCAACCGCCGTGGCCCGGAGGACCGTTGGTGGGACGACCCGTCCGGCGATCCCGAGTCCGACGAGTGGTGGGACGAACTGGACGGCAAGAGGCGCCCGCCCCGCTGAGCGCCCAGCGCTCCGCTGGAAGTGCCGCGACATGCCGTCGGCCGGTCGCGGGGTCCGCCGCGCGGTCCGCTTGGCTGGTGGTGCGGTTCCCCGCGCCCCTGGGGGTGCTGTCGGACCTGCTCCCTGCGTCCGGGCGACCAACACCCCCGTCGGCGCCAGGCTCACCAAGGTCCTCATGAACTGAGGCCGGGGGAGGGGTACGGAGAGTTACCGGTACGAGTCACCAGGAGGGGCGGCTAGTAGACGAGGGCCTGGGTGTCGTCCGCCAGGGCCTCCTGGACGAAGACCTGGGCGCCCGCGATCCGTACGCCCTCGATGACGTCCTTCTCGGTGATCTCCCGGCGGGCGGCGCACTGCGTGCACAGCGTGATGCGCCCGGCGGCCAGGACGGAATCGATCAGATCCGGCAGCGGCGCGGCGTGCGGCAGCTCGAACTCCGCCGCCCGCCCCGGCAGCGCGAACCAGGACGACTCACCGGTCAGCCACAGCGAGACCTCGACGCCGCTGGCCACGGCCACCGCCGCCACGGTGAAGGCCTGCGAGCAGCGCTCCGGGGCGTCCGCCCCCGCCGTCACCTTGATCACGAGCTTCTTGGTCATACGGGAAGCGTAGCCGCGATGACGGCGGTGACGATCAGCGTGGCCGCGCAGAGGGCGGTGAGCGCGCTGCTGACGAGCGCCCCGTCGACCGACCGCCGCCGCCCGTGCCGGCTCCCGCGCCGGTGCCGGGGCGGGGGGTCGGGGTGGAAGGGCGGCAGCGCGTAAGCGGGCGCGACGGGGTGGGAGTCCCCGGGCGTCCGCCCCTCCCGCCGCCACCGCTCGCACTCCTCGTACGGCAGTCCGCTCATGCCCGGTGCTCCTGTCGCTGGTGCTGGCGCAGCAGCACGTTGGCGTCCGTCTCCGCGCTCCGGTCGTACGCCGTCCGCGCCGCGTCCCGCCCCTCCGCCAGCGTCATGCACACCGCGGAGCCCGGCACCGGCCGGGGCGGCCGGCTCAGGTCCTCCGGGTCGGGCGGCAGTGCCCGCGCGCGCTCGTTGGCGGCGCGGACGTCGGCGCGGAGGCGGGCCGGGTCGTACAGCGGGGTGGCCGGATCCGTTCCCATAGGGTTTGCTCCCTTCCTCAACATCTATACGGAATGCGACAGTTGCACTACTCTGCGTGCACATGGGCTGATGCAGAGCATGGCCCACGACGGGGGCGGATTCGAGCGGAACGGCCGCTAGTTCCACAACGGCCGCTCCAAATTCCACAAATCCACAGCCGGGGAGGGCCCGGTGCCGCAGCGGAGGGCGATCACGGGTCGCAGCCAGGAGCCGAGGGCTCGGTTCGCCGAGGAGCTGCGGTTCCTGCGGACGGCCGGAGGAGTGAGCCTGCGGGCACTGGCCGACGCGGTGGGCTGGGACGCGTCCCTGTTCGGCAAGCTGGAGAAGGGCCAGACGCTGGGTGGCCCGGAGGTGATCGAGGCGCTGGACCAGTACTACGGCACGGGCCGGATGCTGATCACGCTGTGGGAGTTGGCGGTCGCGGATCTGACGCCGTTCAAGGAGCGGTACCAGCGGTACATGTTGCTGGAGGCTGAGGCGGTGAGTATGTGGATGTACTCGCCGGGCATCGTCCACGGCTTGTTGCAGACGCCGGGATACGCCAGGGAACTGCTCGCGCTGGGCGGATTGACCGGAGCAGAGCTGGAGAAGCAGGTGTCTGCCCGAATGGGCCGTGGCGAACTGCTGTTGGCGGACGGAGGACCTCAGTTCCGCACGATCCTTTCCGAGACGGTGCTGCGTAGCCCGCTCCGCGACCCCGGGGAGTGGGGGGCCCAAGTGCGCCATCTTCTGGAGATGGGCGAGCGTCCGGACGTCACGATCCAGGTGCTGCCGTGGACCAAAGGGCTGCACGGGCTGACGAACACCGACGTCATGTTTCTTCAGGGTGCCCACGGGGGTGTCGTCGCCTGGGTGGAGACGGGTTACTCCGGCGAACTGGTCCAGGAAAGTACGGCCGTGCAGCAGCTCCAGCTCCGATACGATCGAGTACGCGATTTGGCCCTAACTCCGGACGAATCGCGGGAGTTCATCAAGCGGATGCTGGAGGAAGCGCCATGCGAGCCATCGACCTGAGCAACGTGACGTGGCGCAAGAGCAGCTACAGCAACCAGGACGGCGGCGCCTGCGTCGAGGTGTCCGACGATCTCCTCCGCACCGCCGACTGGCGCAAGAGTTCGTACAGCAATCAAGACGGCGGCGACTGCGTCGAGGTCGCCGACAACCTCCCCCTCATCCCCGTCCGTGACAGCAAGGACACCACCCGCACCCCCCTCCTCTTCGGCGCCCCCGCTTGGAAGGCGTTCGTCGATGAGGTCAAGCGCCGCTGAATCGTGATCGAGGCCCTTACAACTGGATGTCCATGCCATGAGTCTCCCGTGAAGCGCGGATGCGGATGACGGAATCCGCGCTTCCCGTTCCGTAGGGAGACGTCGTGGAATCGCCTGAAAGATCCCGGCGCGGCCGGACCACCGTGCTCATCGCCGGTGCCGCCGTCCTGGGCGTCGTCGCGGGTGTCTGCACCGGCTATGCCGTCCAGGCCGGCCGCCCGCCCACCAAGCTGCCGCCGCTGTCGCAGCCCGTCGTCCGCCAGGGCAAGGGCGTTGTCGAGGCGCTGTCGGCGGCGCAGGACCGCCGGGTGAAGACCGACGGCGATCTGCGCAAGCTCCTGCTGCAACGTCCGCGCGACGCACAGCAGGTGCCGGTCGGCAGCGGCGACGGCTGGATGGATCTGGCCACCTACACGAACACCGCCGAGAAGCCGGCCGTGGCCTTCCGTTACGAGCTGAAGAACGAGTTCCGCCGCGCCGCCGACACCACATGGCGGATCGGCACCACGTACAGCGAGATACGGCTCGTCCAGTACCGGCAGGTGTCGCAGCCGGGCGCCGCCCAGGAGGTGAAGAACCTGGGGAACTGGGAGGACCACCAGCCGGACACCACCAGCCTGCCCCTGCCCGGCACCGGCGACGGCATGGTCTACGTGCATCACACGCCCCGGACCAGGGCCGGCTACCTGCCGCAGTACAGCGAGGAGGCGATGGTCTCGCGCGGTGACATCTTCATGGAGATCTGGGTCACCGACACCGGCCCGGTCTCCGAGGGCACGATCATGGAACTGGCGAAGCGACAGGTGGCCCGGCTGTGAACGAGTACTCCGAGAGGGCCGCCCGGCGGCGTGCGGGGCGGATCGCCGGGGCGGGGCTGCTGGCCCTCGCCGTCGTCGGCGGGATCGGCTTCACCGCCGTACGGGTCGCCGGTGCCGACCGCGATCCGGGAACGCCCGTCTGGAAGTTCGCCTCGGCCGCCGAGAACGACCGCAGGGGCCCGGCGAGCGAGGACCCTTCGGGGTTGCGCGCGCTGCTGCTGCCGTACGACGTCGGGTACCACGGATACGGCCAGGGGCCGGACATCGGCGAGTTCGGCTCCGAGGCCGCGCTCAGCGGGCGCCAGGCCACCGACCTGGCGAAGCAGGCGGCGCGCGACCTGCCGGTCGAGACCCGGAAGAAGATGGATGAGCTGATCGACAAGGAGCACATCCAGGGCATGGCGACGCGCAGCTACGCGCCCTTCGATTTCGCCGAGAAGGTCCCGCAGGCCTTCACGATCAGGTTCCAGCTGGAGCGGTTGGCGAGTCCCGGTGCCGCACGCGACCTGTCGGCGTCGCGACAGGAGGTGTTCAAGGGGCTCGGCGTCTTCCCCAAGGGCCCGGCGATCGACGGCCACGACGACGCCGCCTGCTTCCTGACGCCCACGAAGGACGACGGAAAGATCGCCCGCATGTTCTGCACGGCCTCCGTGGGCGACGTGCTCGTCACCGCCGACGTGTCCGGGCCTCCGCCGGTCGGCACCGGTCTCGTGGCCGCCCTCGTCGGCAGACAGCTCGACCGCATCAAGGACCAGGGGAAGGCCGTATGAGCGACCAGCAGACCGGACCGGCGCCCGAGCCCCGGACCGTGCCGCACGCCGAACAACAGCCCGGGCCCGAACCGCATGCCGAACAGCAGCCCCAGCCCCAGCCGGAGCCGCAGGCCGAGCCGGAGACCCGCCCGCAGGCTGAGCCTCAGCCCGAGCCGCAGGCCGAACTGCAGACCTGCCCGCACCCCGAGCCGGGTGCTGAACTGCGGCCCGAGCCGCAGGCTCATCCGCATGCCGAGTCGCGTGCGGGGTCGCAGGCCGAACAGCAGACCCGCCCTCAGTCCGGGGCGCAGGATCAGCCGCTCACCGAGGCTCAGCCCGAGCCGCAGGCCGAACAGCGGACCCGCCCGCACCCCGAGCCGGGGGCTGTGCAGCGGGCCGAGCCGGTGACCGAGCCGCTCACCGAGGCTCAGCCCGAGCCGCAGGCCGAACAGCGGACCCGCCCGCACCCCGAGCCGGGGGCTGTGCAGCGGGCCGAGCCGGTGACCG